>DASYGV010000074.1:0-16819 GCA_035999335.1 Thermoanaerobaculia bacterium | reverse complement strand
GGAAACCACTTCACTTTGTCGATCTCTTCGAGCGCGCGTTTGCGAAGGCCGGTCTCCTCCATCGATACGAACCACTGCTCCGTGCCTCGGAAGATGACCGGATTCTTGCAGCGCCAGCAGTGCGGATAGGAGTGTGTGATCTGCTCGCTGTGCACCAACGCGCCGATCTGGCGCAGGTGCTCGACGATCAACGGGTTCGCTTTGAACACGTGCAGGCCGGCCCAGAACGGGACGTCGGGCGTGAACTCGCCGCGATGATTCACGGGCGTGTAGATGTCGAGGTCGTAGCGCTTGCCGGTCGCGAAGTCGTCGGTGCCGTGGCCAGGCGCGGTGTGCACCAGTCCCGTGCCCGCGTCGAGCGTGACGTAGTCGGCGAGGACGAAGAGTCCTTCGCGATCGATGAAGGGATGTTGATATTTGAGGTGCTCGAACGCGGAGCCTTTGTAGACCTTGCCCGCCTTGTAGTCGGTCCAGCCGAACTTCTTCGTTACCGACTCGACGAGCTCCGTCGCGAGGATGTAGTTCTCGCCGTTCTGCTCGACGATCGTGTATTCGAAGTCGGGCTTCACCGCGATCGCGAGGTTTGCCGGCAACGTCCACGGCGTGGTGGTCCAGATGACGGCGAAGAGCGGCTTCTCGATCGGGAGGTCGAGCTCCTGCACCGCTTCGTCTTTCATCCGGAAGCGCACGTACACGGACGGCGAAGTGTGCTCGCGATATTCGACCTCCGCCTCCGCCAGCGCGGACTGGTCGTACGTGCACCAATGCACGGGCTTGAGTCCCTTGTAGACCGCGCCGGTCTGGAAGAAGCGGCCCAGCGCGTCGGCGATGTCGGCCTCGTAGTCGAAAGACATGGTCGTGTACGGATGGTCCCAGTCGCCGAAGACGCCGAGGCGGATGAAGTCTTCGCGCTGGACGTCGACGTACTTGGCGGCGAACGTGCGGCACGCGCGGCGGATCTCCGCGGACGACATCTCCGCGCGTTTCGAGCCGAGCTCTTTCCCGACGGCATGCTCGATGGGAAGGCCGTGACAATCCCAACCCGGAATGTATGGAGAGTCGAAGCCGAGCATCGTGCGCGACTTGACGACGATGTCTTTCAGCGTCTTGTTGAGCGCGTGGCCGATGTGAATCCGGCCGTTCGCGTACGGCGGGCCGTCGTGGAGCACGAACTTCGGACGGCCGGCGGATTTTTCGCGGATGCGCTGGTAGAGGTTCATTCCCCGCCACTGCTCGAGCCGTTTCGGCTCGTTCTGCGGCAGGTTCGCCTTCATCGCGAACGTCGTTTGCGGCAGGTTGAGGGTCTTCTTGTAGTCACTGCTGTCGGCCATGGGACGGCGAAACTAGCAGTGGGGACGGGCAATTTCAAGAAAGGGTTGCCCGTGCCCCGTTGCCCGTTGCCCGTGCAGTTTGGCCCTGGCGAAGCGGCACGGGTAACGGGTAACGGGTAACGTTTACATGCCACCGGCCGTGAGCGTGCGGGGTGCGGTCACGCGCAGTTTCTGGCCCACGCGCAGCTTTGCCTTGCGTCCGAGGTCGTTTAGGTCGCGGAGCTCGTCGACCGTGAGGTCGTTCTTCTTCGCGATCGAGTAGAGCGTGTCGCCTTTTTTCACGGCGTAGAACGATTCGCTGCGCGACAGCAGTGCGCTGAGCTCGCGGGCGCGGACGGGGAGGTAGATCGACTTGCCGGCGGAGACGCGATCGTTCGCGTCGAGGTTGTTCATCGCCAGGATCGTCTCCGGCTTCGCGCCGATCCTCCGCGCGAGCTTCTTGACGGTGTCGCCGTCGCGAAGCGTGAACCGGCAGTACTTCACGTACGCGTCTTCCTCCCGCAGCGAGTCCGCGCGCTCGACGAGCGTCTCCGCGTGCTTCGACGGGACGCGCACCGCCACGCGTCCCGGGGGTACGACGCCGCGCCGCAGCGAGGGATTCATCTCCTTCAGCAGATCCTCATCCGCGCCGATGGCCTCGGCGATGTAGGCGAGCGATACCGGGCCGCGGATATCCACGCGCGCCGCGTCGTCGGACGATCCTTCGGCTCCGCTCAGGACGAAGCCGTACGTCTCCGGGTCGCTGGCGATGAGCAGCGTCGCGTAGAACGTCGGCACGTAGCCGCGGGTTTCCTTCGGCAGATACCCCTGCTCGAGCAGCTCCCAGAAAGTCGACGCTCCTGCTTCGTTCAGCGTGCGGCGCACGCGGCCCGGGCCGCAGTTGTACGCCGCGAGCGCGAGCGCCCAGTCGTCGAACATACGGTGGAGGTCCTCGAGATACGCGGCTGCGGCGCGCGTGGAGCGCTCCGGGTCCGCGCGCTCGTCCACCCACCAGTCAACGCGCAGCCCGTACTCGCGCGCGGTGTCGGGCATGAACTGCCAGATGCCGTACGCGCCGGCGCGCGAAGTGAGCGTCGGCATGTACGCGCTCTCGATCACCGGCAGGTACGCGAGGCCTTTCGGCAACTTGTGGTCCGCGAGCGTTTTGTCGATGAGGTTCTTGTACTTCGCCGAGCGGAGCAGCGAGGTCTGGATGCTGTCCTTCATGTCCACGCTGAAGAGGCGGACGGCGGAGTTGATGGTGCGATGCTCGGGGATGGGGATGGAGGCCGCGGCTTCGATGTCGACGACCGGCGCGTCGATGGGCGGTGTCTCGGGATCGGTGCGGGAGAGGATGTGGGTGTAGGCGGCTTCGAGCTCGGTGCGGAATTGATCCGCGTCGAGTTGCGCGGTGATCGTAGGACGGGCTTCAGCCCGTCCCTCGGGTGCGGTCACCGGCGCGGGCGTCGAGGTCGCGCATGCGACGGAATAGAGAGCCACAACTGACAACAAGAATGTGTTGCGCATCGCGCACCCCCTCGCTTCCCTGGCCGCGGCGGCCTATGAGAGATCGATTTTCAGGTTGACCGAGAGGCTTTGAACGTCGGTGGTGTCGCCCAGTTCCAGTTGCTGGTCCCGGGTCTCGACCACGCCGGCTTCGCTGTCCTCGAACGATAGTGTAACCCGAACGGTTCGCGCGCGCGGGAGGACGTCCTGCGGGACCTGGACGTGGAGGGTGCGGTGGAGGTCGCGTTTGGGACGGAGGCTTTCGAGATCGGCGAGGATGTCGCGCTTCGGGACTTTGACGTTCGTCTGCGTCGCGCGTTTGCGGAGGGCTTCGAGCTCCGCCATCACGTCCACCGACGTCCGCACCTTCACGGTCTTGACCTCGGGCTCCTCCGCCGGCTGCGGTTTTTCCGTCTGGGGGAACTCGATTTCCGGAGCGGAGTCTTCGAGTCGACGAGTCGTCGAGTCTTCGAGAGCGGGTTTCACCTCGGACTCTGGCTCCTCGACGACTGGACTTCTGGACGACTCGACGACTTCCGGTGCCGGTGCCTCGGGGATGGGAGCGGAGGAGAGGATGTGGCGGTCGATGTCCGCGGCGGCGATCGTCGCTTCGACGGCAGGCGCGCTCTCCGCGACCGGTTCTTCGATGGGCGTGTCGACGATGTCCACTTCCTCGATCACCGGCACCGCAACCGTGCCGGCCTGGGTGCGGGCGCTGTCGTCGCGGATCTTGAACTGTGCGGCGCGCGCGGGCGGCGTCGGACGGAGCGGCTCGTCGCTGGTCATGCGGCGGCGGAGCGTGCGGAGGGTGAGCTTCGAGATCAGCTTCAGCGTTTCGAACACGCCGCCGCCCGAGGAGGCGACGGCTTCGACGTGTTCGAGCCTCCGATCGCCATCGAGCGCGTCGAGCATCATTTCGACCGGTGCGATGTTCGGCAGGTCGCGCTTGTTCAGCTGAAGCACGAGCGGCAGATCGTCCAGATCGACGCCGATCTCCAGCAGGTTTTCGCGCAGGTTCTTGAGGCTCTCGATGTTCGCGTCGAGGATGGCCATCTGCGAGTCGGCGACGAACACGATCCCGTCGACTCCCTTCAGCACGAGCTTGCGCGTGGTGTTGTAGAAGACCTGGCCGGGGACGGTGTAGAGCTGGAGGCGTGTCTTGAAGCCGCCGATCACACCGACGTCGATCGGCAGCAGATCGAAGAAGAGCGTGCGGTCCGTCTCCGTCTCGAGGCTCACCATCTCGCCGCGGCTGCCAGGCGAGGTCTTGGTGTAGATGTGGTGCAGATTGGTGGTCTTCCCACAGAGGCCCGGACCGTAATAAACGATCTTCGCGGCCATCTGCATCGTCGCGTAATTGAAGAAGACCATCGCAGTCGCACCGTTGTCGAGAGAAACGATGCTAGCACCCGCTACTTTTGCCTAGCAACAAGTGAACCGGAGAGCTCGCGCGCCAGAAGCTCGTAGATCTCCGCGAGTTGCGGGTCGTCGCGGAGCGCTTTCAAGTGTTCGCGCAGCACCGCTTCGTCGCCGCGCACGGCCGGACCGGTGAAACGTTTCGCGTCCGTGTGGTTGCGCCAGTTTTCGATCGCGGAGAGCGCGAGCGCGACGAGGTCTTCGCGGACGTCCGCGAGGCCGACGCGCTCCATCAGCCGCTGCGCGATGTCGAGCGAAGCCGCGACGTAGTTCGATCCGAACACCGCGGCGGCGTGATACAGCGACTTCTGCTCCGGCGCCAGCTCCGCGAAACGCGCGCCGACCGCGGCGGCGATGAGCTTCGCCGTGCGCTTGTGCTCTCCCTCGAAAACGAGCAGCGTCCCGTCGAGATCGCTCGGCTGTCCGACCGGCGGCAGCGACTTGAGCGGGTGCAACGAGAATCCGCCGCGCAGGGAGAGCAAGGCGCCGCTCGCGTGGAACACGAGCGCCTCGGTCTCCGGAATGGCGTCGGCGCAACTCGGGATCGCGCGGTCGCTGACGGCGATGAGCAGCAGCTCGGATTCCGCGGCGAGATCGGCGAGGTCCTGGCGCGAGGTCTCGAGCAGCTCGGCGATGTGACTGTGCGACTCGTCGCGCAGCCAGACGCCCGACAGCGGCCAGCCGATCCGCTTCCACGCGGAACCGAATGCCCATGCGGCCCTACCGCCGCCGAGGATGCCTAAGCGCATAATGAGGGCGTGAAACTCGCGGTGATTCTCGCACTAGTCGCCCAGACCGCGCTCGCCGCGCCTCCGACGACCTGCGGCGGCGCGAGCGACTACGAGCGCGCCCTCTGTGCCTACCAGCGTCGCAACTTCGCCGAGGCCGAGCGCGCGTTCCGGGCGATCACGGAGCGCGAAGCGCAGGACCCGCAGACCATCCGCGCGACCTACTTTCTCGCCCGGACGCTGATGAAAACCGGCCGCTTCGACGAGGCTCATGCGCTCCTGATCAGAATCTACGCGCTCGACCCGGCGTTCTATGCCACCTGGAACGGGGATTTTCTGCTGGGGGAATGTCGAAAAGCCCTCGGAAAGTAACTTGGAGTGCGGAGGCAAGCGCCTCCGCTTTGGAATCACGCGAATAGGAAAGCGGAGGCGCTGCCTCCGCACTCCGTACGATGCCCACTGCCAGCCAATTCGAGCTCCGCCGCAAGCTCCTCCAACTCGAGGCGCTCTACGACGTCGGCCGCGCGCTGAACACGCTGCGTCCCGAGGACGATCTGCTCGAGGAACTGATGCACCGCGCCGTTGCGGTCCTCGACGCGACGACCGGATTCGTCTTCTCGCTCGACGAAAAACTGAACATCCAGACGCATTTCACCTTCGGGCTGGAGGTTGTGGCACCGGAGCTGATGCTCATCGAGCCGCCGATCAAGCAGGTCCTCGCCACGCGCGAGCCGATGATGGTCACCGTCTCGAAGTTCCTCGGCAACCCCGGCAGCGACCTCCTCATCGCGCCGATGATCTCCGGTGACGTCATTCTCGGCGTGATCGGCGTCGGCGGCAAGGAAGTGCGCGGCGCAGCGAAGGCGGGCGCTTTCGTCGAAGACGACCTCCGCTTCCTCGAGTCCATCGGATCCATCGGTGGCGCGGCGATCGAGAACACACGGCGGTTCCACAAGCTCGACCTCGTGCGCGAGACGCTCGAGGACGAGAACCGCGCGCTCAAGCAGCGCATGCTGCGCGATTACTCCGATCGCCTGATGGTCGGCGACTCGGCGAAGATGCAGCGCGTGATCGACCTCGTCGCGCGCGTGGCGGACTCGCAGGCGAGCGTCATCATCCGCGGCGAGTCGGGCACGGGCAAGGAGATGGTCGCGCGCCTCATCCACGGCAACTCGCCGCGGAGGGACGGACCGTTCGTCGCCATCAACTGCGCGGCGCTTCCCGAGACGCTCCTCGAGTCCGAGCTGTTCGGCATCGAGCGCGGTGTGGCGACCGGAGTCGAGGCTCGTCCCGGCAAGTTCGAGCTCGCGAAAGGCGGAACGATCTTCCTCGACGAGATCGGCGACATCCCGCTGACGCTGCAGGCCAAGCTCCTGCGCGTGCTCCAGGAGCGCGAGATCGAGAAGCTCGGCGGACGGCGGCGCATCCCGGTCGACGTGCGCATTTTGTCGGCGACGCATCGCAACCTCGAGGAGATGATCGAGAAAACCGAGTTCCGGCAGGATCTCTACTACCGGCTCAAGGTCGTCGAGATCGTTCTTCCGCCGCTGCGCGACCGGAAGGACGACATCCCCAAGCTCGTCCGCTTCTTCCTCGACAAATACGGTAAGCGTGAAGGACTGCGGGACGTCCGCATCACCCAGGAGGCACTCCAGAAAATCATGCGCTATCCCTTCCCGGGTAACGTGCGCGAGCTGGAGAACCTGATCGAAGGCGCGCTCGCGCTCACGACCGACCCGGTGATCGATCCGGGCGACCTGCTCCTCCCCGAAGAGGCGAGCGGCGGCTCAACGGCGAGTGCCTTGTCGGGTGACATGCCCACACTCGACGAGCTCGAGGCCCGCTACATTGCCCGGGTGCTGGCATTCACGAAGGGAAATGTATCGAAAGCGGCCAGGATTCTCGGCGTCGATCGCAAGACGCTGTACAACCGGCGGCAAGCGTTGGGTAATTTATCCCCCGATGTGGAGAATTGGGATATACACTAGCAAGTCATTGATTTCACTGTCTTTGAGACGTTGAGACTCTGAGACTTTGAGGCTGCGGGGAAAAGTTCTACAGTTGTCAGAAGTGCTTTGGAAGTTGGCGTGTTCGTGTAAACTACGCCCCGTCATCAACTTAGGAGGTTTCGAGCTGGTCGGAACAGAGTGGCAGTCGCGTTGCTCAAGGCTGGCCCCGAAGACATCGGGGGGCAACCATGAACAACGCACAGAGCCGCACCACCAGACTCGAATCCGTTCTCTCGGCCAGCTACATCCTGCCCAGCATGCTGGCGCTGAACACCGTTGCGTTGCTCGCGCTCGATCAGCTCGGCGGGATCCCTCAGTGGGTCAAGACCGCCGCCGCCCTGTTCCTCGGCTTTTAATCGTCCATACTCAGAGAACTCCCTCATGACTGCGACGGCCGACCGGCAGATGGAGCTGACGCTCCCGATGGTCCCGGACATCGAGATTGCGGCCGCGCGAGCGGCAGGTAACCTCGCCCGGGAGCTCGGCATGTCGTCCGAGGCCATCGACGAGATGGCGCACGCGATCATCGAAGCCTGCATCAATGCGCGCGAGCATTCCGGTAGCGCCGACAAACGCATCTATGTAAGAATCGCCGGCACCTCAGTGGGCGAGGGCAACTCGCGCATCGACATCTGGATCACCGACCGCGGCAAGGGTTTCGATGTCACCGAGGCGCGCACTCGCCGCTCGAAGCTCGGCGCCGCCCACAAGCGCGGATGGGGTCTTCAGATCATCGAAGCACACATGGACGAGGTCGGGATCTCGACCAGGCCGGACGGCACGACGATCCACATGGTGAAATACGGGAAGAGGTCATGACAGACGAACTCAGAGTCGCCGTCGACCGCCGCGGCGCGAACGGGGCCATCCTCTACACGAAGGGCTACATCAACAATGTCGGCGGCGAGGAGATCGCCAACCGTGCGTACGAGCTGATGGACGGCGACGTGCGCGCGCTGCTCCTCAACCTCCGCGAGACGAAGATCGTCAACTCCATCGGCATCAGCATCCTCATCGAGATCATCGAGAAGATGATCGAAAAGGACGGCAAGATCGGGTTCTGCTGCCTCACCCCCGTCATCCACAAGACCTTCCAGATCATGGGCCTCGCGAATTACGCCGCGATCTACAACGACGAAGAGTCCGCGATCCAGGAGATGGGCTTGTCATGAAGTGCTGAGTGCTGGGTGCTGAGTCCCGCCCTCCCAGCACTCAGCACCCAGCACCCAGCACTGATATCCTCCTGCCATGCCCCCCGTTCACCGCTTCGCCGCGTTCGTGCACGAGCTTCAGCAACTGGAGCGGACGCCGTTCGCGGCGCAGGGGCCGTTGATCCTCGACGCGTTCGCGCGTCACACCCGCTTCGATTCCGGCGCGCTCTATCTCCGTGACGCGCGCGGCAGCGAGCTGCGGCTCGCGGCGAAATCGCATCAGTGCATCGCACCGGAGATCCTGGCCATCGACATCCGTCCCGAGGATGCCGTGATGCCATCGCCCGCGGTGGTCGTGCAGCTGCAGTCGCATCGCGAGGCTTACGGTCTGCTCGCGCTCGCCGCGGCCGGCATCGACGACCTGCTCGACGACGATGCGCTCGACGACGACGTGGCGTTCGTGCGCGCGGGCGCGACATTCCTCTCCACGCTCATCACCAACCAGCGCCTCATGCAGGAGACGCGCGAGGGCGACTTTCAGCTGAAGTATCGGTTGTGGGAGCTCGAGTCGCTGTACGACATCGGCCTCTCCATCGCCTCGACCCTCAACGTCGACGAGCTCGCGGACGCGATCCTGTTCCGCATGATCTCGCTCACGAACGCGCGCCGCGCGGCGCTCTTCCTTCGCGACGACACCCAGTTCAGCCTCTATCGCTCCTTCGGCGAAGTGCGCGAGGGCTTCCTCGAGCTCGAGCTGAGCCAGGAACTGATCCGCGAAGGGAAGCCGCTGGCGTTCGAAGGCGACAGCGACTGTCTGTTCCCCGACTGCATGGCCTACGTGGCCGTGCCGATCAAGGGGAGCAACGACGCGGTCATCGGCGTCCTCGCCGCGGCCGATCGCGAGACGCGCGACGGCGGCATCGCGCCGTTCGAGGCCAACGAGCTGCGCCTCCTCTCGCTCTTCGCGAACCAGGTCGCGATCGCACTGGAGAACGCGCGCCTGCACCGCGAGGCGCTCGAGAAGCAGGCCATGGAGCGGGACCTCGAGCTGGCCGCGACGATTCAGCGCGACATTCTTCCGAAGAGCATTCCTCAACTCGACGGCATCGAGATCGCCGCCCTCTCGCGTCCCGCGCGCCAGGTCGGCGGCGACTACCACGCGTTCTTCGTGCGCGACGGCGTCATCACCACGCTCGTTGCCGACGTCGCCGGCAAGTCCATGCCCGCCGCGCTGCTCGTGTCGGCGCTTCACGCCGTCGTGCAGCTTCTCTTCGCGGAAGGACGCGAGATCGGGGAGGTTGCGACGGAGCTCAATCGCCACATCCACAGCTGGTCGGCCGAGAACAAGTTCATCACCATGATCATGGTGGCGATCGATCCGGAGAACGAGACCATCTCGTACGTGAACGCGGGCCACAATCCCGGCTATCTGATCGTGAACGGCCAGATCGACACGCTCAAGTCGCAGGGGCTGCCGATCGGCATCCTCGCGAATTCGCGTTATCTCGCGCAGACGCGGGCGTTCCCCGCCGGCTCGAGCACGATTCTCTACAGCGACGGCATCACCGAGGCGGAAGACGCGGACGGCGAGGAGTTCGGCAACGAGCGCCTCGAAGCCCTCCTCGACCAGCACCTCGGATGCAGCGCGAGCCTGATCCGCGATCAGATCGCCGACGCCGTCGATGCGTTCGTCGACGAAGAGCCGCAGAAGGACGACGAGACCATCGTCATCATCAAGCGTACATAGAACAAGGAGGCGTGCATGAACGCACTTGCACTCGTGTTCCTGTTGTTTGCGACGCCGGCGATCGAGATCGACACGACGAAGCTCGCCGACACGGGCGGCGTCGGAGAATCGGCGGAGATCGTGCAGCCGCCGCAGCGGAAGGCGCCGATGGTTGCGGGGCCGAGCTTCTACGTCTGCCCGAAGGATGCGGCGATGCTGCGCGTTCTGAACGCGCCGCGCAACGCGACCTTCCACTGCCCGGTCGACGGCACTGTGATGAAAGAGAGCGTGGGCCGCGGCAAGCAGTACTGGTTGTTGGATTGATGTGGAAATAGCCCCCGGCTTCAGCCGGGGGGATTCGGCGCGGGACCCGATGAGAGTCCGCGTAGCGGACGACAGAATCTTTCGCCCGCTACGCGGGCTCTGAATCCAACATCGCTCCCAGTTCCCCCGGCTGAAGCCGGGGGCTAGTCACCTTGGAACACCGCCGCCCTCTTCTCGAAAAACGCCGCCAGTCCCTCGGCACCGTCCTTCGACTGAAAGCACGTCAACTGGTGCTCGGCCTCGAGGTCCAGTTGCGCGCGCAGATCATTCGATTCAGCGGCCAACACAGCGCGCTTGATTCCCGCGAGGGCGAGCGGCGGCGCGGCGGCCAGCGTCCGCGCGAGCTTCTCCGTTTCCGCGCCGAGATCGGCGACGACGCGATCGACCATGCCGATCGCCAGCGCCTCCGCGGCGTCGACCGTTCGTCCGGATATCAGAATCTCCAGCGCGCGGCTGCGGCCCACGAGTCGCGGCAGGAGCCATGTCCCGCCCCAGTCCGGATGAAGACCGATGCGGACGAACGACTCGCTCAGCTTCGCCTGTTCCGAGGCGATGCGGTAGTCGCACGCGAGGGCGAGGTTGCATCCCGCGCCGGCGGCGATTCCGTTCACCGCGGCGATCACCGGCTTGGGCATCGTCGCGATCTGCAGGATCACGTCGCGTCCCGCGTCGAGCAGCTTACGGAATGAGCCGACGTCGCCGCTCTTCTGCAACCCGCTCATGAACTCGACGTCGCCGCCCGCGCAGAACGCGCGCCCCGCGCCGGTGATGACGATCACACGCACGTCCCCGTCCTCCTCGCACGCGCGCAATGCGACGAGCAAGTCTTCGCGCATGGTTCCGGTGAACGCATTGAGCTTGTCGGGGCGATTGAGGGTGATCGTAGCGACGGAGTCGGCGATGGCGCGGTCGATGAACATGGGGAGAGTCTAGCGATGAACGATGAGCGATGAGCGATGAACCCGCCTCCCGGTTCATCGTTCATCGCTCATCTCTCATCTCTCATCGTTCAAAGTCCGTCTATGATCGACGCCGCGTGAAGCGCCCCTTCTTCTTCGAGATCTTCGTCGTGGTGAACCTCGCCGCGATCGCGTTGTTCGCGCACGAGAGCCTTCCGCTGCTCGGCGGCCCTCTGAAAATCATCGCCGGTCTCGTGATCTCGATGGCCGTGCAGGCGGCCCTCGGCGTGATCGTCCGCTCGGTCGTCGCGTTGGTGCGGCGCGACCGCACGTACTTTCGCATCATCATCAGCGCGCGCTGGCTCCTAGACACGCTCCGCCTGGTCGTCGGAGCGGCGCTGGTCGTCTTCACCTATGGCTGGATCAAGCTCGTCGTACCGATCTATCACCCGACTCTCTTCGACCAGGCGCTATGGAACCTCGATCAGACGCTCTTCCTCGGCGTGTCTCCGACTGTGTTGTTCCTGGATATGTTCGGCCATGGCGCGTTCCTTCGCGTGATCGACTGGCTCTACGCGAACATCTTCTTCGCGAGCACGGTCATCGCCTCCGCATACTTTCTCTCCGAGCCGCGGCAGCGAATCCGCGTCGCGTTTGCGAACGGCTACGCCGCGCTCTGGATCGTCGGCGCCTGGCTGTACATGCTCGTTCCCTCCCTCGGACCCGCCTACGCGTTCAAGGACATCTGGATGCCGCACGGCGATACGCTGCGCATCACGCAGTCCTTCCAGGCGTTGCTCATGCGCAACTATACGAACGTGCTTCGCGCGGCGAGTGGACAGCCGGCGGAGGGAATCACGATCGTCTTCGGCATCGGCGCGTTTCCGAGTCTCCACGTCGCGTTTCAGACGTTCGTCTTTCTCTGGATGCGCCGCCTCTGGACCTCGGGCGAAGTGCTCTTCGGGATCTTCGCCGTGGCGATCTTCCTCGGGTCGATGATCACGGGGTGGCACTACTTCATCGACGGCGTGGCGGGAGCGGTTCTGGCATATGTCTGTTACCGCACCTGTTTTCCGCGACATGCCGACGATGCAGTCTCAGACGACGCTGGCGGACGTTCTCGAGAAGAGAACGACTGAGGGCGAGCTCTACGAGAAACTGGAAAAGAACGCGGTGCGCTGCTTCTCGTGCGGCCATCGCTGCAAGATCCTCGACGGACTGAAAGGCATCTGCAAAGTCCGCTACAACGAAGGCGGCGTCTTGAGAGTGCCGCGCGGCTACGTCGCGGCGCTGCAGGTCGATCCGATCGAGAAGAAGCCGTTCTTCCACGCGTATCCCGGTGCGCTCGCGCTGTCGTTCGGAATGCTCGGTTGCGACTACCACTGCGGGTACTGTCAGAACTGGGTCACTTCGCAGGCGCTACGCGATCCGATGGCCATCGCGCCGCCGCAGGACGTCGAGCCTGCCGATCTGGTGCGGCTCGCGAAGAAGCACGGCGCGAAGGTGATCACGTCGACGTACAACGAGCCGCTCATCACCTCGGAATGGGCGGTCGAAGTGTTTCGCGAGGCGAAGGCCGCGGGGCTCGTTTGCTCGTACGTGTCGAACGGCAACGGGACGCCCGAGGTGCTCGACTACATCTCGCCGTACGTGACGCTCTACAAGGTCGATCTCAAGGGATTTCACGACCGCCACTACCGCGATCTCGGCGGCACGCTGCAGCCGGTGCTCGAGACGATTCAGGGTCTCAAGAAACGTGGGATCTGGGTCGAGATCGTGACGCTGGTCATTCCCGGCTTCAACGACTCCGACGAAGAGCTCACCGGCATTGCCGAGTTCCTCGCCGGTGTCGACCGCGACATCCCGTGGCACATCACCGCGTACCACGAGGATTACAAGATGCACAATCCGGCCACGACAGCGAGCCATCTGCTGCGCGCGTACGAGATCGGCAAGCGCGCGGGCCTGCGCTACATCTATCCGGGGAACATCCCTGGCGCGTTCGGCGACAAGGAAGGCACGCACTGCCCGAATTGCAACGCGCTGGTCGTCGGGCGGACGGGATTCCGCGTGACTTCTTATCGCCTCCTCGACGGAAAATGTCCCGAGTGCGCGACGCCGATTCCGGGCGTGTGGGACGGTGAAGCGGAGGTGGGACGCAGTGGCATTCCGCGGCCGGTTTGGCTGTCGTAACGCCTGTCATCCTGAAGCCGCGTAGACGGCGAAGGACCCCCCGCCGAAGCCACATTACGCGTTCATCGCAGGGGTTCCTTCGCCGTCTACGCGGCTCAGGATGACAGAGTCACCGACGTGCTACTCTTCGCGCCCGCGCATGTCCGATTTCATCGAGATCGCTTCGACGGGTGAAGTGCCGGTCGGACGCGCGAAAACCGTGAGCGTCGGGGAAAAAACGATCGCGCTCTACCACACCGTGTCGGGCTTTTACGCCACCGACAACACCTGCCCGCATCGCGGGGGACCGCTTGCCGAAGGAGACCTGATTGGGAACGAGATCACCTGCCCCTGGCATCTGTGGGGCTTCGACGTGACCACTGGCCTTTGCGCGGGCAATTCGGAGATCGCTTTGGTTACGCACGAGCTGCGCGTCGAAGGCGATCGCATCCTGGTGAGGCTGCCGTGAATCCGAAGCCGCTGCGTCACATCGATCTGTTCAGCAAGATCGGCCGCCTCGAGGCGCTCTATCGCGAGTTGCAAGATCCGGCCGGCATCGCGATCGTCTGTCATCCGCATCCCCTCGGCGGCGGCACGCTGCACAACAAAGTCGTGTTTCGCGCCGCGCGCGGACTCGAGGTCGCAAACGTCGCGACGCTGCGCTTCAACTTCCGCGGCGTCGGCGCGAGCGGCGGCAAGCACGACGAAGGCGAGGGTGAGGTCGACGACGTCAACACCGCCATCGAGTGGATGAAGCGCAAGCATCCCGGGCTGAAGCTGATCGTCGGCGGCTTCTCGTTCGGCGCGTGGGTCTCGAGCCGCGCGGCGTGCGAGCGGCCCGACGTCGATGCCGTCTTTCTCATCGGAACGCCCGTGAACAAGTACGACTTCGGCTATCTGCGCAGCTGCGAGAAGCCGATGTTGTTCATCCACGGTACGCAGGACGAGCACGGCGACGTGGCGAAGCTCGAGAAGCTCGTGCCGCACGTGCGCAACGCCGAAACCGTGATCATCACCGGCGCGGACCACTTCTTCACCAAGCAGCTCGAAGCGCTGGAGGAAACTATTCACGGTTGGGCGCAAGAGTTATTGGAAGTTTAGGTTGACTCTTATGCGGATACCGCATAAAGTAATGGCCATGGTGCTCTGGCTCAACCTCCTTGCGTGGCCCCTTACTCCTGTTGGCGCTTCCTGAGCCGGAGCACCTCCTCCAGAAAACGAAGCCCCAGAATCGTCCGTGAGCCGTGCCACGTGAACAAGTGGCCGGGAAACGGACCGATCGCGTGTTCGCCGATCGCCCGCGCGTCGTTTTCAGTGAACAGATAGGGCTCGTCGGGCAGGAAGATCACGTCCGGCTCCATCGCGATCACGCTTTCGAGGTCGAGTTGCGGATAACGCGTGCGGTCGCCGAGGATGTTGCGCCCGCCCGCGCATTCGACGAGCCGCGAGACGTACGTATCGCCGCCGCACCACATCCACGGGTTCTTCCAGATCGGACAGACGAAGGTGAACGGATCGCGCGGCATTCGCGCGAGCTGCGTTCGCAGCGTATCGACGAGCTCCACGGCGCGCTCGCGGGCGTGATGAATCTCGCCGAGCTGCGTGATGAGCGTGGCGACGTCCTCGACGCTCTTCGGCTCGGACACGAACACCGGCGCGAACGCCTCGATCGCCTCGCCGTGACGCCGCAGGTTCTCTTCGACGTTCATGTGCACGAGGTCGGGCGCGAGAGCGCGGATCTCGTCGACATGCGGGTTCTTCGTCCCGCCGACGCGCGGCAGCGCGAGCCCTGGCGGAAAGATGCAGAAGTCCGTGATCGCGACGACGCTCTCGCCAACGCCGAGCTCGAAGAGTGTCTCGGTCAGCGAGGGAACGAGCGAGACCACGCGACGCGGCGCGTCGCGGAAATCGAAGGCGTGACCGAGGATGTCGCGCATGTCGGCGATCGTAACGTAGGGGCGCGGGCATCTTGCCCGGGCTGGAAGCCCGGGCCCCCTTACGGCAGCGTTACCTTCGCGCCGTTGTCCTTGATCACCGCCTCGCGCACCCGATCGGCGCGAACGCGTGCGGAGACCGTCGCCTTTGCACCGGCTCGCACCGTGAGCGTCGCACTCGTCCCCGCGCGCAGTAACGGCAGCGTGCAAAGTTTGCCCTTGCACTTCCACCCATTACCCGAGGCCGCGAACGCTTCATTCAACACGACCATCACTTCGCGCGCGTCGTGCGGCCCGGCGTTGCGCACCTCCACCTTCACCTGATTCGCCTCGGCGCGAGCGGTGAGCGAGAGCTCGGCGTTGGTCTCGCTCGAGACGACCGCCACGACCTTCTCCTTCAAATTGTTCGCGGGTTCCGAGTCGTTGGGGGACTCGACGACCGCGCCGATGCGGCACGACAGCGCTGAATGCTGCGGCGTCGCGAACGTGACGTTCATCTCGGCCTCCGCCCCGGCCGCGAGCGACGGCGTCGTGCACGACAGCGCGTACCCGAACTGCGGCCCCTTCTCGCACGTCCAGCCCTTCGGCGCGGCGAGCTCGTTCATGAAGGTGAGCGTGTTCACGCCGATCTTCACCTTCACGTCCTTCGCCGCGGCCGGCCCGCGATTGCGCACGCGCACCGCGACGCGGAAGAGCTCGTCCGTGATCAGGACATCCTTCGCCGGAGCGACGGACGTCACCTCGAGGTCTGCGAGTAAGAGCAGGGCGGCCAGCATCGTCAACGCATCAGTTTCCGGTACTTCGGATCCAACGCGTCGATCAACCCGTCGCCGAGGAAGTTCAATCCCATGACCGCGAGCATGATCGCGGCGCCGGGGAAGATTGCCAAATGGTTTGCAAGTCCGAGGTACCGGCGGCCCGCGGTGAGCATCGCGCCCCACGAAGGTGTCGGCGGCTGCACGCCCAGTCCGAGAAACGAAAGCGCCGCCTCGGACAGGATCACACCGCCGAGGCCCAGCGTGGCCATGACGATCACGGGATTGATGATGTTCGGCAGCACGTGCAGGATGATTACTCGCGGCGACTTCGCGCCCATCGCCTTCGCCGCGGTCACGTACTCCATCTCCCGCACCTTCAACACCTGCCCGCGCACCAGACGCGCGTAGCCGACCCAGGCCGTGATCACCAACGCGAGGATGACGTTGTTCAGACTCGGCCCGAGCACCGCGACCAGCGCGATCGCGAGGAGGATGCCGGGGAACGAGAGCAGGATGTCGCAGATGCGCATTACGATTAAGTCCGCGACGCCGCCGAAGTAACCGGCGATCGAGCCGAGCGTGACGCCGATCAGCGACGCGAGGATGACCACCGAGAACCCGACCCGCAGCGACACGCGCGCGCCGAAGAAAATGCGCGAGAGTACGTCGCGTCCGAGGTCGTCCAGGCCGAGCGGATGCTCCTTCGACGGCGCCTCGAGACGCCGGCCAGTGTTCTGTTCGTTCGGATCGTGCGGCGCGAGCAGCGGCGCGGCAATGGCCGCGATCACCAACACGAGCGTGAGGAGCAGGCCGGCGGTGAAGGCGAAGTTTTTCAGCAGGCGTGTCATTCACTGTCATCCTGAGCCGCGGAGACGGCGAAGGACCT
>DASYGV010000052.1:0-12733 GCA_035999335.1 Thermoanaerobaculia bacterium | reverse complement strand
TGTAGTTATTCGTAATGCTGTGAGTTTTCCACAGGAAAACGCGCGACCATCACCACCAACAATCATCCAATGACGTCGAAAACCGTGTCGAGCCTTGTTGTGGGTGGGTATTGAAACGTCTTATGAATAATCCGGGTTAGTCCCCCAGAACGGATCGTTCACATCGTAATAGATCACGCGAATATGCTGCAGATCAAACGGCACATCGGCTTCGTTAGAAGACACAAGAACGACTGGCTTCTCAAGCGCGTGCGCTAGTCCCAACTCGTAGAAGACGTTCGGGTTGCGAGTACTCAGTTCGGCTACGAGAACTTTTGCAGTGTTAATCCCGGACCAAATTTGATCGATGATCTTGCCCGTCGCAAAGATGGTATCGTCAGCGCGAATCGCACGCAGGCCAGTCCTGGAAACAGCAGGCTCGTATATCTTCTCGTAGTAGCTGCCATGTGGCTCTGCGAAAGGCATCATGACGAAACACGTGTCGTTCGCATCGACTCTTCACTGCTTTTCCGAGCTTCTCAAGTCGATCCTGCGACGGCGGAACAGCACTGCCTTCTTCTCCAGAGACGTCGACGATTCTAATTTTGTCGTTGTGACGTGCCAAGAGTTGCGCGGTTTCTAGCGTGTCGATGAAGACGCTCTTAAACTCAGCTACGTTTTCGGCCGGTAAGCCAAATTTGTCGGTGAGCGCATTGGCAAAGAACTTGTCGTCAGGGAGGTTCTCGCCACGATAATGGTTGTAGACGTCTGCGATCTGCGGCGCGAGCATCACAGCTTCGCGGTAGCCTTGCAGTTCCTGACGAGGATCTTGCGGCCGCAATATCTTCTTGGCCAGCTCCGAAGGTCTAAGGCGCCCTGAACTCGGGCGGTCGAGCAGACCAAACTTTGTAGCCGAGCCGATTTCGACGTTGAACGGTCCACTCGTCGACTTCACTCCGATGAAGCCGGCCACCTCAGCAAGCGTCGCTTCCTTCCCCGCGTTTTGGTCGAGAATTGCGCGCGGGATTCTCAGCGCCGCCGCGAGCGAATGCCGCGGGTATTTGGCCGCACCGGACCGCCCGCGACGACCTGCTATGTCATCAGCCGATTTTGCTGGCAGTTTCCTGGGCGCGCTCGTTTTCTTGCTGCTCGCCATACGTCCTCCGCCAGACATTGTCGGTGGATCGTCTCGCGGAGTCTAGTCTAGTTCGATAGCGATTTCTCCACACGCTGTAGATTGGGCCTCTGCCCAACGGATCTCACGCGAAGCTGTGGCGGCCAGGGCCTACGTGCCGAGGCCGGAGCGTGACGCCGTCACGCTGGCGATGACGCCGCTCCAGCTTCAGCGTGAAGTTGGGCGGCCCACTTATAGCGTTGCTTGATACCTCAGCTCGTATATCTCTTTGGCGTCGCCGGCATATGGAAGCAATATGCCCCAAAGATATTTCGCCCGTTCGCCGAGTCCTAGTTTCAGTGCTACTTCTACCTCTGAGAGGATTGCAAGAAATAGAATCAATGCGGCAGAGAAGCTGTCGGACTTGAACTTCTCCAAGATTGTTCGTTCTTCGTCCGTCGGCTTTGCCGAGAGGAAATAGCCTCCGCGTCGGATGAGGCCCGGCCAACTCATATGAGCATCTTGAGACATCTCACGATAGAACCAGTCGTTGAGATGCTGCAAGTAGGCGCGTCGGTCGTCTGAGATGCACTGGCGAATCATCTTTGCGGGCGTTGGCCAGTAATCGATCTTGGTCGGATCTGCGGCCTCGGTGTCCGTAATGGCTCCGAGTTTGCGATCTTCCGAGATCAGATTGCCCAAGTCGTCGAGGTAGTCAGCCCACGACGGATCGTCACCGTATGCGTTTTGAAAGCGAGCCCGCTTCTCTTCCATTTCTCGCCAACCTGCACGGAGATACCAAGCCGTGCGCGCAGGCAGATCCTCGAAGAGGAAGACGACAGTAAACAGCGTATCGAGGATGGTCCGTGCGAGAGGCGGGACGCTGAGGGCGTACTGCAACTTTCGTGATCCGTCTTGCGGCTTGTCGGCACAAATGAACCGAATTGTACGATAAGTATTCTCTGATGCAGCAATGAGGAGGCGAACGACGATGTGTGAGGCTCGATGCTTGAGAACGTTTGGTGGCCATTCGCGATCAACCTTATTGATGGTCGCCACGGCTAAAGTGTCGAGCGGCTCTCGAAACAGGTCGAAGTCGAGCCGCGGCAGATTCTCGTACATGTCGCTCAACAGTGTATCGGATGTCCGATACGCGCTGATCTTCAGTCCGCTCAACTTGTGATTCGCCTGGTCTACGTAGCACGGGCACTCTCATCGCGTTTTGTCACAACGCGATGGAACTTGCCCCGCTATGCGATGGGAATGATGCGTAGCGCGGGAAATGGAGCACATACAGTACGTAGCGCGGGAGGTGACATCGCGAGCGCGTGTCGCGTAGCGCGCGGCGCGCCACACCTCTGCGGCACTTTGGCGGTAGTGACGCGAACGTTCCATGGCATCGAGAG
This sequence comes from Thermoanaerobaculia bacterium, assembly GCA_035999335.1. Lineage (GTDB taxonomy): Bacteria > Acidobacteriota > Thermoanaerobaculia > Gp7-AA8 > Gp7-AA8 > QHVT01. Next base: position 10,234 of record DASYGV010000052.1, on the reverse strand, counting down.
ACCCCGGAACGTAGTGGCAGATTGCCACGGTGATGATTTTCGCGACGCATCGCGCCGGCTGGCAGCCGGTGGACCGGCCGGCCAGCGGCCGGCGCGCCAGTGCGCAAGAAGACAATGGATCACCGTGTCGTGCCGGCTGGAAGCCGGCGGAGCGGCCGGCTGGAAGCCGGCGCTCCGGGGCGCAGGATCCTCGCGAGGTATTCGGCGGTCGGGCTGTCCTTCGCCTTCGCCACCTGCTCCGGTGTGCCCGTCGCAATGACGCGGCCGCCGCCGTCGCCGCCTTCTGGGCCGAGGTCGATTACGTGGTCGGCAGTCTTGATGACGTCGAGGTTGTGCTCGATCACGACCACCGTGTTCCCGCGCTCGACGAGGCCGTGCATGAGGTGCAGGAGCTTGGAAACGTCGTCGAAGTGCAGGCCGGTCGTGGGCTCGTCGAGGATGTAGAGCGTCTTGCCGGTGGCGCGTTTCGCGAGCTCCTTGGCGAGCTTCACGCGTTGCGCCTCGCCGCCGGAGAGCGTCGTCGATGATTGGCCGAGCGTGATGTAGCCGAGGCCGACTTCTTCCAGGGTGCGGAGGATGTTTGCGATGCGCGGGACGTTGCGGAAGACTTCGTGCGCCGACTCGACGGTCATGTCGAGGATCTCGGCGATCGAGTAGCCCTTGTACTTCACTTCGAGCGTCTCGCGGTTGTAGCGCTTGGCGCCGCAGACGTCGCACTTCACGTAGATGTCGGGCATGAAGTGCATCTCGATCTTGATCTGCCCGTCGCCCTTGCACGCCTCACAACGGCCGCCCTTCACGTTGAACGAGAACCGCCCCGGCCCGTAGCCGCGCATGCGCGCCTCGGGCGTCCCGGACATGAGGTTGCGGATCTCGCCGAAGAGCTGCGTGTACGTCGCGGGATTCGAGCGCGGGGTGCGCCCGATCGGCGACTGGTCGATGTCGATCACCTTGTCGATCAGCTCGAGGCCGTCGATGCGATCGTGCTCGCCGGGCGTGTCGATCGCGTCGTAGAAGTGCCGCGACAACGCCTTGTAGAGGATGTCGTTGACGAGCGTCGACTTGCCGGAGCCGCTGACGCCCGTGACCGCGATGAACACGCCGAGCGGGATCTCGACGTCGAGGTTCTTGAGATTGTTCTGCCGCGCGCCGCGGATCACGAGCTTATTGCCATTCACCGCGCGGCGCACCGCCGGGATGTCGATCTTCGACTCGCCGCGCAGGTATTTCGCGGTCAGCGAGCTGGGGAAGGTCTTGACCTGCTCGAGCGTCCCCTCGGCGACGACATGTCCGCCGTGCACGCCCGCGCGCGGGCCGAGGTCGATGATGTGGTCCGCGGTCTGGATCGTCTCTTCGTCGTGCTCGACGACGATGACGGTGTTGCCGAGGTCGCGGAGCTCGAGGAGCGACTCGATCAGCTTCCTGTTGTCGCGCTGATGGAGACCGATCGACGGCTCGTCGAGGACGTAGAGGACTCCCATCAGTTTGGAGCCGATCTGCGTCGCCAGGCGGATGCGCTGCCCCTCGCCTCCGGAAAGCGATGCGGCGTTGCGGTCCAGCGTCAGGTAGCCGACGCCGACGGTGTTGAGGAAGCCGAGGCGGTCGCGGACCTCTTTGAGGATCTTGCCGGCGATCGCTTCCTCGCGCGCGGTGAGGGACACCGTGCGGAAGAACTCATCGGCTGAGCGGAGCTGGTGCGCGACGATCTTGTCGATCGTCTTTCCGGCAACGGTCACGCTGAGCGCCTCGGGCTTGAGACGCCGGCCCTGGCAGTCGGGACACTTCTTCGGCGTCATCCAGCGCTCGATCTCTTCGCGGATGTCGTCGCTGTCGGACTCGTGGTAGCGGCGCTTGAGCATCGGGATGATGCCTTCGTACTTGCCGCTGTACTCGTACGAGCTGTCTTCATTGCCGAACTCGAATTTGAACTTCTCTTCCGAGCCGTAGAGGATGCAGTTGCGTCCCTTCTCCGGCAGCTTCTCCCAAGGCGTCGTGAGCTTGAACTTGTAGTGCCGCGCGACGGAGTGGATCTGCTTGAGGCGCCAGTGCTCGGAGCCTTCCTTCCAGAGCGCGATCGCGCCTTCCTCGATCGACTTCGTGGAATCGGGGACGAGCTTGCGCTCGTCGATCTCGAGGAGCATGCCCAGGCCGGAACAGCGCGGGCAGGCGCCGTAAGGAGAATTGAATGAAAAGAGACGGGGCGTGATCTCGCCGATGGAGATGCCGCAGTCGGGGCAGGCGTAGTTCTGCGACATGAGCTCTTCGCGTTTGTCGGCTTGGTAGAGGATCTTCACGAGCCCCTTGGTCACGCGCGTCGCGGTCTCGAGCGAGTCGGCGAGACGCTGCGCGATCCCTTCCTTGACGACGATGCGGTCGATGCGGATGTCGATGGTGTGCTTCTTCTGCTTGTCGAGCGTGGGAGGGCTGGAGAGCTCGATCTCCTCGCCGTTGACGATCGCGTGAGTGAAGCCTTCCTTCACCATCTGCAGCATCTGCTTGCGGTATTCGCCCTTCTTGCCGCGGACGTACGGCGCGAGGATGGTGAACTTCGTTCCCTGCGGGAGCGTCAGCAGGCGGTCGACCATCTGCTGGATGGTCTGGGGATGGATCTCCTGGCCGCACTGCGTGCAGTGCGGGACGCCGACGGACGCGTAAAGGAGTCGCAGGTAGTCGTAGATCTCGGTGACGGTGCCGACGGTCGAGCGCGGGTTGCGCGAGGTTGTGCGCTGCTCGATGGAGATCGCCGGCGAGAGGCCCTCGATGGAGTCGACGTCGGGCTTTTCCATCTGCTCGAGGAACTGCCGCGCGTACGCCGAAAGGGACTCGACATAACGGCGCTGCCCCTCGGCGAAGATGGTGTCGAAGGCAAGGGAGGACTTCCCCGAGCCGGAGACGCCGGTGATGACCACGAACTTGTTGCGGGGGACGACGACGTCGATGTTTTTGAGGTTGTGCTCGCGAGCGCCGCGAATGACGATGGAGTCCATGCGAAGGAACAATCTAACTCCGGTAGGAGCGCAGGTGTTCCCGTTCTACGACGAGTAGGACGTTCTGCTCGCCGAAGCGGCTAGACTCCTGCCCGCTTGGCGCTCCTCCTTTATCTCGTCGTCACGGCGTGCCTCTCCATCCTGTGGAGTCGCTTCGTTCAGCGTGTGAGCGTGGGAGCGGCGATCGCGATCGTGGCGCTGCCGCTGGTGTTCACCGGACGGGCGATGTTCACGAACCGCGTGTACGCGCCGCTCGACCTGCCGTTCACGGCCGAGCCGCTGCGCGATTACGCGAGGGACTTCGGCGTCGAGAAGCCGCACGACATCGCGCTGTCGGATCTTCACTGCCAGATGATTCCGTGGCAGAAAGCCGTGCGGTACGCGCTGTCGCAGGGCGAATGGCCGTTGTGGAATCCGTTCATTCTCAACGGCGACATCCTCGCCGCGGCGGGACAGCCAGCCGTGTACGACCCCGTGCAGTGGATCGGATTTCTGCTGCCGCTGCCGGACGCGCTGACGTTCGGCGCGGCGATGACGTTTTTCCTGGCGGCGTTCTTCACGTTCGCGTTTGCGCGGGCGAGTGGATTGAAGGAGATCGCGGCGCTGGTCGCGGCGGTTGCGTTCACGTTCTGCGCAATGATGGCGTTCTTCGTCGCGTGGCCGCTGGCGCGCACGTGGGCGTATCTGCCGCTGATTTTGTTCGGGGTGCGGCGGCTCGTGCGCGATGGAAGACCTGCGATCCTCGCCGTCGGCTTCGTGCTCGCGATTTTCGCGGGACATCCGGAGTCGGTGTTGCACGTGGTGTTCGTGGGAGCGTTGTACGGGATCGCGCTGAGGCCGAACGTGCGCGCGATGGCCTCGGCCATCGGCGCCGGGATCGCGGCGTTGCTGCTGACGGCGGTGTACTTGCTGCCATTTGCCGAAGCCGCGCCGCTTACGCTCGACTACAAGATCCGCAACGAGCTCTACGCACCGGCGAGCTATGACCAGATTGCGTCGCCAGACGTGCGCCGCGAGCGGATGGCGAAGACGTTCATCCCGTTCCACGCGCCCGATCCCTCGACACCGGGATGGGACCCGCTCTCGGCACGCGTCGGGGTCGTGGTGATGGTTCTGGCGGTCCTCGCGCTCCGCGACCGCCGCTCGTGGTTCTGGGTCGCCCTTGCCCTCCTCGGAGTGCTCGCCACGTTCGGTACGTGGCCGATCGCGCACTTACTGCACGCACTCCCGTTGTTCGACATCGCCATCAACGAGCGGCTCGCGTTCGCCGCGGCATTCGCGATGGCCATGCTCGCGGGGATCACGGTTGATCGGTTCCATCCGAAGATCGGCATCGCCATCATCGCGCTCGTGCTCGTCGAGCGGACGAACGAGGACGGCGGCTTCTATCCCGCACTCTCGAAGGACGCGTTCTATCCGCGAGTCCCGCTCATCGCGGCGATCCCGCGCGACGCGCGCATGACCGGCGTGGGGACCGCGCTCATCCCGAACAACGCCGCCCTCTACGAGCTCGAGGATGCACGCGGATACAACGCGATGACGTACCGGCGTCTCTATGAAACGTATCCGCTCTGGTCGACTTATCAGCGCGCGTGGTTCAACCGCGTCGACGACCTCTCGCGGCCGTTTCTGTCGTTCCTGAACGTTCGTTACGCGCTCGCAAACGAGAACGTGAACGTCCCGCGGCACTGGAGCCACAAGGCCATCGACCGCAACACGCACCTGCTCGAAAACACGAGTGTGCTGCCGCGCGCGTTCGTGCCGCCGCGCGTGCGCTATGTGCGCGAGAACCCGGTCGAGGAGATGAAGGGCGTCACTGACTTCGCGAATGTCGCGTGGATCGAGACAGCCGCGATCGACCCGCAGGAGGTGCTCAACGGCCCCGGCGCGGTCACGATCGAGCGCGTTGGTCTCGAGTATCACCTCATCGCGACGATGCAGCGCGCGGGTTGGATCGTGATCTCCGAAACGCACTGGCCCGGCTGGCGCGCGTACATCGACGGCCGCCGCGTGCGCGCGCACTTCGCGAATCACGCCTTCGTCGGCGTGCACGTACCAGAGGGGCGACATCGCGTGCGGCTGGTGTATCTGCCGGAGTCGTTCACGCGCGGACGCGCGATCTCGCTCGCGACATTGCTGCTGTTGCTCATTCTTGGAATGGGGCGACGGCGAATCGCGAGTGGAACGCTGGCGTCCTCGCCGGCTGGCTCGTAGGCGTCCCGCGCCTGCGTTCTGCTGAGGCGGCGAGGACGCCGCCTCGCCAGCCGCCGAGACGACGGCGTTCCGATGTGCTATACGAACGACGTTGCTCGCGCTCGTCCTCTACGTTGCGGTCACCGTCGCACTGATCGCCATCTGGCGGCGCTTCGTCCATCCCATTAGCAACGCCGCGGCCATCGCGCTGATCCTGCTGCCGCTCTGCTTCACCGGACGCGCGCTGCTCACCGGGCGTGTGTACGCTCCGATCGACCTGCCGTTCGAATCCGCGCCATTGAGCAATTACAAAGCGGACTACGGGATCGAGGCTCCGCATCACGCCGGCCTGTCCGATCTGTACATGCAGCTCATGCCGTGGCAGAGCGCCGTGCGGCACGCGCTCGCGCAGGGCGAGTGGCCGGTGTGGAATCCGTACCTGCTCTGCGGAAGCATCCTCGCCGCGAACATGCAGGCCGCGCCGTACGACGCGGTCCAGCTCCTCGGGCTCCTTCTTCCGCACGCGCAGGCGCTGACGTTCGCGGCGTCGATGGCATTTTTTCTGGCCGCACTGTTCACGTTCGCGTTCCTGCGGACGCTGGGTTGCAGCGAGCCTGCATCGCTCATCGCGGCCGCGGGCTACACGTTCTGCGCGATCCTCGCGTTTTTTGTCGGCTGGCCGCTGGGGCGCGTCTGGACGTTTCTGCCGCTGGTGTTTCTCGGCGTGCGGCTGGTCGTATACGAAACCAATCTGCGCGCGGCGGTGGTGCTGACCGCGTCGCTCGTGCTGACGATCTTCGCGGGACATCCCGAGTCGATCCTGCACATCGTGTTCTGCGGCGCGATCTACGGTCTGTACGAAGTCATCGCGACGAAGCGCGCGCGGCCGATTGCGCTTGCCGCGCTGTGCGGCGTGCTGGCGCTGCTCCTCACCGCGATCTCGATCCTGCCGTTCCTGTCCGTCGCGCCGCACACGGTCGAGTACCGCGTGCGCCGCGAGCAGTACGCGCCGGCCGCATTCGACATCCCGACGGAGTGGATCACCAAACGCGCGGCCGTGTCGCTGTTCCCGTTCGCTGGCGGAAGTCCCGTGGGCGGACAGTCCGCGCCTGCCTGGGAACCGACGTCGATGCGCGTGGGGAGCGTGATCCTCGCCCTCGCAATCCTCTCCGTATTCTTTGCGCGACGATGGTTTTTCTTCGCTTTCGCGGTGGTGATGGCTTGTGCGGGGCTCAACGGATTCCCGGTCGGCGACATCCTGCACGCGCTGCCGCTGTTCGACATCGCGCTGAATGAGCGGCTCGGGTTCGCCGCGGTCTTCGCCATTTGCGTGCTGGCCGCGTTCGCGCTCGATGCGTGGCCGGCCGAACGGAAGCGCGCGTTCGTTGCCGCCGGCGTCGTGCTGACCCTCGGAATTGCGCTCGGGATCGGCGCGAGCCTGCTTCGCGACGGGGAGATCCGCGCCGGCACCGATCCGGCGATGATCGCGACGCTCACGCTCGCGGAGTTGCTGCCGCTCGCGATTCTCGCCGTGCTCTTCGCGTTACGCGTGAAGCCGCGGTTTGCGCTGCCGCTCGTGCTCGCGCTCGTGCTCGTGCAGAGGGTCGTGGAAGACGGAGGGATGTATCCGTCGCTCCCGGAGAAGGCGTTCTATCCGGAGGTCCCGATCTTTCGCCACCTGCAGAACGACACCGCGACGCCGTTCCGCGTGGCCGGCCTGTATTACGCGATGGTTCCCGACACGGCCGCGCTCTACGGTCTGGAAGACCCGCGCGGCTATGAGGCGATGACCTTCGAGCGGCTTCACGAGACGTATCCGCTTTGGTGCGACTCACAGCCGGTGTCTTTCAACATCATCGTGGAAAAGGAGCGGACGTTCCTCTCGTTCCTGAACGTGAAGTACGTCATCGGATCGCGCGACGCGCAGCCGGACGCGAACTGGAAGCTGGTGATGGAAGACCGCGAGAGCCGTCTGCTCGAGAACACGCGGGTGATGCCGCGCGTGTTCATCCCGCGCCGCATCCGCTACGAGCAGACCGACGACGCGGTGATCCGCGGCATGAAGATGACGCAGGACTTCGCGGAGACGGCCTGGATCACGGCGCCGGCCTACGTGCCGCACGAGATCTTCAACGGCCCCGGCACGCTGACCACGCGCCGCGAGGGGCTCGCGTACGAGATCGACGCCGACCTCGCGCTCGACTCCTGGGTCGTCATCTCCGACTCGAAATGGCCCGGCTGGCGCGCGTACATCGACGGGCGGCGCGTCGAGACGCAATACGCGAATCACGCGTTCATCGGACTGTTCGTGCCGAAAGGAAAGCATCACCTGCGCGTGGTGTTTCAGCCCGAGGCGTTCACGCGCGGGCGGAACATCACGCTGGCGACGATCGGGGTGCTGGTGGTTCTAGGCGCTTGGCGGCAGCGCCGCCGCCGCTCCCTGTCATCCTGAAGCCGCGAAGACGGCGAAGGACCCCCTGCCGATAGCACGTGACCCGTTCAAGCAGGGGGTCCTTCGCCGTCTACGCGGCTTCAGGATGACAGATGGCGAACCGACTCGGCGATCCACGCTCCGTAGGCCTCGGAGGTCTCGATCGCCATCACCACGAACTCGGGCACCTCGTACGGATGACGCGCGAGCAATTCCGTGCGCAGCTCGTCCACGCGCGACTCCGACGTCTTGATGATCAGCAACTGCTCCGTGTCGTCGGTGACGCGTCCTTCCCAGCGATACACCGAGTGAATCGCCGGCACGATGTTCACGCATGCCGCGAGCCGTGCTTCCACGAGCGCATGCGCGAGTGCGCGCGCGTCGAAATCCGCACCGACGCTCGTGAGAATCATCACGCTTTTCATATAAATTAGTCTATTCTTTATCATTGCTGAAGCGGATCACTCTTTTTGTTCTGCTCGCGCTCCTCGGCTGGCTGGCGTGGGAATGGATTACTTTCCCCGACGTCGCAAAGCTCGTGAAGGAGCGCCCCACGTCGACGGCCTTCATGGAGCAACGCAAGCGCGAGCTCCGGCGCCAGGGGAAAAGCGACGAGCTGGAGTGGCGCTGGGTCCCGTACGGGAAGATCTCGCCGTACCTGCGCCGCGGTGTGCTGGTCGCGGAAGACAACGAGTTCTACGAGCATCAGGGCGTCGACACGAAGGCGATGCGCGAGGCCTTCGAGCGCAACTGGAAGCGCGGCCGGATCACTCACGGCGGCTCGACGATCACCCAACAACTCGCGAAGAATCTCTACCTCTCGCCGTCGCGCAACCCGCTTCGCAAGCTCCGCGAGTACTTCATCGCCCGCGCGCTCGAGAAACACCTGCCGAAGAAACGGATCCTCGAGATCTACCTCAACGTGGTCGAGCTCGGCGAGCGCACATACGGGGCGGAAGCGGGTGCGAGGCATCACTTCGGGAAGTCCGCGGCGTCCCTGTCCGCCAGCGAGGCAGCCTTGCTCGCAGGTTGTCTTCCCAATCCGCGCGTGATGAATCCGTCGAAGCCGAACCGGCGCTTGCGGTCGCGGCAGCGGATGATCCTCTCGCGCATGAAGCGCTGGGGCTATCTCTTCGAGCGGGAAGTGCTGACGGAGAAGAAACCCGAGCCCGAAACGACGACCACCGAAACCACCGCGACCGCGTCCGATACCGCAGCGACGGCTCCTGTGACGGACACGGACTTGATGCCCGAGACGACCACGGAAACCACTGCAACCGAAACTGTCCCGCTGCCCCCGGAAACCACGACGGACACAACAATGGAACCACCACCGAGCGCGACTACGACGACTTGAATAAGCCGCAGCCGGTGCAGCGAGTTGTGCGAACTGGTCCGTCTTTTGCCCGAGGTGAGAAATTGTGATGCTTCAAAATCGCAAACATCCGACCCCAAAGTGGCGTGGTGGGCAGGATTGGCGCGTCGTCTGTTCGTGTCAGATCCACGCCCGTAAACCCAGTATCTGGCGTCGTGGCCTGCGCGTCGCGGCACGTGCCAGCGCGGTGCTGCTCGCTGTTCCTCTGGCTCTCGCTTTCGATATCCCCGGTGCCGCGACTCTGAAGGATTTGCGCGGCGTGAAAACCCTGATGCAGCCGAAGATTGAACCTTCGCTCCCGATTTTCACCACGGATGCGGTGAAGCAGCAGTTCCTCAACCCTGTGCAACCGCTCACCCTCGACGTGTTCAAGGAGAACTACTTCGCCATGCACGTTCCGTATGGCGCGATCATCTTCCGCGAGGCGCGGAAGAACGATCTCTCGCCGGAGCTGGTCGCGGCGATGGTGCACACGGAGTCGGATTTTCGTCCCTTGCTGGTGTCGCACAAGACCGCGCAGGGCCTAATGCAGATCATTCCTTCCACCGCGGCGCTCCTCGGCGTCGACGATCCGTTCGATCCGGAGAAGAACATCGCCGCCGGCACGAGGTATTACCGCTATCTGCTCGACCGCTTCGACGACGAGACGATCGCCCTCGCCGCATACAACGCGGGCGAAGGCAACGTCGAACGGTACGGCGGCATCCCGCCGTTCGCGGAGACGCGCGACTACATTTCGAAAGTGAATCGCCGCACGCGCCGGTACCGCGACGGTTTCCGGAGCTCCTACATCGCGAACCTGCGCATCGGCCGCGACGCGCACTGATGTAGGAGTGCGGTGGCAGAGCCACCGCTCTGGTATGCGGCGGCGAAGCCGCCGCGGGGCGGGGCACGCGTCTGCCGAGTGCCAGCGGAGGCTCGACGCCTCCGCTACCAGAGCGGCGGCTCTGCCGCCGCACTCCTGATATGGAGTGACCGTGCAAGTTGTTCGCGTACGTGTTCGAGCGTCGATTGTCTTCTACCTGCTCGTCTCCCTCCGTTTCTCGTGGTTGCTGCAGCCGTGAAGTCGACCGAGGGCGAGGCGGCGACGATGATCATTCTGATATCCGCGCGTCGAAGTCGCATGAGCATGATCCGTCGGGAGCTTCCTCGGTCTAGATTCGTGAGTCACGCGTGGTGGGCGTGTCAACGTAGGAGTGCTCGAGGATTCTCCTTCAGTACCGGAACCTTCGGTCGACCTCACGGCTG
>DASYGV010000034.1:0-7355 GCA_035999335.1 Thermoanaerobaculia bacterium | reverse complement strand
TTCGAGAAGGACGGCCGCGAGAGCAGCATCGCCCTTCTCGCGGGCGAGGACCTCGGCCTGATCGTCAACGGCAAGAGCGATGGATCCGCGCGCGATGACGCCGGCACGCAGGTGATGTCGGGCATCCTGCCGCTGCTCATGCATCCGAATCCGAAGACCGCGATGGTCGTCGGGCTCGGCACGGGCACGACCTCCGGGTGGATCGCCGACGTTCCTTCGATGGAGCGAGTCGACGTCGTCGAGCTCGAGCCGGTCGTCGTCGACATCGCGGAGTACTACAACCCCGTCAACCGCAACGCCCTGTCGAACGCGAAGCATCACACTTCCGTCGGCGACGCGCGCGAAGTGCTTCTGACGACGCGCGAGACGTACGACGTGATCTTCTCCGAGCCGTCGAATCCGTATCGCGCGGGCATTGCCAGTCTCTACACGCGCGACTTCTACACCGTCGCCGCCCGGCGCCTCCGCAAGAACGGGCTGTTCGTGCAGTGGGTGCAGATGTACTCGATCGACACGCGGACGATGAAGTCGATCTACGCGACGATCACCTCGGTCTTCCCGAACGTCGACACGTGGACGACGACCGCCGGAGACATCGTGATCGTGGCGTCGCGCGATCCGATCGTCTACGACGCGAACCTGATGCGCAGCCGCCTCGCGGTCGAGCCGTACCGCAGCGGCGCGCACGTCGCGTGGCGCGCGGAATCAGCGGAAGGCGTCATGGCGCATTTCATCGGCTCGGAGAAACTCGCCCGCGCCGGGGCCGTCGGCGCCGAGTTGAACACGGACGATCGTCCGGTGATCGAGTTCAGCTTCGCCCGCTCCCTCGGACGCGACGTCGATTTGATGAACGAGCTCGACGCGACGGCGAAGCGTCTCAACGCGGCGCGTCCGACGAACGTCCGCGGCACATACGACTGGAATGCCGTCGATTCGAATCGCGCGTCGATGTCGTGGATCCGCTCGGCCGACCCGAAGAACGACTTCGCCCGCAAGTACGACAACGGCGATTACACGGGTGCACTCGCGGCGTGGCGAGCGAATCCGTGGCAGCCTAGCAATTCGTACGACAACGCGATGCTCGGACATGTGCTCGCCGAGGCGGGGGACGATGCCGCGCTGACTTACATCGATCCGTTGCGTCCGTGGCAGCCGATCGAAGCAGAAGCGCTCACCGGTCTCTTGCTCTATCGCAAGGGCAACTTCGCCGGCGCGGCGACGCTCTTCAGCAACGCGCTCACGCGTTATCGCGAAGATCCGTGGCCGTTGCCGCGCCTCATGAACGTCGCCATCGATACGATCGCCGAGTCGGCGCGCGATCCGAAGGCGGGAGAGCTCGCGGTCGATGCGCTCGCGCAGCCGTTCAGCGCGTATCTGCTCGAGGAGCAGCGCGGCCGTGCGTTCCTCGTCGCGTCGTGGGAAGCGAAGCGCTGCGGTGCGTCGACCCTCACCGCGTTGCGCGAATTCGAGCCGAACGTGCCCTGGCGTGCGTCCGTGCTGCAGATGCGCGCGGTGTGCTACGCCGCCGCGAACCTGCCGGCATTGAACAAGCGCGCGCAGCAGGATCTGCTCGAGTTTTCCGAGGGCGAGCTGCAGCGCGTGGCGCAGTAGTCCTGACACGCGGCGAGCTGATCCGCAATCCGCCCGTTGGTCACAAAAGCCTCGCGGTAGCCGGACGTAGCATCCGCGAATGCGTACCTTTCGTGCGGTGCCTCCGCTTCTCTTCGTGTCCGGACTCTGTGCGCTCGTCTACCAGACCGTCTGGATGCGCGAGCTCCGTCTCGTCTTCGGTGCCTCGACGCTCGCCGGCGCGGCCGTGCTGGCGATCTTCATGGGCGGCCTCGGCGCGGGTGCCGCGATTCTCGGCCGGCGCAGCGACTCGCATCCCCGTCCGCTGGCGTTCTACGGCGCGCTCGAGAGCGGAATCGCAGTCGCCGCCGCGACGACGCCGTTCCTGATCGACGGCGTGCGCTGGCTCTACATCGCCGCCGGTGGATCGGTGACGCTCGGCGCCGCGGGTGCGACGGTCGCGCGTCTCCTCCTCGCCGCGCTCGTGCTCGCAGTGCCGACGTTCCTCATGGGCGGCACGCTCTCCGCGGCCGCACGTGCCGTCACGACGTCGGATGACGAGGGACGGCGGCGCGTGGCGCTGCTGTACGCGGTGAACACGATCGGTGCCGTGGTCGGCGTGCTGATCGCGGGATTCGTGCTGCTGGAGCGCTACGGCAATCGCACCACGTTGTGGATGGCGGCGGCGTTGAACCTCGTCATCGGCGTGATCGCCTGGAAGTGGGGAGCAGGCTTCCAGCCCGCGTCCGACGCGCTTCCTGCGCGGCGGCCTGTGCGTCGGGCTGGAAGCCCGGCGCCCCGCAACACCATCCTCGCGGCGGCCGCGATCTCCGGCGTCGTGTTCCTGCTGATGGAGCTCGTCTGGTACCGCATCCTCTCTCCCATCCTCGGCGGCACTACGTTCATGTTCGCGCTGGTGCTCGCGGTTGCGCTCGCGGGAATCGGCATCGGCGGTGTGATCTACGCGCGAGTCCCACGAGCGTCCGCGGGCACACTCGCAGTCACGCTCGCGATTCAGGCGCTCGTGCTCGCAATTCCTTACGCGCTCGGCGACCGTGTCGCGCTGCTCGCGCAGTCCCTACGGGATGTCTCAGCGTTCGGCACGCATGTCGCGGGTTGGGCATTGGTCACTGCGATCGTCGTGCTGCCGGCGTCGATCGTCGCGGGCGTGCAGTTCCCTCTCCTCATCGCGCTCCTCGGCAGCGGCGGCGAAGACGTTGGCCGCGACGTCGGACACGCGTATGCGTGGAACACCGCCGGCGCGATCGCCGGTTCGCTCATCGGCGGATTCGTGCTGATTCCGCGACTCGGCACGACGGGATGCTGGCGATTGGCGGTCAGCGCGCTGGTGGTCCTCGCGGCAGTATTCGCGTGGCGCGCGCGGCGCACGTGGCAGGTCGCCGGCGCGGCACTCGCGGGCGTCGTTGCGATCGCCGCGATCTTCACCGCGGGACCGACCGCGTTGTGGCGACACTCCGGCATCGGCGCCGGACGCGCGCCGGAGTCGGCGAGCGTGAACGACGCGCGCGCGTGGGCGCATGCCGTACGCCGCACGCTGCTCGCCGAAGCGGAAGGCCGCGAAAGCAGCATCGCCCTGATGAACGACGACGACCTCGGCCTGATCGTCAACGGCAAGTCCGACGGCTCCGCGCGCCGCGACGCCGGCACGCAGGTCATGGCCGGCATGATCGCGGCGCTCCTGCATCCGAATCCGAGGTCCGCGATGGTCGTCGGCCTCGGCACCGGCACGACCGCGGGATGGCTTGCGTCCGTGCCGTCGATGCAACGCGTCGACGTCGTCGAGCTCGAACCGGCGGTCGTGGAGATGGCGGGCGCGTACGCGGCCGTCAATCGCAACGCGCTCACGCATCCGCGCATCCACATCCAGGTCAACGACGCGCGCGAGACGCTGCTCGTGTCGCGTGAGCGATACGACGTCATCTTCTCCGAGCCGTCGAATCCGTATCGCGCCGGCGTGGCCGGTTTGTACACGCGCGAGTTCTACGACGCCGTGCGCGCGCGCCTCGCGCGCGGAGGCCTCTTCGCGCAGTGGTTGCAGACCTACTCGATCGACGAGAAGACCGCGCAGACGATCTACGCGACGATGGCCCGCGTCTTCCCGCACATCCAGACCTGGACGACGAATCCCGGCGACGTCGTGCTCATCGCTTCCGTCGAGCCGATCTCGATCGACGCCGGCATAATGCGCGCGCGCCTCGCGCGGGAACCGTTCCGCGAAGCGGCGCACGTTGCGTGGCGCGTCGAGAGCGCCGAGGGAGTGCTTGCGCACTTCATCGCCTCGGAGAGCGTCGCGCGTGCGTTCGCGAGCGAGGCCGAGGAGCTCAACACCGACGATCGTTCCGTCATCGAGTTCGGATTCGCGCGGATGCTCGGCCGCGACACGTTCGGCACCAACGACATTCTGGCGGCGGCCGAGCGAATGAAAGGCGACCGGCCGACGCAGGTGCGCGGTGCGATCGACTGGGAGCTCGTCGCCTCGAGCCGTGCGTCGCTCGCGTACCTCCCTTCCTCCGACGCGCGCAGCGTGTTCGCGCGCATCTACGCGGCAGGCGAGTTCGGGAACGCAGCGGCGTCGTGGGATCAGGAACGCTGGTCGCCGTCGAGCTCGCGGCAGATCGCCACGCTCGCGCACGCGCTCGCGGTCACCGGGGATGAGCGTGCGCTCGAGATGGTGGAGCGATTGCGCACGTTGCAGCCGACCGAGGCGGATGCGATCGCCGGCATTCTCCGATCGCGGCAGCGTCGCGCAGCCGATGCCGCGCCGCTGATCGTCCGCGCGCTGCAGCGCTATCGCGACGACCCGTGGCCGCTGAGCGGCGTGATGGAGTCCGCGCTCAGCGTCGCTCCCGAGCTGGCCGAGGATCCGGCGCACGCGGAGGCGGTGCTCGACGCGTTGTCGCAGCCGTATGCCGCGTATCAGCTCGAGGAAGTGCGTCGTCTCGCGTACGTCGTCGCCGCATGGCGCAGCGGCCGGTGCGGCACGCGCACCGTCGGCGCGCTCAGCGCGCTGGAGCCGCACGCGCTCTGGGTGAAGCCGATCCTGGAGATGCGCGCGCTGTGCTATCGAGACGCGGGATTGTTCGATCTGGCGGAACGGGCGCGGCTCGATCTCGCGGCGTTCGACGCCGCGGAGGCCCCGGTCATTTCTTCTTCAGTTCCGTCAGCACGAGCTTCGCCACTGCCTTGAGCGTGTCGAATACGCCCGTGCCGCTCATCGCGACGGCTTCGAACGTCGGCTCGCCTTTGAAGTTGAGCTGGCGGTACATCTCGTCCGGCGGGAGCGCGGTCGGGAGATCGCGCTTGTTGAATTGCAGGACGTACGGGACCTGCTTCAGATCGTAGCCCTGCTCCTTGAGGTTCTTGTCCAGGTTCTGCAGCGACTCGACGTTCGCTTCCATGCGCATTTCCTGCGAGTCGGCGACGAAGACCACGCCGTCGACGCCCTTCAGGATCAGCTTGCGCGACGCGTCGTAGAAGACCTGTCCGGGAACGGTGTAGAGGTGAAAGCGCGTCTTGAAGCCGCGCACGGTGCCGAGATCGAGGGGGAGGAAATCGAAGAAGAGTGTGCGGTCGGTCTCCGTCGCGAGGGAGATCAGCTTTCCCTTCGCCTGCGGATTGGTCTTGTCGTAGATCCACTGCAGGTTCGTCGTCTTCCCGCACAGACCCGGGCCGTAGTAGACGATTTTGCAGTTGATCTCACGCGCCGCGTAGTTGATGAACGTCATGAGGACTATTCGCTGAACAGGCTGTCGATGTCTTCGTCCGTGATCTCAGCGAACGGCGAGTCGAAGCGGTTGGACATCGAGCCGCGTTCGGCTTCGGCTTTCTTGAGGAGCTGTTCGAAAGCCCGCTCGAGCTCCTGCGACGCCTTCTTGACCCGGAGCCGGACCAGTCCGAGGGACGACTTCTCGTCGAAGATGACCACCAGGATCACCCGCTGGGCGACGAGAGAGATGTGGATGTTGTCGCGCTCGCCCTCGTGGAAGAGGATCGAGAACTCCTTCTCGCCGATCAGCTTCGCCAGGCCGTCCGTGGCGGCGACGTTGCCGGCGGTCAGCGAGGCGAGAGAGGTGGCGTCGACGCCCTGCATGTCGCCGTGCGCGGCGATCTGCTGGCCGTTCTTGTCCACCAGAAAGACGATCTTGGAGTTGGAGTCGACCTGCAGGCGATGAAGGATGTCCTTGATCAGCAGGTACTCCTCCTCGTACATCACGAGATCAGGAGACGCCATTGTTCACCATGCGTAGTTTTGCCCAAACGGACGGCACTGTATAGCACAGTCTAGGAGTGCGGTGGCGAGGGAGGAAGGCGGTGGGGAGCACACCGCTCTGGTACGTTCTCGCGACCTACCCGCGACCTACCAGAGCGGTGGCTCCCGCCCGCCGCCCGTCCCCGCCGCCGCACTTCTAGATCTCTCTCCGGCCCTCCAGGGCCTTGGACATCGTGACCTGATCCGCGTACTCCAGATCGCCGCCGACCGGGAGGCCGAACGCGAGCCGGGTGGTACGCACGTTCAAAGGCCGGAGCTGCTGCGCGATGTAAAGGGCAGTCGCTTCCCCTTCGACGTTCGGGTTCGTGGCGATGATGATCTCCCGCGGCTGCTCCTTTTGCGCGCGCTTGACTAGACCGGCCACGTCGATGTCCTGCGGCCCGATGCCCTTCAGGGGCGAGAGCGCGCCGAGGAGCACGTGGTAGACGCCCTTGAAGTCGCGCGTCTGCTCGATCGTCTGGATGTTGAACGCCTCCTCGACGACGGCGATCACGGACGGATCGCGGCGCGGGTCCGCGCAGATCGCGCACGGCTCGACGTCCGTCATGTTGTTGCACACCGAGCAGCGGAAGATCTTCGCCTTCACCTCGAGGATCGCCGTCGCCAGCGCCTCGGCATCGGCCGCCGGACGTTTGAGGATGTGATACGCGAGCCGCGCCGCCGACTTCCCGCCGACACCGGGAAGCTTGGTGAGCTCGTTGATGAGGTTTGCGAGGGGAGGAGCGGTCATGGGGTTGCGAGTTGTGAGTTGCGAGTTGCGAGGGCCTTGTCGCTAGAGCCGTACAGCCCTCGCAACTCGCATCCCGCAACTCGCATCCGCTTCATCAGAATCCGGGGATCTTCATCCCGCCCGTCATCGCTCCCATCGACGACTGCATCTCCTCGTCGACTTTGCGGGCGGCTTCGTTGACGGCGGCTTTGACGAGGTCCTGCAGCATCTCGACGTCTTCGGGATCGACGGCTTCCTTGTCGATGGTGACCGAGAGGAGCTCCTTGTTGCCGTTCATCTCGGCCTTCACCATCCCGCCGCCGGCGGTGCCTTCCACGCGGATGGAAGCCATCTGGCGCTGCATCTGGTCCTGCATCTGCTGCGCCTGTTTCATGAGTTGTTTGATGTTCATCGATTGGTCTCCTTCACGATCTCGCCGCCGAGGTGTTTGCGAAACGCGCTGAGCACCGGGTCGTCGCGCAGCGGCGCCGCTTTGTCCTCGGCGCGTCGTTCGCCCGGGGGCTCCGCATCCTTCAGTTTCGCCTCGACCGTGATGCTCTCACCGTACACCTGCGATGCAATTTCTTCGATGACGCCGCGCGCGTCGGCGACCGCATCGACGGCGAACGAGTCGCCGAGCTCGAAGACGATGCGCGCGCCGTCTTTCTTCAGCGTGGCGTCTTTCAGATAGCTCGCCACCAAAGGCTTCTTCTTCCGGACCTCTTCGATCAGGTCGAACGCAGGGCGGGCTTCAGCCTTGGGGGCGCGGGCTTCCAGCCCGCTCCG
>DASYGV010000029.1:0-34959 GCA_035999335.1 Thermoanaerobaculia bacterium | reverse complement strand
TGGCATCGAAAGCGGAGGCGTTGCCTCCGCACTCCACAGCCCTACCTCCCGTACGCCACGTGGTGCGCGCCGTCCGCCACCATCCGCCAGCCGCGCGACTCCAGCACCGCGCGCCTCCGCGCGTCCTTGTCGCGCAGCACGTACACCCGCGGCGCGCTGCTCACGAGCGAGCGCTCGAAGTACGCCAGCGGCTTCAACGGCGCTGCCGGATTCGAGACGTAGCGGTCGTAGCGGCGCAGGATGTAGTTGCTCGTCAACTCGCTCCCGTCTTCGCTCACGATCGTGACCGGGCGCCGCAGATAGAACGCCATCGATCCGGTGAACGCCTCCACGCCGATCACTTCCGTGCGCGACGTCAGATGCGGCTGCAACTCCGCGATGAACGACTTCGTCGAGCGGCGTTCTCCGACGGCGCGCATGAGCGGGTCGGCGAGCGCGGGCAGGACGATGATCGGCAGCGTCAGCGCGACCAGCACGATCTCGCGACGCTTCGCGAAAAGCGCAACGACTCCGCCCAGCGCGAATGCGACTCCGAGGGCGAGTGCGGTGTCGTCGGCAACCGCGGCAATCTCCGGCTTCATCTTCGTGCGATGAAAGAAAAACGGCGCGGCGAGCAGCACTCCGCCGAACAGCACGACCACGATCGCTGCAGCGCGCGTCCGCGCCTCAGACCAGATCCGCGCCACGAGCAACGCGATCGCCGGCATCAGCGGGAGGATGTACTGCGGCCGCTTCGACTGCGAGATCGAGAAGAAGACGAACGGGATCACGAGCCAAAGGAGAAGGAACAGCATCGCGTCGTCGCGCTTCTTCAACGCGCGCCAGCTGAACAACGCCACGATCGACCACGGCAGCGCGCCGCCGATCAGATACGGCACGAAGTACCACGGCGGTCCCGTGCGCTGCAGCGCCTTCGTCGCGACCCGCTCGCCGATCTCCGTGACGAAGACGTAGCGCAGAAACTCCGGCACGACTTGCGTCACGCCCCACACCCACGGCGCGATCACCGCGGCGAAGAGCACGATCCCGAGCAGTGGAAACAGTACGCGGACCGCCTTCCGCCGCCACGCGTAAGGGATCGCGACGAACAGCACCAGCACGAACGTGACCGGTCCCTTCGTGATGATCGCCGCACCCATCGCCGTCCACGCCAGGAGCGACCAGCGCGTATTGCGCTCTTCGATCGCAACGTAAAACGCGCTCAGCGCGACCACGACGAAGAACATCAGCGCACTGTCGAAGATCACCGTGCGCGCGAACGCCACCGTCAGCGGCATCGCCAGGAACACGATCGCTGTGACGTAAGGATCGACGCCGATGCGCCGCGCGAACCAGAACAGAACTGCCGCCGTGGCGAGCGTGAACAGATACGCGGGCAGGCGCGCGGCCAGCTCGGTCGGCCCGAGCAATTCCATCAGCCCGGCCTCGGCGGCGAAGTAGACGACCGGCTTGTCGAGATACGGGAGGCCGTTGAGCCGCGGCATGACGTAGTCGTTCGTCTCCGCCATCTCCCGCGCCACCTCGGCGTTGCGGCCCTCGTCGGCATCGAGAAGCGGAGGGCCGCCGAGGTGGATGGCAATCGCGATCACCACGACGAGAAGCCAGATTTTGAGGAGAAGCGGAGCGCTCAACGATCGGAGGTTAGCACGCGCTTCGTTGGGTGGGTGTGACTCAGCTACTCAGCACTCAGCACTCAGCACTCTTACAATGTGCGCCATGCCGCTGCATGAGAACGCGATGCTCGGCCCTTATCAGATCGTTGCAATGATCGGCGAGGGCGGAATGGGCGCGGTGTATCGCGCGAAAGACACCCGCCTCGGCCGCGACGTCGCGGTGAAGGTCCTCACGCAGGTGGCCTTCAGCGATCGCGAGCGCCTGCTGCGCTTCGAACAGGAAGCGCGCGCGACCGGAATGCTCAATCATCCCAACCTGCTGACGGTCTACGACGTCGGCCGCGACGACGACGGCAATCCGTTCCTCGTCACCGAGCTGCTCGAGGGCGAGACGCTGCGCAACCGCCTCGATCGCGGACCTCTCGCGCCGCGCAGGGCCGTCGACGCCGCGATGCAGATGGCGCTGGGCCTCGCGGCCGCGCACGAGAAAGGGATCGTCCACCGCGATCTCAAGCCCGACAACAACTTCCTCACGCGCGACGGCCGCTTGAAGATCCTCGACTTCGGCATCGCCAAGCTCACCAACGCGCGCCCCGACGGCCCGACGTTCGAGATGGCCGCGACCGAGCCGGGCATGGTCCTCGGCACGGTCGGCTACATGTCGCCGGAGCAGGTGCGCGGCGAAGGGGTCGATCACCGCAGCGACATCTTCTCCCTCGGCACGATCTTCTTCGAGATGCTCTCCGGCACGCGCGCGTTCAAGCGCAACTCGGCCATCGAGACGCTGAGCGCGATCCTCAAGGAAGAGCCGCCCGATCTGACAGAGCTGCTGCCCGCGGTTCCTCCCGCGCTCGAGCGGCTCGTGCGCCGCTGTCTGGAGAAGGACCGCGATCATCGCTTCCAGGCGGCGCAGGACCTCGCCTTCAATCTCGAGACGCTGACGTCGATGTCGGGCACGTCGTCGCTTTCGGGCGTCGCGCGTCCCGCGAATGCGACCGGCGCGATGCGGACGCCCTCTACGTCCCAAGCATCGCCGACGTCGCAGACCTCCGCGATGCGCACGGCCTCGATGCCGCCGCCGCGCACGACGGCGCGTCCGGCGATGAAGCCCAAGCGCCGCGTGTCGCCGTTCCTGATCGCACTGCTCTTTCTCGCGTCGATCGCCGGTGCGGTGTACGCGACGTGGTTGTACGCGCATCGCGGCAGCGGCGAAGTGATCGAGCCGAAGTTCCATCGACTCACCTTCCGCCGCGGCGAAGTGCGCAACGCACGGTTCTCGCCCGACGGCGAGACGGTCGTCTACAGCGCGGCGTGGGATGGGCAGCAGCCCGAGGTGTTCGTGGCGAGCCGGCGATCGCCGGAGGCGCGTCCGCTGGGCGTGCCGAACAGCGAGATCCTCTCTGTGTCGCGCGCGGCAGAGCTGGCGATTCTGCTCCGGCGCGATCGCGTCTCGAACCTCGGCACACTCGCGCGCGTGCCGCTCGCAGGGGGCATGCCGCGTGAGATCGCGGAGAACGTGCTCACCGCGGACTGGGCGCCGGACGGACAGTCGCTGGCGATCATCCGCCAACAGGGCGATGAGACGCGCGTGGAGTATCCGATCGGCAGCGTGCGCTATCGCACTCCGCATTACGTTCGGGACTTGCGCATCTCGCCGGACGGCAAACGCCTCGCGATCCTCGAGCCGTCGAAGGGCGAGTGGGAGCTCGCGATCATCGACGGCGGGGCTCCGGTGACGATCGCGCGCGGATGGGCGCGCGGCGCGACGGGGATTGCGTGGTCGGGCGACGGAGCGGAAGTGTGGGTATCGGGAACGAACAGCTCCGCGCCGCCCGCGCTGTACGCGGTGAACGTGCAGCACGGGACGATGCGTCTCGTGACGCGATTGACGGGCGCGGTGCGCATCTTCGATCTGTCGTCGAAGAAAGAAGCGCTGCTCTCGAACGGTGCGTGGCGCGCGGCATTGATGTGGAACGCCGCCGTCCCGCCGGCTGGCCCGGCGGCGTCCTCGCCGCCGCCCCCGGAGGCCGGCGGGACGCCAGCGGACCAGCCGGCGCGGGACGCCAGCGTTCCAGAAAAAGACGCCTCCTGGCTCGACTGGTCCATCCTCGCCGACCTCTCCCCCGACGGCCGTACCATCCTCTTCTCCGAGACCCGCGAAGGCGGCGGCGCGAGGAACGCCGTCTACCTCCGCCGCGCGGACGAGCCGGCGCCAACGCGACTCGCCGACGGGATCGCCGACGCGCTTTCGCCCAATGGCAAGTGGGTGCTCGCGCATCAGGGCGCGAAACTCGTGATCATCCCGACCGGCACGGGCGAACCGCGCGAACTGAAGATCGACGGCGTGTTCGAGAACGGCGCGGCATGGATGCCCGACTCGCGGCGCGCGATCGTCGGCGGCGCGATCGCCAACGGCGCCTATCGTCTCTACGTCATCGACACTCTCGACGAGACCGCGAAGCCGATCTCGCCGGAGAACATCTGGAGCGGCGGCATCCGCTCGTTCGCCGCATCGCCCGACGGCCGCTTCGTGGCGGGCATGACGAAGGAAGAAACGATCGTGATCTATCCGCTCGACGGAACCGCTCCGCTGCCGGTCGCCGGTGCCGAGAAAGGCGAGATCCCGATTCAGTTCGCCGACGACGGTGCTTCGCTGTTCGTCTACCGCCCCACCGCCCTTCCCGCTCGCGTGCATCGCGTGACGCTCGCGAACGGCCAGCGCGAGCTGTGGCGCGAGCTCACCGCCGCCGACCCCGCCGGCGTCTACAAGATCTCCCCCGTCGCGATCACGCCCAACGGCAACGCCTACGCGTACACGGCGCTGCGAGTGCTGAGCGAGCTGTATTTGACGGAAGGGGTGTATTGACGCTCGCAACCATCGTCATCTTCTTCGCCGGCGTCGCGGCCGGCGCGATCAACTCCATCGCCGGCGGCGGCACGCTGATCTCGTTCCCCGCGCTCGTGTGGCTCGGGCGCGATCCGATCGTGGCCAACGCAACCAACACCGTCGCGATGTGGCCGGGATCGCTCGCAGGCGCGTACGGATTCCGCCGCGAATTGTCGACAGTGCGGCGCTGGGTGCTGTTGCTGATCGTCCCGTCGCTCCTGGGCGGCGCGCTCGGATCCTGGCTCCTGCTGCGGACACCATCGTCGGTGTTCGAGAAGCTCGTCCCATTCCTCATCCTCGGCGCAACGCTCCTGCTCGCGATGCAGGAAGTGATCACCAGGCGTCTTCCGCCGCCAACCGCCGACCGCCAACCGCCAACCCGCTGGATCGTGTTCGTCCTGATCTTCCAACTCCTCGTCGGCATCTACGGCGGCTACTTCGGCGCGGGCATGGGCATCCTCATGCTCGCCGCGCTCGGCCTGATCGGCCTCACCGATCTGCACCAGATGAACGGCCTCAAGAACATCCTCGCCGTCTGCATCAACGGCATCGCCGCAATCTACTTCGTGTTCGCGAAGGCCGTCGCGTGGAACGACGTCTTCGTGATGATGGCCGGCACGATTCTCGGCGGCTATCTCGGCGCCCGCGTCGCGCGGCGCCTCGGACGCAAGTTCGTGCGCGTTGCGGTAGTTGTCATCGGACTGTTCATGACCATCGCGTTGCTGCTGAAGTAATCTCAAAACCAATGCGCCTGCTCTACACCTACCTCCTCCGCTACAAACGCCTGATCCTCGCCGCGCTCGTGCTGGCGTCGATCAACCAGGTCTTCTCGCTCCTCGATCCGCAGGTCTTCCGGCTGATCGTCGACCGCTACGCCGTGAAGGCCAACGAGCTCCCGCGCGAGGTCTTCGTGCGCGGCGTGCTCCTGCTGCTGCTTGCGTACGTCGGCGTCGCGCTCGTATCGCGAATCGCGAAGAACTTCCAGGACTACTGCGTCAACGTCATCGCCCAGCGCACCGGCGCGCAGCTCTACGAGCGCAGCGTCTCGCACTCGTTCTCCCTCCCTTACGCGGTCTTCGAGGACCAGCGCTCGGGCGAGATCCTGCAGAAGATGCACAAGGCCCGCGCGGACGCGCAGTCGCTGATCACGAACTTCGTGAACATGCTGTTCGTGTCGATGGTCGGCCTGGTCTTCGTGACCATCTACGCCTTCACCGTGCACTGGTCGATCGGCACGGCGTACCTGCTCCTCGCCCCCTGCATCGGGACGTTGATGTTTTTCATCAGCCGGCGGATCAAGACGCAGCAGCGGGTGATCGTCACGCAGACCGCGGAGCTCGCGGGCTCGACGACCGAGACCCTCCGCAACGTGGAGCTGGTGAAATCCCTCGGCCTCGAGAACCAGGAGATCGAGCGCCTGAACAAAGTGAACGCCGGGATCCTCGATCTCGAGCTGAAGAAAGTGCGCTTCCTCCGCTTCTACTCGTTCCTGCAGGGGACGCTGATCAACACGACGCGCGCGGGCCTGCTCTTCCTGATGCTCTGGCTCGTGTTCACGAAGACGATCACCCTCGGCGAGTTCTACGCACTTTTCTTCTACTCGTTCGCGATCTTCTCGCCGCTCGCCGAGCTGGGCGCAATCATCGCGCAGTATCAGGAAGCACGCGCGAGCATGGAGAAGCTCGAGGAAGTCCTCGCGATCGCGCCCGCGCCGAAGCCGGAGAATCCGGCGACCCTCGGACCGCTCCGCCGCGTGGTCTTTCACGACGTGTCCTTCACCTATCCGTCCGCGTCGACGCCGTCGCTCGAATCCGTCGACCTCGAGATTCACTCCGGCGAGACCGTGGCCTTCGTCGGACCTTCGGGATCCGGAAAGACTTCACTCGTGAAACTGCTGGTCGGCCTCTATCGCCCGACGAGCGGACGCCTCGCGATCAACGGCGTCGAAATCGCGCAGGTCGATCAGGACGAGCTGCGCGCGCGCGTCGGACTCGTCACCCAGGAGACGCAGCTCTTCGCAGGTACGATCCGCGACAACCTCCTCTTCGTGAATCCGCGGGCCACCGACGCGGAGTGCATCGAAGTCCTCCGCCAGGCCGCGGCGCTGCCGATCATCGAGCGCGGCGACAAAGGTCTCGACACGAAGATCGGCGAAGGCGGGATCAAGATCTCCGGCGGCGAACGCCAGCGCCTCGCCATCGCCCGCGCGCTCCTGCGCAATCCCGAACTGATGATCTTCGACGAGGCGACGTCGAGCCTCGACTCGATCACCGAGAGAGCGATCACCGAAACGATCCGCGCGCTGACCGCCGGCACGCAACGCCGCATGACCGTGCTCGTCGCCCATCGACTCTCGACGATCGCCCACGCGCAACGCATTCACGTCCTCGCGAAGGGGCGCGTCGTGGAGACCGGCACGCACGACTCGCTGCTCGCGCTGAACGGGTTGTACGCCGCGCTGTGGCGCGAGCAGAGCGCCCGCCGGGAGGTGGCGGCATGATCGCCGCGATCGTCACACTCGCCCTCGCCATCACCCCGCACGCCATCCGCGCGCACATCAACTTCCTCGCCAGCGATACGCTCGAGGGACGCGAGGCCGGCACGCGCGGGTACGACGTTGCGGCGGCGTATGTCGCGGCGCAATTCGAGGCGGTCGGTGCGGAGCCGGCGGGCGACGACGGAACGTACTTTCAGCAAATCAAGCTGCGCACACTCCGCCTCGATCCTGCGAAGTCGTCGTTCATGATCAGCGGCGTGGCGTTCGGACATCGCAAGGACGTCCTGATCAGCACCGCGACGGAGAGCACGAGCGACGTCGACGCGCCGGTCGTCTTTGCCGGCTTCGGCATCATCGCGCCGGAGCTTGGGCACGACGACTACCGAGATCTCGACGTGCGTGGCAAGGTCGTCGCGCTCCTTGCGGGCGCGCCGCCGAGCTTCCCGCACAGCCAGCGCGCGTATTACTCGAGCGGCACGGTAAAGCTCGCGAACGCGGCCGTGCGCGGCGCGATCGGGACGGTTCTCGTGCGCACACACGATAGCGAGCGGCGCTTTTCCTGGGAGCGGACGATCGCCACCGGCGACTCGACCGCCATGCGCGCGCTCGATCGCAACGGCGTCCCGATGGAGACCTTCCCGCAGATCCGCGGCGGCGCGGCGCTGGGTCCGGTCGCAGCGAAGGCACTCTTCGAAGGCGAATCCGCGACGCTCGACACGATCCTCGCCGACGCGGAGAACGGCATCGCGAAACCGTTCGCGTTGAAGAAGCGGATCGCAATTCACGCAACGACGACGCTCGGCAACACAACCAGCCCGAACGTCGTCGCGATCGTCCGCGGCTCGACTCTCCCCGACGAGCACGTCGTCGTCACCGCGCACCTCGATCACGTCGGCATCGCCGACCGAGGGGAAGACCGCATCCGCAACGGCGCGCTCGACAACGCGTCCGGCATCGCCGCGCTCATCGAGATCGCGCGCGCCGTCGCGGCGATGAACCCGCGTCCGAAGCGCTCCATCGCCTTCGCCGCAGTCACCGCGGAGGAAAAGGGCATCCAGGGATCACTAGCCTTCGCCGATCGTCCGAGCGTAGAGGGAACGATCATCGCCAACGTGAACATGGACATGATCACCATGCTCTTCCCGATGAAGAGCCTCGTCGCCCTCGGCATCGAGCACTCAACGCTGGCTCCGATGGCGCGCGACGCCGCGCAGCGCAACGGCTTCGCCATTCAGGACGATCCGCAACCCGAGGAGGTGCGCTTCATCCGCAGCGACCAGTTCTCGTTCGTGAAGAAAGGCATCCCCGCGATCAGCTACAAAGGCGGTCTCGTGAGCGCCGATCCCGCCATCGACGGCGACAAGCTCACGCGCGACTGGATGCGCACGATCTATCACTCCGCCGACGACGAGCGCGAACAGAAGCTCGACTACGACACCGGCGCGCGCTGGGCGCGCACGAACCTCGACCTCGCCGTAGCCATCGCGAACGCGAACGAACGGCCGCGCTGGAACGAGGGCGACTTCTTCGGGACGCGCTTCGGAACGCCGGCTGTCGTGGCGGCGTCCCGCGCCGCCACCCCGGGCGGGCGGCGGGAATCCCCGCATTGACTTGCATCACGCAACTCTCCTTTCCCGCCTCGACAAAGCCATCATGGAGAGCGTCAGCTGTCCGCCGGAGACGTCGCAAGTTGGATAACAACGCTGCAAGAACTCGCCGGAACAGCGCCGCGGAAAGGCGTAATCGATTGGAGTTAGGTCGAACTTATGACGTTATCCCGACGTAGCAGATCGTTTATCACAGCGCATAAGAATGGAAACAACCTGCCCGTAGGACTGGCCATCTCGTACTCGCCGTCAATGATCGCGCGCAGCGCTCGGCTAACGTAATCAGGGGCACGCTCGGCGGCGCCATCTAGGCGCGTAGCGCTATAAGCAAGAAGGCGGGGCGTCAGGTCATGCCAGTTAGCGTCTGCTAACACCTTGTCCAGCCCTTCACGCGAGCTAGCACCCGCCGGGCGATACGGCATTGCCGTAGTTCGCTGTAGCCGAGAATCTAGAGCGCGGACGGTTAAGAGGATTTCATCGATCTTGTCTTCAGTGCGGCGTCCTGCCGCCGAAGCCACTATAGTCTGCGTCTGCGCAATCGCCAAACGTCGTTCTAGCTCAGGCCACCACTGCTCAAACGTTGGCCGGAAACGACTAGCGTCAAGGCGCTGTTCACCTAGCGCAACGTTTAATGTATCGAGCAGTGTCTGCGTATCCTCCTTTGTTGCGGTGGTATGCTGAAATTTTGCTAAGGGACCGGTAACGTCGCTTGGCTTCAAATCCAAAAGGTAGGTGCACACACGTGCGTCATTAACCTTCTTCGAGAGCGCGCCGGCTTCGAACAAAAGCCAGTCGCTCTGAAGATTCTCCGGTGTCAAGCACACAATACCGAAATCGGAACTTTCTAGTTTACGCGACACAACATCGTCCCACCGAGCACCCTTCGATATCTCGCGAGAAAGCCAAGGCCTAGCGGGCTGAAGAACGAGCGGAATCCATTCGTAAAGCGCTTTCGCGACCGCTTCGCTGCGTGTTTGCGACCAGCTTAAGAAAATATCCACTAACATCTCCGGTAGGGGACCACCAAAGTGCGGCGGCTGTCGTGGGGCTAACGTGCTAAACGTTATGGTCTTTGTTGTCTAACGCCGTCGGCCGGCGCGGTCCCGTCTCCGTAAGTATTCGATCACCAGTGTTTTAACGCTTTCGATTGTGGCTTGCGGATCGATATCGCGCCTGTCGAGCTCTAGACGAAGCTCATCTGAGGTGAGCCGCTCGTAGGCTGCGATCTCCGAATCCATCTCGTCCAATTCAATGGTTCTGTGAATCATCGTTAGCCCTCTGCTTTAAGCCATTCTATCAAAACGGCTTGCCAGCGCTCCCGTGCGAGCAGTCTATATCCCGCGGAGAGGTCCACGTCAGAAGCTCTATCCGCGAGCCGCGCTCAACAGCGCGATCGGCCTGCCAGCAGCGCGATCCAGCAAGCGCAGTGTCCACGGTGCTGGCTGAAGTCGGCTGAAGCCCCGCCCTGCGTACGTTCGCCGCCTGATCGCAATCAAACCTCGAACGGATTGACGATCTCGACGCCGGCCTTCTCGAAATCAACTCGGTTGCGGGTCACCACAGTGAGATCGTGAACGAGGGCGGTGGCAGCAATGAGGCTGTCTTTGATCGGCATGGCCTGGCCGGACGCGCGAAGAGTGGCAAGCAGGCTTGCCCATCGCAGTCCGGTCTCTGCTTCAAACGGCAGGCAGAGGAGGCGCCCCAGGCCGCCATCAAACCAGCGCTCGAGACGTGTCCGCCGCTTCCCGCGCGGGAGGAGAAGAATGCCGAAACGAATCTCGCCGAGGATGATCGGATCGACGGCAATATCGCGCTCGTTCCTCCTCAGCCACTCCACCACGCCCGCGTGCGGCGTCGGTTTCGTCGGCTCGCTCAGGACGTTAGCGTCGACGAGATATCTCACAGCGTGTCGGTCGATTCGGATTCGATGGGCACAAAGAATCCCTTCTCGGGACACGCAAGAAGCCAGTCGACCAGGCCCTCGTTCGGCGGAGGCGTGAGTCGCACGAGCCGGTACTCGCCACGATCGAGACGCTCGACGGTGAACTCCTCCCCTGGCTCGATGCCATCCTGCTCACGGAGCTCGGCCGGAAGAACGATCTGGCCTTTCGACGATACGGTCGTCTTCATTACCAAGTAAGATAGCGTCTTACCGTTAGGTGGTCAAGCGTTGATTGGGGAGAGGCGGGCTGAAGCCGCGCGCTACGTTTGTTATCGCGGGAGCGCTTCGCGGAAAAACTCCAGATTCCTTCGCATCACGTCCATCCGCAGCTTCGGTTCGCGCGGGATGTGCGGCGTGCGCGGGTAGACGACCATCTTCACATCCACACCCAGCTCATCGAGAAGTCGATAGAGCATCGTTCCCTGCGACAGCGGCACGCGGTCGTCGGCTTCGCCGTGCTGGATCAGCACCTTCGCGCTGGTCTTCTTCAGATGCCACAGCGGGCTGTGGGCGCGCAGGTGATCCAGGGGTAGCGGCGCATAGCGCAGTTCATCGAGCGACGCGGTCTCGTCGAAGTAGTGCGTGATGAAGTCGCGGATGTCGGTCGTGCCGTGGAAGCTGAGGAGATCGGTCACCGGCGCGCCGACGCTGATCGCCTTGAAGCGGTCGCTGTGGCCGATCGCCCACGACGCCATGAACCCGCCGTAGCTCCAACCCATGAGCCCGAGGCGATCAGGATCGGCGATGCCGTCGGCGATGACCTTGTCGATGCCGGCGTTGATGTCGATCCAGTCCATGCCCGCCCAATCGTTGCGGTTCGCGCGGCGGAACGCGGCGCCGTAGCCGCCGGTGCCGCGCGGGTTCGGACGCAGCACCGCGTAGCCGTTCGCCGCGAGCACCTGCGGCGCGTAGACGTGCCCGAGGTAGCCGAGGTAGCCCTGATCAAAGCGCGAGGCCGGACCTCCGTGCACAAACGTCAGTAGCGGCACGCGGCCGCTACCGCGGTAGCCGACGGGGAGCGTCAGCAGGCCTTCGATCTCGATGCCGTCCTTCGGATTTTTCCAGCGGATGAGCCGCGTCTCGCCGAGCTCCTTCGCCCGATACGCGTCGTTGTGATGCGTGTCGCCGTTCCTGATCGACGTACAGCTCCGGAGGGTCGCTGGGTGACTGATAGATGTAGGCCGCGCGGTCGCCGTGGACGTTCGCATCGCCGATCATGCCTGCGACCTTCGTCGTATCGGTCCAGCCACTGCCATCCGCGTTGACGCGATAGAGCTGCGTGGTCGTGTTGTACGGACCCTCGACCCACAGCGTGTTGCCGTTCCAGAAGATCGCCTCAGGCGTGCGGTCGTACACCTTCGACACCGTGCGCGACTCGCCGCCTCTGGCCGGCATCACATGCACCTCGTGCTCGACGAGCCAGTCGTGCACGCCCGCCGAGGTCGTGAAGGCGAGCCACTTGCCGTCCGGCGAATACGTCGGGTTGCGCTCGAAGCCGCGCGGCGCCACGAGCGGTTCGATCGCGCTGTTTTCGAGCGTCACCGTGTAGATGTCGGTGCGATAAAGGTCATCGAGACCGGTGCCGGGCCCGCGGTCGAAGGCGATCCGTTTCCCGTCCGGCGCCCAGTCGAAGGTCCAGATCGAAAACGCGCCGCTGGTGAGGCGGCGGATGTTGCCCTGCTCCACGTCGACTAGGTAGAGGTGAACGTACTTCTTCCCCTCCCCCACCACCCGCGCATCGTCTTTCTCCTTCGCGCGCTTCTCCTCCTCGGCCGTCAGCTCGTCGATGCGCGTGAACGCGATCGTCTTCCCGTCCGGCGACCACTCGAGCTCGCGCACGGGCGTCGGCCCCTCGGCGAGCTTGCGAGGCTCGCCGCCGGTGGGATCGAGGAGCCAGATCGCGTTGCGGCCGTCGCGATCGCTGAGGAACGCGATCGTTCTCCCGTCGGGCGACCAACGCGGGCGGAAGTCCGCGCCGCGCGCCCGAGTGAGCTGGCGGTTGTTCGCGCCGTCGGCATCGATGATCCAGACGTCGGAGTCGTACGCACTCTTCTCGAGATCCGCTTTCGTCAGCACGTAGGCGATGCGTTTGCCGTCCGGCGACCAGCGCGGCGACGACGGCAGCGGGAGGGTCGCATAGTCTTCGATGGTCAGCGTGGCGGCGAGGACAAGCGCGATCATTTCCGTTCGATGTTAACCTCCGCCCGCATGAATCCCGACCTGCGCCTCGCGTTGGAGCTCGCCGACGCCGCGGACGCGATCTCCCTCCAGCACTTTCAATCCGCGACGCTCGCCGTGCGGACCAAAATCGACATGTCGCCGGTCTCCGAGGCCGACGAGGCGGTGGAGCGAGTGCTGCGCGAACGCCTCGGAGCCGACCGCCCGGACGATGGCATCGTCGGCGAAGAATTCGGGAGCAGCGGCAGCGGCAGCGGCGCGCGGCGATGGATCCTCGATCCGATCGACGCGACCGCGAACTACGTCCGCGGCATTCCGGTCTACGGGACGCTGATCGCGCTTGTTGAAAATGATATGGAGAACGACCGTCCGATCGTCGGCGTGATCTCCGCGCCCGCGCTGTCGCGGCGCTGGTGGGCGTCCCGTGGGGACGGCGCGTTCTGCAATGGACGGGCGATGCGCGTGTCGCGCATTGGCGACGTCGAAGGCGCGCACATCGCTTACGCGAGCGTGGAGGACTGGGACAAGTACGGCAGGACCGAGGCGTTCCTCGCGCTCATGCGCCGCTGTACGCGCGCGCGAGGCTTCGGCGATTTCTGGATGCACATGCTCGTCGCGGAAGGCGCGATCGAGATCGCGGTCGAGCCGGAAGTCGCGCCGTGGGACGTGGCCGCGGTGCAAATCATCGTCGAGGAGGCCGGCGGCCGCTTCACGGACCTGCGCGGCAACGCGCGTTTCGACGGCGGAAACGCACTCTCGACGAACGGTCTGCTGCACGACGCGGTGCTGGAGTCGTTTCGATGACCGAGCAGGTGATGGTGGTGGAACGCGAGCGACTCGCGCCGTTTCTGGTGGAATACGGCCTCGTGCGCGAGCGGCTCGACGAAGCGCTGGACGTGATCCTCGACGGGCATTTCTTCCTCGACCGTCCGACGGCCGAGGTGTCGCCGCAATACAAGCAGATCATTCCGTACGTTCTGATCCGCCACGACGGCTCGTATTTCCTCCTGCAACGCACGCAGAAACAGACCGAGGCGCGGCTGCATCACAAGCTCTCCCTCGGCATCGGCGGCCACATCAACCCCGACACGCCGCCGAACCGGCTCGATGGCTTGATCCATGGACTGATGAAGGAATTAGAGGAAGAGGTGAATGTCGAAGGAGATTACGACCTGACGTTCGTCGGCATCCTCAACGACGACACGACGGACGTGGGCAGCGTGCACCTCGGCGCGGTGTACGTGCTCGATGCGCACGACGCGAACGTGACCGTGCGCGAGACGGAGAAGATGACCGGACGCTGGGCGCCGCTCGCAGAACTTTCGTCGCTACGCGAACAGATGGAGACGTGGTCCCAGATCGTTTATGACGAATTTGTTGTCTAGCGCGCTGATCGTGATCCTCCTCGGCACGGGCTACCCGCGTCCCGACGTCGATCACGCCGGCCCGTCCACCGCGGTGGTGTTCGGGGAGAAGTGGTTCGTCGTCGACGCGGGACGCGGAACGACGATGCGCATCGCGGGGACGGAGCTGAACTACGCCAACCTGCGCGGCGTGTTCCTCACGCACCTTCACTCCGATCACACCGCGGGATTGCCGGACCTCTTCAACACGTCGTGGCAATTCGGGCGGAAGCGAGTGCCGCTCGAGTTGTACGGACCGAAGGGCACGAAGCGGCTCGCGGACGCGATGTTGGAGTTCTTCGCCGAGGACATTCACCTGCGGCGCGATCTGCTCGAGAAGCATCCCGCCGCGGGAGCGACGATTCGTACGCACATCGTCCGCGAGGGCGTCGTCTACGACGACGGCAAGATGAAGGTGACGGCGTTCGTCGTCGATCACAAGCCGGTCGAGCATGCATTCGGCTATCGCTTCGACGCCGGTGGAACGTCGGTTGTGATCTCAGGCGATACGCGTCCGACGGAAAGTCTCGTGCGCTTCGCGAAAGGCGCGGACGTGCTCGTGCTCGAGGCGTATCTGCCCGAGCACTTCGCCAAAGTCGACACACCGGAGGTCGCGGCGCGGCTGATGAGCTATCACACGAGCGCGGAGGAAGCGGGACAGCTCGCGGCGCGCGCGGGCGTGAAGACGCTCGTGCTGACGCACCTCATCCCCGCGAACGCCGAGGAAACGTTCCGCGAGCGGGCCGGGCGTCATTTCAAAGGAACGATTCTCGTCGGGCGGGATTTGTTACGCGTTGATGTGGGTCATTGACCCGCGAAAAACACCGGATCGCCCGACGCGTTGTCCACCATCGAGCCGTACGCGAACAGCCTCGCGTTTGCATCCCCCTCCATGAACAGCGTGAACGAGGACGAGTTCACGTTCGGGAAGAGCGAGCTCACCGAATGCTGCACCATGCTGTTTGCGGCCAGCGTGAGCGTGTTGCGCGCGAGCTCCGTGCCCGAAGGCGAGAGCACGATCACCGCGAACGTCTCGGACTCGCCGCCGCCGTTCACGAAGCCGACGTTCGAGCGGAATGAGCCGTCGTTGCGAAGGCCCGGCACGAACATCGACGACTTCAATGACGTCATCGGATCGATCGACTGGCCGTATGTCCCACCGGATTCCGCGGTCGTATACGTCCGGCTCGTGACCACCGGCCCGTTCTGCCCGCTCCAGCTCACGAACAACGAGCCTGTGCCGGAAGTCAGCTCGAACAACGAGAGGAGGTCCGCAAGCACCTCCGTGTCGTGACCGTCGAGCAGGATCGTTCTCGTCGCATTGCCGTAGCCCAGCGTGATGCTCAGGTCATCGTCGTTCGGATTGAACAGCGTCACGTCGCTTCTCCAGAACGTCTGGTTCGCGCCGGGCGCGCGTCCGACGACCGGGATCGTCAGCGAGTCGCCGAACGGCGCGGCCGAGGCCTGGACGTAGATCGGGTCCTGCGAACTGTTGTCGACGACCGACGCGTACGCGCTCACCGCATCCGCGGCATTAGTCGCGATCTTCAACGTCAGCGCGTCATGCGACGCACCCTGCACCTCGGGGAACAGCGCCCACACCGCGGACTGCTGGAACGAGGTCGCGGGCAACGTGACGTTCTTCGTCGCGATCGTGCCGCCCGTCTGCGAGTAAAGCGTGAGCGCCGCGGTGATCTCCGCTTCCGCGCGATTCACCAAGCCGATGTTCGTGCGATATGCGGAGCTGCTCTGGATGCCGGTGATGTACAACGTCTTCGCGAGCTGCTCGGCCTGCACCTCAGGCACGGACTGGCCGTACGTGCCGATCGCGCCGGTGGTGAAGGTGCGGCTCGTGACGCGGAGCTGCGCGCTGCTGCCCGCGCTGCTCGCGTCGATCGTGACCGCGCCTGCGCCGGTCGTCAGATCGAACGCCTCGAGGAGCGTGTTCGAGTAAGTCACCGTCTGCCGCGGCGTCAGATAGATCGTCTTCTCGATCGTCTTCTCGACAGGGCTCGGCAGGAAGCGCATCGTCACCGTGGTCCCTTCCAGGCCCGCGTTGAGGAGGCTGAGCTCTGTGCGCCACGACGTGCCGCCGATGCCGTTCGTCTGCGCGGCCGCCGAGATGAGTCCGCGATACGGGGTGATCGACGTTACGGTGATCTGCTTCGAGAGCGAGCTCGTGCCCGCGCTGTTCGCCGCGACCAGCGTGACCATGTACGTGCCCGGCGCGGCGTAGACATGCGTCGGACTCTGCACGCTCGACGTCCCGCCGTCGCCGAACGTCCACTCCCACGACACCGGCGCACCGGTCGAGCGATCGGTGAACGCGACGTTGTCGCCGAGGGAGACCGACGACGACATGTCGAACGCCGCGACCGGCGGCTGCGTGGCTGGCGTTGAGTTCGCGACCGTGATTGGGCGCGACGTCGACGCGGAGTTTCCGTTGCGATAGACCGTGAGCGTGACGGTGTACGTCCCCTGCGAACCGTATTGCTTCGGTGGATTCTGCAGCGTCGAGTTGGTTCCGTCGCCGAAGTTCCACAGCCACGACGTCGGAGCGCCGCCCGACTGATCGGTGAACTGCGCGGTCTGATTCGGCAGCGGCACGGTCGGCGACCAGACGAATTGCGGATTGAGTGGGCCGCTGATCGTAACGACCTTCGACGTCGACGACGTGCCGCCCGGACCGCTGACGGTCAACGTGATCGTGTACTGCCCCGAGGCCGCGTACGTGTGCGTGGCGACGGAGCTCGTCGAGGTCGCGCCGTCGCCGAACTGCCAGAGGCGCGAGGTGATCGAGCCGAACGATTCATCGTAGAAGACGAAGTTCGTCTCCGCCGCGTTGCCGCTCGTGGGCGTCATCGTGAAGGCGGCAGTCGGCGGGCTGGCAATGATGAAGGTCGCGGTGTTCGACTGCGGCGAGTTGCCCGCGGAGTTCGAGGCCACAACGTAAACGCGGTACGAGCCTGCCGCGAGCGAGCTGATTCGCACGCTGGTCGCGTTCGCGCCGACACTTCCGATGTTCGTGAACGAGCCGTTGCCCTGCGCGAGATGGATCGACTGCGAGGTCTCGTTGTTCGCGTTGTCGGTCCATGTGAGATCGGCGTTGCTGCCGGAGGGAGTCGCGGTGAGATTCGACGGCGCGGCCGGAGCGGTCGGCGTCGTGGTGCCGCCTCCGTTGGGATAGAGCCAGCGCGCGGCGAGGCGGTCGTCGTCCCGAAGCGACGGCCCGAGCCCCGTCACCGACGCGAACATCAGCGCGACGTTGCTCGCGCTGTGTCCGAAGCCGAGGGTGTGGCCGAACTCGTGCGCGATGATCTCGGCCAGCGTCGCGCTGCTGATGCTGGCCGACGGCGAGACGCCGTTCTGGATCGTGAGCAGCGCGGAGGTGATCTCGAACGCTTGTTTCACACCGGCCGTGTGTGACAGATCGGCCTGGAACGTGGCCGTGAACGTGCCGCTCGCGCCCGTGCCGTTGTAGCCACCGAGTCCGACCGTTCCGCCGGTGTTCGGATTCCACGTACCCGCGATCGCGTTCAGCGGATCATTGAAATACACCTCGTTGGGGTTCCCACCGCCGGACAGCGCACCAGCGTAGGTGTACCGGATCTTCGCCTCGGAATAGCCCGTCCACACCGCCATCGCCGTCTGCAGCTCGCTCACACCGTTGCCGCTGTAGCCCGGCTGCGTTCCGACGTGGTGCCAGGGGACGGTCTGGTTCTGGTCAAAGTGGAACCAGCGGTAGATGTTCGGCTCCGAGATCAGCGTGAAGTCCGACTTGATCCTTCCGCTGCCGTCTTCACTTTGGAGAACGGGATTCACGATGCCGTACGTCTTCTTCGCCGCACGTCCAGCGAGGCGCTCGGTGACGAAGGTCTCGAAGCCTGCCGCGTCGCGCTGGATGTTGGTCGGGTTGGCGGGACGCAAGTCCGCGTCGAGAAGCGCGACTTCTTCATGCGAGTCGTCGCGGAGCCAGACGCGTCGTCCGTTGAGTGCTTTCCCTTCACCGAACTTGCCGACGAAGAGGTCCATCACGCGATAACCGCCTCGAGGTGCGGGCTCGAGGAAGAGCAGCACGCGCTCGCCTTCCCTAAACTCCGGCGAGCCGAAGATCTTCGTGATGCGATCGCCCTGGATCCCACCCAACTCGTGAATCGTGATCGTCGCCTCGCTCTGCCCCTTGATCGCGCGCGTCACCGCGACGCGCGTGTCCGTCCAGATCATGCCGCCGCGATCGACGGGCATCGTGGAGAGGACAGTGCCGCTGACGATCACTGGCGATTTGTCGATGAGCTGCTCATCCGTGGGCAGGACGATCGTCGTCGCGCGTGCGGCAAACGAGGTCAACAGCACGAGCAGAAGCGTTACGGCGATTCGGTGCACTCTTGGGGATCTCCGAAGTTATTCGGAACGGGGGCAGCGGGAGAGGGCATTCCCGATCCTTCCAGGAGAATACTGCTCTTGATGAAAACGAATGCGGCCAGGCTTCTCGACTCGCTCGGCGTCTCCTATGAGCTCCGCGAGTACCAGGTCGATCCCGACGACCTGGCCGCCGAGTCCGTCGCGCGCAAGGTGGGGCTGCCGCCGGAGCAGGTGTTCAAGACCCTCGTCGCGCGCGGCGACAAGCACGGCGTCTGTTTCGCGGTCGTGCCCGGCGATCAGCAACTCGACCTCAAGGGACTCGCGCAGCTCACGGGCGACAAGAAGATCGAGACCGTGCCGCTGAAGGAAGTGCAGCCACTCACCGGCTACATCCGCGGCGGCGTCACCGCGCTCGCGGCGAAGAGGAGCTACCCCGTGTTCGCCGACGAGACCATCGAGCTATTCGACGTCATCTCCGTCAGCGCGGGCATGCGCGGCGCGCAGATCGTCCTCGCGCCGGCCGATTACCTTCGCGTGACGAGTGGGAAGGTAGGGGTGATCGCGAAGGAGAAGCTGTGATGCTAGACTTCGCCGCCCGCGAATGCCCTGAGGCAGCGCCGTGTTACAGGGTACCTGCCGATCCGATGGGGAGTCGCCAAGTGGTAAGGCAGCGGCCTTTGGAGCCGCCATTCGGAGGTTCGAATCCTCCCTCCCCAGCCAGCCGCTACGAGCGGCGGCGCTGATTAGCCCAGCCTGGCCGCACGTTTCGCATCCCTTCTGCGATCCGTTCAGGCGAGGCGCCCTGTGAAGTAAATTTCTCCATCCATGCGGCTCTTTTGCGTTCCTTGCTGACAAGTCCCCTTCCGGCGTGCTATCTTGCCGTCCGTAAGTACGTCCCATGGCGCATTTCGACGACGAATCGCTGTTCCAGTATGTGGAAGGCACCTCGCCCAACGCGAGCGAGATCGAGTCCCACGTGTCCTCGTGCGCAGAGTGCGCGGGCGAGGTTGGTGAGCAGCGGGAGTTGATGGGCATCCTCGGAGAAAAGGATGTCTGGAACCCGACATCCGCCCCCCGGCAGTTCGTCCTGGACGTCGCGGCGTTTGCGGAACGGGCGCGGGCGGAAGACCACGATGCCGTTCACATCTGCAATGAAATCCTGACCGGACCGTCGTCATGGTGGCCACAGCGCCTTCGCACCGCAAAGGGCGCGTACACTGCCGGAGTGGTGAAGGAGCTTCTCGAGAGAAAGTTCCAAACCTTCGAGACCTCGCCGGCCAACGCCCTGCAGATGACGGCGATGGCCATCAGCATCGCGAATGCGCTCGACGTCAGCGAATACCCGTGTGACTACGTGATCAAGTTGCGCGCGCAAGCGTTGCGCGAGCATGCACAGGTCCTGTCGTTGATGGGCCGCTATCCCGAGGCGATGGAGACCATCGATCGATCGAAGCGTTTGTTCGATCAGGTTCCGCTTCCGGAGTACGACCTCGCACGCGTCGCGATCGTCAAGTCAGCGATTCTGCAGAACGTCGACCGCATCGCCGAAGCCGCCGCGCTCGCACGGGAAGCCGGCGACACGTTCCTCCGCTTCGGCGATCGCGTACGGTACGTGAACGCGCGGATCACCGAAGGCGCTGTCATGTTCAACAGCGGAGCCGTGGAGCGCGCGCTGGAGATCTGGCAATCGGTCGAGAACGATCCGGGCTTGAGTGAAACCAGTGCAGTTCGCATCGCACACAATGTCGCTCTCTGCCTGGTCGACTTGGGTCGACCGGCAGCGGCGGCGGAGTACCTGGTGCGCTGTGTCGCCGATTTCGAGATGCTCGGGATGGAGACGGAGCGAACCCGTAGCCGGTGGATTCTCACGCGAGCGCTCGTCGTATCGGGAAAGGCCGAGGAAGCCATCCCGTCGCTGCGGCAGACGTGGCGGGAGTTCGCGCAACTGGATCTGATCGCCGACGCTGGTCTGGTCGCGCTGGAATTGGCCGAGGTCCTTCTGGCCACTGGCCGCACGGACGAGGTGCCGGCCATCTGCCGCGACGTGATCGCACAGTTCACGCGCTCCGGCATGGCCTCGCGCGCCATCACCGCTTTGTCTTTTCTTCGCGAAGCGGTCGCTCTCGGCCAGGCGTCGACGAGCCTCGTACGCCATGTGCACGCCTTTCTTCGCGAGTTGCCGGCCGAGCAACCTCGCCTCTTTGCGCCGCCCCCCAGCGGCCTCGGAGAATAACTGCGTCCCCGCATCTCCCACCTGTAAGGCACCTTCAGCGGACACCGCTGAGCAACAGAGAACCACAACGTCGACAACGCAAGGAGAAAAACTATGCGCACTTCGTCCATCAAGTCCCTCGTTTCCACCCTCACCATCGTCGCGACGCTCATGCTCGCCGTTCCGGTCGCCGAAGCGCGCCCGTCACGCGGCCGCGGTGACACGATCGTCCAGGCAGTGATCAAGCTGCTCAAGCGCGTCGGCCGCATCACGGCAAACGGCGGCCCATCCATTCCGCAGAACCCGAACGACGGCGGCGATAACGGCAACAACCCCGACACCGGCACCGACACGACGACCGGCGGCACGAATCAACAGTAGAGTGCGATCGGGGAGAGTGAAGAAAACGTGACGCGCGGCCGCTTCGTCGGCCGCGCTCACGTCCACGGCTAGGAGCCCGCGCGGTAGAAAGTCAGCCTCGTAGCGACCGCACTTGGCTGGACTTCGTCTCCGCGAGCTCGCCGTGGCTGGATCGCGAGGTGCCGGCGTTCCTCGCCGCCCTCGCCCGCCCGCGCGCGACGTTCCAAAGCTTCAAGCAATTGCCCGCTATGGCAGCGGAAGGGAGACGCCGTAAATCGCGCCGGCCTCATTCCCCACGTAAATCATCGAACTCGCATAGTCGAGGGACGGGCTGCCGACCCCTGCGGTGCCGGCGCCGAGGACGACCGAAGTCTGCGTGGGCGTGGCGCTCGAGAGATTCGTGAACTGGTACAGGCGGCCGTCGCCGGAGCCCATGATGAGGGCCGTGCCCGTATAAAGAGGAATCGAGGGCCGCGTCAACGACACGCTCCAATTGAGCGTGGCCGATGCGCCACTGTCGGTTACGGACCAGACCTTGTTCGTCGTTGCAAAATAGAGACGTCCGCTCGCGGAAAGGAAGTCGACGTTGACAAAGCCTTTGACCGGGCCGTCGTTCGTCGCATAGCTCCAGAGCACGGCGCCCGTCGTTTCGTCGAGAGCGTAGACCGTCCCGTTATTGGTGCCGATGTAGACGCGGTCGTTCCAGACCGTGGGACTGCCGTCGCTGTCGCCGATGGCGGCGGACCAGAGCTTCGTGGCGCCGGTATCGGTAAACGAGAGGGCCCAGACCGTTTGATTGCTTCCGCCAGATTTCGTACGGCTGGCGAAGAAGACGCGATTGTCGTATTCGACTGCGGCGTCGCCGGTGATGACGCCGATGGCATCGCTCGCGCTCGCGCCGCCGCCATTGTCGAAAGCCCAACGCTCTGCACCTGTCCTGGCGTCGAGGGCCACGAAGCGATTCACCGAAGACGAGTTGCGCGTTCCGACGAGAGTGAGATCGTATGCGGCCCCGTAGACCGTGAACATCCCGTTCGCCGCGCCCTGCACCATCTCCGCGATCGGCGTGGCGGTCCTCCAGATCTGAGCTCCGGTGTTGCCGTCGACGCAGTACACGTGGCCGTCCTGCGAGCCGAGATAAACCTCCTTCGTCGCCGCACCGAGAGTGAAGGAGGGCACCGGAGGACGCGCCTGGGAGGGGGCGTTCATGACCATCGGCTTCCACGCCGACGGCCACTGGCCACCGGACGTTCCGGTATTCATCGAGTGAAGAATGCGGTCATTGGAGACCGCAAAGACGGAGCCGATGCCAGGCGGCGTCATCGCCGACGCTCCGGTCGCATAGACCCACTTCACCACGCCGTTCACCAATTGTGGGCGTGCGGCAACGGTGCGGTTGCGCGACCAGACGCCGAATCCGTTGTCGACGAATGCGGCGTAGTAATACGTCGTCCCGTTCGTCAATCCCGAGTGCGTCCAGGAATCGCGCTCCCCGGCCGCACCGGTGCGTGTAGTGGCTAAAGTGCCGTCGACCGTCGATGCGGGAAACGTATCGGTCCGGAAGCGGATCATCGTCGCGCCGTAGGAGCCGACGGAAGGATTGAGCCACTCGATCTGATTGGAGCCATTGGTGGACGTCACGCTCAATGCCTGCACCGGATTGGGCGGCGTCGAGCAGGAAATGGCCGTGTCGCCGGTGATCCGAACGTCATCGAGGTAGTAACCCTCCTGTTCGACGCTGCCGTCGGAGACGAAGCGCCAGCGGAACCAGACCGTCTGCCCCACCAGGGCGTTGAGATTCACGACGACCGGCGTGAACGACGGGAACACCCCCATCCATGCGCGATGGTTACCGTCGATGTTGAGCGTGCCGTTGTAGCCGCCGGAGAGAATGTAAGGCTGCCCGGCCGTGACACTGTCGTTCACGAGCGTGAAGGTGCCGGCCGCACCGGTGGTCGAGTAGTAGAGCGCCGCGCCATCCCAGGACGTCTCGGAGTCGCGGTAGTGATTGAAGAGGAGCCTCACGTTCGTGAGCGACGAAGGGATGGCGATGCCGTTGATCGATGCCGAGACGGAGCCGTTCCCTCCAAGGATCAGATTGCTCGTGACATTGGGGAGATAAGTTCCCGGACAGGCGCCGGTGCTGCCCCATTTGTAGCTGGTCGTGGTTGACGCCGAACGGCAGGTGCTCAGCGACAGATGGTCGCCGCCTGCCGAAGCCTGCTCGATCCAATACGCATCGGGATTCGACGGCGGACGGTTCGGAGCCTCGAACGCATCGGCATAGAGGGTCGACGTCACCGCCGAACCGGTAGCCATCGCGGACCGGCGTATGACGTTCGCGTCCTGATTGCCGGTATTGCAGGGCCCGCCGTTGCCCGTGGAGGAATCCTCCGCGCGCACGACGTAGTAGTAGGTCGTCCCAGCGGTTACCGTGTCGTCGTCATAGGTCGTGTTGATGACGCAGGAAGCGATGCGGTTCGCGGCC
This sequence comes from Thermoanaerobaculia bacterium, assembly GCA_035999335.1. Lineage (GTDB taxonomy): Bacteria > Acidobacteriota > Thermoanaerobaculia > Gp7-AA8 > Gp7-AA8 > QHVT01. Next base: position 11,410 of record DASYGV010000029.1, on the reverse strand, counting down.
GACGGTGTAAACGTGGACGAGGTGGAACGGTAGACGTTGTAGACGACCGTCGGAAACGACGGGCAGTTGCTCGTCCCGGCAGACCACGACACGCGGATGAAACACCCGTTCGCGGCAGCGGAGGCCGCACCGGCGAACGTCGGCGCAAGCGCGCACGAGCCATACGCGACGGCGTCGTCGCAGTTCGAGAATCCGGTCTCGCACGAGTTCGAGCTGTTGGCCGCGGTGACCTTGTAGGAGTAGCTCCCGCCCGTGACGACGCTATTGTCCGTGAACGTCGTCTCCATGCCGGTCGTCTGTCCGATCTTGGTAAACGTCAGACCGGGACAGAGCCGCGAGGATCGATAGATGTTGTAGTGGTGGGTGCCCGATCCGCTGCCCGCGCTCCAGGACAGAGAGATCGCGTTGTCGCCGGTGGCCGTCGCCAGGAGCGAAGTCGGTGGCGTGGCATCGCTGATCGACACGACGATCTCGTTCGAGGTCGTCGGGTTCCCGCAGGACGGCGTCGTGCGACAGACCAGATAGTAGGTCGCCCCACCGGCGAAATCACTTGCCGTGATGACGTACGAAGTCCCGGTCTGCCCGGCGATATCCGTGATCGGCCCGCCGGACGTGGTGCGGTATCCCCACTGATGCGCGTTCACGCCGCCGCCCGTATCCGCCACGGTGACGGTACCGGCGGTCGGCGCACTGCACAGAGTCGCCGATCCGCTCAATGTGATCGTCACGGCGCTCAGCGACTGAATCGCAGGAAGGTCGATCGCGCCGCGGGTGATGCAGGAACCTCCCTGGTCCAGTTCGACGCCATAGACAGAAGGATGCGAAGGAGTGACCACGATCGTCGACGTACTCTCGCCTCCCGGCATCCACGAACGTACGGTGAAGCCCGGTGGAATGGAAAGAGTCGTTGCGCCGCACGCCGGATTCGGAGTGGCAACGATCGGCACTCGGTCGGCGTTGGGGTCGATGCCGACGGTGAAGTCGCGCTCGACGAGCGTGCTCGACGCATCCGTCACGCGCAAGCGGAAGCTGGAGGACTGCACGTCCGATGGCGTGCCGCTCAGAGCTCCGGTGGAAGGATCGAGCGTCACGCCGTTGGGAAGCGCGCCGGAGACGACGCTCCACACGAGCGGAGCCGTTCCGTTCACCGCGACGACGCTCGCCGAGTACGGCCGCCCGCAATATCCGGGCGGAAGCTGGTCGGTGGCGGTGACGATGGCGAGCGCCGCATCGACGCGCATCGTATAGGCGTCGCTTCGGATCTCGCCAGTCGCCATTGCCGCGAAGATGGTGTCGCCGGACATCACCAGCGAAACCAGCCGGTCGTCGACACCGCGATCGATGTAGAGGGGGCCGGCCACGATCGCGCCCGCGGGACTGAACTTGAGAAACACGGCATCGTCATCGCGGCGCGCATCGCGGTACGCGCTGCCTCCCAGAACGATGTTTCCGGAGGTGTCGAGGCCGATGTGCACCGGGTGATTGAAGTAGAACCCCACCAGGAGCGGATCGGCATACCGGATGATCGACTGCTGCGCTCCATTGGAGGTCGCGTAACGAAGAATCACGTAATCATTGCGGCTGGCATTGAGAGGGGATGCGCTGCGGCCGGCGACGAGCAGATCGGTTCCGTCGAGCTCGATGTCGGTGGGTGAGTCGCTGCCAAAGTTCGAATACGACACAGACCACTGAATCGCGCCTGCGGAATTGAGGCCGATCGTAGCGATGTCCGCGAAGGAAGGCGCCGGGCCTTCGCCGGTCACATAGATGTCGCCGGCGGCGCTGATCACCATCGCCTTCGGGCCCAAACCGGAGCTCCAGGGCGTCGTCCAGATCGGTGTTCCATCCGCGGCCGCGTATTTCACGACCTGCCATACATCCGCGTCGATGGCCACCACCACGTCACCGGCTGGATCGACGGCAACCGCGGCGGGGTCGTCGGCCGAGCCGGAGTCATACATCCGCTGCCAGATCAGATTCCCGTTGCGGTCGTACTTCGCCGTGACCACGTTCCTGTTCCCGGAGACCCAGGTTCCTCCGAGTACGATCACATTGCCGGCAGCGTCCGTAGCCAGCGCCTTCACGGAGGGAGTGGTGATGGAAAGCTTCCGCATCCATTGAAACGCGCCGGCGGAATTGAACTGGGCCAGCACCAACGATTCCGGACCAATTTGCACTCCCGCGACGAACACGTAGCCCGCGCTGTCGACTGCGATCGCGTTCGCGGACGTCGCAATCTGGCCGTTGTCCACCTTGGACGACCAGATCACAGCGCCCGTGGCCGGCGCGTATTTCACCGCCGCCATCGCGCCATTGCCGTAAGACGAACCGGAATCGATTGCGGCAATGACGTCGCCGGACGCGTCGACGACCGCGCCTCGAGACCTGTCCTGTCCGCGCGAGTTCGGATGGACGGCACTCCAGAGCAGTCCCCCGGTTGCGCCGTTGACGCGGAACAGAAGCGGTGACGTGGTGAAATACCCGCCGACGAAAACGTTTCCTGCGGGGTCGACGACCGGCTGGGCTGCCTCGATGTTGCCGGAGCGGGCATCGCGATACGTCCAGAGCGTGCTGCCGTTGGCTGCCGCAAACTTCACGGCCACGACGTCCATGCCGTTCGCGCCGCCGGCATCGGAGCGGATCGATACAATGGCATTGCCGTTGCCGTCAGCGGCAATTCCAGCGACGAAATCGGAGCCGAAGGCGTTGTAGCCGCTGCTCCACGCCAGCGCACCGTCAGGCGTGTACTTGACGACGAGTGCGCTGGCCGCGCTGTCGAGCGTCGCCGCAACGAACGCGTGGCCCGCGCTGTCGCACCTCAGGTGTACGAACGACACCGATCCGGTAGCCTGATCCGCCGACCAGAGCGGCGTACCGCCGGAAGCGTAACGCGCGATGAAGATGCGCGTGTCCCCCGCGGCTGCAGCGCCGCTGGCCGCGACGGTCACGGAGCCATCGGGGGTCACTGCGACTCCGCGGATGACCGGCGTCTCGCTCGCGGAACCGGTCGCGAGATCGCGCGTCCACAGCGGATTCCCGGCGGTGTCGAGCTTCATCGTCCGCACGGACGTTCCATTGGGCGCGGCAATGGCGATCGTGTCGTCCGATGCAACGGCCACGCGGAGGTTGGACGTGCCTCCGGCGTAGGTGCGGGCCCATAGAAGCGTTCCGTCGACGCCGCTCCATTTTGCGGCGAAGATGACCGTGCCTTCCGTGCCGCAACCGACGAGATTCCCGTGCGTGTCGATGGCGACGGCCGAGATCCCCGGAAATCCACTTCGTGTAATTGCGTTGACGACCGGGTTCGGCCACAGCGACGTGCCGGTATGACCGTCGTATTTCCAGGCCCTCAGCGAATATTTCGACGAGTCCGTGACGTCCGTGTTCAACGCGAAGCCCGACGCATAGACCTCACCAAACGGGCCGATCGCAAGCCTCGCGTTGATCGCGTCGATCGGCATCGGCAACGACGTGGTCAGGCGCGTGCCGGCCGTGTCGTATCGCGTCGCGACATGCATCGTGCCGTAGCCGAGCCTCAGTAGCTCCATGTACGAGCCGTCTGCGAGCATGCGGCTGGTCTCAATGGTCAGGAAGCCGGCCGGCGCGGGAGCCTGAAACTCGTTGATCCATGCAGGCGCGAGGTCTGCGCCGGCTGGCGGTACGAACGCGATGAGCAGAGCGACAACCAGTGTCGCGCGGCAGAACCGAATCAAGGACGTGGGCATCTCAGTTCGCGTCTCCATCTACTGCGTGATCGTGAACGACGCCCGTTGGCTGCAAGGCGCGATCTCGTCGGCGACGAACGCCTCCGCTTTCCATGTGCCATAAAGTGAGCTGCCCACAATCGACGTCCCCGCCACCGGCAGAGTGACCTCGGCGAACATCCCGTGTCCGCCTCCCCGGTGGATCGGCTGCAGCACCTGCACGGGCATGGGATCCGGATAGCCGGGCACGTGATGACGCTCGCCTGACAATCGGCCGTCGTTGGTCATGGGAATCGACAGGGATTGATAGAGATGTCCCTGCGGCGTGTAGACCCGAAACTCGACGATGTGGACGGCGGAGAACTGTTCGGCCACTTTCTTCGAAAAGACGATGGCGAATTTCAGGTCGAGCACCGCCGCGGCCGAAAAGGCCGGGGCGTCGAGACTCCCGAACTTCTTCTCGGCGTCGTCCTTGCCGCCTTTCCATGGCTGCTCCAGGGATCCGGCCACGACGGCCAGGCAACTACGATCTTTCTTGTCGGCCATGGCGTCCGGCGCCACGTTCAGCAGAGTCGCAATGACCGCGAGGAAGATCAGCGAGCGTTTGATCATCATGTTCGGATTCGCCTGACGAATGAATTTGCTGCGTTTGCTCCGGACAGAGATCTCGCCGCCACTTCCGCGGCAAGCGAAGCCCCGTCCTGTGAGGAAACGTCGCGGCGAGGACCTGTCGCCGCGAGCGCGCCTAATGTACACGAATCGAGATTGGTTTGGAGGCCCGCCCATGGGGCCAGGGGATGACTTGGAGGAACGAGATCAGGAATCGGAGCCGGGATATTCCTAATTCCTGTACTCTTTGCGAGAACATCGCTCGTGAACGGAGGCCTGATGTCATTGCTCCGCATCGTCTTCGGGCTGTCGGTCGTTCTCTCGTCCTTCCCGCTGTTTGCCGCTCGCATCACGACCCTGGATGGGCGTGAAGTCGCGATCCGCCGCGGAACGCCGGCGCGCACGCCGCGCATCGCCGCGAACGCGCCCCTGCGCGTCGGGGCGAACGCAATCATCAACGTGAGCGCGGGCGCTGACATCGACGCCGCGAACAACGACTACCGCCGCATCCAGAACGCCGTCAACAGCGCGATCTCCGGCGACTCGATCATCCTCTCCGGCGCGTTCGATTTCACCCAGCCGTTCGCCGCGGCCGCGTGGGCGCTCGGCAACGACAACACCGCCTCGACCACCGACGACTACATGGTGTTCGTCCCCGCGAATCTGAACACCATCACCTTCACCGCCAACTCTCTCGGCAGCGCATCGATCCAGGGACCGAACGACCTCCCCACCGTCGACCTCGAGGCGTTTCTGGTCATGGACGGCGGCGACAATCAGAACTGGACGATCTCGAACCTGCGCATCCTCGACTTCGACCTCGGCATCGGCATGTTCAATGGAGCCGGCGGCGCGGACGCGTTCAACAACACGGTCATCCAGAACAACTTCATCCGGATGGCGCAGGACCTCAACGCCACGGCCGCTCCCGCGGATGCGTTCCAGAACATCGGCATCCACTACGCGTTCGGCACGAACCAACTGATCGCGAACAACACCATTCAGAGCCGCGGCGATGGGGTGAGCGCCGGCGCGACCATCGCGTCCGAGGTGGGGATGCAGTGCAACACCAGCCTCGGCTCGATCTACGACGGCTTGTCGATCAGCGGCAACACGATCGAAGTGCTCAATGCGCAATCCGCGACGCCGCAGAGGGTCATCGGCATCTGGGAAAACGCGCACGGCTTCACCAGCGACATCTCTGTCGCCAACAACTCTTTCGTCAACCTCGCCCCGGGGAACGACTCGTCGCTCAACCTGCATCGCGCGTTCCGCATCACGTCGCACTCCAGCGCGACGACCACCATCGAGTACGCGAACAACAGCGCGGACGGCGTGAACATCGGCTTCGAATGGCTCGCGGCGCAGAACTTCACCGGCAACCTTGCGGTGATCCTGCGCGAAAACCAGATCACCGACGCCAGGACGGGCGTCCTCGTGCAGTCCAACGGCATCGCCCACCTGACGCACAACGTCATCACCGGCAGCGGCGCCGGCAGCGGCATCCACGTCATCACCGGCATGCTCACGGGCGCGGGCGCGCTGACCGACAGCGTGTTCCGCACCGTCGTCTCCGGCGGCACCGGCGACGGCATCTGGATCGAGGCAACCGCGGGCGCGATCGCGCCGATGAGCCAGAACGATCTGGGCGGCAACACCGGCTTCGGCCTGCGCAACGACTCCGCGCCGTTGATCACCGCGGAGCGCAATTGGTGGGGCAACAACCTCGCCGCAAACGTCGCCGCGGAAGTGAGCGGCAACGTCGATTTCGATCCGTGGCTCGCCAGCGGCACCGACGTCAGCGGCACTTTCGCGTTCCAGCCCTTCAACTACGCCACGACCAGCGGCGCGATCACGACGCTCGTGGGCACCGGCGTCAACGACGTCGGTTCCGTGCTCGCGGGCGATCCGATCACGATGATCATGAACGGCGAGACCGCGTTCACCGCGCTCGCGCAACTCCTCAACTTCGATATCCAACTCGGCGCCGGCGACGACACGCTCACCCTCGGCGCGACGGGCATCCCCACCGTGCTGGACATGGGCGCCGGCACGAACGATCTGTTGAATGGACCGAACGTCGCGATCCCGTACAACGTCACCGGTGCGAACAGCGGCACCGCGGTGGGCGCCGCGAATACGTTCACGGGACTCGAGAACATCGTCGCTGGAACGGCTGCGGACTCGTTCGTTTTCAGCGCGGCCGGCACAATCGGCGGCAGCATCAACGGCAACCTCGGCGTGGACACGCTCGACGTTTCCGCCGTCCCCGCGGCCGTCGTGAACGTCACCGGCCCCGGCACGCTCGACGGCGTGATGGGCACCGCCACGGCGATCGGCGCCGGCTTCGACAACATCAACATCATCATCGGCGCACCGGCGAACCTGTCGGTCGCGAAGAACGGACCCGCTTCGGTGAACGCGGGCGCGCAGATCACTTACACGATCGACGTGACGAACTCCGGACCGAACGCCGCGGTCGACGTCACTCTCACCGACGTCCTCCCTGCCGGCACGACGTTCGTTTCCCTGGCCGCGCCTGCAGGCTGGACGTGCAGTACGCCCACGGTCGGATCCGGCGGCACGGTCACGTGCGACCGCGCGTCGATGGCCATCGGAACGGAGTCGTTCACGCTCGTCGTCAACGCGCCGCTCGCAACGGGCAGCGTCGTGAACACCGCGGTCGTCACCTCAGCGAACGAAGGCGCGCCGGGCGACGAGTCGAGCACGACGACGACGGTGCTGCTGGGCGTCGCCGATCTGGCGATCGTGAAAACCGGTCCGGCGAACGTCATGCAGGGCGAGGTCATCACGTACACGATCACGGTCACGAACAACGGCCCGCTCGCTGCGACGAACGTCACCGTCACCGACACGCTCCCCGCCGGTGTGATCTTCGACTCGGTCACGCCGAGTCAGGGAAGCTGCAGCGGCACGACGACGGTGACATGCAACCTCGGCAGCCTCGCGAACGGCGCGAACGCGACGATCACTTTGAACGTGGGTGTCACCGCGCCGAGCGGCACAATCGCGAATACCGCAACCGTGGACGCGGACGAAGTCGATACCGTGACGACGAACAACAGCTCGACGACGACGGCGAATGCGTCCGCGGTCGTGCCGATACCGTCTGCGTCAATGGTGGGGCTGTTGGCGCTTGCGGCAATGCTCGCGTTGCTCGCACTCCGAAAGATGTAGGGGGCGCGGGCTTCCAGCCCGCGCAGCAGATGCGGGCTGGAAGCCCGCACCCCAAAACGCTACACGTAGGCCGTTTGCATCGCCGGCAGAGTCACCGTGAAACTCGCGCCGCGTCCGGGACCGTCGCTCTCCGCGGTGATCTCGCCGTGGTGCAGCTCGATGATGTGGCGGGCGATCGCGAGTCCGAGCCCGAGTCCGCTCCGTTTGTTCGATCCCTCGGCCTGACGCAAACGATCGAACACGTACGGGAGAAACGCGGGATCGATCCCGTCCCCTTCGTCCGTCACGCGGATGCTCAGCGTTCCGTTGTGTCGCTCCGTGCGAAGGTCGACGTGTTTGCCGGCCTGCGTGAACTTGATCGCGTTCGAGAGCAGGTTCTGGATCACCTGCTGGATGCGGCTCGCGTCGGCTTCGATGACCGCGTCGCGATCTTTGATCTCCCACGTCAAGCGCACGCCGTTCTCCGAGGCCAGCGGACGCGCCGTCGTCAGCGCGGCCTCGATGATGTCGGAGATGCGCGTCGGCTGCAGGTCGATCTGGAACTTGCCGAGGATCATGCGCGAGACGTCGAGCATGTCGTCGATCAACCGCGCCTGCAGACGGGCACTCGATTCAATGGTCCGCAGCGCTTCCTCGAGCTCCTGTTCGTCGAAGTGACCGGTGCGGAGGAACTGCACCCATCCCAGAATCGACGTCATCGGCGTGCGCAGCTCGTGAGAAAGCGTGGCCAGGAAGTTGTCCTTCGCGTGGTTCTGCGCCTCGGCCTCGCGATAGCGCCGCTCCGCCTCGGCCGCCTGCGCGGCCGAGCGCTTCTCGGTGACGTCCCGGAACATGATCACCGATCCGAGGAGGTCGCCGTTCTCCTCGCGCATCGGCGATGCGGAAAACTCGACCGGAAAGCTCTTCCCGTCGGGACGGAAGAAGGTCTCCTGGACCTCGTCGTATGCGGGCGCGCCGTGCACGACCGCGTAAAGCCTGCACTTCGCGACGTCGCAGGTGAGGACGCCGGGAAACGCGGGATGTACGAGCGAGTGAATGTCGACGCCGGTGATCTCGTTCGCGGAGTGGCCGATCATCCGCGCCGCCGCGGGATTGACGAACGTCGTCGCGCCGTCCATTCCCACCCCGAACACGCCCTCGGCCGCGGCATTGAGGATCAGCTCGTTCTGCTTGATGAGCCGCGCCAGCTCCTGCGCCTGCCGCTTGAACGCCTCGCGCTTGCGGAACAGCTCGATGAAGACGTTCACCTTCGAGCGAAGGATCTCTGGATGAAACGGCTTGAAGATGTAGTCGACTGCGCCGAGCTCGTAGCCGCGGAAGACATGCGTCTCGCTGCGCGACAGCGCGGTGAGGAAGATGATCGGTGTGTCTCGGGAGCGCTCGCGGGAGCGGATCAGGTTCGCGGTCTCGAAACCGTCGAGGTCCGGCATCTGCACATCCATCAACACGACCGCGAAATCCATCTGCAGCAGATGCCGCAGCGCCGCGGATCCTGACTCCGCGAGCACGAGGTTCTCCCCGGTGTCAGCGAGGATCGACTCCAACGCGAGCAGGTTGTTCGGCTGGTCGTCGACCAGGAGGATGTTGACGCGATCGTCCATCACGCGGAGTTCCGGCACAATTCGACGAGAAACGGCCCGATGCGGTGGACAGGCAAGATTCGATCCACGCGCGTCGCCGCAATGACCGCGTCCGGCATCTCCGAAGCCTCGGCGGTCTTCGGGTCCTGCACGACGACGAAGCCGCCCCGCTCCTTGATCCGCTTCGCGCCGCGCGCGCCGTCGGCGTTCGCACCGGTGAGCACGACCGCGATCGTTTGTCCCAGGTACGCGTCCGCCGCGGACTCGAAGAGGACGTCGATCGATGGACGCGAATACGCGACCGCGGCGTCGACGGAGAGGCTGAGCTCTCCGCCACGATCGACGAGCAGGTGATAGTCAGCCGGCGCCAGGTAGACGTTGCCAGGATGGATCCACTGTTTGTCCGTCGCATCGACGACGTTGAGCTTGGAGTGACGCCGCAGGAAATCGGGCAGCGCGTCTCCCGAGGTGCGATAGCGATGCTGCGCGACGACGATCGGCACCGGGAACTCGGCAGGCAACGCGCCGAAGATCTGCTCCATTGCGGACATGCCGCCTTTCGAACAGCCGAGCACGATCAATTGATAACGATGCACGGCCTCGGCGAGAACGCGGCCGTCGGTCCATGAGCGGATGCCCGGAGGGAGCGGGAGCGCCATCACCGCGTCCTCCTGTACATCTTCTCCTCCGCATCCAGCTCCTCGTACGAATCCGCGACGCCGGTGTACTTGATCGACTCCTTCTTGCCGAGGCCGAGGATGCCGAACATCTCCATCGACTGGAGGAAGAGCTGCTGGACGCGCTCCTGCAGGGCGTTGTTGAAGTAGATCAGGACATTCCTGCAGAAGATGACGTTGAAGAGATTGAAGGACGCGTCAGTGACGAGGTTGTGCTGCGCGAAGACAACGTTCTCGCGCAGCGAGGGGCGGAAGATCGCGTAGTCGTAACGCGCGGTGTAGTAATCCGAGAACGTGCCCGTACCGCCGGCGGTGATGTAGTTCGAGGTGTTCTCCTGCATCGTCGAGAGCGGGAAGATCCCCGACTTCGCCTTCTGCAGCACGGCCTCGTTGATGTCCGTCGCGTAGATGCGGCAGCGGTCGTAGAGGCCTTCCTCCTGGAGGAGGATGGCCATCGAGTAGACCTCTTCGCCCGTCGAACAGCCGGCGTGCCAGATGCGCACGAAGGGATACGTACGCAGCATCGGCACGACCTTGCGGCGGAACGCGAGATAGAACGTGGGGTCGCGGAACATCGCCGTCGTGTTGATGGAGAGATCCAGCAGCAGCCGCTCCATCGACTGCGAGTCGTGCAGGACCTTCTCGATGAGACCGGCAATCGTGCTCAGTCCTTCCGCGTATACGCGCTTCCAGATCCGCCGCCGGAGCGAAGGCAGCGAGTAGTCGCGGAAGTCGAAGCCGTAGTGTTGGTAGATCCCCTCCGTGAGCAGCCCGACCTCGATCTTCTCGAGGTCGGCCTTCGTTTGTTCGTCGAGGATCGCGGCGGGTTCGTTGGCCATGGATTGCTGAAAGGGCTAGAGCAAAATGGACGCTGTTGCAGGTTCCATGCTCAGCAGTTGCGGGTAGGACATTTCGGCGCGGAGACTCTCCTGACTTGAAGGAGAGAGCCAATGAATTACCAGTTGAACATCTCGATCAGCCAGGCCGGCCTGCAGCAGATTCTGTCGTCCGGGCAGTCCGTCGTCATCACCAACGCCGCCACGGGACCCGGCGGGCTGCCGGTCGCCTGGGTCGCCTTCCAGCCGTTCCAGTCGAACGTGGTGATATGGAACCCCGGGGAGTTCTCGGTGTACGCCAGCACCTCGCCCGTGCAGCCGGGCGCCCAGATCATGGTCATCACACAGCAAAGCGCGCGGCTCGGCTCGACGTACACGCTCGACAGCAGGATGATGTTCAGTGAGGGCCCGGGAGGACCTGCGAACCTGGCGACGATCCTCAATTCCGCCGGTACTCAAATGACCGTGGGTCTGCAGCAGTCCGCCAACGTCAACGGAAACCAGGTCTCCGGACCGGTCAGCGCCGTCGTGCTCCCGCAGCAATCGCAGAACGGATTTGCCCCGGGCAACACCCCGACGATCTTCGTGGCTCTGGCCAGAAGCGGCACGGTGCTCTCACAGATCCCGGGGAACGCCTTGCGCGTGCCGCTGTCGAACCAGCGTCCGACCGCGGAAGTCGTCTACAACGACTCAACGGGGGCGTTCGAGCTCCGGGGGTGAATCGCTGAAACGAGCCGATTGGAGCGCCGGCGTCCTCGCCGGCTGATGTGGCGGCGTCCCGCGCCGCCACCCGGGCGGGCGGCGCG
>DASYGV010000170.1:0-6970 GCA_035999335.1 Thermoanaerobaculia bacterium | reverse complement strand
GTTGGCCGGTTCGCGCGAGGAGTGGATGCCGCGGCTGATGGCGCACCCGGAGTGGCGCACGGCAGGGGTGGTGAGGAGGTTGGTGGCGGCGACAACTCCCGCCGTAATGACGATGCCGCCGGATGCGCTGGAGATGACGGCGCTTTCTACGGAGATCGCAGATCATCTCGATCCCGCCGCGTTTACATCCGATACGGTCGCGCACCTGCGCGGATCAGCCTGGCGCGATCGGGCATACGCGTTGTTTTACGTGGGACTTTTCTCGGATGCGCTGTGCGCTATTGATCGCGCCGATCTGGCCTTTCAAGAATGCATGGTCGACAAATATGATCGGGCTCGCGTCGCGATCGTTCGTGCGTTATGCCTTCGAGCAATGGAAGACATCTCGGCCGCCGAGGCCGCGGCGCGTTTCAGTAGCGCAACGTTCGTCGAATTCGGAGATCTCACGCGTCTTGCGTCGGCTCAACTTGCAACGACGCATCTGCTTTTCACCAAGGGCGCGTACGATATCGCGTTTGGCATCCTCGAGCCACTCGAACGGCAGTTACAGCGCACTGGCGAAGCAAACATTCACGCCCGTGTCCTCGGAAACCTCGGATATTGCCTCTGGAAGTTGGGCAGGGTGGAAGAGGCCTTGCGATACCACGACGCGTCGGCCGCTTTGCTTGCCGATCTTGGGGAGCACACCGAGGCTGTCCGCGTACGATGGAACGTCGCTTCGATCCTCGCTACGGCAGGACGCAGCGATGAGGCGCAGACCCGCCTCGCAGCAGTCAAGAGATCTTTCGACGATCTCGGAATGGCTAGTGAATCGGCATTGGTGAGCCTTGATATTGCTGAACTGATGATCGCCCAGTGTGACTTCGACGCTGTCGAAGACATGTGCCGTGACGCGATGACCTCGTTTCAACAGGCTGGTATCTCCTATACCGCGCGAGCACTGACGGCGCTTGCGTACATCCGGGAAGCAGCACACCATCGAACCGTTACGTCAACGCTTGTCAAGCATGTTCGTGAGTATCTGCGCCGCCTCCCTCGAGAGAGCGAACTGCTCTTCGCCCCGCCACTGTCCGACGCCCAATTGTCAAGTTCAAGGTAGGGATTTGACCTTCTCCGTCACTCCCTAGGCAAGGGCGCGCCCTCCCTATACCGATCAGCCTGAGGAGGGCGTTATGAAGTTTTGTTTTCGTCGCGCAGCGGCAGTCGCGCTTGCTGTAGCTTTATCTCTTCCAACAGTCGCCATGGCTTTGCCGCAGGAGAGAGAGCGAAGCCGCGATCGGAGTGAGATCGTCCGGATCATCAAGAAGATCCAGAGACTTCTTGGCATTTCGACCAACGACGACCTGCCGCTTCCGCCGTTCCCTAAGCCTTAATCTCCCCCCACCCCGCCCCCCGTACAATACCCCTCACTTTTCGCGAGGTGGGGTATGGCGGAGATTCTGGCGGTTCGGGATGTGAGGAAGACGTTTGGGGAGGTCCGGGCGGTGGATGGGGTGTCGTTCACCGTCCGGGAGGGGACCATCACCGGGCTGCTCGGGCGGAACGGCGCGGGGAAGACCACGACCATCCGCATGATCACCGGCATCTTCATGCCGGATTCGGGGGAGGTTCGTTGGCTCGGCGGCGACGGCGGGGCTCCGTTTCGCGATCGCATTGGGTATCTGCCCGAGGAGCGAGGGCTCTACAAGCAGATGAAGTTGGTCGAGCTGTTGCTCTTCCTTGCCGAGATCAAAGGTTGTCGTCCCGCCAGCGTCAGGAAGAAGATCGACGAGTGGCTCGAACGTTTCGAGCTCACCGACAAACGCGACGCCAAGGTCGAAGAGTTGTCCAAGGGCAACCAGCAGAAAGTCCAGCTCATCGGGGCCCTGCTCCACGATCCCGACCTGATTATCCTCGACGAGCCGCAGTCCGGACTCGATCCCGTGAACCTGGTCCTCGTTCGCAACCTCCTTCGTGAGCTCCGGCAGGAAGGAAAGACCATCCTTCTCTCCACACACATGATGGGCGAAGCCGAGAAGATGGCCGACGAGATCATCCTCATCCACCGCGGCCAAGTCGTGCTAGAAGGGACCATCGACGAAGTCCGCGGCTCGTTCGGCCGTAACACCCTCTATCTCGACTTCGACGGCGACGGCGCGTTTCTCAGCGAGCTCCCGGAAGTCCGCAGGGCGTCCATCGTGAACAACTCCGCCGAGCTCAGTCTCGCGGAGGGCGCTGATCCTCAGCAGATCCTGCACGCGTGCATGTCTCGTGTGCGTATCCGACGGTTCGAGCTTGCCTCGCCGTCCCTCGAAGAGATCTTCATCGCCAAAGTTGGAGCGGAGACGCTTGCCCACGAAGGGACCCCCGCATGAGAAAAATGTTTGCCGTGATGAAGCGCGAGTACCTGCAGGCCGTGCGCAAGAAGATGTTCATCATCATGACCCTGCTGCTGCCGTTCCTCATGGCCGGCATCACGATTCTTCCCGCGCTCGTGATGGCCAAGGGCATGGGCTCCAAGAGGGTCGCGGTTCTCGACGGTACCGGCCGGCTCGAAGCCGCATTCTCGAAGCCGAACGCGCCCGACGAAGCGGAAGCGAAAAAGAAACTCGATCCGCAGCAGAAGGCAACCAAAGCGCTCACCGAACGCGGTCGCGGTCCCGAGATCCCGGCCGAAATGAAGATCGAATACGTCAACCAATCCGGTGCCGCGAACATCGACGTAGCCGCCAAGCCCTATCTCGAACGACTTTCCCGTGACGACGACGCGACCGACAAGCTCGAGAGCGTGTTTATCATCCCTTCGTCTGCGGTCGCCGATCCGAATGCGAAGATGGCGTACTACAGCCGCTCCGCGACCGACCTGATGACGCAGGAGCGCCTGGCCCGCCTCGCGAACAAATCGCTTCAACGCATGCGCCTCAGCGCGAACGGCATCAACCCCGAGCTCGTCGACGATCTCCTCGAGGATCTGCAGGTCCAGGCCGTCCAGATCTCCCGCTCGGGCGTGAAGAAAACGGGCGGCGAGCTGAACTTCATCGTCGCCTTCATCTTCGGCGCGCTGCTCGTTCTGCCGTCATTCGTGTACGGGCAGGAAACGATGCGAGGCATCGTGCAGGAGAAGACGGATCGGGTGGTCGAGGTCCTCATTTCCTCCGTCTCTCCGAAGCAACTCCTGACCGGCAAGATCCTCGGCATCGCCGCGGTCGGCCTGACCCAGATCGCTGTCTGGCTGACGATGGTCGGACTCATCGGCGCGTTCGGTGCGGCGACCCTGATCGCCGCGGACGTCAATCTGACTCAGTTCATTCGCCCACTCGTTTTCATTTACTTCGTCATTTTCTTCATCCTCGGCTATCTGACGTACGTCTGCGTCTACGCGATCGCTGGCGCGGTCTGCAACTCGGACAAAGAAGCGCAGCAGTTCGTCATGCCGATCATCCTGTTGATGATGATGCCCTGGTTCCTGATGATGCCGATCGTCCTCAACCCGGACGCGCCATTCGCCGTCGCCTTCTCGCTCGCACCAGTCTTCGGCCCCATGACCATGTTCGTGCGCGCGATGGTCACGGACCCGCCCCTGTGGCACATCCTCGCCTCGATGGCAATCTCCATCGTGACCATCACCGGGTTCTTCTGGGTTACCGCAAAAATCTTCCGGATCGGCATCCTCTCGTATGGCAAACGGCCCACAATTCCTGAGATCCTGCGGTGGGTGCGCGTCGCGTGAAGCCTTGCGCTATGATCCCCCGGCACTCAAATCAGCACATGAATCTGGGCAGGGGGTCACATGCAGGAACCCAAGACGCTCAACGACATCTACGCGACGACGGTGTCCATCGACCGTCCCGCGATCATGAAGTACAAGAGCGGCGACCAATGGATCGACGTCACCGTCCCTGAATTCCGCGACTCCGTCCGCGGCCTTGCCAACGCACTGCACGAGATAGGCGTGAAGACGGGCGACCGCGTCGCGATCCTCTCCGAGAACAGGCCGGAGTGGACGATCAGCGATTTCGCGATCCTCTGCGCGTCGGCCGTGACCGTGCCCGTCTACCCAACGCTCCTCGGCTGGCAGATCGAGTACATCCTCAACGACGCCGGCACCGTGGCCATCATCTGCTCCAACAAGGAGCAGCTCGATAAGGTGCTCGAGATCCGCTCGCACGTGCCGTGTCTCAATACGATCATCGTGTGCGACGCGCCCCAGCCTCTGACGGCCGGAGTGCTGACCTTCCGCGACGTGGTCGCGAGCGGCAAGAAGTTCGAGCAGGCGAACCCGAGCTGGTTCGAACAGTCGCGCAACTCGCGCGGCCCTGACGACCTGGCCACGCTCGTCTACACCTCCGGTACCACCGGCAATCCGAAGGGCGCGATGCTCACGCACGGCAACATCACGAGCAACGTCGCCACGGTCCGCGACGTGGTGCCGATTGGCCCGGGCGACACCGCGCTGTCGATCCTCCCGCTCTCGCACATCCTGGAGCGCATGGTCGACTTTCTCTATCTCTACAAAGGCGGAACCATCGCTTACGCGGAGAGCATCACCAAGGTCGCGGACAATCTCCAGGAGATCAAACCGCAGTACTTCGGCGCCGTGCCGCGCCTCTTCGAGAAGATGCGCGCGCGCGTGATGGACAACGTTGCCACCGCTCCGCCCGCGCGCCAGAAGATTTTCCACTGGGCCTTGAAGGTCGCCGAAGAGCGCTTGCCGTATCGCGTCGACCGCAAGCCAATGCCCCTTGGGCTCAAGCTGAAATCCGCGGTCGCCGACAAGCTCGTCTTCGGCAAGATCCTCGCGCGACTGGGCGGCAACGTGAAGTACGTCGTGTCTGGTGGTGCGCCCCTGTCCGCGGATCTCGCGGCCTTCTTCATCGGCGCCGGTGTCGAGATCCTCGAGGGCTACGGCCTCACCGAGACCTCGCCCGTCATCGCCGTGAATCGCCCTGACAAGCGCCGCATCGGCACGGTCGGCCCGGTGATCCCCGGCGTCGAAGTGAAGATCGCAGCCGACGGCGAGATCCTCTCGCGCGGTCCTCACATCATGAAGGGCTATTGGAACAATCCCGAGGCGACGGCTCAGGCGATCGACGAGCAGGGGTGGTTCCATACCGGCGACATCGGCGAGATCGACAAGGACGGCTTCCTCAAGATCACCGACCGCAAGAAAGACATCCTCATCAACGCGTACGGGAAGAACATCGCCCCGCAGCCGCTCGAGGCGCTGCTCAAGTCTTCGCCGTACGTCGGCACGCCCGTCCTCATCGGCGATCGCCGCAAGTTCCTCACCGCGCTCATCGTCCCGAACTTCGAGAAGCTCGAGCGCGAAGCCACGGCCCTCGGCGTTCAGTACAACACGAAGGAAGAGCTGGTGAACGACGCGAAGGTGAAATCGCTCATCCAGGCCGAGATCGATCGCTTCAACCAGAACCTCGATCGCCAGGAGAAGATCCGCCGCTTCGCGCTCCTGCCGCGCGACTTCACGATCGAAGATGACGAGATCACGCCGTCGCTCAAGGTGAAGCGCAAGAACATCGACCAGAAGTACAAGCACATCATCGACACGCTCTACGCGGACGAAAACCTCGTCGAAGGGACCGCATGAGCTCTGCCGCAGCGGCCCCCATGACCTCCGCCTCGGCGTTCTCGATCGAGCGCGAAGGCGACCTGGCGATTCTCTGGTTCGATCTCCCGGGCGAGAAGGTGAACAAGTTCTCGTCCGCCATCCTCCGCGAGCTCGCGTCGGTGCTCGACACCATCGCGGCGAGCGACGCAAAGAAGCTGATCATCGCCTCGCGCAAGCGCGGCATCTTCATCGCCGGCGCGGACATAACGGAATTCACCACCGTCAGCGGAATCGACGACGCCAAGGCGTTCGTGAAACTGGGACAGCAGGTCTTCACGAAACTGCAGAGCCTCAAACAGACCACCGTCGCCGCGATTGACGGCGTCTGTCTCGGCGGCGGCTGCGAGCTCGCGCTGAGCTGCGACTGGCGCGTGATGTCGGACTCGCCGAGAGCGCAGATCGGTCTTCCCGAAGTGAAGCTCGGCATCTTCCCGGCGTGGGGCGGCACCAGCAAGCTCCCGCGCCTCATCGGTCTGCCGGCGGCGCTGGATATGATCCTCAACGGCAAGGCCTTCGACGGGAAACGTGCGAAGCGCGCGGGTCTCGTCGACGAAGTCGTCGAGCCGGGCATCGTGCTGCAGGTGGCGAAGAAGTTCGCCGACCGCGGCAAGCGCAAAGGCGGCCGGCGGACGAAGTTTTACGTCGAGGGCAACCCGCTCGCGCGCAACGTCATCTTCGGCAAGGCGCGCAAGGCCGTGCTGCAACAGACCAAAGGCCACTATCCGGCGCCGCTGAAAGCGATCGAGGTGATGGAGTACGCGATGTCCGCGGGCGTCGAGCGCGGCATGCAGCGCGAGGCCGACGAAGCGGCGTCGCTCGTCAACAACGACGTCGCGAAGAACCTCGTGCAGCTCTTCTTCCTCATGGAAGAGTCGAAGAAAGATCCGTTCGCCGCGCAGCCGCGCGACGTTTCGTACGTCGGCGTCCTCGGCGCGGGCGTGATGGGCGGCGGCATCGCCCAGATCGTCGCGGACAAGACCGATGCCGAAGTGCGCATGCGCGATATCAACTGGAATGCGATTGCGGGAGGCATGAAGGCCGCGGCGAAGGTGTGGCGCAGGAAAGTCGAACGCCGCAGCATGACCCGCGGCGAGATGGCGCGCAGGTTGGCGCGCATCACCGGGGCGACCGACTGGAGCGGCTTCCAGCGCGCTGACGTCGTGATCGAAGCAGTCGTCGAGAGCATCCCGATCAAGCGCCAGGTGCTCGCCGAGTTCGAATCGATCGCGAAGCCGGACGCGATCTTCGCCACGAACACCTCCACCATTCCGATCACCCAGATCGCCGCCGAAGCGAAGCGGCCGGAGAACGTGGTCGGCATGCATTTCTTCAATCCCGTCGACCGCATGCCGCTGGTGGAAATCA
>DASYGV010000155.1:0-21986 GCA_035999335.1 Thermoanaerobaculia bacterium | reverse complement strand
CGAGGACGCCAGCGCTCCCTACATCTTCAAATGGATCACCGAGAAAAACGCGCCCTGCGGATCGGCGAGCACCGCCATCCGCCCGACGTTGGCCGCGTCGAACGGCGGCACGTGTACGGCCGCGCCGAGCGACTGCGCGGTCGCGACCGTCTCATCGCAATCCGCCACCGAGAAGTACGGCATCCAGAATGACGGCGCCTCGGGCGGTCCCTGGGCCGGCATCATGCCGCCGATCGCTCGATCGCCGAGGTACCACTCCGTGTACTCGGGCGACTCCTTCATCTTCCATCCGAAGAGCTCCGGATAGAACTTCTTCGCCGCGCCGAGGTCGCGCACGTGGAGCTCGTTCCAGCAGAGCGTCCCCGGCTCGTCGCGAATGCCGACGCCGACGTTCTTCTTCGCCTGCCAGATCGCGAACATCGCTCCCTGCGGGTCGCTGAGGAACGTCATCCGTCCGAAGTCCTCCACGTCGAAAGGTCCGTTGTGCACGGTCGCGCCGAGGCTCTTCGCCTTCTCCGTCGAGGCATCGGCGTCGGCGACGGTGACATAGGACGCCCAGTTCGGCGGCATCCCCGCCATGTCCGGCGGGATCTTGTACATCGCCGCGCAGGCGGCGCCGTCCTTCTGAAAGATGGAGTACGTGCCCATCGGCCCCATGTCGTTTTCGATGACGGTCCAGCCGAAGAGCTGCGTGTAGAACGCTTTCCCGCCGGCGTCGTCGCTCGTGGCGAGCTCGATCCAGCAGAAGCTCCCGGGCTCGTGAGATGTGAATTTGGTCATGACTTCCCCCCTTTTTCTGTAGCGGGGGATTCTAGCTCCGCACGTGCCGGAACGACGGCTCGTTGACAGAATGTTCGTTTTGGAGTGCGGAGGCAACGCCTCCGCTTTCGAACGACACGGCAAGAGGGACGCGTTTCGCCGTCGGCACGCATTCGAAAGCGGAGGCGTTGCCTCCGCACTCCAAAACGTTCACTCGATGCCGCGCAACAAACGCACACCTTGCTCATGCACGTGACGCAGATCGGCGGCGTGCTCGAGGTGCGGGAGTGCGCGTACGAGCAGTTCCCGCGCCTCGGCGTCGCGGCCCTGACGGACGAGCGTCTCGGCGAGATCGACGCGCACCCACGCGGTGTACTTGTGGTCCGCGCCGCGCACGCGCTCGACGATCGCCAGATCCTTGCGGAGGAACTCCTCCGCCTCCGGCCATCGCTCCTGCGCTGCGCGCAGTTCGGCGATGGAGTCGTAGCTGCGAGAGGTCACGTAGTGATCGGGGCCGTAGGCCTTCGAGCGCATCGCCAGCGCGCGGAAGAGGTAGCGCTCCGCTTCGTCGAATCGGCGCGCGTCGCGATAAACACGTCCGAGTCCGCTGAAGCTCGCGGCGAGCAGAGGATCGTCGGGCGCGAGCGCCTTCTCGCGGATCGCGATGCTGCGCCGCAGCAACTGCTCGGCGTCGGCGTACTGGCGCTGCTGGCGGCGAACGTCGGCGAGATCCGCGAGCGAGTTCGCGAGCCAGAGGTTGTCGGGTCCGAAGCGCAGCTCGCGGATGCGCACGGCCTCGCGCAGATACTTCTCCCCTTCCGCGAGGTTGTAGCGCTGCCGCAGGACCCCGAGCTCGACGAGCGTTTCCGCGAGGATCGGATCATCGGGCCCCAGCTCCCGCCGCTGGAGCGCAAGCGCCTCGGTCAACAATTTCTGCGCGCGTTCATCGTCGCCCTGATGCATGAGCGCGCGGCCGATGGATCTCAAGACCTTCGCCCGCGCGAGCGGGGTGTCGACGAGCTGTGCGTCGATGCGCTTCGCTCCCTCGACGAGCAGGTCGTGCATCGTCACCTCGGTGCCTTTGGTGTTGTGCGGGATGCCTTCGTCGAACAGATCGACCAGGAAGGTCGTCACGAGCTCGGCCTCTTTGCGAGCTTCGCGTGCACGGCGCGCTTCGATGGTGCGCGCGACGATCCCGGCGACGAGCGTGAGCGCGAGGAGCAGCGTCGCGGCGACCGCGCGGCGATGGCGCACCGCGAACTTGAGCAGGCGATCGAACGTCCCGGGCGTGCTCGCCTCGACCGGCTCGTACGCGAGAAAACGCCGGATGTCCGACTGCAGTTCGGACGCCGAGGGATAGCGCTGCTCGCGGTCCTTGGCGACGCTCTTGAGCACGATCGCGGCGACGTCGCCACGCAGACGGCGCTCGAGCGCGGCGGGAGTGACGCCGCGATGCTTCGCCACGAGCGCACGCACCGCCGGAGGCTGCGAAGCGAAGAACGCCGCGGGCGCCGGGGTGTCGAGCTGCACGATGCGCAGGATGTGGTCGATGAGAACCCCGTTCGCTTCGTACGGCTGATCCCCGGCCAGCAGTTTGTAGAGCACAAGTCCGAGGGAGTAGACGTCGGCGCGCGTGTCGAGGTCGCCGCGCGTCGCACCGGTCAGCGCTTCCGGACTGACATACGCGAGAGTTCCCATGACCCCATCCTTGGTCGGCCCGGCGGAGTCGACCAGAGGCTGATCGAGAGACTTGGCGATCCCGAAGTCGATGATCTTCGGCACGGGACGGCCGTCGATCTCGACGACGAGGATGTTCGACGGCTTCAGGTCGCGGTGCACGATGCTCTTCTGGTGCGCGTGCTGGACGCCGTCGCAGATGCCGATGAAGAGCTCGAGCCGCCTCTCGAGGGAGAGCGCCCGGCGGTCGCAGTATTCGGACATCTCCTCGCCGTCGAGCAGCTCCATCACAAAGTACGGATAGCCTTCCGGCGTCGTCCCGGACTCGAAGATCTGCGCGACGTTGGGGTGTTGCAGGCGAGCCATGGCCTGCTGCTCGGCCTGAAATCGAATGCGATCTTCGGCACGCGCAAAGGGCGTGCGAATGACTTTGATCGCGACGCTGCGCCGCACCGGCGCGTCCTGCTCGGCGAGGAACACCGAGCCCATGCCGCCCTCGCCGATGACGCGGATCAGGCGATAAGGACCGATCGCGTCGGGGTGCGGGGGCATGAGAGCTTTAGGCTATAGGACTTATAGGACGTATAGGACTCATAGGACAGTCCTATAAGTCCTATTCGTCCTATTGTCCTATTTCATCAGAACGTGTAAGTGACCCGCGTGTAAACAAATCGCCCGTTCATCCCGAACGGCGACTGACTCGGATAGGTGAACATGCCGTTGTTGCTCTGCGCTGTGAAGACCGTCGTGCCGTCGCGGAACACCTTGTTGCGGTCAGGGAAATTGTCGAAGATGTTTTCGGCGCCGGCGGCGAACGTGTAGTCGCCCCAGCGATACGCGAATTCGAGATCGGCGAGCCATTCCGCCGCGTAGACCTGATCGTCGAGCGGCGCCGTCCCGACCAGCGCGGTGAAGCTGCAGTACTCGCCGTAGCGGCTTTCTCTCGCGGTGAGGTTCCACGCACCGCGACGGAAGCTCTGCATCAGACGGACGGCGTCTTCGGGCTGACCACACTCCACGCGGCGGCGCTCGATGCGGTCGAAAAGAACCTCGCCAAGGCCTTCGAGCTCCGGCGGCGTGCGCACCACTCCGACGATGTCCGTCTCGTTGCGGCTGTACGCGGCCGACAGATCGATGCGTCCGCCGAGGAGCGGGCGCTGGTAGTTGCCGACGAGGTCGTAGCCGTTCGTTTCCGTGTCGATCGCGTTCGTGAAGAAGCGCGCCGCCGTTGCGCCGAGGGGCTGGATCAGCGGCAGGATGCGCGCGCCCGTGAAGTTGCCGGAGAAGACGATGCGGTCGTCGATGTCGATTTGGAAGTAGTCCGCCGTCAGCTCGAGGTTCGCGATCGGTTGCCAGACGATTCCCGCGCTCAGGTTCTTCGACTTCTCCGGCTTGAGATCCGTCGCGCCGAGGACGCGGGCGATCGCGCTGTCGACGCGATACGTTCCGGTCTGGAACGGCTCCAGGGTTTGCGTCGCGGGATTGAGGAGGAAGTTCGTGCTGATCGCGGAGAAGTTCCCCTGGCTCAGCGACGGCGCGCGGAATCCGGTGCTCGCGGAGCCGCGCAGGATCAGCTGCTGAATGGGCGAGAACCGCGCGGTGACCTTGCCGTTGGTCGTGTTGCCGAAGTCGCTGAACCGCTCGTGGCGTCCGGCGACGCCAAGGCGGAGCATCGGCAGCACGTCGCCCTCGAGGTCGACGTAGATGGACTGACTGTTGCGCGACACGTCGACGATGTTCGACGGCTGGAAGCCGGGGAAGACCTGCGCGCCCGGTGGCGCGGGCGCCACGCCGCCGCGGTCCTTCGCGCCGCCGTCGATGTACGAATTCGGCTCGCCCGCCCCCTGCTCGAAACCGTCACGCCGCCACTCGACGCCCCACGCGACGTTGAGCGGTCCGGCCATTCCTCCGACCTTGAACGGTTTCGAGACGTCGAGGTTCACGCTCCACAGATCGTCCGCGAGCGAGCCCGCGTAGAAGCGGGTCTGGTTCGGCGGGATGGTCGGTCCGAGCGACGTGTTGAGCGAGTCCGTGACGTAGAAGTCGAACTCGTTCTTGCCGTAGCCGCCGCTGAGGTCGTAGAACCAGCTCTTCAACTCTCCGCGCGTGCCGGCCGTGAGCGACGTGTCCACGATGCGCGGTTCGATGAGCGGGAGAAATCCGAGGGGATAGATCTGCGGCCAGTTCTGCACCTGAATCGCGCGGCGATAGTTGCCGCCGTGCGATCCGTGGCGGTTGCTGTGGCCGCCGAAGGCATAGAAGAAATGCTTCCCGTCTGCGCTGATCGGGAGATTGAAGTTTGCGAAGATCATGCTGTCGCGCGCGTACGAATCGCCCCAATGCGTGTTCGGCTGGTCGACGGGATTGTTGTTGGCGTCGCCGGCAACGATCTGATCGCGCGGGTCGTTGCCGGCGCGGTTGGTCTCGTAGCGCACGCGGTACTCGCCGGTGACGACGAGCGCACCGCGGCCGATGCCCCATCCGCCGTCGGCGCTGACGTCGAGCATCTCGCCGTCGCCGTGCGTCGTGGTGCCGGCCTTCGCGCTGAAAGTCAGCGGCGAGACGTCGGACTTCAGCACGAGGTTGATGACGCCGGCGATGGCGTCGGAGCCGTACTGCGCGGCCGCGCCGTCGCGCAGGATCTCGATGTTCTCGAGGGCCGCGGCGGGGATGGCGTTGAGGTCGACGCCGCTCGATCCGCGGCCGACGGTGTTGTTCGCGTTCACGAGCGCGCTGGCGTGGCGGCGCTTGCCGTTGAGCATCACCAGGAGCTGATCGGGTCCGAGACCGCGCAGCGTCGCGGGGCGGACGCTGTCAGTGCCGTCGCTGATCGTCGGACGAGGGAAGTTGAACGACGGCGCGATCTTCTGAATGATCTGGTTGGTCTCGGTCGACGGAGAGCTCTCGATCTGTTCGCGCGGGATGACGTCGATCGGAACGGCTTTCTCCTGCTCGGCGCCGATCGCGCGCGAGCCGACCGTGATCTCCTGGCCGAAGGAGACGCTAAGCGTGAAGTCCTGCGTCGTATCGCCGCCGGAGACGTCGACGTTGACGGTGCGGGTCTGGAATCCCTGCAGCATCGCGCTGACGCGCACGATCCCGCGCGACGGCACCATCAGCTCGTAACGCCCGTCGGCGTCGGTGACAGCGGTGATGTCTCCGGCGGAGACAGTGACGCCGGGAAGCGCGGAGCCATCGGAGAGCGTGACGCGCCCGCGGATGACGGCGCTCTGCGCGGCGAGGGGAAGAACGATGACCAGGGAGAGTGCGACGAGGACGAGACGACCGATCTTCAGCATCGGGTGCTCCTTTCGCGACCTGTGGCGGATGTGCGTCAGTATACGGCTACGGCCATGAAGATCGTCACCATCAGCGGCAGCCTTCGCGCCGCGTCGTCGAACGCCGCACTGCTACGCGCGGCCGCGCGGGTCGCACCCGACGGCGTCGAGATGATCGCGTACGAAGGCATGGCCACCCTCCCCCACTTCAACCCCGACCTCGACGCCGAAGGCACCGAGCCGCCGCCAAGCGTCCGCGAGTTGCGCGAGCTGCTGATTGGCGCAGACGCGATCCTGATCTCCTCCCCGGAGTACGCGCACGGAGTGCCGGGCACGTTCAAGAACCTGCTGGACTGGCTCGTGTCGACCGGAGAGCTCGTCGGCAAACCGGTCGCGCTGTGGAACGCCTCGCCCGCCGGCGGCGAGTACGCGCAGAACGCGATCCTCGAGACGCTGCGGACGATGAACTGGCGGGTGGTGGTGGAGGCGTCGCGATTGAAACCGTTCGTGCGCAGGAAGATCGTGGGCGAGGTGACGGATGAGGAGACGCTGGCGGTGTTGAGGGAGGTAGTGGGGGCGTTGGTGAAGTTATCATTCCGCCACGTTGCTACAAGAGAGGCAGGCCACGTCATGAGCGAAGATCGAGCTGCCGGTCGAGGGAAATTCGGCGAGAAATACCCAGTGGACACGCGGGTCCGCGGCAAGGTGGTCGCGGTCGTCGAGAACGGGTACCTCGTCGCGATCGAGGACGACGTGGAGGGATTGATCGCCTTCTCCGACCCGGCGTTGTCGAAGGTGGTCAACCCGGCAGCAATATTAGAGGTCGGCGACGAGGTGGAGGCCATCGTCTCCGAGCTGGACATGGATCAGCGCCGCTTGAGCCTGTCGCTGCGGCAAGTCAATCCCTGACGAGGCATCGTCGAGATGGACGGTGAGTGCCGAGCCGTCGGGGACGCCGGCGCTCCAGCGCCATCGCGTGCGGGTGAAGGCCGCGGGGCAGGGACTTCACAGTCACATGGAACGGCATCAGGTTCAGCGGAGGAGTCAGACCGCCACGCTCACGCGTTCGTAAAGTGTTTCGGGAGCGATGTCGGCGCCGTTGGGCCACACGATGGTCCCGATCTCAGGGTCGACGCTGACTTGCTTGAAGAACTCCAGATTACGCAATGGCTCAAAGACGGGCCCTTTGAACGAGCGGGAGATGTCAACCTCTCCGGAGGTGCCATCCTGGAACCGCAGCCACAGCGTGTAATCACGGACGTAGCGAACTTCAACAACGTCGTTCATGTCTACTCCAGCGGCGCAATCGGATTCGGCTGTTTGCCGTCCGCCATCAATCGCCAGTTCGCCTCGAGATCTTCGCGATGAAGACTCCACCACTCGAGCACCAGTGCTCTTGCCCGCGCTGGGAATTCTCCCTTCACGCGGCCATCAGCGATCCCGACCTGAATCTCACTCCCTGCATATCGCGCATGGAAATGCGGAGGCTGATGATCGTCATGGTACATCGCAATAACGATTCCGAAAAACCTGCTGATCTGTGGCATCAGCGGAGATTGTATGAGCTTCTTCCGGCACACCGTGGCGTTAACCGGACGATGGAGGGCCCCCGGTGGCGGCGCGGGACGCCGCCACGACAGCCGGCGGGGACCCGGCGCCACTACCGCGTGCGGGTGAGGCCGCGCGGCATGGCCTTCACCAGCGCGTTCTCGCGCTCGATGCCGTGGCGTTTGTCGAGCATGACCTGGAGTGTTCACTGGTCTCGCGGCACGAAAACACCTTCCGGCGTAAAGCGACCGTAGACTTCGCCGGTCGAGCGATTGAAAAGCCAGACCTGAAGCAATCTCACCCGCAGAGCGACGAATACCGTAGTCTCTTCATCTTGAAACCGGTACGAACCATCAAAGGCGCTCGTGGCGCCTGTCGCCGGCGACACGGGTGCATCTCGCAACACGTCGTACTGGTCCAACCTGGGCATGCACACGAATGCAACACGAACGTCCGATCTACCCACTCTGTCACGCGGCATCGGCAATGTGAATGTAAGTCGTCTTGACGAGAATTCAAGCGTTCGTTCACTGGTGACGATCTGTGTCTGCTTCCAGACCCGTCTCGTCGCCAAGACTGCACCGCGCTCCGCCGGAATCGGCCGTGCGCTGCGCGTCCAGGCAGCCGGTCCGGCGCGGCTGCTCACAGCCACCTTTGTGCGACGAACGTCGAAGGCACTGATTACGCGGGCGCCGATGCGCGAGACGCTCGGCAGAACGGTCACGACCAAAGATTCGGCGGCACGCTCGGAATCCACGTCGTCACCATCCAGGACAAACGCAAAGACCTCTGAGCGAAACTTCTGACGGCGCGCCGCGTATTCATCGGGCGTTTCGAACGCGGTTTGCGGCGCCAACGTTCCAAACTGCAGCACCCATTCGACGGTGTTGCCTTGAAACTTTAGGGGGAGCTTCGCGACGCCGACATCAAACGCCGCCTGCGCAATCTCGGGAGGCCGATCCTCGGCTTGCAAGACTGACGCGATGCCGGCGAGTACAAATGTTGCGACGAGATGCGACCTGGCAGGCATGAGCTCAACTCGTCAGGCGGAGATCCCTATCGCCTTCTCCTTCCTGTCGCGATCAGCCTACTTGTGTTCAGGTAGTGGTACCTGAGCAGGGTCCAACGGTGACTGTGCGGGCTTGCCATCCGTGCGCAAACGCGGTTTCACTTTGTTCGAAAGGTCTACCGCCAGTTTGTCAATTTCTGCGCGACTCAACTTTGATAGATCGACATTAGCTGGGAGCGGACATCTCCCAGCGCGGCGAAGACGGCAATTCCCGAACGCGATGGTTGTACCGAACGCGCCTCCCTCAAGCCACTCTGTCCATTGTCCCGCACCTTCGTCGCTTGGAGATGTTCCTGCGAAAAGCTCAATTACCATGCCGTCATGACCTGCCCCGCCGCCGAATTCGGCATGCATCAAGACGCGGTCGCCCTCCTGC
Source organism: Thermoanaerobaculia bacterium (assembly GCA_035999335.1). Classification (GTDB taxonomy): domain Bacteria; phylum Acidobacteriota; class Thermoanaerobaculia; order Gp7-AA8; family Gp7-AA8; genus QHVT01. The sequence goes on along the minus strand of DASYGV010000155.1, from coordinate 13,279 downwards.
GCATACCGGCCACGCCAGTTAGGAAAACTACAGGAGTACCACGCCCCCTGAACTTGCGTTCCGCTGGCGGCGTACGGGAGGAAGCATACGCATTGCGTTGCGGCTTGCTGGTGAACAATTGAATTGTCAAAATAGCCGGTAATCCGCCACTGATTTCCGCCGTCGAAGACGTTGGGGCGCGGCTGAGCGAGGGCAGCGCCGGCGGTGAGGATAGAGCCAAGGAGAGTAACCACAAATGCGAGACGGCTAGAAATTCTCATGACCGCACTTTCTTTCTGAGGCCTGACCTTCCAAGCACCTCGAGACAGCCTCCGCCTGAGGAGCGACACAGGGCGGCGACACCTGCGGGCTTGCTTATGGCCCAGCCAAATCCTCATCGCACACCTCCGTGGGGATACATCAAGGTAGTGCCGCGCTTTGATGCCGTCAAGCGGCAGAAAAGGAAGTCCTCTATTACCGACACAAGTAAGCGCGGTAGCCCACTTGTGAATACCGGAGGAGAGTATCATCCCGAAATCCTGAACAATACACGGAGGCGTGCGATGGCTACGCAGCGATCGGCAACGATCTACATCACCAACGCCACGGACGGCAATGCGCAGATCACCCTCTTTCATACCAACAGCAGCAATGGGGCGCAGGGCGGCACTTGGAGCGCGGCGCCCGGCGCCACCGTCGGTCCGCTGACGGTCCACTTCGAAACCGGCTTCGGCACGGGATTCATCTCCGACTACTGGTCGGTCATCTTGCACGTGAAGGACGGCTCGGCGCCCGGCATTTACGCGAGCACAGCGAAATTCGGCGATCCGCCATGGTCGAAGGAGTGCCAGCTCCAGCACCAGGACGCCGATCAGACCATCACACTGTCCGTCGGCACGGCGACGTTCGACATCCCACTCGTATCGGGCCACTGCAGCGACAGCATGACGCGGGTGGCGGCGGGCGCGACACCGATCACGAACGTGTTCGTGCTCATGCTCGAGAACCACTCGTTCGATCACTTCTTCGCCATGTCCGGAATCAAGGGAATCACGCACGCCACGACCAGCGACTTCAATGAATACGACGGCACGCAGTACTTCGTGCAGTCCAGCGCGCCCGTGAGCATGGCGACCGATCCGGGACACGAGTTCGAAGATGTGCTCGAGCAGCTCGCCGGACCCGGCGCCACTTACCAGAGCGGCGGCACGTATCCGAAGATCGTCAATTCCGGATTCGCCGCAAATTACGCCACCTCGACAACGGAGGGCCCGGCACCGCCACCTGAGGACAACGGCGAGATCATGGCGTTGTTCGCGACGCCGAGCCAGTTGCCGGTGCTCTATGCGGCGGCGACGAATTACGCATTGTGCGACCACTGGTATGCGTCGCTGCCCGGGCCGACGTGGCCCAATCGCTTCTTCGTGCACGGAGCGTCGTCATCCGGTCTCGACGACAGCCCGAGCAACGAGCAGATCGGGGAGTGGGAAGTCCCGGGAGACGGATTCGAGTACGGGAACGGATCGATTTACCAGGCCCTCGCGAAGGCCGGCATTCCGTACCGCTTCTACAATGACGCCGGCGACGACTTTCTCAGTCTTTACAGCGACGATCCGCAGAACGGCTCGGTGGCCGGCGCCATCCCGCAGGTGACCGCGCTGAAAGACGTCACGGTGCTCGATTTCTATTCATTGCGCCATTTTGCTTCCGACCTTCAGGGACCGTATCCGTATCCGTATACATTCATAGAACCGCACTATGGCGAAGTGGCGAACGGAACGTACGCGGGCGGGTCGTCACAGCATCCGATGGACGACACGTATGGCGGCGAAAACCTCGTTGCAGCCGTTTATGCGGCAATTCGCAATTCGCCGTACTGGAGCTCCAGTCTGCTCATCATCACGTACGACGAGCACGGCGGCTTGTACGACTCCTACGCCCCGCCGGCCGCCGTCGCGCCCGGTGACACACCGCCGCACAACTACAGCAAACATGGGTTCACGTTCGAGCAGTACGGCGTACGCGTGCCCGCCATCGTCATCTCCCCGCTCGTTCCATCCGGCACGGTCAGCAATACTCCGTACGATCACTCGTCCGTGTTGGCGACGTTGGAGAAGTTGTTCGGCCTGAACCCGCTGACGAATCGCGACAAGAACGCAAACGACGTTCTGCCGCTTCTCTCGCTTGGCTCGCCGCGTACCGACTGTCCTACGTCTCTAGGCACGCCGGCTTCCCTCGGAGCCGCGGCGCGGCCGCGCTTGACGGACGAGGAGCAGGCGGCGATCGACGCGCGGCCCCTTCCGCAATCCGGCACGGTCATCGGCGCCCTCGGCCTCCTCAAAAAAGCGGAGCTGGAGCTGTCCGGCGGCACTCCGCCCGAGCTCGCGGCGATCAAGGCGAGGCACGAGTCGGTCAAGACGCGCGGCGATGCACGAGCGTACGCGGAGTCCGTGATGGCGAAAGTGCGCGTGGCACGGGACGCGAAGCGGCAGGCGGAGCGGGTGCTGGGAAAGAAGAAGATTGTGAAGTGACTGGCGCGTCGTCGAGTCGTCGGGTCGTGCGCCACTCTCACGACCCTTCCTCGGGCTTCAGCTCTTCTTCCTCGCGCTTCAGCCTCTCTTCCTCGAGCCTCAGTTCCTCGCCGTCGGGGTCGATCACCTGCGTGTAGGCCTTGAGCATCTCCGTCGCCAGGTTCGTCGTGCGGTGCGCGAGCACTTCCGGGTCAACATCCTTATCCGGCGGGTTGTCGAGCCAGGCCTTGAGCGTCGTGTTCAGCTCCTCCAGCGACTTCTGGAAAGAGGACATGTTTAAGTAGAACCGGGTCCACTCGAACGGCGGATAGTCGATGTAGGTCGGCTTCATCCGGACCTGCTCGAAGGTGAAGTCCTCGAGGTTGGGGAGAAACCCGATGACCTTCCGGAGGGTGTTGAGGGTGACATTCCCGCCTCTTTCGAGGATCGAAAGTTGCCGGCGCTGGATCCCGCACAGCTCGGCCAGTCGGTCCTGACTCAACCCCAGCGATTTGCGCGCGCGGCGGATTTCTTCGTGGAGCTCCATATGGGTCGAATATATCACATTTGGCAAATTTTGTCTTTTATAACACGAAATTCTCTTGACCCCTATAGATCACACTGGTAGCTTTGGGCCAGTATGAGGCACGAAATAGGAGCAGCCGCGGCCGCAACGAGGCGATCTCTTCCGGGAAGGGATCGATCTCTTCGAGGAAGGGAAAGATCTCGTTGGGCAAGAGATCGATCTCTTCAGGCCAGGGAAAGAGCTCTTCGAGCAAGAGAGCGATCTCTTCGGGCAACAGATCGATCTCTTCAGGCAAGAGGAAGATCTCTTCGGGCAAGAAATCGCTCTCTTCGAGCGGCCGATCGTTCGGGAATGCGAAGCCGCGCGCCGCCAGAATCGCGCGCCGATCGCTCCGCTCGTCCACATCCATCAACGAAATGAAAGGAAGATGTCATGGCAGAAGAAGTGATTGTCCCCTCCCTTCACATAGAAGCCGCGAAAGTGCTGGCCGAAAAGGTCCGCGCGCTGATCGCGGAGATCCCGCGTCTCACGCCGCAGGGGCCGAACGACGCGAAGCTCCTGTCGGCAACGGCGGCACTGAGCGAGGAGTTCCTCGAGGCGGCGAGCGTCGTGATGCAGAAGTCTCCGTTGCTGGAGAGCGTTTCCCGCACGAATGCCACCACGCTGCGCGACGGATTCGCGTTCGCGCTGGCGTACGAGGCCGTGCTCCCCGACGCCGAAGCCTTCACGCGCGCGTTGGCCCACACCATCCGCGCCGCGAAGGCGGCCGCCGGCGCGAGCGCACTCGACGTCTACGCGGTGGCGCAGCGTCTGGCAAAAAGGAAGGACGGCGCCGAGCTTGTGCCGCATGTGAAGGACATGCGGCGCAAGCTGCAGCGCGGACGTCGGAAGGCGACCTCAGAGCCCGCTCCCGACAAGTCCGTGAAACCGGCGCCGAAGCAATAGTGTATCAACGGTAGACCCGTGGCGGGAGTCCGATCCTCCCCGCCACAATTCCCTTCATGAAAGTCGTCACCATCAGCGGCAGCCTTCGCGCCGCGTCGTCGAACACCGCACTGCTACGCGCCGCAGCGCTGTCGCACCCGCCGGCGTCGAAGTCATGGCGTACGAAGGCACGGGCAACCTGCCGCACTTCAATCCCGACCTCGACGCCGAAGGCACTGAGCCGCCGCCGAGCGTCCGCGAGCTGCGCGAGCTCCTAATCGGCGCGGACGCGATCCTGATCTCCTCTCCGGAGTACGCGCACGGAGTGCCCGGCGCGTTCAAGAACCTGCTGGACTGGCTGGTGTCGACCGGAGAACTCGTCGGCAAACCGGTCGCGCTGCTGAACGCATCGCCGGCCGGCGGCGAGTACGGGAAGAACGCAATCCTCGAGACGCTGCGGACGATGAACTGGCAGGTGGTGGAGGAGGCGTCGCGGCTGAAGCCGTTCGTGCGCAGGAAGATCGTCGGCGAAGTTGCTGACGAGAAGACGTTGGCGGTGTTGCGGGAGGGGGTGGGAGTGCTCGTGACGTTACGCCGCACCTGAATTCTCGAAGATTTCGAGCCACAGCGTGCGATCCGCTTTCAGAATGCCGAATTCGATCTGTCCCGGTCGCGCCGTCACATCAGAATAGAGGAGCCGTGAGAAGAAGAACGTGCCCGCGCTTCTGGCGCAATAACGCTCCATCTCGCGGTACCGCTTGCCCGCTGGTGACCAGCCGCGATTGAGGTACAGGTCCTGATGAAAGACATTTATATCGAGCCCGCCGCCAGCTGCATGCGCGGCCAGGTGCCCCCGATCTCCACGTTCATCAGAACCCGGAAAGCCTCGGATACGGGACGAATCCCGACTGGCTCCGGCGGATTGCGAAATCCCATACGCGCCGACGGTGCGGTCCTCTCGGGCATCGGCCGGCAGCTCGCCGGCATCGATCAACTCTGAACAGAAATCAAACAAGTACGTGAAACCCGTCAGCGGCACCTCCAGCACGTTCGTCGGGCCGTCACACATTCCGTGATAGCGATCGAGCCAGACCTTCGAGAACTGTTCACCGAACATGCGCGCGATCGTCTCCACGGGTCGATCCGCCACGGTGCTGAACCAGGAGGTGTAGTCCACTGCGAAGTTTTCTCGCCGTCAGGCTGGCGATGATGCAGGCAGCTCGGCTGCCGGACCGAAGCCGGGCCGCATGTCGCTGCTGACGTCGTCAGGAAGACCGTAACACATCTTGGTGTACACTCATACCAAGCGGTGAAGAAGCGTGAGCTCGAGAGGCGTCTTCTGGCATGCGGGTGGCGCTTACTGCGCCACGGCAGCCGGCATGATGTTTGGACAGACGGCGAAGGCGAGGAGTACGTGCCGCGCCATGCCGAGGTGAATGAACAGCTCGCGCGAGCAATTCTGCGAAAGGCGTGCAAGGAACGAATATGAGATTTGCAGGAAGACTCGTTCGAGATGGCCGCTGGTGGTTGGCTGAAATTCCGATGTTCGACGCGTTGACGCAAGGCCGCACACGACGCGAGGCGCTCGAGATGGTGAAGGACTGGCTCGAAACCGCGGTGAACCGCGACGACTTTCACGCCACCGTACACGAAAAAGGCCGTGCTGAATTTGAGGTCTCTGGGTCTGACGCGACGTCTATGGTGGCGCTTCTACTGCGCCGCCGCCGGGCAGCAAGCGGCGCTTCGCTAAGAGACATGGCATCGCGACTCGGCGCGACGTCACGAAATGCTTACGCGCGATATGAGCGGGGAGAGGCTGCACCGACTCTCGAAAAACTGGACGCATTACTGAAGGCGACGTCGCCGGGTGGAGATTTCGTCATCCGGGAAACGCAATAGCCAAGGATCGCGAGCATTCTCTTACTGCAGCAATCTGAATTTCTTCGATTCGACCACCTTCGGCAGTATCTTCTCTGGAACGAAGTACTGAAAGTGGCCACAAGTGCAACAGACGTAGACTTCCAGCTGACCGGCCTTCCACCAGGGGTGAGCTCCGAGCAAAAAATCGGGAGAGTGTCCACCGCCGGACCACACTGTTGCCGTTCGGATGTTGGATGTGCCGCATTCGCCGCAGCGTTTTGTTCTGTTCATTCCGCCTCCTCGCATTCCTCACTTTCGCCCCAGGCCCCGGAAAGACGAGAGTCTAGCGCGAGTTACGGCAGGCGCTCCGCGCACTGCAGCGGATCATGAGGAAGCGGGGAGTTGCCGTTTGCCGGCTCCTCGTCGGAACTGCGCCGGTGCCTCAATCCTCTTCCTTCTGTTCGCTCGCTGTCTACGCTTCGCGGCTCGGACTACTCCGATCACTCCTGCCCCGCCAAGGTTGGCCGCCAGCGGGAAGCGAGTCTTGCGTGGAGGCTGTGTGATTGAGCCTCGAAAGGTGACCGATCGCGAGCGCGGGCGGACTTGAACCTGCTGGGCTGCTTTCGAAGGTTTCTCTTCGTAATATCACTTCACATCACTTCGATCCCCTTCGCCAAGCTTTGCCTGGCGCACCAGCCGGCGTGACGCCGCCACGCTGGCGATGACGTAGGCAGCTCGGCTGCCGGACCGAAGCCGGGCCACGACAGGTTCAGCGTGGCGGGCCCACGGCTGTTGACATTATTCTATAGGCGCACACGCATGAATGGGAGCTCCTCTTGCGCCTTGAGAACCACAACAGCATTGTCTTTGAGAAACTCATTCCACCGATTCACGATGCCAAATGATTGGTCTTTGTCGAGAAGATGAAGACGAAGGCTGCTGGAGAGCAACAGTTTCTCGGATTGCATTGGAAGGTTTAGCTTGGCGCCGTTCAGAGCGAGCTTCTCATACGCGGAGCTATCGATTATGTCGACCAAATGTGCAATGCTCCGCACTCCGTACCTGAATGCAGTGTGAGCTACGAAGCGTAGCAGCGCGCGAGGCACTTTCGTTAGGTCTTTTCCAAATCTTACCTTAAGGAGCGAAGTCGTAACACACACCTTGTCTACACGTCGGTCCCGGTCCTCGGTACGTAGATCAAGGTCCGGAATATTGATCACGCCTCCGTTGACCCTTGAGAGCAGGTCAACCAATTTACCAGCTGGCGCACTATCTCCTGCCGCATCCAGATCCACCCGCATTTTGGCTGCCTGCTCCATCGTTTTCGGCAGGTTCGGGCTGCTGCCGGCGAGCACGATTACTGCTTTACCCAACTTTAGATCGCGATGACCAACATGAAGTTCTCCTTCCCACAAAAGCGGTAAGAGGGAGGCATAACGACTTGGGTCACTATCAAATTCGTCGAGAAAGAGCAGTGGAAACCTGTCGTTTACCTTCAAATTTCGAAGTTCATCGACCGGCTGCGCCATATCGTCAGGCGACTGCATGGTTGCCATGTTGAAGGTGACGGACTGCACTCGTTCAGCTTTCATCGATGCTGCGAGTTGCTTGATAAAGTGCGATTTTCCGGCACCGGGCGCTGCGAGCATGAGCGCGTTCAACGGCCGTTTACGAGTGGGGTCTCCAAGATAGTTCTTGATGCGCTGCTTCAGGTCGCTGATCTCTGCGCGATGTGGACTGTCCAACGTAGCATATTCTTCCAGAAGTGATTCGCTTTCCGCCTGTGCCAAAGCAAATCTTGCGTCTGGTAGGATGGATGCGTTGATCACGGATTCCGATATGATCCGCCGCGCCTCTTTTACGCGAGCTTCGTCGCTTAGGCTACGAAACGCCATCACCTCGTCGAAGTCACTCTGGCTAATTCCCCATCGCGCCAAAAGGGACGCCGGAAGTTCAAAGTGACGAACTTGCGGGCTGTCAGCAGCGATCTTGCGTTTCGTCCGGGTATTAGTACGCTTAGTCGGGCCGGCAGATTTGCGACGACGCGGTGCTTTCGAGGCGCCCATTCGCTACTCCTTCAGTTCGGTCACGAGAGGTCGCAGTGGGTAGGCACAGCCTACGCCGGTTGATCTCGTCTATATGTAGGAGTGTCGCTCGCGGCGAAACCCCTACCCTCGTTGGTCTGCCTAACTTTGTGATTCGCCTGGTCTGCGTAGCACGGGCACTGTCATCGTGTTTCGTCATACCACGATGGAGGATGCCGCTCTATGCGACGCGAATGATGTGTAGCGCAGTCGATGGAGGCGCGGGAGATGTGTAGCGCGGAAGGTGACATCGCGCGGGGGTTGCGCGTAGCGCGGGCAGCGCCGGACATCGTGAAGTACCTTTCGAGTCGAACAGCAGGATGCTACGTCGCGTCGAGGGGCTGCGGACGCCGCGGGCTCCGCTGGAGGACGTGGGTCAGATCATCGTGGTGCCTGCCTCTTCGAGAAAATGCGACGGCTTGTTCGCGCGAGACGCTTGGATAGTTGTCGAGAAACTCCTCCAAAGGCTCACCACCTTCGAGATAGTCGAGGAGAATCCGGACCGGCACGCGCGTGCCTACGAAAACGGGAGTCCCTCCGAGAATGTCAGGGGCGGAGTGGATGATCTCCTTTAGAGCCATAGAGTTGTTCCTTGCGCGCGAATCAGAATACGGTAACGGTCATTGATGGAGCAAACTCACGTAGCCCACGCCCACCCAGAGTGGCGACGCGGGACGCCGCCACGTCAGCCGGCGGGGACGCCGGTGGTCCACAACATCAGCGCGTGCGCGTGAGGCCGCGCGGCATCGACTTCACGAGCGCGTTCTCGCGTTCGATGCCGTGGCGTTTGTCGAGCATGCATTGCCGGATGTAGTCGAGGAGGCGGTCGAACTCGACGTCGGCTTCGTGCATCATTCGCGCGAGTTGCAGCACCACTTCGACTCCGGCGAGGTTGACGCCGAGGTCGCGCGTGAGGGTGAGGATCATTTCCAGCTTGTGGATCTCGTCCTCGCCGTAGAGACGCGTGTTGCCGGCGGTGCGCGACGGTTTGATCAGGCCTTCGCGCTCGTAGAGGCGGAGCGTCTGCGGATGGATGTTGTATCGCTCCGCGATGATCGAGATCATGACGAATCCGTCTGTTCTGCGCTTGCCCATGATGAAACGGCGGCGGGCTGGAAGCCCGCCGCCCCTACTTTACTTGTTCTCGTCCACCACTTCCGCTTCGATGACGTCGTCCTTGTTGGACGGGCCTTCTCCGCCGGTGGGTCCCGTGCCCGCGCCTGCACCCGCGCCCTGCGCGCCCGCCTGCTGGTACATCACCTCGGCGAGCTTGTGCGACGCCTTCTGCAGGTTGTCGGTCGCCGTGCGCATGGCTTCCACGCCGCCCTGCTCCATGGCCTTGCGCGCTTCACTGATCGCGTTCTCGAGACCCTGCACGTCCGAGCCCGCGAGCTTCTCGCGGTTCTCGCTCAGCATCTTCTCGACGTTGTACACGAGGCTGTCGAGCTGATTCTTCGCTTCGATCTCCTCGCGGCGCTTGCGATCTTCATCCGCGTGCGCCTCGGCGTCCCTCACGAGCTTCTCGACATCGTCCTTCGACAGACCGGAGGAGCTGGTGATGGTGATCTTCTGCTCCTTGAGAGTGCCGAGATCCTTCGCCGTGACGTGCATGATGCCGTTGGCGTCGATGTCGAACGTGACCTCGACCTGCGGGATGCCGCGCGACGCCGGCGGAATGCCGATGAGGTGGAACGCGCCGAGGAGCTTGTTCGCGGACGCCATCTCGCGCTCGCCCTGATAGACCTTGATCTCGACGGACGTCTGATTGTCCGCCGCGGTCGAGAAGATCTCGGACTTACGCGTGGGAATGGTGGTGTTGCGCTCGATGAGCTTGGTCATCACGCCGCCCAGCGTCTCGATGCCGAGGGAGAGCGGAGTGACGTCGAGCAGAAGGACGTCCTTGACTTCGCCGCCGAGGACGCCGCCCTGAACCGCCGCGCCGACCGCGACCACTTCGTCCGGGTTCACACCCTTATGGGGCTCCTTGCCGAAGAAGTCCTTCACGATCTGCTGCACCAGCGGGATGCGCGTGGAGCCGCCGACGAGGACGACCTCGTCGATCTTCTTGGGGTCGATGCCGGCATCGGTGAGGGCCTGCTTCAACGGACCCATCGTGCGGTTCACGATGTCGCCAATGAGTTGCTCGAACTTCGCGCGCGTCAGCGCGAGATTGAGGTGCTTCGGGCCGGACGCGTCGGCCGTGATGAACGGCAGGTTGATGTCGGTCGCCATGGTCGATGAGAGCTCGATCTTGGCCTTCTCCGCCGCTTCTTTGAGGCGCTGCAGGGCCATCTTGTCCTTGGAGAGGTCGATGCCCTGGTCCTTGCGGAATTCGTCGATGATCCAGTCGATGAGCTTCTGGTCGATGTTGTCGCCGCCGAGGTGGGTGTCGCCGTTGGTCGACTTCACTTCCACGACGCCGTCGCCAACCTCGAGGACTGAGATGTCGAACGTGCCGCCGCCGAAGTCGTACACGGCGATGGTCTCGTTGGTCTTCTTGTCGAGACCGTACGCGAGCGCGGCCGCGGTGGGCTCGTTGACGAGGCGCTCGACCTTGAGGCCGGCGATCTCGCCCGCGTCCTTCGTGGCCTGACGTTGCGAGTCATTGAAATACGCGGGGACGGTGATGACCGCGCGGTCGACCTTCTCGCCAAGGTAGTCTTCCGCAGCCTGCTTGAGCTTCTGCAGGATCATCGCGGAGATCTCGGGCGGCGAGTACTGCTTGCCCGAAACGTCGATGCGGACGTCGCCGTTGGAGGCCTGTACGACCTTGTACGGGACCATCTTCATCTCTTCGTTGACTTCGTTGAACTTGCGTCCCATGAAGCGCTTGATGGAAAAGACGGTGTTCTCAGGGTTCGTGACGGCCTGGCGCTTGGCGACCTGGCCGACGAGGCGTTCGCCGTTTTTGGCAAATCCGACCACGGACGGGGTGATCCGGCTGCCCTCGGCGTTGACGATGACCTTCGGCTCATTGCCTTCCATGACCGCGACGACCGAGTTGGTCGTACCGAGGTCGATGCCGATGATCTTGGACATAATGTGTTCTCCTTCTATGACTTAGGTAGCATTGAGCGTACCGCCATCAAATTTCTCTGTTTTGCGAAACCTGAGTCTAGCATTGTAAATTCCGAGCGTGCAAGGGGCGGGCCGGGGGCGGAGTCGTCGAGTCGTCGAGTCGTCGAGTCGACGAGGTTCTGTGAGACTGTGAGCCTCGACGACTTGAAGACTCGAGGACTCGAAGACTCGAATGCGTTGTTAGAATCGGCGAGCACACAGGGAGGAAGTCGATGAGTCAATATCCGTATCGAGATCAGCAACCCGCATGGGTGAGCGCCAGCACCGCAGACACGGACGTGCGCGTGCGCGAGTTCATCCGCTCGGTGTACGCATGGATGTTTGGCGGCCTCGCGATCACCACCGCGGCCGCGTTGTGGGTGTTGTACTCGCCGGCGATGCAGGCGATCGTGCTGCAGAACCGCTTCGTGTTCATCGGCCTGCTGCTCGCCGAGTTCGGGCTGGCGATGTGGGTGCAGGTGCGCATTCACAAGATGTCGGCGGCGACCGCGGCGTCCGCGTTCATGGTCTATTCGCTGTTGAACGGTCTGACGCTGAGCGTGATCTTCTTCGTCTACACGCAGGCGGCGATCTTCCAGGCGTTCCTCAGCGCGGCGCTGATGTTTGCGGGGATGAGCGTGTTCGGGTACGTGACGAAGCGGAATCTGACCTCGATGGGCTCGTTCCTGATCATGGGCTTCTGGGGCATCTTCATCGGCTTCATCGTCAACATGTGGCTGAAGTCGAATGCGTTCGGATTCATCCTGTCGATCATCGGCGTGCTGGTCTTCCTCGGACTGACGGCGTACTACACGCAGCAGCTGAAGACGATGGCGACGTCGACGGAGTATCGCGAGCACTATTCGATCCTCGGCGCGCTGGTGCTGTACATCTCGTTCATCAATCTGTTCCTGATGCTGCTGCGGCTGTTCGGCGGCAACAGGAGGTAAGGTGAAAACGTAGGGCGTGGCTTCAGCCCGCCTCCCCCGTGAGGGGCGGGCTGGAAGCCCGCGCCCCCTACTGATTTCGGCTGGTGGATCTCGCCGTGCCGACGTTCGTCACGGTGACGGTGCCGTTCGCGGCGCGCGTCACACGAAGCGGCGCGCTGACGGAGCTGAACGCGGTCGTCGGCGTCGTCGTCGCGGTCGTGCGGACGGTGCTCGAGGCAACCGTTACCGGTGAGACTCTCGAGGTCGCAGTCTCAGGCTCCGCGAAGATCGCCGCTGCTTCGCCGCCGGTTGGGTCCGCGCCCGGAGCTTCGCCCGCGCCGCTGCTGATCACGGGTGTCGGCTGCGAACTGATCGACGAGTTCACCGTGGCCTGTGGGTTCACGAGCATCGCCGGATTCACGAACTGGCCGCTCTGCGCTACTACGACGGGACGATTCGGTCCCGGATTCGTGACGCCGAGGTAGACGCCGCGGTTGGCTTGATGCTGCGCCATGATCGCCGCTGCTTCATCTGGGCTGCGTCGGATCGACGGTGCGTACGAAGACATCATCGGCGGCGGCATCGGAGGCGTGTACGTTTCGCCGCCGGTCGTCACACCCGAGGTCGGTGCCGTTCTCACGTCGGGGCCGCTTCGCGTCGGAGTGCCGTTGCCGAGGTTGTGATTGCTCGTACAACTGATTGCCGCGAGCGACGCGGCGAAGGACGCCGCGAGCCATAAATGTTTCTTTTTGTTGAGCTTGTCCATTGCTGTCTCCTCACCTTCTTAGAGCAATGGACGTGCCCTAAAAAGTCGGAACAGCAGTTGCTATGTATTCCGTTTAAGGAGGATTCAACCCGATGTTTCGGAACCGTAGTTTCATGATTCTTGGTCTGCTCCTGATCGCGATTGCGGCAGGCGCGTGTTCGATGAACCGACAGCTTCCCGAGGCCGCCGATGAGGAGGCCATGATGGTCGAGGTTCGCGCGGCGATCGCCGCAGCGGTCCCCGGCAAGACATTCGACCTCGGCGTGGACGTGACCGAAGGCGGCCGCGTGACACTGACCGGCGAAGTCGACAACTCGGCAGACCGCGATGCGATCATCAGCAAGGTGCGCCAGGTGAACGGCGTCCGCAGCGTGAACGCGAGCGGATTGCGAGTCGGATAAGCGTTACCCGTGACCCGTTACCCGTTGCCCGTGCGTTCGGGCAACGGTCAACGGGGAACGGGCAACGGCCTCTATAATCGCCGCGCTTGTTTCAGATTCGGGAGCGCGGATCGACGGTGCGGGCCGAAGTCGTCGGCGGCGTGACGACGTTCGTCTCGATGGCGTACATCATCGTCGTCAATCCCGCCATCCTCTCCGCTGCGCAGTTCCCTGCCGGACCGAGCACCGTCGCCACGATCCTCA
>DASYGV010000146.1:0-31557 GCA_035999335.1 Thermoanaerobaculia bacterium | reverse complement strand
TATATAACGCCCGGTGCCGCTTTGGTGATCGCGCCGAGGAGTATTTCGACCGCACTCGGCAGGTCGCCGGTGTTTCGGACATCCGGTTTCAAACGCTCTCGACAGACGTGCTTCAGTGGCTTGGCTTGACTCGCATCGATCGCTGGATTTCGATGAGCAATCTCAAGGCAGACGCCATCACCGCAGCCGGCATCCAGATTGTTCAGCAAGTGGCGATTCCCGATGAGCTGATCCCCGCACACGCCGATGTCGAGATCATGGCTAAGCGTGCGGCCGGCTACTTTACCGCCGGCCCCACCCCAACTTCTCACGTTTTTGGCAGAGGTCAGGCGGTTAAGCCAACCTAGAAAGCCAGTCGGCGTCTTGTCGTGCCGGCCACCTTGGTGACGTAACTTTAGTTGCCGTCTCCGGTGGATTAAGGCTTTCAGCGGCACGGTGCTACTAAGTCGTTTTGAAATTATGACCGCTTCTTGAAGTAGCAATACCTCGTTTCGTTGGGCCATCACATGATGCTGATGACTTCATGTGGGACTCCGGTGACGGCATGAGTAATGGCGGGTTGTCATTGACGGTCTTGAAGCTGCTTTCGTGCGTTTTGAACGCAGTCCGAACGAACGGAGCGCACCTCCCGGCGCTCGCCTTTTGCTGTACCGACGCGTCGGAAGCCGAGCGGCTCAGATGACAGAGCTAGGCACGACCGCGAATGCGCGCACGGGGAACGAGCCCATGCCTCGCACTGTCGCCCGCATCGCAAAGAACGGGAACGCAGTGCCCGCGAGCGCATCGAGATTCGTCAGATGTTCGACGATCGGAATTCCAGTGCGCAGCAGGATCGTGTGACAAAAGGGTTAGGTCGTTCGACGCCCCCCCTAGCGCGTGATCGCTCCCGCATAAGACGAATTGATGAAGATTGCCTTACTGTCCGCTGGAATCCCGTCGATCATCGTTTTAATCTCTGAGGCGGAGAACTGCTCGCCGGAACTCAGCAACCAGTGCACGTCTTCAGTCGGCGACGCTTTTGCGAATCCAGAGAAGTAGAATATGAAGAGATCCTCTGGAGCGCTGGCGTTGGCTACCGCCGCGAAGGCTGACAGTACAGTCGATTTACTCGCTTCATCATTCAGCATAATCAACGTGTCTATACCGGCACTTCGAAAGAGCGCGGCAATGGCGCGAACATCGTTATTGGGTCCGACGAGGCGATGGCTCGCGGACGGTGTGGACGAGACACCGACTAGAATTGCCCTCATTCCCGGGTAGGTCCTTCCTACGGTCGCAGGAGGCCCGAGCCTCACATCCGCTCGGCCCCGTCGCACCCATATGGGCTGCTGCCACGGTGTTGCGATTGGCACTGCAGTCGCGACATAGTGAGCGAGTTCCGAACCGGATATCGTCCCGTCTTCATTTTCGTCTGCTGATCCCTGAAGGCCCTTGACGATCGATTCCGCGAACGGCGAGTAGCCGGTTCGCTCCGCGTCGATAGCCCTCCCCTCGACTCCTGTGGATGCCAGCAAGATAGTTCCCTGGGTTTCGGAAGTTCTTGCCACGGTTTTGATCGCCGCTATCTGAAGGGCCGAACGTTCGGCTTGGGCACGTTCAGCATTGGGACGATCGGTATCGTTGACAATCTGACTGAGCGTGGTGGCAGCGATCGTACCAGACGACCAACCGAGTTGCCTTATCGCAAGATTGCGGAGGCCTGCATCGCTCTCCCCTCGTGCCACAATCGCGACAATCCGGTCGAACGTTTCCGCTGGAATCGACGACCGAAGCGCGACGATCGCAATCTCGCGTTGCGCCTCATTCTGGCTGGCAAGATGCTCTACCAGTTGCGACGCTAGCTGCGCTTCCTGCAACCGCATGTCGTTCTGTGCCTTCGTAGTTGCGATTACTATCTGCGCTTCGTTCGTTCGTTGCGAAGAGATCAACTGCGCCCGTTGAATGGAATAGCTGATGAGAATGCCGACCAGCGCGAGAACCACGCTCGAGACGAATTTTGAAATGATCTCGGCCTTGTCCCACCAGTCGCGAGCCGGCTTGTCGCGACTTGCGATCGGCTGCTGCGGTGAGGTGCCAGACATGCCGCTCATTCTACTGCCGCGCTTTCGATCGGCCTAACGAGGCCTAACAGAGCTGCGTCTCGGATGCTGATGTCGAAGGACCGCAACTGACTCAGTGAAGGGTGGCTGCTGGATGCGGGATTCGCAAACTATTGTTGGTCGACCTGAACTAGCTGGAAATCGTTTGCGGCGCTCCGTATGCGACGATCGAGTCTGGCAGTGCCGTGTTGTCTGTCGCTTGCGGGGTGTAAACACGTCCTAGTCGAGTCGCGTGGCTGTTGCATAGTATCGAGGGCTACGGCCGCCACGCCTCCCGGCCGGTGCCGGCGGGCCGGCCGGCTAGAAGCCGGAGCTCCAATGACGGCGCTCCGATGACGGCGCTCCGAGGTTACTTCGCGTTGGCTGATGCGATTCGGATCTTCCAGTTCTCCATCGGCGACCCGGCGAGATTGAGGTTCGACGCGATGTAGTACAGCCGCCGCGTTGCTTCTCCCTTGCCGATCGTGAAGCGCTGCTGCAGGTAGTACGGCGGGATGTTCTGGTAGTACAGCGATGCGCGGACGCTCACGTTCTTCGGGTCGACGTCGGCCGGGAGTGCGACGCGGTACTGCACGCGATCGATGCCTTTACCGCTCTGATAATCCGGGTCGTCCTTCGCGTTGCCGTGCGGGTACGTTGCGTGGAGGTAGCGGCCGTTGAGTGAAGGGTCGGGACCTTCCTTCGTCCAGCCGAGGGGGAGGAGACGATTGTCTTTCACGTCTTGATCGCGGCGGATGAAGCTCGTCGTGAAGTTGCCGTCGCTGTCCTTCGTCAGCTCCTCATAGATTTGCACCTGGTCGTCCGTCGTGATGACCTGGTGGTGCCTCTGATACAAGCCGCTCGCGAGGAACTCCGTCTCCAGCGGGCGGCCTTCGCCGTCCACGATCACGCCGACGTTGTTCGTGCGGCCGGAGCTCCAGACCACGCGCTCGCGGCCGTCGCGATTCTCGAGCACGAGCAACTCGATCCACGCCCTGCGGAAGCCGACGCCGCTCGGCAGACGATGTCCGGTGAGGTTCGTGACCGTGACATTCGCGGTGAGCGTGCCGTCCTTCACGCTCATGTCCGCGGCCACGTTGGCGGTGCGATTGCGCGCCTGATCGAAGAGGTTCGCCTGCGTGTTCTCGAGATTGTCCGACGTGCCGGTCATGTAGTCGCTCTTGCGTACGCCGAGGATGTCGTTGAACTGCTTGAACATCTCCAGCAAAAACGCGTTCATGCCGAGGAACTCGTGGCGCACGAAGCCGGACTGGCGGAAGCGCACGCGGATGTCGTCCGTCGGCGCACGGTGCTCGGCCGCGGGATAAGAATCGTCTTCGACGATAGCGATGCGCGTCTGGATCGGATCGACATCCACGCCGAGTTGCTCGTTCACGAGCTTCGTCGGCATGTGGCAGTCCTGACAGGTCTGCGCGTCCTTGCCCGGCTTGCCGAACTCGTTTTGGTAGGCGCTGTTCAGCCACTCGAGATACGTCGCCTGCTCGATCGAGTGCGGCGTCGTCGGGCCGATCGGCTGGATCGGCTTGTTCTTGTCGACCACCGGCAGGTCGATCGTGTGGCAGCTGCCGCACAGGCGCGAGCTCAGCACGTACTCGTTGTGCTTCGGTTTCGCGCCGACGGCGTTGTCCATCGGCACAGTGACGATCTCGTCGTCCTTGAACGGGCCGAAGATCTCGTCCGCGGGTCCGGTCTGGAAGAGGCCCGTGATCGAGTTGGTGAGGAAGAACTCCAGCGGCGACTTCTTCCACGTCGGCGGAATGACGTCGCGGCGGATGTGATGGCATGAGCCGCAGCTGATGCCGTCGCGCGAGAGCGCGCCGTACTCCGCGCCCGGCTGGCTGCCGGTGCGGTAGATGAATTCAGCGTCGTAGTTCGTGCCCGGATGATCGATGTCGTGCTGGCGCTTGCCCATGACGCCGTGGCAGCGGAAGCAGGTGTTGATCACCGAGTGCTTGAGGCTGATCCGCGTCGGTTCGTCAGGAATCGTGTCGAGATACGAGAGCTCGCTGTCGAGCTGCGCATAGAAGATCGGATCGCGTCCGGCGAGGCCCATCGGAGACCAGCGCCACTCGGTGTACGGCGAGACGTTCACGCCTTTTCCGGCTTTGTTCGTGAGCCACATCGTGGGACCGAAGGGACTGATCGCCGCGCTGTGGCACGACTGGCATTGGTCCGAGGTCACGAACATCTGTTTATTCGCCTGGACGTGGTCCCACGTTTCGTTCGGGATGCGCTGCACCGTGTTTGGGTCGATCGGTCCGAGGGAGCGGAACGTCTGGAGGAACGAGGGATTCGGCGCGACGATGGGCGTGGGCGGCGGGGCCGCGGCGACCGTCGCATGGCGTGCGGCGCGCGCTGTTTCATCGCGCCAAGAGTCGTCGACGCGGAAGGTGAGCGGATCGCCGGGGAAGCCTTCGATGTTGTTCAGCGCGGAGAAGGTCGACTCCTTTTCCGCGGATGCGTGGCAGCGGACGCAGTAGATCCCGAAGCCGGCGTTCGGGTACTGGAACGGCCACTGGTGATCGTCGAAGGACATGCCGACCCACAGTTCGGCCCACCACCATCCGTCGACGGACCCTTTCGCGTCCTTGATCATGATGGTCCAGTCATTGACCGGCGGCGGCGTCGCGTTCTCCCACTGCGCGGCGGGCGCGGGGATGCCTTCCTTGATGATCATCGCGCCGTCGGGGATCGCGCCTTCGCGGTTGCCTGTAAGCCAGGTCATCATCGCGGGGGAGTAGTAGACCTTCGCGGCCTTGTGCGTGCCGTAGTAGATGTCGTTGATCCACGGGCCGGTGTCGCGGATGCCTTTATCGCCGCACCAGGTGAGCTCGGTCGCGTACGCGCGGCTCTTCAGCCATGCGAGGATCTGGCTCTCGTACTTCGCGAGTCCTTCGGGTGCGATGGTGCTCGGCAGCGCGAACGGAAACTCGCCCGTGCCTTTGCACGGCTTGCTGTTGCTGCCGTTCGTGCCGCCGAGGGGCGCGGCGAGTGCGAGGGCGACGACAAGGCACGCGATGAGCCGGTGGTGGCGAAGCACGGCGGCGAAACCTCCCTTGTTGACCTGCGATGATCGGGGCGGAATTACGGTAGCACAGCGTCGCGCGAGGACGAGATTCCATGTCGCTCGAGCTCCGCGCGCAATGCGCGCACTTCTTCCGCCAGCGCCGCCATCTCGTCGTTCTGTTTCGGCGCTTCCATGAAGAAGGTCGCGACGAAGGCGGTGAACGTACTGAAGAGCGCCGCGCCCGCGATCATGAGCAGAACCGCGATGACCCGCCCTTCGGCAGTGACGGGGTAGCGATCGCCGTAACCGACGGTGGTGATGGTGGTGAGCGACCACCACAACGCATCTCCGGGAGTGCGGATGTTCGACTGCGTGTCGGTCTCGAGGTTGAGGATCGCAAGCGAGCTGAAAATCACCAGCGCGATCCCGAGCGTCGTGACCGTTGCCAGCGCGCTCTCCGCGCGGCGGCGGAGGAAAAACGTTGCGAAGACGCGCGCGGAACGGAACGCGCGCAGGATTCGCACGATGCGGATGAGACGGCCCCAGCGCAGCGCGTCGATCGTCGGGATGCTGGCGATGAGATCGATCCAGCCCCAGCGCATGAACTTCGCCTTCGACTCCGCGCGCGTGAATCGCACGCCGAAGTCGACGAGGAACACGACGCAGATCATCGAGTCGATCATCTGCAGGAGGGAGGCGGTGGCGGGCGTGAGCTTGATCAGGCTCTCCATGAAGAGCGCGACGACGACGTACAGGGACAGCACGACCATCACGAGCTGGAAAGGACTCGTGCGCTCGGGAGGGGGAAGAGTTGCGGTTGTCACGGTGCGAGAAAAGAATACACGCGCCACGGTGCGGCTACCATGTCCGCGATGAAGCTGTTCGTAACCGCGATCTCGGTCGTGATTTGTGCTTGCGCGTCGACGGACGGTCCGCGAGCTGCCGTCCACACGTTCTACACGTCCTACCTCAAGGTGCGTCCCGCCGGACTGCCGGAGGGTGCGGATCTCGAGCGGATGAAGCCTCTCCTCAGCCGGCGACTGCACGGCCTCATCGTGGATGCCCTGCAATATCGGGACGCCTACATCGCCGGCCACGCCGCCGATGAGAAGCCGCCGTTCGTCGACGGCGACCATTTCACGAGTCTCTTCGAAGGGCCGAAGTCGTTCGAAGTTGCTCGCGCGGTCGCGGAGCCGAACGGCAGTTGGAAGGTGCACGTACGGTTTTCACGCGACTCTGCACGATGGGAGGACGCGGTCCTCGTCATCAAGGAAGACGGGCGTTACGTCATTGACGACGTCCTCTTCTCCGGAGCAGGGGAGTTCAACCCGAGCGGGCGACTCTCAGAGCAGTTGACGTGGAGGGAAGAGGACTAGCGCACGATCCGGCCCCCTAGCCCCCGGCTTCAGCCTCGGCTTCAGCCGGGGGAACGAGGACGGTGTTGGATTCCGAGCCCGCGGTAGCGGGCGGAAGATTCTGTCGTCCGCTACGCGGACTCTCATCCCCGCGCCCGAATCCCCCGGCTGAAGCCGGGGGCTATTGATCGCGGTGAACGAGGACGGCGAACGTTCAAATAGATTCCATTGCTCGCTTGGCGCCCTGACGCTGCAGCCACTCCACCACGTCCTCCGCGCCGCTGTCGAACGCCGCGTCGAGAGGCGTCTTATGGTCATAGCCGACCCAGTTCAGGTTCGCGCCGCGTTCCAGCAGAAACTCCGCGGTTCGCCGTTGTCCTCCACGGCACGCGTGCCAGAACGCGTTGGTGATGTCGTCGATCGTCGGCGAATCCGCAGACAACTCCTCGACGCGATCCAATAGCCCCAGCGCTGCGGCTTGCCAGATCGTCGTTCGCGCGCCGCGCTCGAGCAACCGTCGCGCGGCATTCCACTGCGCGAACACCACTGCATCCGACATCGGCGCGCCTCCGGTGAAAATCGCGCCCGGTGCTTCGATGTCCGCGCCGCCGTCGAGCAAGGCGTCGAGCACGGCGACGTCATCGCTGCTCGCCGCCCAGTGCAGAGGCGTCTCGCGCGAATTCCGTGGTCCGTTCACGAACGCGTTTGCGTCGGCGCCCGCGGCAATCAGTGCGGACACCGTGGCTGCACCGTTCGGAAAGTGTCCCGGCCAGTCCGCCGCGACGTGCAACAACGTGCGAGCGACGCCGCACTCGTCGACGATCCGTCCGTTTGCGAGATCGGGAGTCTCGTTCAACAGACGCTTCAGCTCATCGACGTCGCCACTCCGAATCGCCGAGCCAACAGCGACGGCGAGCGGGTCCTCAGCACGGATTTCCATGCGGTGAACGGTATCATCCAGGCGTGCTCGCGCCGGAGATCGAAGCCACCTACGAGGTCCTCGCCAAGATGGGCGAGGGTGGGATGGGTGCGGTCTACAAAGTACGGCACAAGTTCTTCGACGAGGTGCGCGTCATCAAGGTCATGCACGCGCAGCTCATCGCGACGGAGTCGATCCAGGAGCGCTTCCTCAGCGAGGCAAAGCGAGGCAAGCAGTTCCGCCACCCGAACCTCGCCGAGGTGCTCGATGTCAGCATCGCGGCGGACGGCACGTCGTACATGGTCATGGAGTACATCGAGGGCATCAACCTGCGCGAGGTGCTCGCGCGCAACGGCGGGCCGCTCGACTACCGGATCGTCGTCGCGATCGCGGAGCAGGCCCTCGACGCACTCGGCTACCTGCACAGCCGCAAGTTCGTGCATCGCGACATCTCGCCGGACAACCTCATGCTCGCGCGCGAAGGCGACGCGGCCCCGCGCGTGAAGCTGATCGACCTCGGCATCGCGAAGTCGCTCGATACCACACATAAGCTCACGATGGCCGGCAAGTTCCTCGGCAAGGTGAAGTACGCGCCGCCGGAGCAGTTCTCCGGCGAGGTCGACGCCCGCAGCGATCTTTACTCCCTTGGCGTCGTACTGTACGAGCTCCTCACCGGCACCACGCCGATCACCGGCAAGGACAACATGTCGATCATCGCCGGCGTGGTCACGAGGCCGCCGCGCGATTTCGCGGAGACCGATCCGGCCGGACTCGTGCCGCCCCGCATCCGCGCCGCGGTCATGAAATCGCTGGAGAAGAATCCCGACCATCGGTTCGCAACCGCGGCGGAGTTCTCGGATGCATTGCAGGCAGCGGTCGCGCCGGAAGAGAGGCGCACGCTCGAGCAGCAAATCTTCACCGAGCCCGCAGTGGAATTGCCCGCGGCACGCACGGAAGTCACAGGCACGCGCTCAAAGTCGTGGTTGCACGTTGCCATCATCGCCGCGCCGCTTCTCATCGGGGCGGTCGTGACGTTGTGGTTGACGACGCGTAAGCCGGACATCGTTCCGACGGACACTGCTCCGACGTTGACCAACACCGGCACTTCGGGAACGACGGTCGCAGTCGAGGTCCCTGTCGAAGTTGCGGTCGAGACCGGCCAACTTCTGATCAACGCGCTGCCATGGGGAGAGGTGACGTCGGTGAAGAACGCCGACGGCGAGGAACAACTCACATCGGGGAACGTCGATACGCCGCTCATGCTGTCGCTGCCGGTCGGCGATTACAAAGTGTCTCTCGCGAATCCGAACTCGCAACGATCCGTCGTGCTCGACGCGAAGGTGAGCGCGAACGTGGTAACGCGCTGCGAGGCGGAGCTCGATCGTGTCGACGCCGACGCGTACGTCGAAGGTCTCGGCATCGGAAAGTAATCCATGCGCATCGCTCTCATTGTCTCTTTGCTGTCCGCCGCCGTCCTTCACGCGCAGGCGCCGCCAACGTTCAAGGAAGGCGTGCTCGCGTTCGAGAAGCAGGAATGGGCGAAGGCGGAGCGATTGATGCGCGAGACGATCGCCGGCAATCCGAACGAGTCGGAGGGAACGGTGAGCATCGCCGGTGCCTGGTATGAGACGTACGTGCCGCACTACTTCCTCGCGCGCGCACTCGCGAAGCAGGGGAAGTGCGCCGAGGCGCTGAAGGCGTTCGCGGAGACGGAGCGGCAGGGCGTGACGCCGAACATCCCCGATTTCGCGCGTCACGTCCGCACGCGCGGCGGATGCAGGCCGGCGCCGCCGGAGAAGAAGCCCACGCGCGTGATCGGCGAGGTGGAGGTGCCGTTCGAGGATGTGCCGAAGCCGATCGAGCCGAAACCCATTGTTGTCGAGCCCAAGCCCGTCGAGCCGAAACCCGTCGAGCCGAAGCCGCGCGTTGCGGACGTCGAGACGCGCGCGCGCCTCACCGCGGCGGTGCGTGCGTATGTCGAAGGACAGTACGACGTGACGGTGTCCGTGCTCAGCGAGAAACCGTTCGCGGATCGCGCGGCGGCCGCCGAAGCCGCGTTGTTCCGCGCCGCGGCGCGCGACGCGCTGTATCGCATCGGTGGAGAGAAAGACGACGCGCTGCGGATTGCGGTCGAGAGCGATCTGCGGATCTATCGCGAGCTGCGAACGAATCGCCAACCCGATCCGCGGATCTTTCCGCCGCGATTCATCGCCAAGGCTAGCAAGTAAGGAACGCCGGCGTCCCGCCGGCTGGCCGGGCGGCGTCCTCGCCGCCCCGCAGAACGCAGGCGCGGGACGCCTGCGAGCCAGCCGGCGAGGACGCCGGCGTTCCTTCTACGTTGCCCGCGTGAAGATCTGCCGCTGGCTCACGCGATACGCGTGCGAGCGGATCATCTCGCGCACGCCGCGCGGATCGCGCACGGAGCGCAGCACGTACGTCGGCGTGTTCTTGTCGGTGGAGATCAGCGTCACGTTGCCGATGCCGAGGAGGCGGTCGGTGAGGCCCTGGAAGAACTGCGAGTCGTCGATGTAGCGAAGGTCGATCTCGTTCACGGTCTTCGAGAAGATGCCCTGCTCGATCATCACGCGCTGATTGGTCACGACGTACATCGTCGAGCGCAGTTTCAGCCACGCGACGATTAGCCCGACAAACAACACGCCGACGATGAGCGCGGTGAGCAACCATCCGGCCAGGCGGATGTTGCTCGCGCTCACCGGGTCAATCATGGTCGACGCGAAGAAGTGCGCGACGAGCGGGATCACCACGAGGACGATGACCAGCGCCGCGATCTTGCCGATGAGCAGAATCGGCGACGGCGTGCCGCGCCACAACGTCTCCTCGTGCGCCGCCTGCGGCGCGGCGGCCGCCGAGATGGGCGCAGTTCCGGCGGGCGAGGGACGTCCGCAATGCGGACAGGTCGGAGCGAGCGTCGAGACGTCACGGCCGCAGTCGGGACAGGCAATCACCGGCATGACGCGATTGTACTGTGTGGATGGAAATGTATCATTCATCCATCGAGATCACGGAGTATCTCCGCGCCTGGGAGCAGGGGGATGACGGCGCCCTGGAGCGGCTCGTGCCGCTGATCTATGCGGAGTTGCGCTCGATCGCCGCACGGCATCTGAGTCTGGAGCGGCCGGGCCACACGCTGCAGCCGACGGCGCTCGTCAACGAGGCGTATCTCCGGCTGCGCGGGCTCGGTGACGTGCCTTGGCACGATAGGACGCATTTCTTCGCTATATCGTCGAGGATCATGCGTCGAGTCCTGGTCGATCATGCGCGCGCGAAGATGGCGCAGAAACGCGGTGCAGATGCGCCGCGGGTACTGCTCACCGAGGGGTACCACGAGGAGATGCAGTCCCCGATGGATGCGGCTGAGCTGATCGATCTCGACCGCGCGCTCGACGAGCTGGCCTCGGAGTCGCCGCGTCTGGCCCGGCTGGTCGAGCTGCGCTTCTTCAGCGGCCTCGGGATCGACGAAGCTTCCGCGCTGCTCGGCTGCTCGGCCCGCACGGCCAAGCGGGACTGGACGTTCGCGCGCGCCTGGCTGCTCCAGCGACTCAGCGACGGTCCGCCGCGGGTGGCGCTACCGTGAGCCGCTCGAACTTTCAGCTCCTGCACGAGATCTTCGACCGGGTGTCGGAGCTGCCGCCCGACGAGCGCGACGCGGAGATCGCACGTGCGACCGCGGACGCACCCGGCTTGGCGGAAGAGGTGCGCGCGCTGCTCGAGCATGCGGCACGCAGCGACAGTCCGCTCGACGACGCGATGGTGCGGCTGCAGGAGGAGAGCGAGCCCCCGCCTCCGGAGATCCCCGGTTATCGCATCCATCGCTGCATCGGCCGCGGCGGTAGCTCGACGGTCTATCTCGCCGACCAGGAGCGGCCCGGGTTCACGCGAGAGGTGGCGCTCAAGGTGGTGGACCACGTCTTCGCGGGCGGCTCGCTGCGGAGCGTGCGCGAGGAGCAACGCATCCTCGCACGCCTCGAGCACCCCGGCATCGCCCGACTGTACGACGCGGGGATGACTTCCCTGGGTCAACCGTGGCTGGCGATGGAGCACGTTGAGGGCGAGTCGATCGTCGCGCACTGCCGTTCGCACCAGCTGTCGCTGCACGCGCGCATCGAGCTGTTCCTCTCCGTCCTGCATGCGGTTGTGTACGCACACGCCCGCGGGATCGTGCATCGCGATCTCAAGCCGGCGAACATCTTTGTCACCGCGGCCGGCGAGCCGAAGCTCCTGGACTTCGGCATCGCGAAGTTGTCGGATCCTGCGGACCAGGACGAAACGCAGACGCTCCGGCGCGCGGCGACTCCCGCCTACGCGAGTCCGGAGCAGATGCGCGGCGGACGTATCACCGCGGCCTCGGACATCTATTCGCTGGGCGTGGTTCTGTACGAGCTCCTGGCGGGAACGCTCCCGCAGAGAGCCGACGCAACGGATCCATTGCCCGCATCCGTTGCGTTTGCGCAAACGGAAGAGAGCCACGAGTTGCCGGAAGCGGGACAGTGGAGTCGCGCGCTGCGCGGCGACCTCGACGCCATCCTCGGTAAGGCGCTCCGTCAGCAGCCGGAAGACCGGTACGTCTCCGTGAGCGCGATGGCGGACGATCTCCGCCGCGTCCTCGAAGGCGAGCCGGCGGCAGCGCGGCGCGGCGATCTGCGCTACCGCACCCGGAAGTTCCTGAGTCGTCATCGCACGGCTGTTGCCCTCGCGGCCGCGGTGTTGTTGTTCGCGGTGAGCTGGCAGCTGGCCGGCCGGTGGCGCGGCACGGATGCTCCCGGGAAGGAGCTCGCGATCTACCGCGACGCGAGGCCGGTCGATCATGAGACGCGCCGCTGGCTGCGTGACGGCGCCGATCGGCTTGAGCGTTTCGATGAAGCCGGAGCCCGCGACAGCTTCCGGCGCGCGGCGTCGACATCGCGGGGCCGCATGCCGGGCGAGGCGCTGGCCTGGGACGGCGTCGCACGCGCGGAGAGCTCCCTCGGCGAGATTGGCCGCGCGGCCGAAGCCGCACGCCGCGCTGGCACTCTCATCGCCGCTCACCCGGACGTGCTTCCGCGAGACGAAGCGGAGCGCCTGCGGGCGCGCGCTCTCGCGGCAAACCGCGACTGGAACGCCGCCATCCCCGCGCTCGAAGGGTTGTTCAGCGCACAGCCGGAACGGGTGGACGTCGGTCTCGATCTGGTGACCACGCTGCTCGCCTGCGGCCGGACCGCCGCGGCGGACACCGCGCTGGGGCGGTTGCGGCAACTCACTCCCGCGAGCGGCGGAGACCCGCGGATCGATCTCATGGAGGCCGAAGTCGCGCAGCAACACTCGGAGTTCCAGCGGGCCGCTGCCGCGGCGTCCCGCGCGCGCAACGGCGCGGCCCGGGTGAAGGCCGTCGCGCTGGGCCAGCGCGCCGCGCGTCTGCACGGCGAAGCGACCGCGCGCCTCGACCGGCGAGAGGAAGCGCGCCGCGAGCTCGAGGCCGTGGCCGCGCGGAATCTCGCCCTCGGTTTGAATCGCGAAGCCGCTGCCGCCCGCCTCGCCCTCGGCACCATCCTGCTTCGGACCGCCGGCAATGACGAGACGCGCCGCGTCCTCGAGGCGGCGCGCACCGGATGCGTGCAGGCGCAGGATCGGCGGTGCGAGATCCTGGCGCGAAGCTTCCTCGCCATCGTGGCCGGGAAGGAGGGGAGACCCGCCGAAGGGATTCGCAGCGTCGACGCGGCCCTCGCCGACGCGCGCGCCATCCGCGATCGCTGGGCCGAGGGGCACGTCCGTTCCCAGCGGCTCATCCTGTACAACTGGGCGGATGAGACGGCGGCGATCGAGGCGGACATCGAGCCGACGCTGACGGCATTGCGCGAATCCGGCAACCGCCAGTTGCTGATGACCACCCTCACCAATCTCACGATTGCCGCCACCGAGGCCCTCGATCTGGAGAGAGCGGAAGCGTACGTCGTCGAGGCCGAGGGACTCAGCCGGCGCGTCGGAAGCGAGGTCGCGAGCGCGAACGTCGATCGTGCGCGGGGACAGGTCGAGCAGATGCGGGGAGACCTCGACCTCGCGCGCAAGAGCTTCCTGTCCGCCCTCGAGAAAGCGCGCCGCGCGAAGGTGCCGCTGGCCATCGCCCTCTACCTTTCGGACCTCGCGTGGCTGGAGGTCGAAGCCGACCGGCCCGTTCCGGCAGCCGAGTGGGCGCGTGCGGCGGTCGCCGCGTTCAACAGCGTCGGAGACAGCCGGAACGCCGCGTTCACTGAATCGGTGCTGGCGTGGACCGAAGCGCGGCAAGGGAATGAGGATGCGGCCCAGCGTCACCTCGCCGCTCTGCGCCAGTCCGCGTCGGACGACGGTTCGGACACCGCGCGCTTCGCCCTCCTCAGCATGGAGGCGCGCGTGGCCGGGGCCCTCGGCGACTGGAATCGCGCGATCGAGCTGCGGCGCGAAACCGTGCGCATCGCGACGGAGTGGAACTCCCGCGGTCTAGTGCTCGCGCAGCAGACCTATCTCGCGGAAGCGCTGCACGGGGCCGGCGACCGCCGCGCCCTGGAGAAGCTCGTCGCCGAGATGCTGCCCGAGGTCGAGCGACACGGGTTGCGCGGCATCGCGCGCGAGCTGCGGGCGCTGCTCGCGTCCTGACGCGTGGCCCTTTTCTCACCGCGTTCCCGCTTCCCTTCACAAGGAGGCAACAATGTTCTCGAATCGTACGCGTCGTCTTTTCGTTGTCGTATCGGCGTTCCTCGCATTGTGGGTTGCGAGTCCGTCGGAAGGGAAATTCGTCACCTTCTGGAGGCTCGCGGAGAACCAGGCCAACATCAAAGAGGGCGGTCGGGCGAACACCATCGCCATCCACCCGACGATCCCGGACCAGATGTTCGTCGCGTCGGAAAGCGGCGGTCTGTTCCGCAGCAACGACCGCGGGCTGCACTGGACGCACGTCGACAGCCTGCCGCTGATCTTCACGCAGGCCGTGGTGTTCGTGCCGTCGAATCCGAATATCCTGCTGGTCTCCGCGAAGGCGGACTTCAAGACGATCAACGGCGGCGGCGTGTGGCGCAGCGTGGACGGTGGAGCGACCTGGGCGCAGGCGACGCTGAATGTCCCCAGCTTCGGCGGACGCCTGAGCGGGTTCGAGCTCTCGATCATGCCGGGAACGGGGCTCATCGCCGCCGGGACGTCGGAAGGAGTCTTCCTGAGCTCGGACAACGGCGCGACGTGGTCGTACTCGGATGTATTCGGCGGCGGCAACCGGACGGTGTTCGCCGTGCTCGCAACGCCCGGCCGCATCTATGCCGGAGGGCCGCAGGGCGTGAGAATCGCGAACGCGGCGCCGTTCACCACGTGGACGTCTCCGGTCATCGATCCAGCGACGAACGGGGGCGTCCATGACATCCACGCATTCGGAAGGTCGCCTCTGTCGCCATCGCATGCGTTCGTAGTCAACGGCGCGACGGAGCTCTTCCGCACGGAAAACGGCGGCCAGATCTGGACGCTGATCCCGGCGGCGCCGGCGGGAGGAGGAAGCTGCGGAGGCATCTCCTTCGCCAAGGCGGTGAGTCGCAACTTCGGCCCGATCCGCTTTCTCGAAGTGTATGCGGGCAACCGATGCCATCTGCACCGCCTGCTGGCGCCGGTCAACGGAACGACCGCGGACTTCTCCGGCACATGGCAACAGGCCGACCTCGATCACATGGACACACGCGATCTCGCGTTCATCGGCAACGAGCCCGTGTTGCTGGCCACCGACGGTGGTCTGCACAACACCGCGGATCGCGGGAGCACGTGGCGCTTCGTCGGCGGCGGGCGCGATGGGTACAACGCCCTGCAGATCACGGAGGTCAAAGGGCAGCTCATCACCAAGACGCTGACGACCGATCTGTATTTCGGGACGCAGGACAACAATCTCTGGGCGATCAATGTGTGGGGCAACGTCTGGGACTCCCACGGAGCGGAAGGATTCTTCATCGAGGCGGAGCGGCGCGTCCCAACGCAGGCGGAGTCAAAGATTACCTACACGGCGTGCGGCGGCTGCCGGAACTGGGTGTCGGGACGGCATTTCGCTGGTGCGATGCCGTGGCCGAATCCACCGGGGTCTGCCGGGCAGCCGGTCCTCATCCGGCGCTCGCATTACGTGCACGGGGTCGGCGACTCGGGCAGCCTGGATCCGGGGCTGGCGTTGACGGAGGACTCGGGATCGTCCTGGCAGGAGTTTGCGGAGTTCACCGAGGAGCGGAGGGACTTGCCGAAGCTCGGACGCTCCGGCGACGGCGATCCGGAGCAGACGACGATCGTCTATCAGGCGTTCCGCGCCCCGAATTCCGACAACCGGCTGATGCGCATCCACAAGCGCCCGGGGGAGGACGGGGTGGTCTTCTTCCCCGCCATGACCAACTTCGGAGGGCTGGGCATCAATCCAACGATGTTCGCCTGGTATCAGGTGTACGCCATCGATCCGGGGAACGCGTTCCACATCATCGCGCCGGACGTGGTCAATCAGCGCATGATGGAGACGCGCGACGGCGGCGGCACGTGGACGGAGATCCCGGGGCTGACCGAGCTGGTGACGGACAACGGCAACCGGCTGTTCCGCACCGATCTGATCGGGTTCGGCTGGGGGCAGGTGTTCCCCGTCGCAACAGCCGTGAGCTTCAGCCCGCAGGACCCGAGGCTCGTGCTGATCGGTACCAGCGAAGGCGGGATCTTCGCGTCGAACGACAACGGCGCGACGTGGAAGAAGATCCAGGGGAGCGATCCGGCGACTTACATCACGTCGTTCTTCTGGAAAGACGCGAACACTGTGTTCGTCTCGACGTACGGACGCGGGCTCTGGAGGCTGATGAACACGCGCGTGGCCTTCCCCGACGCGTTCGACGATCTGTGCGGCGGCTGCGACGTCATCTCGAATGACGGCGGCTCGGAGCCCCCGCCGTTCGACGGCGGAGCGCTGGTGTTCGAGGGCAGCGTCCTCGGCGTACGCACGGAGAACGGGCAGCTCCGCGAGATGTTCGTTACCGCGGGGAGCTCCGTCGTGTTCACGGGCGATCAGAAAGATCCGCAGGACGACATCGCGATCACCGAAGGCGCCGGCCGGGAGATGGAGCAATTGCCGAAACCGCCGGACGGCTGGCTCGTGAAGGGCGTGGTCTTCACCAGCGGCGACAAGCTGACAGGGGCCGTCGTCGGCGAATCCGAAACGAGCCTCGTTCCGCCGGTGTCTCGCGAGAACTACGAAGGGCCGACCGAGTCGCCGACGAAAGGCAAGCCGTACATCCGCCTGACGTCCTCGGACTTCAACGGTGTGCCGGCCGTGCTTCCGGCGGAGGTGTTCGATCTTTCAGCGACCGGATTTGTCGCGGGCGCTACGTACGAGTTGCTCGTCGACGGCGCCGCGATCAAAGGCACGATCACCGCGGACGGCGGCGGTTCCTTCGCCGCGAGGATCACCGCGCCCTCGACGCACGGCTACCACCGGATGGAGGTGCGGCTGGCGGGCGAGGAGCAGGTGATCGACGGTTCGGTGTTCCTCGTGCGTCACTTGGACGAGGATTGAGGTAAGCCCGTGGACCGCCGGCGTCCCCGCCGGCGGTCCGTTTCCCGTACGGGGTGCGGGCTTCCAGCCCGCACAAAATTCGCGCGGGCTGGAAGCCCGCGCCCCTTACCTTTCTCAACTCGGCGTAAAGAACCGGAGCGCGACCCACGCGATGCCGAGCCCCACCAACGTGAGCATCGTCGCCGTGACGATGTAAGTGAGCATGCTCTTGTTCGCCACCGCATCTTCCGGGATCGACTGTGAACCGCCCTTGGAAACCGTGACTCCGAGGACGCCTTTCAGGCCGTCGCCGGAGACGATCGCATTCCGCGTTCGGGACCATGTGCCGCAGACCGCCGCCTGCTGACCGACCGGCACGACCACTTCCTCGAAATGAAGCTTGGACACATCGCGATTCACACTGGCGAGATGCCAATCACGGCGAGTCGCTCCGTCTTCATCGCTGAGCATCTCTCCCGCGATGCTGAATGCGGCGCCGATGGAACTGAGGACCGCGTTCTCCTGCGCATCGAACGTCGTCGAATCGATCCATGACCTGGCCGCGGTGCGTGCCATCTGTCCGCTCAGCACCGTCGGTTCGATCTGCAGGCGGGGCACCGCGGTGACGCGGCGATGCTCGTGAGCTCCGTCCAGGGCAAACGGCCGGGACGCCAGTCCCCAATAAACGACGATCTGCACCTGCTGGCTAGATCTGCGGGACTCTGCCCAGTAGTACATCCGATAGAAGTACGCGACGCACGGCGTCCCGCTGATCGGCGCGGTGAGCGCGTCTCCCTCCGCCCGTACCACGCCGCTGCTGATGATGGGCTCTCCGTCATCGACTGGGCCGCCGCTCTCCGCACGGCGAATGAGCGTGCTGCGCGTGTGCGGCGAGTTTCCGCCGCCGGTCAGCAGTCCCCAGAAGCTAAAGGCGCCGAGGGCAAGAAAAAATGACGCCAGTGCGGCGAAGACGTTGCGGGGCGGGTCGGGAACCGCGGTGAGCAAACGGCCGATCGCGAACCACGCGGCGGCTGCGAAAACGAGAAAGACCAGGCAGCTGCGCCACAGCCGCCGGCTCAGTTTGGCCCTGTCCGGTCCAGCCATCGATGAAGATGGTAGTGCATCCGCGTGTGGAGTGCGGAGGCAGCGCCTCCGCTTTCCTATTCGCGCGGATTCGAAAGCGGAGGCGTTGCCTCCGCACTCCAAAGCCCGTCCTACGCGTTGCGGTCTGGCGTCGTTTGCGGTGCGTGGGGCTGTGCCACCGGCGGCGTCACGTCCGTTGATGGTCCGCTGCCCTGTAATCCGTCCCGGTCTCTTCGGATCTGAATGTGCCGCTGGCGCTGGTCAGCTCGGCAGTGTGGGGTCTTTCCTCCATCGCGGGACCGGTGAGCTCGAGGCGTTGCTGCGCGGAGATCGAGAAGGTGAGGAAGAGAAGAGCGAGCCCGCCTACAGAACCGGTTCCACGTGCACGCGTGCAACCCATCCTTCGATGTGCGACTGCCCTTCGATCCGCGATTTCACGAGCAGCCAGCCGTCCTCGTTCTGCTCGACCGCGATCACCCGTTCGTCGTGTTCGAGCGTGACGCGCACGCGGGATTCGGTCGACGGTTCCGCGCGCAGCGACAGGCGGTCTGCTTTCACGCGGTACAAGCGGGGAGTCGCAGAGGTCGAAAGGGAAGCCACGACCGGAGTCGCCGGCCGCGAAGGTTTGGCGTAGTCGAATGCGCCTCGGGTCTGGAGATCGGCGACCGCTGAGCTGATCATCAAAGGGAGGAGGATCGCATGGATCAGTTGCTTGACCCCGCTTGGTTTCTGTTCCGCGAAGCGCCGGTCCATGTGCGCGATGACCGTGGCCACCGCCGCATCGATGTCTTTCTGCGTCGCTGCCTCGGGTGTCGCTGCCTTGACCGCTCTCACAGCTTCAGCGACTGCCTCGGCGGCCGTCGGCTCGTCGATCTCGATCTCGTCGACGATGACTCGGCCACTGTTGCTGATCTCCGGGACCGGCTCTGATTCCACGAGATCCGCGACCGCTTCGATTGTCGCCGCGGAGCGCGCTTCGTCGACTTCCCATGGCATTGCGGCGGTGAGGTCGGCAACGGCGCGCTTCAACTCCAACAGTGGTGCAGCCAGTGCGGTTTCTTCGACAGACCGGAGGAAGTTCCGCATCGGGTCGGATGCAAGGGCGGTCAATCCACGATGCGCGGCGTCGGCGAGTACGTCCCGAGGCGTGAAAAGTTGCGCCGCGGCTGCAATGTCGCGCAATGACGTGTCGTAGCGCAACGTGAATGCATCGTGGAAATTCGACAACGCGAGCGCTTTGATCTTGTTGGTGTCGCGCACATGGTCGAGCAGTTTAGCGGCGTCGTGCTCACGCGTGAGCAGCGCCTGATGCCGCATTTCCTCGATCATCTTTACGGCGTCGCGCTCTCGCGAGAGTGTTGCTTCGGCGCGGACGTTCTCCAGTTGCCGCAGCTGGCGGAGGGTGTTGTCCACAAAGGACTCCTGCACGTCACGCAGAAACGAGTCGCGGAAGTAGGGTGGGTTCATAGGGCTCTCAAAAAGGGAACGGCCGCGATTCGCGGCCGTTCCGTTCGAATGTCGCGGGAAATCAGGCGTTGCGGTCGGGTGTCGGTTGCGGCGCGTGCGGCTGCGCCACCGGCGGCGTCACGTCCGTCGACGGACCGCTGCCCGGCGCGATCGTCATCGACTCGCCGGGGCTCTGGTCCGGGTAGTACTCCTTGAGCTTCATGTAGTCCGTCCCGGTCTCCTCGGTGATGATCTGGTTCAC
The DNA here is from genome assembly GCA_035999335.1 of Thermoanaerobaculia bacterium. Taxonomy (GTDB): domain Bacteria; phylum Acidobacteriota; class Thermoanaerobaculia; order Gp7-AA8; family Gp7-AA8; genus QHVT01. The sequence continues at coordinate 11,869 of DASYGV010000146.1, read as the reverse complement.
TTCCCAGCCATCGAGCGTCTCGCGCTCGAGGAGCTTGCGCGCGATGCGGTCCAGAGAGTTGCGGTTGGTGGTGATGATCTCGTGCGCGGTCTTGTACGCCTTGTCGAGAATCCGTCGCACTTCCTTGTCGATCTCGACCGCGGTCGACTCCGAGTAGTCCTGGTGCTGGCTGAACTCGCGGCCGAGGAAGATCTGCTCTTCCTTCTTGCCGAACGTGGCCGGGCCGAGGTCGGACATGCCCCACTCGCAGACCATCTTGCGGGCCATGTTCGTGGCACGCTCGATGTCATTGCCGGCGCCGGTGGTGATCTCGTTGATGAACACCTCCTCGGCGATGCGGCCACCCATGAGCACGGCCAGCATGGCCTCGAGGTAACGCTTCGAATACGAATACTTGTCCTCGGTGGGAAGCTGCTGGGTGAGGCCAAGGGCGCGGCCGCGCGGGATGATCGTGACCTTGTGCAGCGGATCGGCGGCGGGGAGCATGGCCGCGACGATCGTGTGCCCCGACTCGTGATACGCGGTGTTCTTCTTCTCGCGGTCGGACATCATCATCGACTTCCGCTCGACGCCCATGATGACCTTGTCCTTCGCGTACTCGAAGTCGACCATCTGGACTTTCTTCTTGTCGTAGCGGGCGGCGTTCAGCGCGGACTCGTTCACGAGGTTCGCGAGATCGGCGCCGGAGAAGCCCGGCGTGCCGCGCGCGATCACGTCGAGCGCGACGTCTTCCGCCAGAGGGATGTTGCGCGTATGGACGCGGAGGATTCCTTCGCGGCCCTTGAGGTCCGGCAGGTCGACGACGACGCGGCGGTCGAAGCGGCCGGGACGAAGCAGCGCGGGATCGAGAACGTCGGGGCGGTTCGTGCCGGCGATGAGGATCACGCCGTCGTTCGACTCGAAGCCATCCATCTCGACGAGCAGTTGGTTCAGCGTCTGCTCGCGCTCATCGTGTCCGCCGCCGAGGCCCGCGCCGCGGTGACGGCCGACGGCGTCGATTTCGTCGATGAAGATGATGCACGGCGCATTTTTCTTGCCTTGCTCGAACAGGTCCCGCACACGGGACGCGCCCACGCCGACAAACATCTCGACGAAGTCGGAGCCGGAGATCGAAAAGAACGGAACGTTCGCTTCGCCGGCGATCGCGCGGGCGAGGAGAGTCTTGCCCGTTCCCGGGGGGCCCATGAGCAGCACGCCCTTCGGGATCTTGCCGCCGAGCTTCGTGAACTTCTGCGGCTCTTTGAGGAACTCGATGATCTCGTGGAGCTCGACCTTGGCTTCGTCGACTCCAGCGACATCCTTGAACGTGACCTTCTTCGCGCTTCCGGAGAGCAGCTTCGCTTTCGACTTGCCGAAGGAGAGGGCCTTGTTTCCGCCGGCCTGCATCTGGCGCATGAAGAAGATCCAGAGGCCGATCAGGAAGAGGAACGGGGCCCAGGTGATGAGGGCGGTGATGAAGGGCGCGTCGCGCTGCGGCTCGAACTCGACGATGACGCCTTTGTCCTCGAGACGCTTGAACACGTCGTCGGGCATGGTGGTCGGACCGGTGGCATTGAACTCGTGTTTGCCGCCCGGCGCCGTGGCCTTGGTCTCGCCGCGAATCTCATCGCCGCGGATGGTTACCTTCTCGACGTACCCCTGATTGACGCGGTCGAGGAACATGCTGAAGGGGATCTCCTGAGTGGTCCCCTTGGCGGTGTTGAACAGGCTCCAGAGGAGGAACACCAGCACGATGATCACGACCCACAGGAGTGCGGTTTTGACTGTGGAATTCAACGGATAGCCTCCAACGTATACGTTCGACGCCGATGCTTCGCGCGTGCCACGTACACTATCGCGTCTGGTAACGGGACGCGAGCGGACCTTATTGCAGAGCGTTCAGGGCGCAGAGGGCAGGGCGCAGAGCGCAGAAGAACGGAGAAAAACGGCCGCTTCTCTCTCTTCTGCGCCCCGCGCCCTGCCCCTCTGCGCCCTGTTACTTTACGCGGCCGATGTAGGGAAGGTTTCCGAACCGTCGCATCTGCTCCGATGTTAGGGAGAGTTCTGAACACGAATGGGGGAAAACGGCTCCGGCGTCCCTCTCATCCGCGAGAGGAATTTTGCAATGAAGTGCTTTCGTGCGCTCCTGCTGACTCTTGTCGCGGTCGTTTTCTTCACGCGCTGCTCCGTGTTCAACGGTGACGCATATCGTTCCGACACTCCCTTCCGGAACGCGGAGGTTCAAAAAGAACCTGAGGGGGACATCGAGATCGACATCGCCACGTTCAAGTTGCCGGGCGGGGCGAACCTCGCGTACGCCGACGCCTCGAAGGACAACACCGTCGCGACACGTCTCGCACGGAACCGCTTTCAGTCCGCCCTCATGGACGCTTCCGACCGCAAGTGCGAGGTGCATCGGGCGGCAGTCATGTCCACCGCATCGTCGGTGAATCTCGGTCTCGGTTGGCTCTCTGCAGCATTCGCAGGTGCCTCTCCGCTGATCGTCCCGACGCTAACCAAGAACGTATTTGCCGCAGCGGCTGGTCTCGCGACGACTTCGCGTTCGCTCGTCAACGAGGAGGTATACAAGCAATTGCTGGTGACGAGCATTCTCCAGGCAATCGAGAGCGAACGGGACGGTGTCGCAGCGGACATCGAAAGGAAACGCGCGCTGCTGCCCAACGATTACAGCGTCGACGACGCGCTACGAGACGCGCAGATCTTCCATTCGAAGTGCTCGTTCTACATAGGTTTAGTGGCGCTCTCGGAGGCGGTGGAGGAGAAGGCGAATTGTGAGGAGGATCGTCTCAGGCGGGAGGAGCTCATCGCTGAACTGTCGAAGCCTGATGTTCTGGAGCCACGCAAGGCGAGCTACACCGCCGAACTGGCTACACTTCAAACCCGCGTCACCGCGTGCAAATGACCTAGCGTACGCGGCCGATGTAGGGAAGGTTTCCGAAGCGTCGCATCTGCTCGAGTCCGTACCCGACCCAGGTGCCGTCTTCGTCGATCGTGAAGGCGCGGAAATCGGCCTTCACGTCGACGGTTCGCGCGTTCGGACGGTCGAGCAACGCGACCAGGCGGAGGCTCGCCGGCCCGCGCGTGCGGAGCTGGCTGAAGAGATAGTTCTCGATCACGCCGGAGTGCACGACGTCCTTGAGCAGGTAGACGTGGCGGTCGCGGATGTCGTTGAAGCTGAGGAAGTCGATCTCGACGGCGTCGGCGATCTGCTGGTCGGCCGTGTCTTGCACGACGTCGATGAAGGCGAAGCTCGCGTCGCCGGGGACGGCGCGAAGCAGATCGCCGAGAAAGAGCGCGGCGCCTTTGAGGATGCCCAGCAGGAACACCTCCGAGTCGCCGGCGTCGCGACGGATCTCCTCGGCGAGATCGTGGACGCGACCGGCGATCTGTTCAGCGCTGAAGACCGGAGTGATCTCTGCTGTCATCCAACCACACCTCGAAGAGAACGCCCACCGCGTCGGTAACTTTGAATCGCTCCGATACTTCCACGCCGGCGATCCAGACGATCTCTCCGTTCCAGACGAGAAGCGGGAGGCGGTCTCGTAGCTCCGCGGCGATTTTACGATCAATCAGAAAGTCTTTGAGTTTTTTCGGTTGCGGGAGCCCGAGGGGGTGGAAGCGGTCGCCGTTGCGGCGGTTGCGCACCGTGAATGTGGCGCGGGCGTTTTCGGGGAGTTGCAGGAGTTGCCCGTTGCCCGTTGCCCGTTGCCCGTGCAGTTCCGCAAGATGCATGGTGATCCCGAGCGCTGGGAGATGTGCCGGACTTTTTTCGGTGAGCTCGACCTCGAAGTTCTCGATGGGGGTGCGGGCATCCTGCCCGCACTTCAGCACGCACGCACTTCCGTCTCGCACGAGCTCGAGGTTCTTCGTCACGCTCACACGCCGGATCGCGTCGACCTCGGACGCGAGGCGCGATGCGTCGAAGTCGCGGGCGTGCGGATCGAGTCTGCGGATGTGGCGCTGCAGAAGCGCGCCGCGCAGCCACGGGTCGTCCGGCCAGCTCGTGAATCGAGTCTCGCCGTCGCGTACTTCCGCGTGCGCGCGCTCGGCGGCGTCGATGGAGCGCTCGAGGATCGGCCACATCGCCTGCGCCTGCGCCGCGAAGTCGACGAGGGTCTCGGTTGCGTCGACCTCGCGGAGGAACACGCGTACGCGGTTGCGAAGGAAGCGCGGGTCCTCATTCGAGCGGTCGACGCGCGCGACGACGTTCCGCTCGCGGAGAAAGCTTTCGATCTCGGCTCGCGCGACTTCGAGAAGAGGGCGCACGTAGCCGTCCTCTCGCACCGGATGGATCCCGCGCAGCCCCGCGATTCCGCTGCCGGTCAGGATGCGCATCAACACCGTCTCGGCCTGATCGTTTTTCTGGTGCGCGGTGGCGACGAAGCGCGCGCCGGTTTCTTCGCGGATGGAAGTGAGGAGCGTGTAGCGGACTTCGCGTGCGGCCGCCTCGATGCCACGCTCCCGGACGCGTTCGGGATCGAGCGTGCCATCTGCGACGCGGAGCTCGACGCCGAGGTGCTTGCAGAGATCGCGGACGAAGGCCTCGTCGGCGTCGGAGTCGGCGCCGCGGAGGTGGTGGTTCAGGTGCGCCGCGACGATTTCGAAACCATCCGCGCGCAGATCCCAGAGGCCGAGCAGGAGCGCCGTCGAGTCGATTCCGCCGGACACGGCGGCGACGATGCGGCAGGGCGAAATGCCTCTTTTGACGAAAAACTGACGAATGTTAGCCAGAAGCATTGCGATTCCTTGCTAGTGTACGGGCACTACGACTATTTAATTAAGGGGAGGCCGTCCAATGCGTTGCCGAAATCACGCTGGGTTCACACTGATCGAACTGCTGGTGGTCGTTGCGATCATTGGTGTGCTTGCGGCCATCGCCATCGGCAACTACATGAGCGCGATCACGCGCGCGCGTCAGAAGCGAACCATGTCGGACATCCGCCAGATCGCACTGGCGTGGGAGACGCGCAACTCGGAGAGGGGCTCCTTCAACCCGGCCGGATTCACCATGCCGGGCGGTCCGGTCACGTTCACCCAGTTGGAGCTCGCGCTGACGCCGAATTACATTGGCGCCCTTCCCGACAGCGACGGATGGGGGCGGCCTCTCGAATTCGGATTCGAAGGAGACGTGTACGCGATCCGCTCCGCGGGCCGCGACGGCTCTTTCGAGGGGACGGACTACACGGAGCTCGAATCCTCCAGCCCGGACTGCGACATCGTCTACGCGAACGGGCGATTCGTCCGCTATCCCGCTGGGACCCAGACGAATTAGCGCGACGCGGCGACAAACTCCTCCCACGCGCGACCGCCGGCCGCGCGGGCCTGCGATAATCTGCCGACCGTCGGCCGCATGAAAATCGCAAAGGGCGTTTCGCTCGGACCTTACGAGATCCTCGCGCACATCGGCGCGGGTGGGATGGGCGACGTGTGGCGTGCGCGCGACTCGCGCATCGGCCGCGAGGTCGCGGTGAAGATCCTCGCCGAGTCGTACGGCGCCGGCGATGAGCGCGTGCAGCGCTTCGAGCACGAGGCGCGCGCGGCCGGCGCGCTCAACCATCCCGGCCTCGTCACGATCTTCGACGTCGGCACCACCGACGGCGCGCCGTACATCGTCATGGAGCTTCTCGAGGGCCAGACGCTGCGCGAAGCTCTCGGCGGCGAGGGCGAGATCGTTCAGATCCCGCTGCGCAAGGCGGTCGACTACGCGATGCAGATCGCTTCGGCGCTTTCGGTCGCGCATGAGAAGGGAATCATCCACCGCGACCTCAAGCCCGAGAACCTCTTCATCACCTCCGACGGCCGCGCGAAGATCCTCGACTTCGGATTGGCGAAGCTCGCCGCGGACGCGACGGAGAGTGGGAGTCGCGGAACGGCCAGGCATCTCACCTCGGCAGGCATCGTCGTCGGTACGCCCGGGTACATGTCGCCCGAGCAGGCGCGCGCACAGCCGCTCGATCACCGCACCGACATCTTTTCCTTCGGCTCGGTGATGTACGAGATGTTTTCCGGCCATCCCGCGTTCGAAGCGTTTTCGGCGGTGGAGACGATGCACGCGGTGCTCTCGGTCGATCCGAAGTCGTTGGCGGCGCTCGTTCCCGGCGTGTCGCCCGCGCTCGAGGAGATCGTGCGTCACTGCATGGAGAAGAACCCGCGCGAGCGGTTTCAGTCGGCGCGCGATCTCGCGTTCCAGCTGCGGATGCTGCCGGAGATGCAGACCGGCTACACCGAGACGCGCCGGTCGCCGGCGGTCCGGCGGTGGAAGTTGCCTCGTCGCGCGGGGATCGCCGCGGTGGCCGCGCTCGCCGTCGCGGCGGCGGGATTCGCGTTGTATCGGGCCGGCGCCGCCGCCACACCGGAGACGAACACGCGGACATTCCGCCAGCTCACGTACGCGGACGGGCTCGAAGCATTCCCGACGCTGGCGCCGGACGGGAAGTCGTTCGCGTTCGTCTCGTCACAGTCGGGAAATCGCGACGTCTACGTGCAGCGCCTCGACGGGCGAATTCCGGTCAACATCACCAGCGACTCGCCCGACGACGACTCGGAGCCCGCGTTTTCGCCGGACGGATCGCAGATCGCGTTCCGTTCGGAGCGCGGCGGCGGCGGGATCTTCCTGATGGGCGTGACAGGGGAGTCGGCGAGAAGGCTGACGCCTGACGGCCACAATCCCGCGTGGTCGCCGGACGGCGCGCGCATCGTGTACTCGACCCTGCGGGTCGAGCTGCGGCCGTACGTGCATCGCGCCAACGGGATTCTGTGGATTGTGGATGTTCGGACCGGGGTACGCCGGCGAGTCATGCAACCGGGGAGCGACAGCGCGGACTTTGGCTTCCACAGCGACGCGGTGCAGCCGACCTGGTCACCGCATGGGAGACGGATCGCGTTCTGGGGTGTCTCCACGACACCAGGTCGGCGCGACGTCTGGACCGTCGATCCCGACGCGCCGAACCCGAACAGATCGCTCGTCCGCGTCACGTCGGATCTGTCGTTGCACTGGAACCCGGTCTGGTCGCCCGACGGGGAATTCCTGTACTTCGGCAGCGATCGCGACGGAACGATGAATCTGTGGCGGATTCCGATGGATGAGGACAGCGGCAAGCCCATCGGAGAGTCCGAGCCGTTGTCGTTGCCCGCGCAGGTCAGCGGCAATTACGCGTTGTCGAAGGACGGAGAGCTCTTGTTCGCTGCGGTGACGCGTTCGTATCGTCTGCTCGCGCTGCCATTCGACACGAGCAGCGCCAGGACCGGCGAGGCGCGTCCATTGCTCCGTGGAACGCAGGAGATCCTCACGTTCGAGCCGTCGCCCGATGGTCAGTCGATCGCATTCACGACGACGGGCGCGCGCGAGGACCTATTCATCGGGAACGCCGACGGCACGCGCTTGCGTCAGTTGACGAACGACGACGCGCGGGACCGCGGAGTGACGTGGTCGCCCGATGGAACGACGCTCTATTTCTATTCGAACCGCGACGGCGGCGGCTATCACATCTGGAGCATCCGCGCGGACGGCAGCGCCTTGACGCGGATCACCGATCCGCGTGATCTCGTACGCAACCGCCTGGAGACCATCCAACTGCCAAGCGTCTCACCGGATGGACGCAGGCTTGCCGTGCAGTCCGGGAATGCCGTCTTCCTCATTCATCTGGATCGTCCGATCCATCAGCGAATCGAAAAATTCGGCGAAGAGCTAGGCCTGGCCACGTGGTCGCCGGACGGAAAGCACGTTCTCGCCCGAAACCAGACCACGAAGGAGTCCGTCGTGGTCTCGGTTCTCACCCGCCGCGTCGAGAACGTGTTGAAGGCAAACGTCTCTCCGCGATGGCTTCCCGACGGTCGGCGCGTCGTGTACGTCGAGAATCACCAGATCGAGATCCTCGACCTGGAGACCGGCCAGGCGACGCGCCAACCATTCCCGCCGCTGGACGGAGTGGAGCTCGACAACACATCGCCGCGATTGTCGAAGGACGGAACGACCATGTACGTGCGACAGATGCTCGAACAGGGCGACATCTGGACGATGCGGTTCGAGAAGAAGGGATCTTCACCTCCGAATCAGCGGTAGACTGCACGGTACGGCTTCCGGTCTCTTCCATGCACACAATACAGAGAGAGAGGAGGGTTACTGATGCTTAAAATCAGGGACCTGGGAATCAACGTCATTCCCGTCACCATGCGCCCGCCGGAGATCGGTCCCGGCGGCGCGATTGCACAGATTGACCGAGCGACTCCCCCTACGTGCGGGGGCGGCACGGAAACGTGCGGCGACAGCTGCGATCCTTCGGGACAGTGCGTGCCGTCGTGCGACGATGCCTCGCGTGCGCCGCGGTACCGCTCCGGCTTTACCGACGGCGCGGTCGCACAGCTCCGACGACAACTTCGGAATCAGGTTACGAGATAGAGGTGAGGGAGACCGGAAGCCTCCTTTACCCATGATGCCTGCCCTCAATACCCTCCGCTTCCGCTCCAATCCTTGTATCGAACTGAAAAAGCTCGACGACCTCGCGGCCGAAGATCGGGAGCGGTTTCGTGAGTTGGAGAGCGATCCCGAGTTCTACGGCATCTTCGTCGCGAAGCCGCCGCTGGTGATGAATCTGAAGTCGGTGTCGCACCAGGCGGCGGAGTTGTTCCAGTCGCTGTCGATCCCAGGGCATCTCGAGGTCGACGACGACGTCGTCGATCTCGTGCTCGACGGGATCCTCGAGATCGAGAGCGGTGAGCGCTTCGTCTCCGGCGCGGATGCGCTCGCGATCGTGCAGCCGCCGCTGGACGCGCGCGACATCGGCAGGCTTTCCATGGATGCGCTGCTGCACGCGCAGGACCTCGAGACCAACGATCCGCAGGCGCTCTCGATGGCGCTGTATCTCTACAACCGCATCCCGATGACGCCGTTCTGGAAGACGACATTCGCGAATGTCCTCGATCACGTCGGCGCGGACCGCGGCTCGCTGCGCGCGCTCCTGGAGCGGGAGTGGATCGCAGGTGATCCCGCGCGGGGGACCGGGTGGTTGAACTGGTCGTCGCCCACGCGGTCGCCGCGCGGCCCGGACGACGTTACGTACAAGTTGTACGTCAGCCCGCGCCCGGAACGCATCCGCGACGCGTTCGAAGTCGTCGCGCGCGTGCTCGCCGCGTTTCCGGGCACGTCGTTCAAGATCGGCGACGGCGTGACGGGACTGCTTCGTCCCGACAAGCTCGTTGCGTACTTCAGGACGCGCGAACAACTCGACGAAGTCGCGAACGAATTGCAGCGCGAGCTCGCGGGGTGCGACGCTCACGGGGTGCCGTTCACCGCGCCGATCGGCGAGAGCGGGCTGTTGTCGTGGGGCGTCGATCCGCCGGAGAGTGAGCGCGCGTTGAAGTGGACGGGCCCGCGCAGCTGGCGTCTCTGGGTCGCGCAGCGCCTCGGCGCCGCACTCGCGATCGCCCTGTCGGCATCGGCAACCGGCACGTCGATCGAGCCGTGGCTCTTTGCGGTGGAGCGCGTGCGGCGCCACGGTGTCGACGTCGAGACCTGGACTCCTTCCGCAACGCTCTGGAGCACGTCATGAACGTCACCGAGCCGTTCGTGTTGAAGAGCGACATCCTGCTGATCCCGTGCTCGGAGCTGAGCGACGACGTGCGCGGCCGCATCACGTTCGACGACGGAGACTTCACGCTTTCGCATCTGCACGGCCGCTCGCTGGCCCAGGTGATCGATCGAGAGACCGCTGCGCTGCTGTCGCTCTTCCGCGAGCCGCGCACGATCGTCGACGCGGTGATCGAGAGCAGCCGCGCGGCCGGCAAGGATCCCGAGGCTTGGCTTGACGAGCTGCTGCCGCACCTCGGCGCGTTCGTGCAGAGCCGCGTCCTCGTGCCGGCCGGCTCGGAGGACGATCAGGAGATCCGCCCGCGATTCGAGAGCGGCGCGACGATCGCCGGATGGAAGATCGTTCGCTGCGCGAGACTGATCGAAGACAGCGAGATCTATCAGCTGCGGCGCGGCGATGACGTCGCCGCGCTGAAGATCGCGCGGGTCACGACTCCCGCGCTGCGGGCGATCTTCGAGAACGAGATCACGATCCTCCGCCATCTCGGCGGCGGCATCGCGCCGCGGCTGCTCGACTCGGGTGTCGACGACGGGCGGCCTTATCTCATCATCGATTGGATCGCGGGCGTCGACGCCACGGTTGCGGCGGCGCAGCGCCGGCACGATCGCGCGTCGCTGATTGAGCTGTGCGCGTCGATCGCCGCGGCGTACGCGGCGCTGCACGCGCGAGGCGTGCTGCACTCCGATGTGCATCCGCGCAATCTCCTTGCCGGCGACAAGGTGACGTTGCTCGATTTCGGCTACTCGCGTTTTGTCGATCAGCCGCCCCGTGTCGGGCGCGCGGGGCTGTACACGTTCTTCGAGCCGGAGTACGTCGCTGCGCAGCGGGAGGGTGGGACCACGCCGTCGTCGGCGGCGGGCGAGCAGTACTCGCTCGCGGCGATGCTGTACTTCATGATCGCCGGCGATCACTACCTCGACTTCCGCTATGACCGCGAGGAGATGATCCGGCAGGTCGAAACCGATCTGCCGCTGCCGTTCGCGAAACGGGGCCTGCCGCCGTGGCCGGAGGTCGAGCGGATTCTCTTCCGCGCGCTGGAGAAGGATCCGTCGCGGCGCTTCGGGTCGATCGACGAGATGGCCGCTCTGCTCGCCGCGGCACGCGACACGACCATCGCCGAATCGCTGGCGACGCCGGTGAGCGCGGAAGCGATCACGTTGCTCGAGACGACGCTGCAATCGTTCGCGCGCGGCGGAGCGATGTTCGCGACGCGCTATCCGAAGGCACCAACGGCTTCGATCAACTACGGCTGCGCCGGCGCCGCGGTGGGATTGCTGCGCATCGCGGAAACGCGCGGCGATCCGGCGCTGCTCGCGCTCGCGGATGTCTGGAGATCGCGCGCGGTTGCGCTCATCGGTTCGGAGGACGCGTATTTCAACGCCGAGGGGGAATTGCCGCGGGAGCTCTTGGGCGACGTCACGCCGTATCACACGGAGTCGGGCATCCACGCCGCGGCCGCGATGATCGCGGCGGCGATGGGGGACAAGTACGCGCGGCGCGGCGCGATTGACGCATTTGTTCAGGCATCGAGAAGACCATGCGCGCAAGTCGATCTGACGCTGGGCCGCTCCGGCACCCTGCTCGCCTCGGCGCTGCTGCTCGCGACGGGTGACGACGCGCGCTTGCGGACATTCGGCGCGGAGACGATGAACGCGATCTGGAGCGAGCTCGATGCGCGTCCGCCGATCGCGGAAACGAGCGATTCCCTCGCCATGGCGCACGGGTGGGCCGGCTATTTCTACGCGGCGCTGCAGTGGTGCGCGGCGTCCGGTGACGAGTTGCCTTCGCGGCTCGGGGAGCGGTTGCACGAATACGCCGCGCTGAAGACGCTGAAAGACCGCGGCGTGTACTGGCGCACGGCGGTCGACCGCACGGTGCAATCGACGATGCCCAGCTGGTGCAACGGCAGCGCGGGCCAGGTGTTCCTCTTCACGATCGCGCACCGCCTCCTCGGCGACGACCTGTGGGTGCAGCTCGCCGAGCTGTGCGCATGGAACAACTGGGACGAGCCACGTAGCGCGGCGAGTCTTTGCTGCGGCACGGCGGGTCGCGCTTACGCGCTGCTGAACCTGTACAAGCACACCGGCGCAACGGAGTGGCTCAGCCGCGCGCGCCAGCTCGCGAACCACGCCGCGGCGCACGCGGCGTCGACGGCACAGCGCGCGGGCGCGCTGTGGAAGGGGGAGCTCGGCGTGGCGGTGCTCATCGCCGATCTCGCGTCGCCGGAGAACGCGCGCATGCCCTTCTTCGAGTGAGCATGTCATCCTGAAGCCGCGAAGACG
>DASYGV010000141.1:0-43428 GCA_035999335.1 Thermoanaerobaculia bacterium | reverse complement strand
CCGCGATCGCGTTCGCGCAATGTTTTTCCCTGTTACATTTTTGACGGTTTTCCACAGGCTTCCACAGCCCCCCTGCAATGGCTTCTGGGCACCTTCCGCGAACGTCAGACCCAGCAATGAAATGGCCGCGCGTCTGCCTGTGCGAATTAATCGGACGCGACGCTGACCGTCGATCGCTCCAGCACCTCGAGCGTCTCCAGAAGGTCGCGGATCCGCGGAACCGCGTCCGTCGTCGAGTCGACTTCCACGTGAATGTCGAAACGTCCGACGCCGGATTCGGAGATCTTGACCCTACCGATCTCCTCCTGCTCGATCGCCTCCTCGATCCGCTTCCGCAATTGCAGATCGTCGGCCGAGGGCATTTCCGCTTTCTCGAGGCGCACCTGGATCTTCACGACGCTCTTCTCGCGCATCCCCGTCAGCGTCTCGCGCACGACCTTGGCCGCGTCGTCCGCGGTCACCTCGTCCCTGCCGCATGCGGTCAGGAGAACGAGCGCGGCGAGGACGACGCGTTTCATCGGCACCTCCGCGCCTCTGCCTTGGCCGCGTCGGCATTCGGAAAGAGAGCGCGTGCCGCGAGCGCGTGCTCGCAGCGTCCCTTGCGCGCGAGGCGCAGACGCACGCGGTAGTTGCCGGGATCGATTCGTGCCGCGCGCTCGAGCGAGGCGCGGTCGCCTCGCGTGGCGTAGATCTCGATCGCGACGAGTTGCGAGGTACTGCGGACGAGGCCGAGGAGCGAGATCGCGATCACGAGGATGGCGATGGGTTGGCGGTTGGCGGCCTGCCCTGAGCGGAGTCGTAGGGTTGGCGGTTGGCGGGGGACCGCGAGTGCGCCGATCGTCGTCCATACGATGAACGTTGGCAATGCGAGAAGAAGAACTGCGTCGAATGCGCCGGCGACTCCCGCGGCTGCGATGGTCGCGAGGAGAGTTGGGTTGAGCGGTTTGGCGAGGAGCATCGTCAAGAACACGAACGCAAGCAACGCGGCCGCTGCGAAGCCGCGCTCGGCCACGAACGCGATCCAGTCGCTGCTCGGCCACGGGTTGAACGTCGTCCCCGGCTCGCTTTCATTGATCGATCCGTCGCGCCGCGCCGCGTACTCCGGATAGCGAACCGGCCAGTTGCCCGGGCCTACGCCGAAGATCGGATGCGCGGCGGCCATCCGCAGCGATTGCGTGTATTGCACGAGGCGTCCGCGCCCGCTCCCCTCCTCGTAATTCACCACGCCCTGCATCGACTCGAGATACGGGTTCTCGCTTCGCCACCGCAGAGCATTCGGAATCAGCAGCGCGGCTGCAACGCCTACGGCCGCAAAGACGACCACACCGGCCACGCGTCTCCACGGCATCGAGCGCGTCACCAGCATCGCGATGAAGAACACGGCCATCGACACCGCGCACGCGAGCCACGCCGCGCGCGAGCGCGTCAACACCAGCGCGGCCATCACGATCGCCACGCCGGTCGAGGCGAGCACGAACCGCCGCGCGTTCAACGCGACGTACAACACGAGCGGCAGTCCGAACGCAGCCGCGTGTCCGACGAAGTTGCGATTGCCGAGCGTCCCGCCGGGCGCGCGACTGCGTGGAAAAACCGTGAGGTCGACGCCATACGTCTGCAGCAGCGCCGTCATCGCCGCGAGCACCACCCCGAACGCAAGAGCGTTCAGCAAAGGCCGCGACAGATCCGCATCACGCAGCGTCCGCGCGATCCAGAAAAGCATCACCCCGGACGCGCTCAGCGCGACCGCGCGCATCCCCACCCATCGGTTCGTCGCGAAGACCACTGAGACCGCGCTCAGCAGCAGGTACGCAAGCAGGATCCAGTCGACGCGCGTGAAGCGGATCTTGCGGAACACGAGGAGCCCCGCAAGCAGCGCTGTCGCGTGGAGCACGACCTCTTTCGGGACGAGAAAGCGATCGAGATCGAACACCTCCCGCGGCGATGCGGCGAGCACGATCGCAATCGCGCCGAGCTGAACGATGCGCAAAGCCGCGCGTTCCATGGCCGAATCGTATGACGGGGGCGCTGCCTTTGCATTGACGACCGCAAGTAAAGGAGAAACACAATGAAGTCTCGCAGTCTGGTTTTCCTCATCGCGCTCCTGGCCCTGCTTCCGGCCTGCCAGAAGAGCGAGATCTCCGACAAGCCCGCGGCTGAGGTGTCGGAGACGTCGGCGACCACCGTCGACACCGCCGCCACCCCCCAACCCGCTGGCCCGGTCACGCGCGCGAACGTCATCAAGGAAAAGAGCAAGATCGAGTGGGTCGCCGGGAAGGTCACCCGCGATCACAAGGGCTCGTTCAAGAGCTCCGACGGCTGGATCGAATACGCCGGCGCGACACCGCAGCAAGTTTCGTTCGACATCGATCTCAATTCCATCGAGTCGGACGAAGAGAAACTCACGGCGCATCTGAAGAGCCCCGACTTCTTCGACGTCGCCCGCTTCCCGAAAGCGACCTTCACCTCGACGTCCCTCACGCCCGCGGACGCGGGCGCGCCAGCCGGCACGACGCACATGCTCCGCGGCACGCTCGATCTGCACGGCGTACAGAAAGAAGTGGTGATCCCGGTGAAAGCCGCGCAGTCCGCCGACGGCGTGCGGACGACGAGCGAGTTCACGATCAACCGCCACGACTGGGGCATCTCGTATCGAGGCGCCGCGGACGATCTGATCAAGGACAACGTCCTGATCAAGCTCGACCTGATGTTCCCGCCGCCGCCGGCAGCCTAGGTGGCGTCTCCACGCGGTCGGGAGCCTGATCTCATCCGCATTCGGCCGCGGCCGTCGACGACGTACATCAGCCGCGGCCGATGCGTGCTGGCGACCACCGTCGACGGCGCGATCGAAGGCCATCCCGATCACGGCTTCTTCGTCGACGAGACGCGCGTGCTGTCGCGCTGGCGCTACACGATCGACGGCGAGCCGCCGGCGCCGAACGCGTCGTCTTCGGTGCGGCAGAACCGCTGGGTCGGGTACTTCGTCATCGCCGCGCCTGGAGTGCCGCTGCCGGAAGCGGATTCCGGCAGCGGCCAGGTTCCGGCGGCGTCGCAGAACACGCTCGAGCTCCGCGTCACGCGCACGATCGACGATGCGCTGCACGAGGAGATCGCGCTGACGAACTACACGTCCGCGGAGACATCGTTCGTCTTCGCCATCGAGGCCGAGGCCGACTTTGCCGACCAGGCGGAAACGCGTGCGCGGCAGCAGTTCGGCGAGATCGTCAGGCGCGTCGCGGAGGACGCGCTGACGCTCGAGTACACCTCGGGGACGCTAACGCGCGCCGTTACGATTCGGCCGGCAACGCTGCGCTTCGACATCACGCTCGCACCGAAGGAATGCTGGCGAAGACGCATCGAGGTCGCGGCCACGTGGAACGCCGCCGTCCCGGCGGCTGGCCCGGCGGCGTCCTCGCCGCCGTTCTCGCGAGAGCGGGGCGCCGAGGACGGCGCCCGGCCAGCCGGCGAGGACGCCGGCGTTCCGGAATGGACGTCGTTCGAGACGCCCGAATCGGAAACGATGACTGCCGACGTCCTCGCCACACTCCAACAGGCGCGCTCCGACCTCGCCGCGCTGCGCCTCTTCGATCTCGATCACGGCCCGCGAGCGTGGACCGTCGCCGCCGGCCTTCCCCTCTACGTCGCGCTCTTCGGCCGCGACACGCTCACCGCCGGCTGGCAGGCGGGACTCCTCGGACCCGAGATCATGTCCGGCACGCTGCACGCGCTCGCGCAAGTGCAGGGAACACGCGACGACGACTGGCGCGACGAGCAGCCCGGCAAGATGCTGCATGAGGCGCACACCGGTCCGCTGGCGATGCTCGACCTCAACCCGCGACGCCGCAGCTACAGCTCGATCACGACGTCGGGCCTCTACGCGTTCATCGTCGCGGAGCTTTGGCACTGGACGGGCGACAAGGACCTCGTGCGTCCGTTCATCGAGCCGGCGTTGCGCGCGCTGCAATGGCTCGACCGCCACGGCGATCTCGACGGCGACGGCTTCTACGAATACTGCACGCGCTCGCCGATGGGCCCGCGCAATCAGGCGTGGAAGGACTCCCCGGACGCAATCGTCTACGAAGACGGCCGTCTCGTCGAACCGCCAATCGCCACGTGCGAGGAGCAGGCGTTCGTGTACGTCGCGAAGCTGCACCTCGCGGAGACGCTCTGGTGGCTCGGCGAACACGATCTGTCGCGGCGTCTCTATCGCGAGAGCGTCGAGTTGAAGAAGCGCTTCAACGACGCGTTCTGGATGGAGGACGAGGGCTTCTACGCGATGGCGCTCGATGCGCAGAAGCGTCCGGTGCGCTCGATCGGCTCGAACGCGGGACACTGCCTCGCCGCCGCGATCTCGGACGCTTCGCTCGTGCGCGCAGTCGCCGATCGGCTCTTCAAACCCGATCTCTTCAGCGGCTGGGGCATCCGGACGCTCTCCTCCGAGCACCCGCGTTACAACCCGTACAGCTATCACCTCGGATCGATCTGGCCGGTCGAGCACGGGACGTTCGCGATCGGCTTCTGGCGCTACGGCCTGCACGAACACGTCGAGCGGATCGCACGCGCGCAGTTCGAGGCCGCGTCGCTGTTCGAGTTTCATCGCCTGCCGGAGCTGTTCGGCGGACATCCTCGCGATGACGAGCATCCCTTCCCGGCCATCTATCCGAACGCGAACTCGCCGCAGGCGTGGTCGGCGTCCGCGACCTTCTCGATGCTGCAGGCGATGCTCGGTCTCTATCCGTACGCGCCGCTGAAGATGCTCGTGATCGATCCGCACCTTCCCGCGTGGCTTCCGGAGCTGACGCTGCGCGACCTGCGCGTCGGGAAGGCGAGCGTGACGATCCGCTTCCGCCGCGGAAAGGACGGACGCACGTCGTATCGCATTCTCGAGAAGCGCGGGACGCTGCACGTCGTGCGGCAGGCCACGCCGTGGTCGCTGACCACACAACCGGCGGAGCGATTACGCGACGCACTCGCCTCGCTGAAGGGAGGTTTATGAACGTCGTCATCACCGGCGCATCCGCAGGCGTCGGACGCGCAACCGCACGCGCATTCGCGGCCCGTGGCGCGCGCATCGGACTCGTCGCGCGCAATCGCGAGGCGCTCGAGAATGCGCGTGCCGAAGTGGAAGCGCGCGGCGGCAAGGCAATCGTCGTCGTTGCGGACGTCGCCGACCCCGATGCGATCGAGCGCGCGGCGCAGACGATCGAAGACGCGTTCGGTCCGATCGACGTCTGGATCAACAACGCGATGACCTCAGTGCTCGGACCGATCACGGAAATCACCGCAGAAGAGTTCCGGCGCGTGACCGAGGTGACGTACCTCGGCGTGGTGTACGGAACGCAGGCCGCGTTGCGACGAATGCTGCCGCGCGATCGGGGCGTGATCCTTCAAGTCGGATCCACTCTCGCGTATCGAGGCATTCCGCTGCAGGCGCCGTATTGCGCGGCGAAGCACGCGGTACAAGGCTTTCACGACTCGCTCTGCAGCGAGCTCCTGCACGATCGCAGCAACGTGCGCGCGTGCATGGTCCACCTCCCCGCGATCAACACGCCGCAGTTCCGCTGGATCCGCAACCACATGCCGCGCAAGGCGCAACCGTTCGGCACGATCTTCGAGCCCGAGGTCGCCGCGCGCGCGATCGTCCGGGCGTCCGAGCATCCGCGGCGCGAGTTGAACGTGGGCTGGAGCACCACGCAGGCGATCATCGCCAATGCATTCGCGCCCGGAGCGCTCGACCACTACCTCGGCCGCATCGGCTACGAAAAACAACAAGGCGACGAGCCGGAGGTCCCCGGCCGTCCCGACAATCTCTTCACGCACGTCCCAGGCGACGCCGGCGCGCACGGAGTGTTCGGCGAGCAGGCGAAGGATGTGGTGGTGCCGTGGCGGGCCATCGCGGTCGGCATAGGACTTCTAGGACTGATAGGACTCATACGACGTATAGGTCCTATCATTCCCAACGCGTGAAGAACCGCAGGCGACGTTTCGCGTGGGAGGAGCTCCCCGAGTCCGAGCTCTTCGACGTCCGCTTGCGCGACCTCGGCGTCCGCATCGAGCGCACGTGGATCGAGGAATGCCTCGCCGATCTGGGCGAAGACCTCGAGCGCCGCGAAATCCCGTTTCGTCCGCACGCGTGGCTCTCCACCGACTTCTTCGTTCCTGACGACATTCCCGGCATCGCCATCCCCTTCTACCTCGCGCACCCGCGGCTGATGCAGCTCGAGCGCAAGCAGATGCTGGAGGTCGAAGGAGGCACGCGTCAGGAGATGATGCAGATCCTCCGGCACGAATGCGGACACGCGTTCGACAATGCCTACCAACTCCGGCGCGACGCCGTGCGCCGCGAGCTGTTCGGTAATCCGTCGAAACGCTATCCCGATCATTACCGCCCCAACCCCGCGAGCCGCAGGTTCGTCCAGCACCTGCGGCTCTACTACGCGCAAAGCCATCCGCTCGAAGACTTCGCCGAGACTTTCGCGGTCGTCATCGGCTCGCGCGGCGGCGGCTGGCGCAGACGCTACGCGGACTGGCCCGCGCTCCGAAAGCTCGAGTACGTCGATGAGCTGGTCGAGAAGTTTCGCGGCGAGCCGCCGCGCTTCCGCAAGTTCCGCAAGCCGGACTCGCTGCCGACGCTGAGCCTCACGCTGCGCGAGTACTACGCCGACAAACGCGAGCGCTATCTCGTCAGCTATCCCGACATCTACGATCGCGATCTGCGACGGCTCTTCTCGGACGATCCGAGGCATCTCAATCAGGAGCTCGCGTCGCGCTTCCTGCGGCGGAACAGCTCGGAGATCCGGAGGCTCGTGGCGAACTGGACGGGCGAGTATCAGTTCACCCTGGAGCAGGTCCTGAAAGACATGATCGGACGGAGCCGCGAGCTGAAGTTGCGCGCGGCCGGTGAGGAACGGAGTCTGAAGATGGAGTTTGCGGTCCTGTTGACCGTGAAGACGATGGACTTTCATTACAGCCGCCGGAACTGGTTCGCGATATGACGAAGAAGCTCCGCGTGGTCGTGCTGATGCATCCCTCGATGATGCCGCCGGAGAGCTTCGAGGGCATGAGCGAGCTGCACGCGTATGAGCTCAAGACCGAATACGACGTGGTGATGACGCTGCGCGAGCTCGGTCACGAGGTGAAGCCGCTCGGCGTCGCCGACGAGCTCGGACCCATCCGCCATGTGATCGAGGAGTGGAAACCCGACATCGTCTTCAACCTCCTCGAGGAGTTCCTCGGCCGCCAGGACTTCGACCATCACGTCGTCAGCTTCCTCGAGCTGATGCAGGTGCCGTACACCGGCTGCCACCCGCGCGGCCTCATGCTCGCGCGCGACAAGGCGCTGTCGAAGAAGCTTCTCGTGTATCACCATCTGCTCGCGCCGAGGTTCGCGGTTTTCCCGCGCGGGCGGCGGGTGCACCGTCCGAAGAACCTCGAGTTCCCTCTCATCGTGAAGAGCCAGATCCACGAGTCCTCCCTCGGCATCGCCCAAGCGTCGATCGTCGAGAGCGACGAGAAGCTGCGCGAGCGCGTCACTTTCATCCATCAGCGCCACGGCTCCGACGCGATCGCGGAGCAATACGTCGCCGGCCGCGAGTTCTACGTCGGCATCATCGGCAACGTGCGTCAAAAGGTGCTGCCGGTCTGGGAGCTGCTGTTCGAAAATCTCCCGCCGGGCGCCGTGCCGATCGCGACCGCGCACGTGAAGCACAACCCCGAGTATCAGGAGCGCCGCGGCATTTTCCAGAAGAAAGCCGAGGATGTGCCGGACGCGCTGCGCGCGTACATCGTGAAAACGACGAAGAACATCGCGCGCATCCTCGACCTCGACGGCTACAACCGCATCGACTACCGCTACAGCCCCGACGGGAAGCTCTACTTCCTCGAAGCGAACCCGAATCCGGACATCGCGAAGAGCGAAGAGTTCGCGTCGGCGTCGGCGGACGCGGGGATGAACTTCCCGCAGCTCATTCAGAAGATCCTCGACCTCGGATTGCAGCGCGCGGCGGGGAGGTGATCACTTCCCCGCTGCCACGATCCTCGCCACCGCACTCTCCGGCAACAATCCCGATGCCACCAGCCGCGGCGTCAGCTCGCGCCACGACGGCTCCATCGCGAACGCGCGCGCAAACAGCGGCAGCGACTCATCGACGCGATTCATGTTCACCAGCGCCACCGCGTGCCAGTAGATCATCTCGGCATGGCGGCTCTGCGGGATGCCGGGCGTCTTCGCCGCGATCGCCTCGGCCGCGCTGTACTCGCGCAACGCTGCCTCGTTGTCCTTGTGCTCGACGGCGAGATCGCCGGCGTTCATGTGGTTGTACGCGCGCTGCAGCGTGACCAGGCGGCGCAGCTCCGCGAGCGGTTGCGGGTGATCGTCGACGCGCAGGTCGAACGCGCGGTCCTGCCACGCGCGTCCGGTCGACTTCGCGTTCACGACGATCAATGCCGCCGACTGCTTGCCTCGAATGTCGCCGCCCACCGCCTGCGCCGCGTCGAGCGCCGCGAGCATCTTCTCCGCGAGATCACCCTGCGACTCGGCGTACGCCTTCGCCATCGCCGGCCAAACCTTGTCGTTCGCCATCAGGTTCGCCTGCACCGCGAAGTCGCGTCCGACGCTCAGAGTTCCGCACTGCATCGTGCTTGCTGATGCCGCACCACCAGCAATGCCACCGGCCGCGATGATGTCCTTCGCTCCCGTGAACGTCGCCACGTTGCCGTTCGCATCGATGACACCGACTTGCCGGACATCGCACGCGACGTCGCCGCCGAGGAGCGCGCGGAGCGTTTCCGGAGCACCCTTGCCCGCGCGCATCAGATCGAGCCCGAGCTTGCCGTACGACGGATCGACGAAGCTCTGCGTCGCGACCGCGCCAACGCCGGCCTCCGCCCACGGCACGATCTGCCCCACCGCGAACCAGTGCGACTGCACCGCGACTCCGATCTGTCCCGTCGCCGGATCGCGCGCGACGATGGAGAAGGTGGCGTAAACCGAAGGCGCGAAGAAAAGAAGAACGAGCAAACGTTTCATGGCGCCTATTCTATGGAACGCTGGCGTCCTCGCCGGCTGGCTCGCAGGCGTCCCGCGCCTGCGTTCTGCCACGGCGGCGAGGACGCCGCCGGGCCAGCCGCCGAGACGGCAGCGTTCCCTAGGCCAGCTTCACCGCTCCGGACAGAAGCCGGTTGCGCGCTCGCGGCGCTTCAGCGGATCGCGATCGAACATCACGCCGAGCTTCACGAGCTGCGGACGGAACTCGTAGCGGATCGACAGCGACGCGATCGGCTGCCGCTCGAGCGCCATCTCCACTTCCGTGACCGCGTGGTCCGTACGCCGGCCCATGCCCGTCGCGGCGTAGTCGTCCGACGGCGCCGTCGACGGCGCTTCCGCGGAGGCGCGCGGCGCCGCGCCGGACTCCAGGTCCTGCGCCTCGCCGCGCCGATCGCGCGAATGCTCGCGATGCGAATAGAGCGGGACGCTCTCGCGATAGAACACCGCCTCGATGATGCCGAGGTTCTGCGTCTGGCCGAGCGCGGCGCCGTAAGAGTTGCGCTCGCCGGTGAAGTAGAAGCGGCGCGCGGTACGGTCGCTCACCTGCCAACCGGCGATCTCCGTCGTCTCCCACGGCTCGAGCACCCACTTCATCGCGCTCCACGCGTCCGTGCGCCGCGCGTCGATCGTGTTCAGACCGTCGACCGACAGCGCCACCGCGACGCGATGCGCCGTCGGGTTCCGCAGCTGGATCGTGAAGTCGCGTCCGCGCAGCGCCTCGATGTACGTCGTGCCGCCATGCACGTACTCCGCGCGTGGCGTCCCGCTGACGAGCACCGTCATCTTCGGACTCCCATCCACTGTTCGAGCAACCAGCGGCAGCGCCAACGCGACCGCCGCGATCATCGTCATCGCTTTTCTCATCGCATCCTCCGTCAGAGGGTGAGACTCACGCGAGGCGCGGAAGGAAACCGCTCACCGCAAACGCACCTGGCGGCGGCGTGGTTCAGCCCGTTAAAAGACGGCCCGATGCAGCGCATTTCAGGTCTTTCGTACCCACGACAATCGCGCCTCGCACATCATGAGCTGGGTTCTAGGGGAGCTGCCTCCGAGACTTGCAAGATCGGACCATCGGCTAGAACCAGGTTCTGTGAAGCATCGCCGTGTGCGATATTTCTTGTGCAACGGTCATCGAAGATCCCGACGAACTACGGCTTCACGCTCCAGCCGGATATACTCACCTCCGGCATGGACGGGGTTTCCAATTTTCTGGCGAGTGTCGTGAGGCGCACGCTTCAGCAACAAACACCCGAGGGCATGACGGACACCCTCGCCGAGATAGCCTCGTTCACAGACAGCGTCGGTTGCATTCTGTGGGAAGCATCTGACAAAACGCTGACCGATGGGGCAGGGCACCTATACGTCCTGGCTCAGTGGTTCCCCAGCAACTTCTGCGCAATACACAATCTCCCATTCTCTTCGGTGACCGGCGACGCGATCGCTCGCACGACCGCTCAGAACGTCCCTGACATCGATTTCGACAGCCGCGTCTACAAGCAGGACACTTTCTTAAGCGAGCAAGGAATTCGAAGTTTCTGTTCGATCCCTCTAGCGATGCCCGACAACAGGCAAGGCGCTCTCAACGCCTACCGGCAGCGCACTGGCGGCTTCGACGCCATGGAGATATCAACGCTGTCTCTCATCGCTCCGCTTCTAGGTCCAATGTACAGCGCGCTGACCGAGCGCGTTAGTAGCAATCTTCTGCAGACTGTCGCCCGCAGCTTGAAGGAGACGCACGCCACTACCGACGCCCAAGGCTGGTGGCAGAGGATTCGTAGTGCGGCCGACGACATCTGCATAAGCGTCGGTACCGCGTTCAATTCGCGCGAGGTTTCGATCTTTCTGCGCGACGATTTGCCGATCGTCAACCTGGAAGAGCCGCGGCCGAAGTTCTCCCTCGTAACTTCGACGTGGAAAAGCGAGATGAAGAAGACAACATACGTTCCGGATCCCGCCGAGGGATTGACTGGTGCGGTCCTGTCCTCGAAGAGGTCGTTCCGGTTCATGGATCTTGCTCACTTCAAACGCGATGAACAGCCGAAATATCCCGGTCTGGAATGGAGTGACTCACTCGACGTGCAGCAGCTTCTCCGGCAGGCTGAGGAAAAGGGCATCCGCCTCCGGCCGATGAGCTTCATGGCCGCGCCGATTGCCGGAAGCGACAACCTCTTTGGTGTTATTCGCTGCTCCATGGCTAAAACGGAGCCGTATTACTACACGGACCGCGAATTAAAGTTACTGGAAGTGATCGCCACTACATTCGCGGCATTTCTCGAGCGGGCCCAGAACGAACTAGTCATCCACGATGAAATGGGGGCTTGGAAGGCCGTCATAGCAAGTGTCGGCGCACTGAATCACCTTGTTTATTCTGAGCTAAGTGGCAAGACTCCGAGTGAAAAACAAATTTTCGAAGAGGCGCTACGCATTACCTCGACTGTCATTCCTGGTGCAGAGATTATGGACATCCGTTTGTACGACGAGAAGCGTAAGCGGTTGACCTTTGCACATACCAAGGGCATGTCGTGGAAACTCGGTTCGCAAGCTGAAATCAACAGACGTCTCAAGAAAACCTACAAGATTGGTACAGGCAAAATCAAATCGGCTGGCGAGTACGTGATGCGACACCACGAGGTATACCATATCCGTGATGTCCGCAGCGATCCATACTATTCGGAGACTTTCCCTAACGTGAGGCAGATGATCATTGCCCCGATCATCGTTCATGACAAGATCTATGGCGTTCTGGACATTCGCGCAACTTCCGACGTCTTTCCTCCATATGCCAACGGTGTCGCCAATCTCGTCGGCCGACAGCTCGGCCTCTATCACTATCTCGCGGAGACGATCCGCCAGCTCCGCGACACTGAAGCGGAGCTGAGGCGCTCGTTAAAAAGGGTTCACAAAGTCCAACAGGAACAGGCTCAAGCCTTTGAGGATCTGGCGCATCAGCTGAAGACACCCGGAAACTACGCGCATGCCCGAGCGCAGGTAGAGCTGACTCCTAAAGCACTAGCGGACTTCGATCCGAAAGTCGCGCTGCGACTGTTGGCCATCCGCGGAAACATCGGCAAACTGAGAAGAGTGATCCTGAGCCTTCGTCTGCTTATTGACCTCGCTCGGGGAGACGAGCCCGAGCCCGAAGTTGTTCGCATCACTCGACCGCAGCTGGTAAAAATGCTGATTGAAATGGCCGTCGACCATCAGTTCATGAGCGATCCCGATCGGCCTGTGCGGTTCCAGGTGATGCGCGAAACGTTCGATCTTCTTGACAGAATCATCATTGAAGGAACCTGGGATCTTCTCGAACAGGCCGTGAATACACTTCTCGACAACGCCGGCAAGTACAGTTTCGGAGACACCGAAGTGCGGATATACGGTGGAATTACAACTGCCGGCCGATTTCACATTTCAATCAGCAGCGAAGGCCTGACGCTGCGTGGCAGCAACACCACGCGCGCCAAACAGCGCGGGTGGCGAAGCGAGGAAGCCCGGGATGTTACTGGTGAAGGCACCGGAATTGGGCTTTGGCTCGTCGATCATATTATGCGCGCCCAAGGTGGCGAGTTAGTGGTGAATGCCACAACCACCGACGGCCGCACGGACATCAAACTTGTATTCCCAATTAAGCGAGGACTCGCGGATGTACGTCACGATCGTGGAAGATGATTACTATCAAGCCGAGATGATCGAGGAGGACTGCAGGAAGGAATTCGGAAATATCCGCTTCCGCCGCATCAAGACGGAGCACGACTTTAGGTCTGCGATCGACGACTTCAGAAACGATCCCCCGGATGTTTTCATCATCGACGTCATGCTTCGATACACCGACCCAAAGCGCGACCAACCAGTCCCACCGCCGTCTGTTCGAAGAGAAGGATCCCATCGTGCTGGACTGCGCTGCAGAAAACTTCTCGCAGAACATAAGAACACACGCGACATTCCGGTCATACTTTACACGGTGCTTGAGAAGACCGACCTGGCAAAGGAAATCGAGAAGCTGCCAGCCCACGTACTTCATTTACGCAAGGACGCCGATCGTGGCGAGCTTCTGGACACGGTGCAGCGCGTCAGACGGCGATTTTGAGCTCGCGGTCGATCTGTATTTTCTTCTGACGAAGGTCGGCTGCGAACTCATGCTCGCCACGAGCGACGGCCGCTTCTTCCAGCATCAATACCGCATCGTTGAGCGACCCGAGGACGGAACTGATGCTGAACCAGGGATTGCCGCTGCGCAGCGGCTCGACTTCGGATGCAATGAGGCCTGCATGGCGCGCTGCGCTCCGTCCGAGTTTGACTTCCAGGATAGAGCCAGCGCAAAGCCTCCTTACGATTTCGAAGGTGTCTGTGTCGGGGAGCAGAAACGCGATACGGCTCCACATAAGCGCCATTTGTTCGTCGGTCTTCGCGCTTTCGTCTAGACGAATGTAGAGATTAGGAAGACATTCGACCGCCCACAGAGGCCAGGCCCACCGATGCGCTGCAAGCACGAGATCGCGATCGAGGAGTGGCCTGTGCATCCGAGCCTCTACCCCACGTTTGAGAAGATGTCGAAACTTAATGCGGGCGTCAACCCCCACTTCCTCTAGGATCCGCGCAAACTCTCTCAATGCCTCGCCAAGCGCCTCGAGCCATAGTTTCTCGGAAGCCTGATCAGTTATCGGCATCGTTACCATACCTTCGAACGCATCGTAACTTGTTCCTGTAAAGAGTGTCGGCTCTCTTTGGTACAAGAGAGCGCGCCACACCTCAACGAGGTCCGTGCCCCGTTGATTACACGTCACAGCAATTCGTAGAGCATCCTGCAGGTTAACACCCAGCCAGTGCTTCTTTAGCCGAGTACCAGTAGCAATTCGATATAGCGGGTCGTAGAGCAATTCCGCCGCATTCAACGCAGCTGCAAGCATGAATGCGTTATAGAGCATCTGTGCCGGTCGGTCGACGCGGCGTAGCTCACCCACAGCAATGTCATGCAGAAGCGTCGAAAGGCATGTCGCCACGCGAATCTCGGCTCCATGCCGTTTGTCACCGGCCGGAAGTGCGCGTAGGAGCCATAGATATGGTTCGTCATGATGGCCCACGGGTGGAATGCCATATCCCTGCAACCAATCTGACAAACTGTCAGCATTACAGGGCGACGACTCTAGCCACCTCGTCAGCGAATCATCGACATTGTCGTTGGTTGTCAGAGCGCCACCCGTGAATCGATTCTGACATAGCTAGTAATCATATCGGCTGATCCATCCAATTATGAACCGCCGACTCGCCGTAGTGAAGAACCAAGAGATTATAGTGTGCGCGGCGGGCATCCGCCAGCGTCGCACGTTGGGCACGCTTCGTGACACCGAGGCGGCGGCCACCCGCGATCCATTGATCCATACAGTGCGGAACCTGGCGATGAATGTATTCGGGCAACAGACGCCGCAAAGTACTCCGGCCCGCCAAATCCATCGGGTGTCCGCCGCGCCAGACCGGCGCTTCGGGTGGCGACGGAAAGTGCCCGCGCGCATCCCATCCAACATCGAGTTGTGTTGGGCGAATGAGAGTACCGGCATCACGGACGCGGTAGGTCAACAGAAGGATCCAACGGCCAATTCCTCTAGACGCGACACCGAGAACCTCATTCCAACGATCTGCTCCCTCGTCTATGAATGACGCGAAATCTTCCCACGTCGTGCACCATACAGGCTGATACGGATGGCACATGCCATATGAGTTCAGAGCCTCGAGTGACGCTCGAATGAACGCTTCGACGTCATCGGGAGGTGCACCATTCAATGCGCCATCAAGAATTTGAGCCAACTGATCATCACTGACAGGCCACGGGAGCCAGCTCGCAAAGGGCTCGATGTGATTCGCCCGCGCCCACTGGTAGACCGTCATTAGGCCATTGAGGTCTAGAACGCGTACTAGTCGTACGTTTCTGTCGAATCGAGGGAGACGCTCGTCGCCGGATACAATGTTCAATCGGTTGAACGTTTTATAAACGAACTCCGGCAGGCGTCGCGTCTTCACCTTTTCGTATTGATAGCGGACAAGAGCACGTTGAAGGCTCGCAACCGTCCAAGTGGCCCCGCCTAACCGCCGAAGTGATGCGTCGCGGGCATCGCTGATTCGGTGATCGTGGATCAGGTTTCTTGAAATCGCGCGCAAGTCAATGTCTGCACTATTTGACATCGAAGCAAGGGTAGCGGCTAACGGATGAGCGCCGCCGTGCGTGCGTCCAAAGACGGTAAATTCAGCCATCGTTCTCGATTGATATTCCGAAGCACTACTCTGGTGGACGGGCGCAATTGTATACTTACTTCCCCCAAAGGGCGATCGAATCATCACCGTAGATCCTGCCGTCCTGCATCGAGGCGGATTCAGGTTTATTGTTCCAGCTGCAGTCCTTCGCATTTCGCTATTTCCACGAGAAGTTTGTCGCAACCAGCAACTCCCAACCGCTCACCGCTTCTCGATCCGCAGCACCCGCCCGCCCGGCTCGTCCGTCAGCAGATACAACAACCCATCCGGACCCTGCTCCACGTCGCGGATGCGCTCGTTCAGCTCGCCGAGGTAGCGCTCTTCCTTGACCACGCGTCCATTCTGGAGCTCGAGCCGCACCAACGCGCCCGGTTGCAGCGAGCCGATGAAGATGCTGTTCTTCCAGCCGGGGTAGGCGTTGCCGGTGTAGACGATCATGCCCGACGGCGCGATGACTGGGTCCCAGTAGTACACCGGCTGCTCCATCCCCGCCTTCGCACGCAGTCCCGCGCCGATCGGACGTCCCGAGTATTCGACGCCGTACGAGATCACCGGCCAGCCGTAGTTCTTCCCCGCCTCCGGATGATTCAGCTCGTCGCCGCCGCGCGCGCCATGCTCGACGGTCCACAGCGCGCCCGTCGCCGGATGCAGCGTCGCGGCCTGCACGTTGCGATGGCCGTACGACCAGATCTCCGGACGCACGCCGCTGCGTCCGACGAACGGGTTGTCGCGCGGGATCGAGCCGTCGCTGTTGATGCGGACGACCTTGCCGAGGCCGGAGGAGAGGTCCTGGGCCTGATCGCTGTAGCGCATCCGCTCGCCCTGCGTAACGAACAACGTGCCGTCACGGCGGAACACGAGACGCGAGCCGAAGTGTCCCGAGCCCGCGACCTTCGGATGCTGGCTGTAGATCACGCGTACGTCGGTGAGGCCCGCATCGGTCAGCTTCGCGCGCGCGACGGCAGTGCCCGAGACGCCTTCGCCAGGCTCGGCGAACGAGAGATAGATCGTCGCGTTCTGCGCGAACTTCGGATCGAGCGCGACGTCGAGCAGCCCACCCTGTCCCTGCGCTTGTACGCGCGGCACGCCCGCGAGCGGCGCGGAGAGCTTCCCGTCGCGGCCGATGATGCGCAGACGTCCCGGACGCTCGGTGACGAGTGCGCGTCCATCCGGCAGGAACGCGATGCCCCACGGGTGCTCGAGTCCCGTCGCGTAATCGGTCACGCGATTCTGGAGCGCGGTCGAGTTTGGAGTCGGAGAGCGAGGGGCGTTCTGCGCGACGAGCGGTGCGGCGAGAAGAGCGAGAAGGAGCGCGATTCGCATGCGCAAATTGCTATCACGATTCACGCCGATGTGGCATCTGTCATCCTGAAGCCGCGAAGACGGCGAAGGATCCCCTGCCGGTAGCTCGTAATGCGTCCAAGGCACGGGGTCCTTCGCCGTCTTCGCGGCTTCAGGATGACAGCGGCTACCATATCCCCGCTTTGAACGACGACGTCCCTCTCGCGCGCCTCGGCAGCCGCATCGCCGATCTCTCCGAGCGCTACTTCCCCGACGCCTACGTCTTCGCGCTCGCGGCCGTCGTGGTCGTCGGCGCCTTCGGCCTCGCACTCGGCGAGCCGCCGATGCGCGTCGTCACAGCGTTCGGCGAGGGCTTCTGGACGCTCGTGCCGTTCACGATGCAGATGGCGCTGATCATCATCGGCGGCTTCGTCGTGGCGACGTCGAAGCCCGCACATCGCGTCATCGAGCGACTGGCCGCGATCCCGAAGACCCCGCGCGGTGCAGTCGCGTTCGTGGCGCTCTTCTCGATGCTCACGTCGCTACTGTCGTGGGGCTTCTCGCTGATCATCACCGGCCTGCTCGTGCGCGCGATCGTGCGCCGTATCGACGACGTCGACTTCCGCGCTCTCGGCGGCGCCGCGTACCTCGGACTGGGCAGCGTCTGGTCGCTCGGGCTCTCGTCCTCGCCGGCGATGATGATGGCCACGAAGTCCGCGATCCCCGCACCGCTGCTGCCGATCACCGGCGTGATCCCGCTGACGCAGACGATCTTCCTCTGGCAGAGCATCCTCCTCGCTGCGCTGCTGATCCTCGTTTCGGTCGCAATCGCCTACTTCTCCGCGCCGTCGGGCGATCGCGTGCGCAATGCGCGATCGATGGGCATCGTCTTCGAGGAGATGGCCGTCGACGATCCGCCCGCCCGGACGGCGGCGGAGAAGATCGAGCGCAATCCGCTGCTGACGATCGCCCTCGTCGCATTGATGTTCGCCTTCCTCGGACAGCAGATCGCGTCGAAGGGTCTGGCCTCGGCGATCGATCTCAACAACTTCAACCTGCTGTTCCTCGCGCTCGGAATGCTCCTGCACTGGCGGCCGCGCGCGTTTCTGCGCGCCGCGGCCAACGCGACTCCCGCGACCGCGGGCGTGCTCGTGCAGTTCCCGTTCTACGCCGGCATCCTCGGGATCATCTCGAAGACCGAGATCCAGACCACGCTCTCGGAGCTCTTCCTCCGCATCGCCGACCAGCACACGTTCAATCCGATCCTGACGATCTACTCGTTCATCCTCGGCATCTTCATCCCCTCGGGCGGCGGCCTGTGGGTCGTCGAAGCGCCGTACGTGCTGGCCGCCGCGAGCGCGTTGAAGATGCACATCGGCTGGACGATCCAGACCTACAACGCTGCGGAGACGCTCCCGAACCTGCTGAACCCGTTTTTCATGCTGCCGCTGATGGGCATCCTCAACGCCCGCGCCCGCGATCTCGCGGGGTATTCGATCCTGCAGTTGATCTTCCACACGCCGCTCGTGCTTGTGTATTGCTGGCTGATGGCATACACGTTGAGTTGAATCCCGCTGATGTTTCGCTATCTCCGCTACGTCCCGAAAAACCACCTCAGCCGCACCGTCGGGCGACTCGTGCACGCGCGGCTGCCGCGGCCGATCGCACGCCGGCTCGTGCAATTTTTCGCGAAGACGTACCAGATCGACGTCGACGCGGCCGGCAAGCCGCTCCATGAATATCCGTCGATCGGACACTTCTTCATCCGGGATCTCCGCGAAGGACTGCGTCCGATCGAGAGCGATTTCGTCAGCCCCGTCGACGGCACGCTGCGCAACTTCGGTGTCGTGCAGAACGGCCGCCTCGAGCAGATCAAAGGGAAGACGTATACGCTCGCCCGCTTCCTCGGCGAGGACGAGAACTGGAAGCGCTACGAGAACGGCGTCTTCTTCAATCTCTATCTCTCGCCGCAGGACTATCACCACATCCACTCGCCCGTCGGCGGCAGGATCGCGCGCAGTGTGCACATCCCCGGCAAACTTTGGCCGGTAAACGACTGGGCGCTGAAGAACGTGGACGAGCTTTTCTCGATCAATGAGCGCGTCGTCACCTACATCGATTCGCACCTCGGCCGCGTCGCGGTGGTGATGATCGGCGCAACGAGCGTCGGAAAGATCTCGGTCGTGTACGACTCGTTCATCTCCAATGCGTCGAAAGTGAACCGCATCGTGTCGCGCGACTACGAACCGCCGATCGACATCGCCAACGGCGAACGCCTCGGCACGTTCCACATGGGCTCGAGCGTGGTCGTGCTGCTCGAGCCGGGACGCGTCGACCTCGCGCGCGTGCGGCTGCACGAGGGAAAGAAGGTGCAGTACGGGGCAGCGGTGCTTGACTGAGCTCTTCTTCAGTTTATCCCGCGCGCAGACGCGGGATCTCCGGTGCCCCCACGACGCCTGTGGCTCGTGCGCTGCCGGTGTTATCAGAGATCCCGCGTCTACGCGCGGGATAAACTGAAGAAACGATGACACGCACCGTCTACCGCGCCTGCAATCTTTGCGAGGCCATCTGCGGACTCGAGATCGAGATCGAGGATCGCAAAATCCTTTCGATCCGCGGCGACGACGCCGATCCGTTCAGCCGCGGCCACATCTGCCCGAAGGCCGTCGCGCTGCTGGACGTTCACGAAGACCCGAATCGTCTGCGCCGCCCGCTGAAACGCAACGCCAACGAATGGCAGGAGATCTCGTGGGAGGAAGCGTTCGATCTCGCCGCGGAGCGCCTCGCCGCGATTCAGTTGCAGCACGGCAACGACGCCGTCGGCTTCTACGTGGGCAATCCCTCGGTCCACAACATCGGCACGCTCTTCAACGTCTCCCAGCTCGCGCGCGTCCTGAAATCGAAGTCAGCGTTCAGCGCGACGTCCGTCGATCAACTGCCGCAGCAGCTCGCGTCGTATCTGATGTACGGGCACCAGTTCCTGATCCCGATCCCCGACATCGACCGCACCGACTACTTCCTGATCCTGGGCGCCAATCCCGTCGCATCGAACGGCAGCCTCATGACCGCGCCGGACGTGACGAAGCGTCTCGCCGCGATCCGCGGCCGTGGCGGCAAGGTCGTCGTCATCGATCCGCGGCGCACCGAAACGGCGGACGTCGCGAGCGAGCATCACTTCATCCGCCCGGCGACCGACGCCGCGCTGCTGATGGCGATGCTGAACACGATGCGCGCGGAGAACCTCTTCCGCATCGCGAATCCGGAACAGCTCGACGGACTCGACGCGGCGCTCGACGCGATCGCGGAGATGACGCCGGAGCTCGCAGCGACGATGACGGGAATCGACGCGCAGACGATCCGCCGCATCGCACGCGAATTCGCGTCCGCACCGTCGGCCGTCTGCTACGGCCGCGTCGGCGCGAACCTGCAGGCGTTCGGCACGCTCAACGCGTGGCTCATCCAGCTCGTCAACATCGTCACCGGAAATCTCGACCGCGAAGGCGGTGCGATGCTGACCGATCCGATCATCCCGATGACCGGTCCACACACTCGGCGCGGTCATTACGCGCAGTGGCGCTCGCGCGTGAGCGGCCTCCCCGAAACGGCCGGCGAGTTGCCGGTAGCGGCGCTCGCGGAAGAGATCCTGACGCCGGGCGAAGGACAGATCCGCGGCCTCATCACGATCGCGGGAAATCCCGTTCTCTCCACGCCGAACGGCCGCAAGCTCGATGACGCGCTGGAGTCGCTCGAGTTCATGCTCGCGATCGACATCTACCTCAACGAGACCACGCGTCACGCGGACCTGATCCTGCCTCCGGCGTCGAGCCTCGAGCACGACCACTACGACCGTATCTTCAACGCCCTCGCGATCCGCAACGTTGCGCGCTTCAACGCCGCGATCTGGCCTCGCGCCGAGGAGGAGCGGTACGACTGGGAGATCTTCGGCGAGCTCGGCGCGCGCCTCGGAGCGAAGCTCGGCCGCGATTTCAAGCCGCTGCCGCCGACGCGCGACGTGATCCAGTCGTACGTCGACAAGAGCCGCGTCTCGTTCGAAACGCTCGAAAACGCCGAGCACGGCCTCGACCTCGGACCATTGACGCCGTCGCTCTACGAGCGTCTCGAGACCGAGGACAGAAAGATCCACTGCGCGCCCGAGCCATTACTTGCAGACATCGCGCGATTCAACATCCCGCCAACCGGCTTCCTGCTCATCGGCCGCCGCCATCTCCGCAGCAACAACTCCTGGATGCACAACTCGCATCGACTGATCAAAGGAAAAGCGCGCGATCAACTGATGATGCATCCCGAAGATCTCGCGGCGCTGGGATTCGTCGATGGTCAAGTAGTGGACGTTCAGGCTGGCGGCGGCTCAGTGCGCATCGCCGTGCAGTCCACCGACAGCGTCATGCGCGGCGTCGTCAGCCTCCCCCACGGCTTCGGACACAACCGCCCCGGCACGCGCCTCGGACTCGCCGAACAGAACGCCGGCGTGAGCTACAACGACCTCACAGACGACAGCGTGGATGCGGTGTCGGGGAACGCGGCGCTGAATGGGGTGCCGGTGACGATCACCGCGGCGTAATCGGAGCGCCGGCTTCCAGCCGGCCGCTCCGCCGGCTTCTAGCCGGCCCGACCTCCCGAGATCCTGCCGCCTGGAAGGCGGCGTAGCGGCCGGCTGGAAGCCGGCGCTCCGCTGCGGCGCTCCGCTTCACCGCAGTTCCTTGCGGTACTCCTCCATCGCCTTGCGCTGCTTCGCGGCGAGGTCGAGGAGGCGGCGCAGCTCCTTCAGCGGCTCCGGGTTGTCGTCGACCTGCAGGCGCATCACCGTGTCGTTGTGTAGCCAGACGCCGCCGTCCTTCTTCACGATCAGGATCGCGGCGGACTGCATCCCGCGCGTGTCGCCGCCGGCCTTCTGCCCCGCGTCCAGTGCAGCCATCAGGCGGAACGAGAGATGTCCTTCCGTCGTCTCGAACGCCTTCACCATGTCCGCGACCACGGCCTCGCCCGCGAGGATGTTCCCTTGCGCCGTGCAGAACTTCCCGCTCTTGTTTCCCGCCCACGTGCTCGCCTTCGGCCCCGTGAACGCGGCGTAGTTACCGCGCGCGTCCATGATCGCGAACTGGCGTCCCTGCTTCGTCCAATTCTTCGGCCATGGATCGGGATCGCTTTCCCAGATCGCCTTCACCGCTGCCTCGGGCGTCATTCCCGCACGCAGCAGTTGCAGGCCGCGCGGACCGTACTCGACGTCGATCACCGCCTGCGTCGCGACGACGCCCGTCCCCGCCTCCGCCCACAACACGCCGTTGCCGACCGAAAACACGCGTGATTGCACCGCACCGCCGACCTCTCCGGTCGCGGGGTCGTATCCGAGGATCGAGAACGTCGCGACGACCGGCGGTTCGGCGCGTGCGACCGGCAAGATCAGCGCTGCGAGCAGTGCGAGGGCAATGAGTGTCTTGCGCATAGGCGCAATATTCTAGGTGCGATTGCTCAGCTGAGGTGACACGTAGAATCGCACGATGAACGCACTTCTGTTGGCTGGTACGCTCCTGATCCATTTGCAGGTGGTCGAGCGCGCGGACCTCTGGCTGAGCATGATCCATCGACTGCACGGGCCCGACGCCACACCATCGAGCCAACCGATGACGGAGGCGCAACAGGCGTGGGCCGCGCTGATTCGCTCACGCTCGCAGCGTTGGGAATCGGAGATCCCGGCGCTCTCCGCCCACTTCGCTCCCGTCCCGGGGCCGGAGATCGCGACGATCGCGATCGGCAACGGCGGCGGCGAAGATGCGTTCACGCACGACGCGACGACGATCGGCTTCGACGTCGCGCGCCTGCACGCGGAATACGGTGATGCAGCGTCGCCGGAGAACACCGCGCGCATCGATCGCTTCTTCCGCCACGAGTACACACACCTTCTGCAGAAAGCGTGGCTCGCCCAACATCCCTACACAGCCGACACTCCGCTTCGTGCCGCGCTGCTGGGCATCTGGAAGGAAGGCTTCGGCAACTACTACTCGCTCTCCCCGCGCTGGCGTGGCGATCTCGCCGTCAAGACTCTCTCGGAGCTCGAGCCGCGCTTCGTCGCCCGCCTCGCGGCGCTGGCGTGCGCGTCGCCGTCCACCGCTGACGCGCTGACCGCCGATCTCTCGATGGGCCGTTTCGATCAGAAGTGGGGAGCGCTCCCCGTGGCGTTGTGGCTGGACGCGGATGCGAGTCGATCGCCGGACGCGCTGCGCCAGTTCGTGCTCGCCGGTCCGGACGGAGTGTGGAATCTCGCCGAGCGGCACTTGTCCGAGGATTTGCGCGCGGTGCTCCGCGAGGCGCGAGTGGCGGCCGACTTGTGCGTTCTGAATTGAGCGTCTCCCTGTCATCCTGAGCCGGCGGAGCGCGGCGAAGGACCCCCTGATTCAAGCGCCGGCGTCGCGACCCGCAGGAGATCCTTCGCCGTCTTCGCGGCTTCCAAGAAACTGCCAGTATTTATGCGGCTTTCACGAGTTGATACCCGAACTGTCTTGCGCGCTTTTCCATAGACTTCAGAAGTCGGGTGCGGTGCTGCTCGGTGTAGTGATCCGGCCCAGGGTCAACATAGGGTCTCTGGTACTTGAGTGTGAAGTAGATCATCCGGGCAAGCTTGTGCGCGGCGGCGGTGTTGGCCTTTTCCGGTCCCAGTTGGGCACGTTTTCTTCGGTAAAAGGCTCCGAGAGCCGACTTGGACCGGCTCAAGGTCTGAGCCGCAATTCGAAGCGCGGTCGTCAATCGGTTCGTTGTGGACCGGTTTTTCCCCGATCGGTTCTTCCCACCCGTGGTGTTCTTGCCCGGAGACACACGCAGCCACGAGGTGAACTTCTTGTCGGTCGCAAAGGCGTCCACGTTGGTTCCGACTTCGGCCAAAAATGCGCTCACTGTTCCGGTACTGATTCCGTCGATCTGCGTGAGGTCTTGACCCAACACTTCGAAAAAGAGCGTGCGTGCGTCGAACGTGAGAACATTCTTGCGAACGTGTTCCACTCGCCGCGGCTTCGGGGTGTCCTTTCGATTCGCCTTTTTCTCGAAGACCTTGGCCTGCTGCTCGAGACGCGTGTTGCACTCGGCGATCAGCACCTGGAAGTGATCCCACGTCCGCACGGCCTGTTCCAGCCCGAACAGCTGCTCGTTGGAGTATTTGCCCAACAGCGCCTCGGCAATCGCCGCTTCGTTCTTAGCGCAGCGCTCGTCGCGTAGTTTGGCCAGCTCCTGGGGATCGCGTTTCCCAGCCAAAATCGACCGGATGATGGCCATCCCGGTCTTGCCGGTGACGTCGCTGACGGCAAGCTCGACTCGAACATTCATCGACGTGAGCGCTTTCTTCATGTGCTCGATCGCCGTCGATGCTTGTTGGATCAGCATCTGCCGCTGGCGGTTGTAACTCCGGTAGGTGGCCACCTTTTCCGACGGACGATGCGAGCCTCGAAGGAGCCCGAATGTGTGCAGAAGCTGGATCCATTGGCAATCGAGCATGTCGGTCTTCTGGTGATCGTTGACCGATTTCAGGCTCGACGGTTTGGCCAACACCACCCGAACTCCGCGTGCGTCCAGCACTTCCAGCAGCGGCACGCAGTACACACCAGTCGCTTCCACGGCCACCGTGTCCACCTCCGCTTCGACCAGCCAATCAGCCAGTTCATACAAGCCCCTCGTGGTGGTCGAAAACTTACGGACCGACGGGCTCACCCGGTCCTCGGGTACGGCCACATAGTGATACTCGGCACCGGCATCCACCCCGGCTGCGTTGTGATTGATCTGCTCGAGAACCCGGCTATGCTTCCTCCTGGCCGGCTTGTTCATTCTCTTGATCTTGGTCCCGGAAGCTGTTCCTCTGCCCATGATTCTTCCTTTTCTTTTCATGGTCGCGGTCGAGCGGAAGACTCTGAGAAGAAGCTCTCTTCCAACCGGGATCACGCGCGTCTACGCGTGTCACCAACTCAGGGTCGCTGTCTTCCGGGACCAAGCTCAGGATCGGGCTCTTCGGCACCAAACCGCGTCACGGCCTCGACAAGACCACGCCGCGGCGTACTTTAGTTTCTTTCTCCCAGGCGCGGCGCAGCGCGCTGTCCCCCGCTCAGGATGACAGAGCTGTACTAAGCTGCGCGCGCCATGAAGCGATTGCTCGCCCTGCTCTCTCTTCTCGCCCTTCCTGTTTTCGCAGACGAAACGGCGAAGCTCCACGCGCTCTTCGACCGCGTGTGGGAAACGCAGTTGAAGGAAGAACCGATGTTCGCCACGTCGGTCGGCCGCCATGAGTACGGAGACCGGCTGCCGTCGATCGCACCCGCGGACCTCGAGCGCCAGTACACGTTCGCGAAAGCGACCCTCGCGGAGCTCGCGACGATCGATCGCGCGAAGCTTCCCGCGTCCGAGGCGGTGAACTACGATATGTTCCGCCGGCAGATGGAGGATGCGGTTGCGGGTTACGAGCTCGGCGACTACCAGCTCCCGTTCAACGCCGACTCCGGATTCCACACCGGGTTCTCGCGGCTGGCAAAGGAAGTCCCGCTTGCGACGGCGAAGGACTACGACAACTACAACGCGCGGCTGCGCGCGTGGCCGCGTTACGTCCGCGAGCAGATCGCGCATCTGCGTGCGGGGCTGAAACGCGGGATGACCATCCCTCGCGTGACGCTCGAGGGCTACGACGGCACGATCTCCGCGCACGTCGTCGACGATCCGTCGAAGAGCGTCTTCTGGCTGCCGTTCGAGAAGTTCCCTTCGACCGTTCCGGCCTCGGAGCACGAGCGTCTGCGTCGCGATGGACGCGCCGCCGTGCTCGCGGCCATCTCCGGCTACGCCGAGCTCCTCGACTTCTTCCGCAAGGAATATCTCCCCGGCGCGCGC
This sequence comes from Thermoanaerobaculia bacterium, assembly GCA_035999335.1. GTDB lineage: Bacteria > Acidobacteriota > Thermoanaerobaculia > Gp7-AA8 > Gp7-AA8 > QHVT01. The sequence goes on along the minus strand of DASYGV010000141.1, from coordinate 17,984 downwards.
ACGACGCTGGGGGCCTACGAGCTGCCGAACGGCCGCGCGTTCTACCGCCAGAAAATCCGCGAGTTCACGACGCTCGATCTCACGCCCGAAGAGATCCACAAGACCGGGCTCGCGGAGGTGGAGCGGATCGGCGCGGAGATGAACGCGGTGATGAAACAGGTCGGATTTCAGGGCACCTTCGCGGAGTTCCTGGTGTTCCTTCGCACCGACCCGCGCTTCTACGCCAAGACGCCGGAAGAGCTGCTCTCGCGCGCGTCGCGGATCGCAAAACGAATGGACGGGAAGCTCCCGTCGCTGTTCAAGACGCTGCCGCGATTGCCGTACACCGTCGACCCCGTGCCGGCGGACCTCGCGCCGAAATACACGACCGGCCGCTACGTCGGCGCGCCGCAGGGCAGCACGCAGCCCGGCATCTACTGGGTCAACACGTACAAGCTCGAGGCGCGTCCGCTGTACAACATGGAGGCGCTCACGCTGCACGAGGCCGTGCCGGGACATCATCTGCAGATCGCGCTCAGCCGCGAGCTGGAGGACCTCCCGAACTTCCGCCGCTACTCGTACATCTCCGCGTTCGGCGAGGGCTGGGGACTCTACTCCGAATGGCTCGGCGTGGAGGCCGGCTTCTACACCGATCCGTACGACAACTTCGGCCGCCTGACGTACGAGATGTGGCGCGCGTGCCGCCTCGTCGTCGACACCGGCCTGCACTCGATGAACTGGACGCGCCAACAGGCGATCGACTACATGGCCACGCGCACGGCGCTGCCGATCCACGAGGTGACCACCGAAGTCGACCGCTACATCTCCTGGCCCGGCCAGGCGCTCGCGTACAAGTTGGGCGAGCTGAAGATCAAGGAGCTGCGCAAGCGCGCGGAAGCCGCCCTCGGCACACGCTTCGACGTCCGCGAATTCCACGACGTCGTCCTCGGCAGCGGCGCGGTGCCGCTGAATGTGCTGGAGGGGAATGTGGACGCGTGGATCGCGAAGCAGAAGTGACGCGGATTCAGCCCGGTCGATGGAGCCGTTTCACGCGCAGCGATGAAGTACTGGCGATCTGTTCGAAGTCGGCGTCGAACGTCACGAGCTCCGCATCGTGATGGAGTGCCGTGCTTGCGATCAGAAGATCGAGCGATCCGACACTGATTCCGCGACGCCGGCAGTGTTGCCCGAGCTCCGCGGCGTCGCTCCAAAGTGTCGCCGGAGTGGACAGCATGGGCATCGTTTGGAACTGCGCATTGATTTGTCGAACCTCATCGTCGGCTGCGTGGCGTAGAACTTCGAATGCGATCGGCTCTGCGAGACAAGCCTCGGGATCGAGGATATGAGGAGCAATGAGCTCCTTCAGGAGGCGAGGCGACCGCCATCGCATGAAATCGATCCAGAGGCTCGCGTCGACGAGTATCGGCATCAACCTCTCCAAGCTCGTTCGCGCGCCGTTGCAGAATCACGATCCGCCGCGCGCGCGGCTTCGAACCCGGACAACTCCGCGCCCCATTCACCGGAAACAAACTTCTCGGCAAGCTGCCTGCGCGCTTCCAGCATCGCGTCATCCACCGTCAGCGCTTCACCGCCGGATCCAGCCAGCGCCTTTCGCAGCAGATCGATCACGAAGTCGTCGAGCCCGCGCCCTTCCCGCGAAGCGCGAAGGCGAATCTCCGCGAGCAGATCGTCGGGCAGTTCGAGACTCGTTGCCATGATGTCAGTTTGCGGCGTCTTCCTGTTGTGGGTCAAACTGAAGTAAACACCAACGGCCCCCTCCCCGTCTCATTCCGGTAAGAAGGAGCACATTGTGAAACGAACGTTGTCGATTGCCCTGTTGTCTGCCCTCATCTTTACCACCGCGGCCGAAGCCGCGCGCGTTCGAGTCGTCCGCAAGGGACCTCATGGACGCACGCGTGTCACCGTACGCACCGGATTCCCGATCCGCCGTACGTTGCCGACAGTCGTCGTCCGTCCCGCGCCGGTCGTGCGCGTCGCGCCGCGCGTGTATCTCGCGCCGCTCGCGTTCGCCGCCGTCGTCGCCGCATCGATTCCCGCGAATCAGGCCTGGCGCGGCACCGAGGAGCTCGATCGCGAGGACGGCTGGACCGACTTCACCATGGACGTCGACCGCCGCGGTACCGCGCTGTACCTGCAGATCGACCGCGGCACCGCGCAGATCAGCTTCGCCGAAGTCGTGTTCGAGAACGGAGAAACACAGGTCGTCGACTTCAACGACCGAGTCCATCGCAACGGCGTCTACACGCTGCTCGACTTCAAGAACGGGCGCAAGGTCGATCACGTGCGCGTGATCGCGAAGGCGGCCACGAACGAGACGGAGATCACTCTCCATCTCGCTTCGTGACCTGCGCCGCTTGTCGCCTGAATGTACTTCAGGCGACAAGCATGCCGAAGGCTTGGCCAACCTGCGCAGCCGGCCGTGCCGGCCTAGGCGCTCGACTTCTTGTAAGCGGCCGCGTAGCGCTTCGACGCTTCGGGGTTCTCAGTGACCTTGCGGATCTCGACCTCGAAGCTCTTCTCCGTCAGTCCATGGTCCCGCAGGAGCTCGGCCGTGCGGTCCGGATTCTTCCGGATCTTCGCGCCGAGCTCCCCGAGCTCCTCGGGCGTGAGCGCTTTCGCGGTCACCTCCGATTGCGATGACTCGACGTTCGCGGTCTGTTGATCCTTCTGATTACAGCCGCCCGCCAGTGCGAGCAGCATCACGAGTGAGATGGCCAGTGTGCTTCTCATGTTCATCCTTTCCCCTTCCCTTTTCCTTTGCCTCCCGAGTTGCCTTTGCCGCCCGAGTTGCCTTGCTTCGCGCCGCCACCCTTAGGCGAACCGCCGGATTTGGACGGCTTGCTGACGCGCACCTTCCCACGCGAACCGTCGTCGGATCGCGTCACGGAAGGCGAGGAAGTCTTTCGCGGCTTCGTCACGCGCGTGTCGCCGCGATCGCCGCCGCGATTGCTCGAACGAACCTTCGGAGCCTTCGTGACTCGCCGCGGCTCGTCTCCATCGACGCGCACCGACCGCGAACGACCCGAGCGCGAAGGCCTCGTTCCGTGCACGACCTCCGCTCCGGTCTGCAGTCCGAGTTCCTTCTTCAGTTGTCCCGGAGGTCCGCCGTGTGGATGCGTCCGCACATTCGCAACGCGAGTGACCACGACCGGCGGGATGAACACATCGCGGTCGACGATGTAGGTCGTCGGCGGATCGATGATCTCGATCTCGCGAATGCCAAAGGTCTCGATGCGATTGGCGATCGAGAACGCGAGCGGCCTTCCGATCAGGCCACGATCGACCTCCGTCCTCACGAAGCTCAGGAACAGCGGAGCCTCGGTGCGATCGATGAGCATCACCGGCGAATAGCGCACCACCTCGACGAACTGCGGCGCCGGAACCATGGCTCCATTCAGCGCGGCGACGAGGCTGATGAGATCACTGCGCGGAACATCCGTGATCTCGGACACCGCGGCGACCGCGAGCGGCATCGCGACGAGTGCCAGCGGATCGACGCTCACCGGCTGGAAGCGCGTGATGACGACCTGAGGCAGGATCTCGCGCTCGACCACCGTCGTGATGACCGGCGGATCGATGACGTTGATCTCGCGAACGCCGTAGGTCGGATATTCGTTCGCGATCGAATACGCGAGGGCGCTGCCGACGACTCCGCGGTCGTACTGCGTCGTCACGTAGGTGACGAACCGCGGCTCACGCGTTTCGACGAATGCGACCGGTGTGTAGCGAACGATCTCGACGAACTGCGTCGGTGGGACCGCGGCGCGGTTGAGTGTACTGACGACGGTGACGAGGTCGCTCGTCGGGACGTCGGTCAAATCCGCAACCGCTGCGACGGCAAGCGGCATCGCCGTCAAGGCGATGAGCTCGTTTGTCTCGAAAGCGTTAGCGCTACCCGGCAGAACGAGCAGGAAGAGCACGATCAGCGCTGAGAATTTCTTTTTCATGACCATGTGTGTGTGCAAGGGGCAGACCGCAAAAAACGGGCTCTGCTACTCTCGTGACATGCAGTGGACGACGAGCGAACGGCGCATCCTCGCGGGGCTGAAGACCCCGGCACACATCCAACAGTTTCTCGACGAGCTCGACTACGACGAGACCGCCGGCGCGGCGTCGCCGCGAGTGGTGATGCGCACGGGCAAGGCGCAGTGCCTGAGCGGCGTGCTCTTCGCCGCGGCGGCGTTGCGCGAGCTCGGATACGCGCCGCGCCTCATGTACATCGAAGCGGTGTCGGACGACGGCCACTGTCTCGCCGTCTACGAAACAGACGGCGGCTTGTGGGGCAGCATCGGCAAGTCGAACTTCACGACGCTGCGCTCGCGCGAGCCGATCTACCCGTACCCCGCCCTTGGACTGAGCTACTTCGAGGGCTACTTCAACCAGTACGGCAAGAGGACGATGCGCTCGTTCACGATTCCGGTCGAGCTCGAGCCTTTCGAGCCGCGCGGCTGGCGCTTCAGCGAGAAGGAGCTGCTCTACATCGATCGAGCGATCGACAAGGTGCCGAAAGCGTGGACGCTTCCGCGTCAGAGGGCCGGACGGCTGAGCCGCGTCGGTACGCTGCTGCGAAGCGCCGGCCTGCTCGGATCGCGTCCGGAAGGACTCTGGACGCGGTAATCCGCGGCTCGTAGCCTGCGCCGTGCCGGCTCAGCAGCGCTCTTTGACGATTGCTACGGCCTGACGCTCCAGACCTTCGCAGCAGGTCGTCCATCGCGAGTCGAACCAGCCGTTTTCCCGGGCGGCGATCGTGACCTCCACGATCGGTTCGCCATGCTCATCGCATCGCAGTCCTGCGGCGCGCTCGAGGCGCTCCCGCAGTCGTTCTTTCAACAGCGATTCGCGGTCCACGATTTTGACGATCATCTGAAAATGGCCCTCAGATTGCGGCAGCAGGTTGCAGCACGGTCTCGCGTGCGATCTCACGGCGCGGAGGCAACATCATGTGCCAGCGCGCAACGACGTCATTCGGCAGCACGAACTCGAAGGTCTGGCTGTGCGAGCGCAGCCGCAACACCTTGCCGTTCACCACCGCTGTCCCGGTAGCCAGCTCGGTGTCGTACTCGACCTCGCGAACCCAGTGCAGATCGATCGACGCCTGCATGTCGCGGTTTTCGTAGAAGAACGTCGTGTGGCTCACCGCCAGCGCGACCTCGAGATGGCGGTTGCCGTCGACGAATTCGCCGCGGCTGACGACGCGCGACGTCGCGCGACGCTGTTCGTTGAATTCCGCGATTTGATCTGCGGAGAAGCGGCGATACAGATTCCATCCAAGCACCACGACAGCAACACCACCTAGCACCGATAACAACGCCAACATGAAGTGTCTCCCTTTGAATGCGGTGGGAGAACGACCGCTGCGGCCGTCCTCCCTTGTGCGGTCGAACTTACTTGCGCGGACGCGCCTCGTTGACCTTCAGTGCCTGTCCGTGAACGTCCTTGCCATCGAGACCGGCAATCGCAGCGCGTCCCTCATCGGCATTGGTGTACTCGACGAAGCCGAAGCCCTTCGACTCGCCGCTCGAGCGCTCGGTGGCAACGTTTGCCGAAACGAGCGTTCCGAACGGAACCGCGAGGTCGTTGAGCTGCGCGTCGGTGACCTGCTTGGCGAGATTTCCTACATACAATTTCATTTGAAGCTCCTGGCCGGCCGAGCCGGCAGTCCTCCCGCTGGTGCTGCCGCAAACGGCACACACGCAATGCGCAGGAGAAGGTGGAAGCTAAGAGGGGTGAGTCCAGAGATCTGACTTAGTTCAGACGGACTGAAGGGGCGAGGAAGTTTCCTCGACGTGCACCCACCATACGCGTGTTGCTCGGGAAAGTACACGTAATAAGCGCGCAGTGGTTCTGGTTGTGCATCAGATAGCACTCGAGAAATTCGACCTCAGCGCTCGCGATCCGTTTCGTGAGTCGTGTCCGGTTGACTAACCTGGAGCGACATGACGATCGCGAACACAACCCCTCGAGAAAAGACGCGCGCGGACATCGACTACATCACGATGTCCTTCCTCATCCTGACGCCGATCATCGGCATCGCCGGCACCGCGCTCTATACGTATTTTCAAGGCTTTCATCTCTGGATGGCGCTGCTCGCGCTCGCGATGTACGGCGCCGTCGGCCTCTCGATCTGCGCCGGTTACCACCGCTTCTTCTCGCACAAGAGCTACGAGGCGTCCGCTCCCGTGCAAATTTTCTACGCCGTATTCGGCGCAATGGCCGCGCAGAACTCGATCCTCTGGTGGTCGTCGAGTCATCGCGTCCACCACCAGCACGTCGACAACGACTGGGATCCGTACAACATCAAGCGCGGGTTCTGGTGGGCGCACATCCTCTGGGTCTTCAACCGTCATGACGCGCCGGATGCCGAGACGAACGCGCAGGACCTGCTGAAGAACCCGATCGTGCAATGGCAGAATCGCTGGTATCGCGTGCTCCTGATCGTCGGCGGCTTCGGGCTGCCGACGTTGATCGGAGCGATGTTCGGCGATGCGCTCGCCGGCCTGTTGTGGGGCGGCTTTCTGCGGCTGGTCGTCATCCATCACACGACGTTCTTCGTGAATTCGCTCGCGCACTACGTCGGCAGACGGACGTACAACGCCGAAGTCTCCGCACGCGACAACTGGGGTGTCGCGCTGCTGACCCTCGGCGAGGGATACCACAGCTTCCATCACCGCTTTCCGGCCGACTTCCGCAACGGCATCCGCTGGTATCACTGGGACCCTGCGAAATGGTTCATCGCCTCGCTGCGCACGATGCGCATGGCCAGCGAGCTCCGTTCCGCCACACCGCCGCAGATCGAACAGGCGCGCATGCACGCCGAGCTTCGCAAAATCGAGCCGCGCCTGGCCGCGGCCGAGGGCGAGATCGTCGAGAAGATCCACCGCGTCATCGCCGATGCGCGCGCGCATCTCGACGCGGCGCTGACGCTCTGGCGGCAGCACGTCGAGGAGCGCAGCCGCAACGCATCGAGCGCGTGGCGCCGGACGCGGCGGACCGCACGGCAGCACATCCGCGAAGCGCGGCGGAGCTGGCGATCTGCGCGCAGCATGGCCGTGTCGTGGGAAACCGTCAGGAGCTGACTGGGGCACAATAGGCGCAGTTGAGTGACGGAACGCCCGCCGCGCCAGGCATCCTCGAACGGCTTTCGCTGCATCGGCGCGAGCTCCGCGCGTGGGCGATGTACGACTGGGCCATCTCCGCCGTGCAGACGACTGTGATGGCCGCGGTCTTTCCGATCTTCTACATCCAGGTCGCGGGCGCGGACGTCGGCGCGACGAAAGCCAACCAGTGGTGGGCGATCTCGAACGGGCTCGCGATCGCGATCGTCGCCGTGCTCTCGCCGATCCTCGGCGCGATCGCCGACCTCGCCGCCGCGAAGAAGAAGCTGCTCGCGCTCACGACCGCGATCGGCGTTCTCGGCTGCGCGGGCATGTTCTTCATCGAGCCCGGCGCGTTGACGTTCGCCTCGATGCTGTTCGTCGTCGTCACGATCGGCGCGGCGGCTGCCGTCGTCTTCTACGACTCGCTGTTGCCGCACATCGCTTCGCCGTCCGAGGTCGATCGCGTTTCCGCGGCTGCGTTCGCGATCGGCTACCTCGGCGGAGGACTGCTGCTTGCGGTGAACCTCGCGATGATCCAGAAGCCGGCGTGGTTCGGACTCCGCGAGACTGGCGGTTCACTTCCGGTACGGCTCTCGATGGTCACCGTCGCGCTGTGGTGGTTGATCTTTTCGATTCCTCTTTTCCGCCGCGTCCCCGAGCCGCCGCGCCGCCTCGAGCAGGACGAACAGGCCGGGCAGAGCGCCGTGCGCGTCGCCTTCGGCCGGCTGCTCGAGACCTTTCACGAGCTGAGGAGCTTCAAGCACGCGTTCCTCATGCTGGTGGCCTTCCTGATCTACAACGACGGCATCTCCACGATTCAGAAGATGGCCACGGCGTACGGGACGGAGCTGGGCATCCGGCGCGAGTCGCTGATCGCGGCGATCCTGATCGTGCAGTTCGTCGGTGTCCCGGCGACGTTTCTCTTCGGCGCGCTCGCGCGATGGATCGGCGCGAAACGATCGATCCTCGCTGGATTGGTCATCTATCTCGTTGTCAGCGTCGTTGCGTATTCGATGAAGGATGCCGCGGATTTCTACCTCCTCGCCGGGCTCGTGGGACTCGTGCAGGGAGGCACGCAGGCGCTGAGCCGCTCGCTCTTCGCGACGCTGATCCCGCGCCACAAATCGGGAGAGTTCTTCGGCTTCTACAGCGTCTTCAGCAAGTTCGCCGGCATCTTCGGCCCGCTCGTCTTCGCCGCGATCATCGGCGCCACCGGCTCGAGCCGCAACGCGATTCTGTCCGTGTCCGCGTTCTTCTTGGTCGGTGGAATCCTGCTGACGTTCGTGAACGTGGAGGAGGGAGCGCGCCGCGCGCGGGCGGCGGAGGCGACGACGCACGAGGGGTGAATCACCGAATCAGCCCGCCGCTGTCGCAGGAGGCGGTGTGCGTTCATAACCAACTGATTCTAAGCAGCTAAACGCCTCTTCCCGGCCGCTTCCCCCGCCGGTTCCGGAGTTCCTGCTAGAATGCCGGCTTCCAAAGTTACTCGGATGCGCGCCGCCACCACGGGTCGCGCAGACACGAACGCGTCAGGGACACGCATGAGTCCGGAACAGGTTCATCTGGAGCATCCCCGTACGACGGATCGCGTGGCGATCCGGTACGGAACGATCTTCATCCTGCTCCATGGGGCGGTGGCGCTTCTGCACGAAGCCGCGCATCGAATCCTTCCGGTCGGCCTCCCTACCCTCAAGTACGCGATCGCTTATGCGTTTGTTGGTGTCCTTCCGATCGTCGCGATGGTCCTGCTATGGACGTCGCGACGGCGCATGGGGATCTGGCTGCTCCTCATCTCGATGGCCGGGTCTCTGGTGTATGCCGGAGCCCATCATTTCGTCATGAACAACCCGGACCATATCAATCAGGTGCCCAGGGGCGCCTGGCTTCCTGTTTTTCAAGTTACGGCCGTGGTGATGTTGATTCTGGAGGCGTTCGGCTGCTGGTTGAGCGTTTGGTTGTTGGCGCGGACGAAGGACGCGACCGTGCCAGCGTAATGCGATCGTGGACATGGCAATTACAGAATGCAGCGTGGATCCCGGTGCGCCGTCCGTGAACGATCAGACGGCCGCCGAGCGCGATCCACTGAAGCGCTACAAGAGCTATCCGCCTGAACATTTCTCGCGGCGGCGGTCCTATTTGTATTTGTTCATCCAGCGTTTCATTTGCAGTCCGATTCTCATTGTGACGCGCCGCCCAAAAATATTCGGGCGTCACAATGTCCCAAAGACCGGTCCGTTCATCGTCGTCTCCAATCACATCGACGCGTTCGATCCGGTCCTGGTCGCGCATGTCGTCGACTATCCGATCGCGTTCATGGCGAAGAAAGAGCTGTTTCAGACCCTTATTTTTGGCGAGATGTTCCGGATGCTGGGAATCTTCGCGTTGGACAGAGGCCATCCGAGCAGCTCGACCTTGAAAACCGCTCTCAATGTTCTGAAGTCCGAGGCCAAGTGGGCGCTGGGGCTGTTTCCGGAAGGAACGAGGAGCCGCACCGGGAAGCTGCTTCCGTTCAAGAAAGGCGTGGGCGGCCTGGCCGTGAGAAGTGGCCTGCCGGTGCTGCCCATCGGCATTCACAGGAACGCGAAGGGCCGTTTCATCGTGACCGTCGGCGAGCCCTTCGCGGGCGGCTCCGATCCGGAAGCCGTCCACGCGAAAGTGCACGAATCGCTGGTCCACCTGTCCGATCCCGGATGGGATCGAACGGCGACGGCCGACGGGCGGAAATAAGGGTGGCCGGGCTTATGGATCATGCTAACATTTTGGAACGCAGAGTTGAGTGACGTCCATCGGTGATGATGACCCCGCTTCGGCGTTGGCGAGTGATGGTCGTCTTCATTTGGTCAAACAAAGGATCCTCATGGATACGAAGAACCGTTTTCACACCAAAGAGACGTGGCTTTGGACGCGAGCCGAGTCCATCGCCATCATGCTCGTGTTGTCTCTCATGGTGATTCTGCACGCGCGCGAAGTCCATTGGGGGCGATTCATCTTCGCATTCGCAATCATCGATCTGATCGGCTACATCCCCGGGGCGGTCGCTTACCGGCGGAAGGGCGGCGGGAAAATCGCGCCGATCTATCATCACCTCTATAACGTCACACACAGCTTCCTGACCGGCGGAGCGGCGGTCGCGCTTTGGACTTGGACGACAGGCGCGCCCGAATGGGCGATGTTGGCGATCCCCATTCACCTCCTTGGGGACAGAGGGATTTTCGGCAATATCTATAAACCGACCGAGCTCCAGTTCGAGCCGGTCGCTCATGAATTGCTTCCGACGGTGAGTACCGAGAGTCGCTAGGCGAGGGAACGGCTTTGGACCTGACCATGGAACAGACGATCGCTGTTGCGTTCAAGCCCCAGGAGGTCATCAATCACACCTCGGGGTTCCTGGCTCTGTCCGCGCAGAACCAGCGCTACACGGTTGAAGGCCTGTCGGGGTTCATCGCCTTTCGCGAACAGGGAAAACATCTGATCTCCATTGGCGGCGTCCACGCGCCACCGGATTCTCGCGAGAGACTCCTAGACGCTTTCCTAGCTGAAGCGGAAAAACGGCGGCGGCACATGCTGGCTGTCCAGGTACCGGAGAGTCAGGCCCAACTGTTCGTCTCCCGAGGATTCACCGTCAATCAGATGGGCAGCTCCTACGGGCGGCGCCTCGACAAGTTCAATCTCAAGGGCACGCGGCACATCAAGCTGCGGAACAAGATCAAACGCGCGCGCGAAGCAGGGATGTACGTCTGCGAGATTGGACGCGAGATTCCCGCGGACGAATCCGCGTTCGCCCTCGTCCGGGACGTGAGCGCGACCTGGCTGCGCGGCAAGAAGAAGAAAGAGCTCGACTTCATGATCGGCGAGATCGGAACGCCCGAAGACAAGGAGCGGCGGACCTTCGTGGTCTTCGACGGCGAGAAGCGGGCCATCGGATTCATCACCTACGTCCCGGTGTGGGGCGAATATCCCGGCTATCTGCACGACCTCACCAGGCGCGTGCCGGAAGCGCCGCCGGGCGCGATGGAGCTGTGCAACCTCTTCGCGATCGAGCGATTCGTCGCGGAGGGCGTCGCGCATCTGCATTTCGGGTTTACGCCGTTCATCGTCGACGAGAAAAAGCGTCCGTTCGAGAAGCCTTTTCTGGCGTGGGTCATCGAGATGCTCGGACGCTATGGAAAGATCGTTTATCCGGCCCAGAGTCAGGTTGCGTACAAGCTGAAATGGGGCCCGGACATCATTGAGAGAGAGTTCATCGCCTGCCGCGCATTGTCGCTGCGGGCAGTTTTCGATCTATTGATTCTGACGCGCTCGATCTGACGAGCGTCTCAGGAAAGGTGGGGATGATGAGTAGTGCGGTCATGGTTTCTGCGTCGCAGCCGGCTTCCCAGTCTTCGGCACTTCAGCCGTGGATCATCTCCCGGCGGGATGACCTGGTCTGGTTCCAGGGCTCCGTGCTGGCGGGAGTCGTCCTGCTGCTGTTCTTCTGGCTCCAGCCTCCCCTTCGCAACGCGAGCTACACGATCTGGAATCCGGTCGTGATGGTGCTGCTGCTCTGGGGCGTGATGTTCGACGGCACGCATGTCTGGGGAACGTACGCGCGCAGTTATCAATCCAAGGACGATCCTTCGCGCGCGGTGCTGCCTGGACACTGGTCCTGGGCGATCATCATCGTCGGACCGATCGTCGCTTTGATCGACTACGCGCTCCTCGAGCCGGGAACCTCACTATTGAGCAACGCGGGTTGGCTGTTCCGCACATTCCTGGTTTTCGCGTACCTATGGGCCTATTGGCATCTCGTACGGCAACATTACGGATTCCTGGTGCTCTATCGCCGCAAGGCGGGCGAGACCGACCGCCGCGGTGGACAGCTGGACTCGCTGCTGCTCTGGGTGGGGACGCTCTATCCGTATCTGCGATTCTCGCTCAGTGAATCCTTCGAAAAGAGCGGCCTGCCTCAGCTCATCCCGGCAAATCTGCTGGCGCCCGGCCGTATGGCGCTGGACATCACATTCGTGGTTTTCATGGTGGCGATCATTGCGCTGATGGCATCGGGAAAGATCGAAAAGACGCGGCTCGGCCCCAAGCATCTGTTGCTGACCGTCGTCATCGGATTCACCTTCGCCGTTTTCAGCCTTTTGGACAACCTGCTCACGATTACGGCTGCACTGACCATCTTCCACAATCTCCAGTATCACCGGATCGTGTGGCAATACGAGCGGGGGCGCGGCCGCACGCCGTCGGGAAGTCTTGTGGCCTATCTCACCCTGGGACTGATCCTCGGTCTGGTCTGGTATGTCCCGCGAATTTTCGGAGTCGCCGTCGTTCAAGGAAATCTTGCGCGAAACATCCTGCTCGGACTCGGATGGGGAATCGCTTTTCACCATTACATCGTCGACGGCCGCATCTGGCGCGTTCGTAGAACGCAAGGAGTGGCCGCAGCGCTCGACGCGGGAGCGGTGAAGGCTTGACCCCAATGACGTCCATCTGGTCGGAGATCCCGGCTCCGACTTATCCCGCTTTGGCGCAAGGGACGACCCGCGCCGACGTGGCGATCATTGGCGGCGGCATGGCTGGACTCTCTGCCGCATACCACCTTCTCGAATCACGCCCGGGCGCCAAGGTCGTCGTATTGGAAGCGGACCGCCTCGGCGCAGGAGCCTCGGGGCGAACGACCGGGATGGTCGGACCCGGCGTTGGCCAGAGCTTCGCGTCGCTGGTCAAGCGGCTCGGCCCTGGGAAAGCTCAGGCGCTTTATCGCGCCACTTTGAAGGCGGTCGAGTACGTGCGGGATTTCGTGGCCGCGGAAGGAATCGATTGCGAGCTCGAGATGAGCGGACAAGTCGTCGTGGCCCGCTCGAAAGGCGGGCGCGCGCGACTCGTGGCCCAGGCCGCGTTGTTCGATTCCTGCGGATTGCCGTATGAGGCATTGGACGACCAGGCCCTCGATCGTTGCATCCACCTCGCTCCGCGGCCTGCACACGGATCGGATCGGGGGCCGGCCGCGCTGAAATTGCCGACGGCGGGGATCCTACATCCCATGAAACTCATCGCCGGGATGGCGGAACGCGTCACCGCGCGAGGCGGACGGATTTTTGAAGGAGCGCGCGTCACCAAAGTGAGCGATGGACGTCCGGTGCGCGTCGAGGTTCACGGCGGCGGAGAAGTCATTGCCGACGATGTCGTCGCGGCCACCGCCGGCTATACCCCGGAAATCGGTCTCTTGCACGGGCGCATCCTGCCCGTTCACCTGCAGGTCCTCGTCACCGAGCGGCTCACGGACAAGGCCCGCGAGGCGATTGGATGGAAGGGCCGCGAAGGCATGCTCGATGCGCGCCGCGTCTTCAACTACTTCCGCCTCACCGCGGATGACCGGATCGTTTTCGGCGGCGGCGCACCTCGCTACCGGTGGGGCGGGAACACGAACGATGGCGGCGGCGCAAGTGCATCCGCTGCGCTCGAACGGCTCGGCGCCGAATTGGCGGAGACGTTTCCGAGTGACGCGAAGGTCGCTGTCGCCAAAGGATGGACCGGCGTCATCGGCTATGTGGCAGACGCCATCCCGGCCATTCAGCGCTCCAAGCGGAATTCGTCGGTCCTGCACGTCGTCGGTTGGTGCGGTCACGGGGTCGCCCTTGCGGTTGCGTCGGGCCAATGGGTCTCGGCGTTGATCTGCGACGGCGCGGCCAAAGAAGATTTGCCCTGGTTTCGAAACGACTTGCCGCTCATCCCTTCCGAATTGGCGCGGTGGGTTGGTTTTCAGTCGAGTGTACGAATGATGTCTTTGCTGGATCGGATCTCTTGAGGGTCCTGAACAACTGAACTGACGAGGATCGAACAATGGCGTCTCCAACAACGAGAAATTCGGAAAGAACAGTTTTCATCACGGGCGCATCCGGCGTAGTGGGACAGGCGTTGCTCGCGAAAATGGATCCCCGAAACGCAGTCTGCCTGGTTCGGCAGACGTCCGTCCCTCATCCCGATGTCATGACCGTCGAAGGCGACATCTCTCTGCCCCGGTTTGGCTGGAGCAGCGAGCAATGGCAGGACATTACGGGCCGCATCGACTGTATCGTTCACGCGGCGGCCGTTACCGACTTTCACAAGCCTGCAGACAAGATCATGCAGGCGAACGTGAACAGCCTCGAGAACGTCTTCGAGCTGGCTTCCGCGTCGAAGGCTCCGCTCTTTCACCTGAGCACGGCCTTTGTGCGTGCCAGCAACCACTCCGGCTCCAAGGATGAACTGGCCTATGCCCAATCGAAACGCGAAGGGGAGCGACTGGTCCGTGAAAGCGGCCTACCGCATGTGATCGTGCGGCCGTCGATCATCATCGGGGACTCTACGACTGGAGCCATTGCGCGGTTTCAGGGTTTTCATACGATCATCGGCGGCGTACTGGACGGCTTCCTGCCGATCATGCCCGCATCGCCCGATGCTTTCATCGATTGCGTTCCCCAGGACGTCGTGGCCGATACGATCCTCGCTCTGATCGCGGAAGGCCGCATGGGCGGAGACTATTGGATCACCTCGGGCGAGCGCGCTCTCACTACGAAGGGGATCTGCGAAATCCTCGTGAAATTCATGGCCGGCCTGGGCGCCTCGTTCACCCTCCCCCGCTTCGTCTCACCCGATATGGTCGAGCGGCTGCTGCGGCCGGTCTTTCTGCCCGCGCTGCCGATTTCCGTGCAAAAGAGGTTCGAGCGTGTGCTCAAGATCTCGAACTACCTGCTGATCGACAAGCCGTTCCCGTCGTCGCTGGCGGAGCTGAAGCCGCGTCTCGATCTCCCGGAGTATCCGGATCTCGAGGCGGCGATGCTGCGCGGCCTCAGCTACTGGGCGAACGCCAGCGGCTTCGCCAAACGGGCCGCCGCGTAGACGACGCGTTCGAGCACCATCGGAGGATGAAATGACGACGATGCCGAGACTGATCGAGAGCCGTGACCTGCATCCGTCCGAGGAAGCCGCGGACGCTTTTCGCCGGGACGTGATCCTGCGCCACCGCAAACACGTGAACAAGGGGATGGGGCGGCTGGCCGACTTGATGGGAACGCACATCGAAGTGCGGTCGGCGGGCAACTACGTTTGGGACGAGCGCGGAGAGAAATATCTCGACTGCGGAGGCTACGGCGTCTTCACCCTGGGGCATTGCCACCCGGCCGTGGTCAAGGCCGTGACCGAGCAGCTCGGACGATTGCCTCTCTCCACGCGCTCGCTCGTGAATCCGGAAGTCGCCGCTGCCGCCGAGGCTTTGAGCGCAACGGCGCCCGCGGGGCTCGACTATGTCTATTTCGGCAACTCCGGGACGGAAGCGACCGAGGCAGCGATCAAGCTGGCCTGTCTGAACGGCAAGACCAGCTTGATCTCCACGCACGGCGGGTATCACGGAAAGACCCTCGGCGCCTTGAGCGTCACCGGCCGTCTCACGTATCGAGCTCCGTTTGCCTCTCTACTGGCACCCGCGGATTTCGTTCGCTTCGGCGATGCCGACGAGCTGGGCGCCGCCCTTTCACGAGCCGGTTCGTCCGCCTGCGTGATCCTCGAGCCCGTGCAAGCCGAAGGCGGAGTGATCATCCCGCCGGCGGGTTACCTCCGCGAAGTCGAGAGACTGTGCCGGCATCACGGCGCATTTCTCATTCTCGACGAGATCCAGACCGGGCTGGCGCGCCTCGGCACGTGGTGGGGCATGGATCACGAGAGCATCGTCCCCGACTTGCTCCTGGTCGGCAAAGCGTTGGGCGGCGGAGTCGTTCCCGTGAGCGCCATGGTTGCAAGCAACGCGGCCTTCGAGAAACTGAATCAGGCTCCCATCCTCCACACCTCGACGTTCTCCGGCAGTCCGCTCGCGACGGCGGCAGTGCGAGCGACCGTCGAGACGATGAAAGATGAAAACGTCGTGCCTCTGGCGAATGCACTGGGCGAGACGTTGTTCGCGCAGTTGGGATTTCTCCGCGGCCCGAGGTATTCGCGCATCATTCGCGAGCTGCGCGGCCGCGGCATCCTGATCGGCATCGAGTTCGAGTCCGAATTCCTTGCCGGCGACTTCATGATCGAGATGTTGAAAAAGAACGTCGTCGTTTCGTATTCACTGAACGCACATCGAGTCGTCCGACTGACTCCTTCGGCTTTCCTCAACGAAGCGGACGTGAGGTGGCTCATCGCCGCCACACAAGAAAGCGTCGCGATTCTGGATGAGCGGTACCCGAATTTCGTACCTGAGAGGGAGGCCTGAAAATGAGAGAACTGGAGATCGCCGTGATCGTGCCCGACCGCGGCGTGAAGGAAGCCTACGACATTCTCTGCGACTTCAAACGCTATCCGGATTACAGCCCGGAGGTCCGGAGCGTGATCATCGAATCGAACAACGGCGAACAATTCTCTACCTGGGAGACCACGTTCCGCGGCGGGCTGCTTCGCTGGAAGGAACGAGACACCTTCGATCCCGTGACCAACACCATCGGCTTCCTGCAGACAGAAGGCGACATCGAGCACTTCGCCGGCTGGTGGAAGATCGCCGGTGAAAACGGCGGCAGCAAAGTTCGTTTCTGGGCGGAATTCGACATGGGAATCCCTTCCCTGAGCGCGATCATCGATCCGATCGCCGAGCAGGCCTTGCGCGAGAACATCATCGCGATTCTCCAGGGGCTCTTCGGACCAAAAGTCGAGCTCCTTCCGGAAGCCGGGCTGGTCGGGGAGAAATCGTACTCTTGAACTTCCTGAAGCGAGAACGCGGCACACTCGAAGCGGCTTTGCCCTCGCTGGATGCGACGCTCGCGGGGCTTTCCCTGGCGGACATGGAGAAACCGGGGAATCCTGCCATCGGGATTTTCCGCGACGTGGGAGGATCCGGGCTTCTCATTCCCAAGGAGTACGGCGGCGCGGGACTCAGTCCGTTGGAAGCGATGCGCGTTCAATTCGCGATCGCCAGCCGGGCGCCGTCGCTCGCCATCGCCACGACGATGCACCACTTCTCCGTGGCAACCATCGTCGAGATGGTCGCGATGAAATTGGGATCCGGCTTCGAGTGGATGCTTCTCGAAGCGATCGCCAAACAAAAGCTGCTTGTCGCCTCGGGATTTGCGGAAGGGCGGAGCGGCGCGAGCATCATGGCCTCGTTCCTTCACGTCGAAAAGTCCCAGGATGGCGATAGCTTCGTCCTCACCGGAAGCAAGAAGCCTTGCAGCCTGGCGCATTCGATGGACCTGTTGACCGCTAGCATGATCGTCGAGGGCCGCAAGGGCGGGACCGAGCTGGCCGTGGCGATCATTCCTGCCCAGACGCCGGGAATCGTGCGTCGGCCGTTCTGGACGAACCCGATCCTGGCGGGCGCGGAGAGCGACGAGGTCTATCTCGACAAGGTCGAGATCGAGGAGAAACTGGTCTCGTACCTCGGCAGCCCGGGAGAGCTCGACGCGCTGCAGAGCCGCGGCTTCCTCTGGTTCGAGCTGCTCATCTCCGCTTCTTACCTCGGCATGGCCGCGGGCCTGGTCGAGCGCGTGCTGACCCGGGGCAAGGGCAGCGCCGCCGAGCGCTCCCAATTGGGTATCGAGATCTTCGGCGCGCTGTGCGCGCTGGAGGGGATCGCCCACGCGATGACCAATCAAGACCCGGAGGAAGGCCGTGATGAGCTGGGCCGGGCGCTGTTCGTGCGCTACGCGGTTCAGAACGCGATCGAAAACACTGCGGCGCTGGCGACGGAGCTGCTGGGCGGAATGGCCTACATCGGCACCTCGGAACCTTCTTATCTCTACGCCGCCTCGCACTGTCTCGTCTTTCATCCACCGGGGCGTTTCAGCGCCTTCCCCGCCCTGGCGAAATATCTCGAAGGCGAGCCCCTGGTCATCTAGGGAAGTGGAGCGCTGCCGTCTCGGCGGCTGGCCAGGCGGCGTCCTCGCCGCC
>DASYGV010000117.1:0-9452 GCA_035999335.1 Thermoanaerobaculia bacterium | reverse complement strand
GCGGCGTAGCGGCCGGCTGGAAGCCGGCGCTCCGATGTCACTCAACCTCAACCCTTCCGACACAGCCCTCGCGAACGGCCGCTCTTATACTGCCGCCGCGTTCAAGAACAACGGAGGTTCACGATGCGTCCATTCGTTGCTTCGCTCCTCGTGGTGGCCCTTTCCGCAGGATCGCTCCTCGCCGCCGACAAACCTTCTGTCGTCCGCCTGCCGGGCGCGTTCGAGGCCAGTCAACTCGACTCGAGCGTCAAACCCTGCAACAACCTCTATCGCTACGTCTGCAGCAACTGGAAAGCGAAGAATCCCATCCCGCCCGACCGCTCGCGGTACGGACAAGGCGCCGTACTCACCGAGCGCAACCAGGCGCTGCTCCGCGAGATCCTCGAGGCGGCCGCGAAACCTTCCTCGAAACGCAGCAAGCTCGAGGCGCAGGTCGGCGACTACTACGCCTCCTGCATGAACGAGTCGCTCATTGCGGAGAAAGACCTCGCTCCCGCGAAGCCGTACTTCGATCGCATCGGCGCGATCAGCGACAAGAAGTCGCTCATCCTCGCCGTCGCCGCGCTGCATCGCGACAGCATCCCGGGCGTGTTCTCCTTCTTCCCGCAACCGGACATGGAAAACTCCGATCTGCAGATCGCCCACTTCAGCCAGGGCGGTCTCGGACTTCCCGACCGCGACTTCTACTTCCGCGATGATGCGAAGAGCAAAGAGACGCGCGAGAAATACGTCGAGCACGTCGCGAACATGTTCAAGCTTCTCGGCGACACGCCGGAAGCCGCCGCGGCAAACGCGAAGACGGTCATGGACATCGAGACGCAGCTCGCGACGTCGAGCATGGATCGCGTGGCCATGCGCAATCCGGACAACCGCAAGAATCCGATGACCTATGCGGACTTCAAGGCCAAGGTCCCGGCGCTCGACCTCGACACCTACATCGCCAACGTCAAGGTCCCCGAGGTCACGCGCGTGAACGTCGTCAGCCCGAAGTTCTACGAGGCGCTGAACACGACCATCGATAGCGTCGCCATCGCCGATTGGAAGACGTATCTGCGCTTCCGCGTGATCTCGAATCTCGCGGCGTTCCTCCCGCGCAAGTACGAAGAGGAATCGTGGAACTTCAATCAGAAGTACCTCACCGGCGCGAAGGAGATGCAGCCGCGCTGGAAGAAGTGCGTCGGCGCGACCGACGGCGCGCTCGGTGACGCTCTTGGACAGTTGTACGTCGAGAAGAACTTCGGCGCCGAGGGGAAGAAGAAGATGGCGGAGATGATCGAGAACCTCCGCAAGTCGCTCGAGGTGAACATCAACCAGCTCGAGTGGATGGGGCCGGAGACGCGCGCGAAGGCGCTCAAGAAACTGGCCGCGTTCAGCACGAAGAAGGTCGGCCATCCGGAGACGTGGAAGGACTATTCGAAAGTGAAGATCGCGGCCGACGACTTCGCGGGCAGTTCACTGAACGCGTATCACTTCGAACGCGCGCGCAACTACGGCCGCATCGGCGGGAAGACCGACAAGGAGCAGTGGGGCATGACGCCTCCGACGGTCAATGCGTACTACAGCCCGCCGCTGATGGAGATCGTCTTTCCCGCCGGCATTCTGCAGCCGCCCTACTTCGATCGGTTCGGCGATGACGCGTACAACTACGGCGGCATCGGCTCGGTGATCGGCCACGAGTTCTCTCACGGCTTCGACGACTCCGGCCGCAAGTACGACCATCAGGGCAATGCGAAGGACTGGTGGACGGAGTCCGACGCGAAGGCGTTCGAGGAGCGCGCGTCGTGCATGGTCAATCAGTACGCGGCGTATCAGGCCGGCGGCGTGAACGTGAACGGCAAGCTGACCCTCGGCGAGAACATCGGCGACAACGGCGGCATCCGCATCGCCTACATGGCTTACAAGCAGTCGCTGAACGGCAAGGAAGCACCGGTGGTCGACGGACTCACCGGCGACCAGCGTTTCTTCATCGGCTGGGCGAACGCGTGGTGCAACAACTCAACCGAGGATGCGCTGCGCAACCAGGTGCAGACCGATTCGCATTCACCGGGCGAGTTCCGCGCGATGGGCCCTGTGCTGAACATGGAAGAGTTCCAGAAGGCGTTCGACTGCAAGGTCGGCGACCTGATGGTGCCCGAGAAGCGCTGCCGCGTCTGGTGATGAAATGGGGCGCGGGCTTCCAGCCCGCGCTCCTTCACGCGTCGCGCAACGTCTTCGGCGCGACCGCGCGGTAGCTCTCCGCGACGAACTGCGTGACTTCGTTCCAGTCGACTTTTCCGACGTCGAGACGCATGCCCGCCCAACCGCGCGGTCCGATGTACGCCGGCAGATAGAAGCGTTTCGGATCGCGCTTCGGCAGGTCGAGGTTTTCGCCGAGGCGGGTCTTGAAGCACACGGAGACAATGCCATCGCCGTGGTGGTTGTCGAGGAAGTACGCGAAGACTTTCTTGCGAACGCGATACGTCACGTGTGAGCCGCCGGAGAGCTCCGACGTCGCCTCGGGGAATCCGAGACAGATCGCCGTCACGCGCTTCTGCAGATCGCCGCTCTTCATCCGAGTGAGCATACGCGCCCGCAACAGAACGATGAACAACTCCGCGCGCGAGATCCTTTGGCGTTCCGGTTGCGATGGGAGCACGCAGCTGTTAACGGTCCAAAGGAGACAAACATGAAGAAATCAGTGAGATTCGCAGGGATTCTGGCAGGAGCGCTGGCATTCGCGTCGCTCCTCGGCGTGTCCGCAAACGCGGATACGCGTCCTCAGGATGAGTCATCGTGGCGGCAATCGCGAGGCGATGACCGCTACGATCGTGACGACCGTCGCGATTCGCGTCGTGACGATCGCGATTTCCTGAGCGGACGAGTGGAGCGCGTCGATCAGCGCCGCAACGTGGTGCTGCTGCGCGGAGAGAACGGACGCACGATCGTCGTGCAGATGGTCCGCAACCGCAATCATCGCGGCATCGACGTCGACGACCTCCGTCGCGGCGACTACGTCACGTTCGCAGGCGACTGGTCGCGACGAGGATTCCAGGCGTGGCGCATCGCGGACGTCGACCGCGGACGCGGCGGACGCGGACGCGATCGTTGGTGAGGTCTCAGGGGGGCGGCCATCCTGGCCGCCCTACTTCTTTAGGCGAGCAACTGTATGCGTCCGCCAGCACGAGTGCGGCGCGCGAGACGCTGATCAGCTGTGATCACCGCGATCTCGATTCGCCCTTCCATGTGGTCGACGAGAAGGGCCTTTGCCGCGGGAACATCGTCCTCGGCTGCATCGGGAATGAACCACTTGAACGCGATGGATGCGTCGACAACCAGATCGCTCAACGACGCCCCCGGTCTCGAGCCGCATGTGCATCCGCCGTGGAGATCGGCTTGCGCCGCTCAGCCCTGCTGACCAGCCGGAAAAACGCTCTGCGCGTCTTCGGATCGTCGATCGACTGAGTCGTCCGCCGAGCCTCCGCTACCGCCGCGCGACGAACAAACGCACTTCGCGTCTCGCCTGCCTTGCGAGCCGCTGCGTCGATGACTCGGAGATCCGACTCCGGAAGCGAGAGCAATACCTTGCGCACGACGAAGAGAATATCCGCGGGATATCCAGATCGCCAACGTAGCGCGGCCCAACGTTTACGTTTGTCTGCGATACGATCCGCGCCGCAATGGCAACGACCACCCGTAGCATCGAGATCACGCCCGACATTCGATTCGGCGCCGACCACCCGCCCCTCTTCATCGCCGGTCCCTGCGTCATCGAGGGGCTCGAGCACGCGCTCAAGATGGCGCGCCTGCTCGTGCGCCTGCGTGACGAATTGAAGATCCAGCTCGTCTACAAGTCGTCGTTCGACAAGGCCAATCGGTCGTCGATCGAATCGTTCCGCGGACCGGGTGTCGAGAAAGGGATGGAAGTCCTCAAGGCGGTGAAGGAAGAAACGGGGCTGGCGCTGCTTACGGACATTCATGAGCCGTGGCAAGCCGATCCCGTAGCCGAGGTCGTCGATATCCTGCAGATCCCGGCGTTCCTCTGCCGGCAGACGGATCTCATCGCCGCCGCTGCGCGCACGGGACGCGCGGTAGGCGTGAAGAAGGGGCAGTTCCTGTCGCCCGAGGAGACGAAGAATATTCTCGAGAAAGGCGCGGAGGTGGGGAACGAGAAGGTGTTCATCACCGAGCGCGGGACGTCCTTCGGGTATCAGAACCTCGTCGTCGACATGCGCTCGTTCCCGATCGTGCGCGCCCTCGGCGCCCCAGTGGTCTACGACATCACGCACTCGATGCAGCGTCCGGGCGGCGAAGGGAAGCAGACCGGCGGCACGCCGCAGTTCGCGCGGCCGCTCGCGCGTGCGGCCGCGGCGGCGGGGGCGGACGGGTTCTTCATGGAAGTGCATGACAACCCGCCGGCCGCGCTGTCGGACCGTACGACGCAGATCTTGCCCGATCACGCGCGCGCGATCATGGAGGATGTGCTGCGGTTGCGAGAGGCGCTGGAGCCGATATAGCAGTTTATCCCGCGCGTAGACGCGGGATCTCCGCGTCCCACCGGCAGCGACGTCGCATCATGCATGAGCAGCGCGACCGCACCGGAGATCCCGCGTCTACGCGCGGGATAAACTTCAGGGACATGAGAGCCCGCACCATCGTCGCCGCGCTCCTCGCGCTGTTCGCGCTGCTGACGCTGTTCGATCGGTTCGTGCTCGTGGAAATGCTGCTGCGGCGGGCGTCGGTGCCTTTGCTCGTGGCGTTTGCGGTCGCGATCGCCTGTGTGGGCGTGGGGGCGCTGGCGCGACGGGCGGAGGAAGCGGATGTTCCGCTCGATTTTCTGATCGGGTATCCGTTGTTCGGAACGATTTGTTTTCTCGTCGGGACGGTGAAGGTCTCGGTGTGGACGATGGTGCCGATCGTGGTGATCGCGGCGATCGTGGGAGTTCTCAAGATTCTGGCCGGCTGGCATGCCGTGAGCGCAGCCGAGTCGTCAAGTCGTCAAGTCGTCGAGTCGTCGAGCACTTCTCGAAGACTAGAAGACTCGAAGACTCGTCGACTGGAAGGGCGCTCCGTTTGGTTTGCAGCGGTCGTTGTCGTCATTGGCTGCGGGTTTGTTGCGGCGCAGGCGCCTCCGTCTTCGCTCGATGAGCTTGCGTATCACCTCGCGGTGCCGCAGGCGTGGGCACTCGAAGGGCGTGCGGTCGAGCTGCCGCTTTCGTCGCACTCGTACTTTCCCCTCGGGATCGAGTCGGCGGATCTCGCGGCGCTGGTGTTGCTCGGCGCAAATGGCGGCGGAGTCGCGTCGCACTTCCTGCATCTCTTCGCCGCGATCGCGACGTCGCTGCTCATCGCGCGGCGCACGGAGTCGTGGCTCGCGACGGCGGCGATCGTGACGACGCCGGCGCTGGCGATCACCGCCGGTTGGTCGCTCGTCGACTGGCCGCTCGCGGGACTCTTCGTCGCCACGTACGTAGCAATGGAGCGCGACGACACGCGCACCGCAAGCGCGGCGACCGCGGCGGGACTCCTCACGAAATACACCTTCCTCCCCTTCGCGATTCTCGCGTGGGCCATCAAGCGAAAGCGTCCGCACGCGATCGCGCTCGCGGGCCTCGTGTTCTTCATCCGCAACGCGATTCTCACCTTCGATCCGTTCGCACCGTTCTTCGGCGCCGACACACCGCACGTCTCCGGCTTTCGCGCGCTCGCGCTGGCGGACTACGTCTTCGAAGGCTCGTTCATCGACGAAGCCATCGGCGCGTCGATCGTCGCGCTGCCCGCGTTCGCGACCGGCGCACTCGCGTTGGGATGCGTGGGCATCGCGCTCGTGCTGTTCTTCCTCGCGCCTTCGTCGCGCATTCTTGTCCCGTACCTCGTCGTGCCGTCGTTGAACGCGTCCGAAGCGTTGAAGAAGAAATGGTTCGCGGTGTTGATCGCGAGCTGCGTCGTCGTGCAGACCTTTCTCGTGGTCTGGTTCACCGCACGGGGCGGCGCGTTCTCGCTGCTCGCCGGCGGCGCGTCCGAAGCGGAGTACCTGCGCAAGCAGCGGCCATCGTACGCGTCGATCGAGTGGCTCAACACCCAGTTGCCCGCGACCTCGCGCACGCTGGTCATCGGCACGAACGAGACCTACTGGTTCGCGCGACCCGTGCGCGGCGGCGGCAACTTCGACGGACCGCGCGTGTCGCGTTACCTCGAGTCGCTGGCTCTGCATGAGCAGCTGAAAGCCGACCGCATCACGCATGTGGCGGTGATCGCGGCGCCGATCCCGACAGGCAACGAGCAGAAACAACAAGAGCGGCAAACGACGTTGTCGCCTGCCGCTCAGAGAAATCTCGTTGCGATGCTGGACCGCTTCGCGGGTCACGTGACGTCGCGCGGCGACGTCACGCTGTTCACGCTACGCTAGAACCGCCGCTTCCACGCCCGCCGCCGCGCGCAGCGCGTCGGCCTTGTCGGTCAGCTCCCAGGTGAACTCCGGCTCGGTGCGGCCGAAGTGTCCGTAGGCCGCGGTCTTCTTGAAGATCGGGCGGCGGAGGCGCAGCGACTCGATGATGCCGCGCGGGGTCATCTGGAAGTGCTCGCGCACGAGCGCGACGAGGCGCGACTGCTCGACCTTGCCGGTGCCGAACGTGTCGACGTAGACCGACACCGGATCGGCGACGCCGATCGCATACGCGAGCTGCACCTCGCATTCGTCGGCGATGCCGGCGGCGACGAGGTTCTTGGCGATGTAGCGGGCCATGTAGCACGCCGACCGGTCGACCTTCGTAGGGTCCTTGCCCGAAAACGCGCCGCCGCCGTGACGACCGCGACCTCCGTACGTGTCGACGATGATCTTGCGTCCCGTCAGGCCGGTGTCGCCCTGCGGTCCGCCGATGACGAACTTACCGGTCGGGTTGATGTGGTACTTCGTGTTCTTGTCGAGCAGTTCCGGGGGGACGACCGGTTTGATCACCTTCTCGATGATCGCGTCGCTGAGGTCGCGGTGGCTGACGTTCGGCGAGTGCTGCGTGGAGATGACGATCGCTTCGGCGCGCACCGGGCGCTTGCCGTCGTATTCGATCGACACCTGCGACTTGCCGTCCGGACGGAGGAAGTCAAGCTCGTTGCCCTTGCGCACTTCGGTGAGGCGGCGCGCGAGCTTGTGCGCGAGCATGATCGGCAGCGGCATGAGCTCCGGCGTCTCACGCACGGCGAAGCCGAACATGAGGCCCTGGTCGCCCGCGCCGCCTGTGTCGACGCCCTGGGCGATGTCGGGCGACTGCGGGTCGATCGAGGAGATGACTGCGCAGGTCTCGCTGTCGAAGCCGTACTTCGCGCGCGTGTAGCCGATCTCGCGGATCGTGTTGCGCACGATGGACGGGAAATCGACGTAGGTTTTCGTGGTGATCTCGCCCGAGATCATCGCCAGGCCGGTGGTGACGAGCGTCTCGCAGGCCACGCGCCCGACCGGATCCTCGGCCAGAACGGCGTCGAGAATCGCGTCGGAGATCTGGTCCGCGATCTTGTCGGGGTGGCCTTCGGTCACAGACTCCGACGTGAAGAGGGTTCGGTCATTCGCCATGATGGAAGTGCTCCTTGAAGGACTACAGAAGGTTTGGCGAATCCTAGCATGAGATCGGAGCGCCGGCTTCCAGCCGGCCGGTCCGCCGCCTTCCAGGCGGCCCGAGTTCCTCGCGAGAGCGTGCCGGCAAGATGCCGGCGTAGCGGCCGGCTGGAAGCCGGCGCTCCAACCGGCCCTCCCTTTGCACAGTTCGCCTCTAATGCTCAAGACTCGCAATCTCGGCGCCTACCGCGACCTGCTGCTGCTGTTCACGCGCTACGGCCGGAAAGACTTCCGCCTTTCCCTTTCACCGGACGAATTTCTCGAGTCGGAGACGGAGCCCCACACGATCGAGCCGGACGTGCGCGCGCGTGCCGAGGCGTTCGCGGACGCGCTACGGCAGATGGGACCGACCTATGTGAAGTTCGGGCAGCTTTTGTCGACGCGGCCGGACATCGTCCCGCCCGAATACATCGTCGCGCTGGAGTCGCTTCAGGACGATCTCGAGCCGTTCTCGTTCGCGGACGTCGAGCGCATCGTGCAGGAAGAACTGGGTGTGCGCATCTCGAAGGCGTTCGAGGTCTTCGAGTCCACGCCCCTCGCCGCCGCATCCCTCGGCCAGGTGCATCGCGCGATGCTGCGCGACGGCAGGGAAGTCGTCGTGAAAGTGCAGCGTCCGAACGTGCGCGAACAGGTGCAGAAGGACCTGGAGGTCTTCGGCGAGATCGCCGCGGAGCTCGAGAAACACACGGACCTCGGAAGGAAGTTGAGCCTCGTCGGCGCGATCGAAGAAGCACGCCGTGTGATGTACAGCGAGCTGAATTACCTCCACGAGGCGCGCAACACGGAGATCCTGCGCGAGAACCTCGCTGCGTTTCCGGAGATCTACGTCCCCGCGGTGATCCACGACTTCACCTCGCCGCGCGTGCTGACGACGGAGCTGGTGAAGGGAAAAAAGGTCTCGAAGCTCACACCGCTCGCGCTCATCGAAGGCAACTACGCCAGCCTCGCGGGCGTGCTGACGCGCGCGTATCTCAAGCAGATCTGCGTCGACGGCTTCTGGCACAGCGATCCGCATCCGGGCAACCTCTTTGTTCGCGAGATGGACGACGCTCCGCAGATCGTGCTCCTCGACTTCGGCATGGTCAGCCGCATCAGCCACGAGCTCCAGGATGAGGTGATCAAGCTCCTCCTCGCGATCTCCGGCAATCGCGGTCACGAGGTCGCGGACGCGTGCGTCCGCATGTGCGAGCCGCAGGAGCGCTTCGACGCGGTGAAATTCACGCGCGAGATTTCCACGATCGTCGCCGCCGTTCACGGCGTCAGCGCGCGGGACATCAACACAGGCCAGATCCTCTTCAACGTCATCGCCATCGCGAACCAGAACGAGCTGAAAGCACCTCCGGAGCTGACCATGCTCGCGAAGACGCTGCTGCACCTCGACGGGATCACGAGGAAACTCGATCCCGACTACGACCCGCAGCGCGTGATCCGCGACTACGGCGAGCAGCTCATGTCGCAGAAGCTCAAACAGAAGTTCAATCCGCGGAACTTCTATCCCGCGCTGCTCGACTTCAATCAGCTCGTGCTCGACCTGCCTCATCGCGCGCGCGAGATCGTCGACCTCACCGCAGCCGGACGCCTCTCGTTCGGCATCAAGCTCACACAGGCCGAGGAGTTCCTGGCGGGGATGCACAAGATCGCGAACCGGATCACGGTCGGCGTGGTGATCGCCGCGCTGCTCGTGTCGTCGTCGCTGATGATGCGCATCTACCCGCGCCTGGCCGTCTTCGGCTACATCCTCGCCAGCGTCGTCGGCTTCTACATGGTCCTCTCGACGATCCTGGCGGATCGCAAAGACCGCGAGAAGGCGAAGTTCAAGGGACCATGAACACGTGGAACGCCGGCGTCCTCGCCGGCTGGCCCGCAG
>DASYGV010000085.1:0-30197 GCA_035999335.1 Thermoanaerobaculia bacterium | reverse complement strand
TGGTCGAGAAGATGCTCCCGTACTTCACCGAGCACTTCGGCAATCCCGCATCGATCACGCACCAGCACGGGCGGAAAGCCTCACTCGCCGTCGAGGACGCGCGCGCGTCCGTGGCGCGCTTCTTCGGCGTGGTACCGACTGAGATCTACTTCACCGCGGGTGCGACGGAGTCGAACAACATCGCGTTGAACCTCGTCCAGCCTGGCCAGCACCTGATCACCAGCCACACGGAGCACAAGTCCATCCTCGCGCCGGCGGAACGGCTCGCGAAAAACGGCGTCGACGTCACCTGCCTCAGGCCCGACGCGGAAGGCTTCGTCCATCCCGAGGCGCTGGCCGCGGCGCTCCGTCCCGAGACGCGGCTGGTGTCGATCGAGGCCGCGAATGGGGAGATCGGGACGGTCCAGCCGATCGCCGAGCTGGGCGCGCTCTGCCGCGAGCGCGGAATTCTCTTCCACACCGACGCGACTCAGGCCGTCGGCAAGGTTCCACTCGATTTCACGAACGTCGACATCGCGTCGTTCTCCTCGCACAAGATGTACGGGCCGAAAGGCATCGGAGGCCTGCTCGTGCGGCGCGGCGTCCGAGTGACTCCCGTGATCATCGGCGGCGGACAGGAGCGCGGTGTGCGCTCGGGCACGCTGAACGTCCCGGCCATCGTCGGACTGGCGGCCGCGCTGCAGTTCCGCGCCGAGGAGATGGCGGACGAGGCGTTGCGTCTCGTGCAAATGCGCGACCGCCTCCGCGACCGGCTCCTCGAGGCCATCCCCGGCGTTTCGGTGAATGGACCCGTTCAGCTTCGTTCGGGGCAGGCGCGCGAGTTAAGATTGCCGGGAAACCTGAACGTCAGCTTCGTGCGCATCGAGGCCGAGTCGCTGCTCCTGGCGATGAAACGCTTCTCGCTCTCCTCGGGCTCGGCCTGCAGCTCGGGGGAGAAGGGACCGTCGCGGGTACTGCAGGCGATCGGCGTCGGCGACGCGGCGGCGATGGGCTCCGTTCGCATCGGTCTCGGAAAATCGAATACGCCGGAACAGATGGAGATGCTGGTCGACGACCTTCAGCGCGCCGTCCGCAGACTGCGGGAGATCACGCCGGTATGAGCGCCGTCGGGCCCGGGCGCATTTTGCTCGTCGATCACTCGCGCGGCGCGCTGCTGTTCCAGGAGACGATCCTCCGCCGCCGCGACATGCAGATCATGACCGCGCTCGCTGGCTCGGAAGGCATCGTCAAGTCGCGCTTGGAGAAGCCGAACCTGATCATCTTCGGCTACGACCTGTTCGACATGACCGCGCCGGAATTCTGCCGTGAGATCCGCGCCGACGAGATCACGCGCGCGATCTCGCTGCTGTTGGTTTGTGACCGCGACTTTCCCGAACATGGCGACCTCTCGCTTTCCGCCGGCTGCAACGACGTGATCTTCCGGCCGCTGCAGAAACCCGAGCTCGACGCGAAGGTCGAGCGGCTGACGCACATCCCGGTGCGTCGGCAGCTCCGCACGATCACGAAGATCGAGGTCTCGCTCGAAAAGAATGGCCGCTTCATCCTCGGCCGCAGCATGAACATCTCCTCCAACGGGATGCTCATCGAGGTCCAGCGCATGCTTCCGCAGGACGGGCCGGTGCGGCTGCACTTCTACCTGCCGGGCGATCCGCGGCCGGTCCAGATCATGGCCGAGGTGCTGCGGGCCGAGTTCACCGGCGCGATGTCGAAGTACGGCATGCGATTTCTCCAACCCACTGAAGACGACCGTGAGAGGATCTCGCGGTACGTGCACCGACTCCGCTCGAGAGAAACGATCTGATGCCCACGCGACTCGAAGATGCCATCCTCGCCGCGCGGCAGGAAGACTTCCTGCGCGCCCTCACCCTGTTCATCGACATCTACGGGACCGAGGACTCGCCGCCCGTCCGCACGCCGAAGGATGCCAGCGGTCTCTCGTTTTTCGGCCTTTCGCTGGCGCTGATGTCGAAGAAATACAAGCCGGCGATCGATCTCTGCCGCCGCGCGATCGACCTCGAGTTCTACAACGGCGATCACTATGCGAACCTCGCGCGCGTGTACCTCGCCGCGGGCAATCGCAAGAAGGCCCTCGAAACCGCCGAGCAGGGTCTGAAGCTCGTGCCGGAGCACCAGTACCTCACCCAGGTTCGGCACACCCTCGGCCTGCGCTCCCGTCCCGCCGTTCCGTTCCTCGACCGCACCAACCCGATCAACGTCTCGCTGGGTCAGGCGCGGCACGCGAAAAAGGTGTCGGAGCAGGAGAAGAAGAGGAAGTAGCGTTCCCGAAGAGGTCCAGGTGGTGTGTCGTCGAAACTCTTCACGCCGGCATGGCGTCGTACGTTCTTCCGTCGAGCTCGCGTCCCGCTTTCTTCTTCCGTGTGCCACCCCATTGCTTGAAAAAGAAGGGAACGCTGGCTGCCTCGCATTGCTCGAGGACGGATGTCACCCACTCGCGACGCATCGGACGGGCCCGTGGTCCCGATTCACCGCCGACGATCACCCATCCGATGCCGGCGAGATCGAGGGTGCCGAGATCTTCGAGCAGTGGCTCGACCGAGAGAAACCGGACTTGCGCCGGCGAATCCTGCAGTCGTGCGATTCGTGGCAGCCCATGTTTGCGATCTTCGACGCTCACGCCCCACCAGATGTGTGGGCGCGATGCGGAATCGCGAAGCGGACCGTTCAGAAGGGACCGCAGACGATCGGCGCGCTTGGTCAGCACCTGATAGACATGATGATCCGCAGTGAGCATCACGTCGGCGACGCGCACGATATAGTCGTCCGGTACTGCCTCGTGGAAAAGATCGCTCATCGAGTTCACGAAGATACGGCGCCCGCGGCGCCATGCGATCGGCTCATTCAGCTTGTGCGGGACCAGTCGTAGATCGAAGCCTTCTTCGAACGGGTGGTCGGCCACGCCGCGGAAGCGTTCCGCGAACCGCTCGGCATAGCAATTCTTGCAGCCGGGACTGATCTTCGTGCAGCCGCGGACGGGATTCCAGGTTGCGTCGGTCCATTCGATCGTCGACGAGTCGCTCATCAGCCGTATCCTTTCTCACGATAGTCGTTGAAGATCCAGTCGACGATGCGTCTTCCTGTCACGTTCTGTCCCGCGAAGAACAGGTAGTACACCGTTGCGCGTTGTGAATTCTTCATCGCAAGCGGTTCGGATACCTCCGTAAAACCGGCGACATTCCGGAGGCGATCGCGAAAGGCATTCGCGAGCTCCCAATTCGTGACCTTCGTCTCTTCAACATCGCCAAACAACGTCGGCATCGGAGTGAACGCGGCGGAACGCCATGATTCGTTACCCCAGAAACGCGTCATTTGCGTGATTTTGGCGGGCGAAGCACCATCGCGAAGGACGTTCCGATTGATATCCATGATCGGAAAGTTGAGGAAGATCTCAACTGACTTCATCTCGGCCGCTCTCGCGATCACTCGCCAGTCGAGTTGAAGGCTGTATGGATCGAGGAGACACAGAGCGCGCCGATAGTTTTCGTAAAGTGCGTGCGGGAAGACTTTCTCGAGCAGGACTTCGTTGCAGTCACCATGATGGATGTGCACGTCGTTACGTTTCGCCGCGAGCTCTTCGAGCGAACGGATCTTCGCCGCGTCGAGGTCGACGAAGTGGTATTCGTCGAACGGCGGTTGAACTTCGAGCGCTCGTGCCGGGCTACCGGCAATCATGGTCCCCGTTGTCCGTGACACGTGCTGGCCGCTGCCGGCGAAGGCGTCGACATAGACGGTATGAAAGTTCCACTGTTGCTGGTGGATGATTTTCGTGTACTCGGGCGAGTACTTTCGGAGGATATCGAGCTTGATCTCAGACCAGAATCCGATTTCGTCGTGAGTCGTTTCTCCGGCTTTCGTCGGTTTCTTCTTCTTACCCGCCATTCGTACGAAGTGTACAAGAACTTGTGCACTCTACCCGGCGGAGAGGTTTTTTTCGACACCGTCACGTTTTGCGCGACACTCCTGTTGGTAGGGCGAGACTTGCACCTCGAACATGTAGATCTGCTCGCGGTTCCACGGACTGAATCCGACCCACGTGGGGACCTTCCGAGACGGCAGGCGGCGGTGTTCATCCCGGAAGAGTGTGCAGCGAAACAGAGGCCGGGGGGCAATCGGGCGGACGGTAGAATCGTGCCCATGCGGGCCATCTCGTCGCCCAACTACGTCGTCGAGGTGCATCTCGAGAGGGAGCGCGTTCCGTCGTTTGACGAGTTTCCCTTCTCCGTGCCGTCGATTCGGGAGCTGTACGAGCTCGAGTTTCCCAATCCGGTCACGTTTCTCGTCGGAGAAAACGGGTCGGGGAAGTCGACGATCATCGAGGCCCTCGCTGTCGCATCCGGCTTCAGCGAGGAAGGCGGGACGCGAAACATGGACTTCGTCGAGCGGAGCTCGCAGTCGGGGCTGCATCGGTATCTGCGGCTCGTGCGAAGTCCGCGGCGGCCGGGGGACGGGTTCTTTCTCCGGGCGGAGAGCTTCTACAACGTCGCGACGATGATCGATGAGATCGGGGCCACGCCCTGGTACGGGGGGAAGTCGTTGCATGCCCAGTCGCATGGGGAGGCGTTCCTGACGTTGCTCACGGAGAAATTCGTGGGTGGCGGCTTGTACATCCTCGACGAGCCCGAGGCGGCGCTCTCGCCGGCGCGGCAGATGGCGATGCTGGCGCGGATGCACGAGCTGGTGGTCGATGCGTCGCAGTTCATCATCGCCACGCACTCGCCGATCCTCATGGCCTATCCCAACGCGACGATCTACCTCCTCGGCGAAGACGAGCCTCGCGTCATCAAATACGAGGACACCGAGCACTACATCGTCATGCGCGACTTCATGAACCACCGCGCGACGATGCTGAAGGAGCTCATGTCGTAGCGGACGTCCGGGACGCCCGTCATATCGGTTCAGCCACTCCCTGCGCGATCAGAATCACCGCCTCCGCGTTGCGCTGCCGGAGCTCCCGCAGCGGCCTGTAGGCCTCCGAGTGGTACCACGCCAGCGCGGCGTCCTTGTCGGGGAACTCCACGACGACCATGCGCTCGTGCTCCCACGCGCCCTCCAGTGCCTGCACGTCGTTTCCGCGCACGAGATAGCGCCCGCCGAAGGCGGCGACCGTAACGGGTGCCTCGTTCATGTACCGCTGCATCGCTTCGCGATTCAGAATCCTGACTCTCGACACGATGTACGCGCGCATGGCGACGATTGTACGCATGAAACCTTGCGCGCTGCGCGTCGCTATGAGAACGGCGCGCCATCCGTAATGCTGCGCCGCGGGAGTTGCCGAGGTGGTGGCGGCGCTCGCTCCGCTCCGGGCAGGGCCGGCAGAGGGTGCGGCGTGACTTCGCGAGAGCGCAGCGCGCGCCGACAGGGTAGGGGTTTCACGTTCGGGACGTACGCGCGCACCCGTCGCGCCGCACTGCTGCACGTCCGGGACGTACGGCGCACCCGCCGCGTCGCACTTGAGATCTCCGGCTTCGGCGGCTGTCGGCGGTACGGACGTGCTGGATAGCACATGGCTCCGTGCCGGTGCGGGAGTAGAGCCTGGCTCCTCCTGCCGCGGTCACTCGGGGTGTGTACACGCCTCGGGCAATCATCAACCGGAAGGATCGGCGCGTGGCCGAGACTTCCAGCCGGTGGCCGCCTCGCACTCGTCGACGAGTCATGACGTCCCCTCCGGCGTGACCGCTCGCAGAAGGAGACCCATGTCATGACCGAGCCCAATAACCCCACTGTTCCACCGAACACCGAACCGCCCAGGCTGACACCCGAGGGGGTCATCGAGCAGGCTGCGTATCGTGCGGTCGCAGATCGAAGACGTCGCGCCGTTGTCGCAGGATCAACGCAAGCTGCTCACGCGGCGTCTGCGGACCCATTCCAAGCCCGTCCTCGACGCATCGATCAACGTCATCGGCGTGCTCGACAACGTATCGCAGGCGATCGGACAGCCGCTCGACGAGGTCCGTCAGTTGCAGGACGATGTGCTCCGCTGGGAGGCCGTGGCCGACAAGGCTCGCGCGTTCCTCAAAGGCATCGAGGGAGCAAACCTCACGGCGCCGGCGCCTCAACCGCCGGCCCCGGCCCCCGTTACGCCCACACCGCCAAAAGCGTAGAGTAAAGGAGGTTGTGAGCCCGGGCGCGTTCACAGGCGCGCCCGGGCTCCATCACGATCATGAACGACGACAACACATCCGCACGTGCCGCGGAGCTGGTGCAGCAGATCTTGCGCGCGGCGAGAATGCCCCCGCTTCGCCGGTGACCACGTTCCTGACGGCAAAGCGGAGACGTGAACTCCGCCGTGACGCCGCACGCCTGCGACGAGCCCGAGGCGGCGCTCTCGCCGACAGGCCGGAGGTCCAGAATCAATCGATCGACGCGTTCCTGCACCTAACGCAGTGAGGGCCGCGAACTCAGCTCACTTGATCGCTACGCAGTTGCAATAGTTCGGAGGCTCGAGCGACGGCGTTTGTCCCGGCGGACAGGCCGCGCAGCGGACGTTCGAGCAGTCCGTGGTCGTCGTGTCGACGGGGGCGCACTTGCAGCAGTCGGGCGGCTTGAGCGTGGGGGTCTGCCCATCAGGGCAGCTGGCGCAGCGCACGTTGTCGCAGGTTCCCTTCGTGACGTACGGAGAGGTCGTACAAGCCACGACGGTGAAGAGGGCAAACAGCAGGAGAGACCAGGGAACGATTCGCATAGGGACTCCTTGTCACAGCCCCTTCTTCTTCGATGGCACAAACACCCTTGAAATAAGGAGTGCCGCCACTCCACTCCTTCCCTACCATCAAGAGTGGAGTCAGACACGATCGATTCATCCGTGATTGACGCGTTCCCGTCGCGCCGTTACAGTCGGTCGCCATGCCCAAAAGGTTGATCACGATCATGTTGCTGCTGTTCGCGGCATTCAACGTTTCCGCTCAGCCCGCGAGTTGCCCGACAGTGAATGTCTCCTGTCCCGACACAGTGAAGGACGGCGCGGACCTCACGTTCACCGCCGATGTGAGTGGCGGCCCATCCGGCGTCACGCCGACCTACAACTGGACGGTGTCTGCGGGATCGATCAAATCGGGCCAGGGCACCTCGACGATCGAGGTCGACACCGCCGATACCGGCGGGCAGACCATCACCGCGACGGTGGACGTCGGCGGGTTCGACCGGAAGTGCAGCACCTCGAGCTCGTGCACGGCGTCGGTGGAAAAGAAAGCCGCGCCGGCCGTGAAGTTCGGCGAATACGTCACGCGTGACCTGAGCGCGAACAAGCAGATGCTCGACGCCTTCGTCATCGAGCTGCTGAACGACCCCGAGGCGCAGGGCTACATCATCGCGTACGGAGGGAAAACGAGCGGCCCGGACGAAGCACAGAAGGCGGCCGACAACGCCACGGACTACACGATGAACGTAAGGAAGATCGACGGCGCGCGGACGCTGTCCGGCGTTGGCGGGTACCGCGAGCAGCCGACGATCGAGCTGTGGATCGCAGCGCCCGGCGGCGATCCACCGATGGCCACGCCCACAGTCGCGCCGGAGGCGGTCCGACCGCCAGCGTAGATTGCCTAGGCTCCTTCAGGACCTCCACACCGTTGGTGTGGTGCCCGAAGAAGTAGACGTAGGGCGCGGCTTCAGCCCGCCTCCCCGGTGCGGGTGCGTTTTCAGTCGCCGATGTCGTTCCGCATCTGCACCAGCCCGAGAGTCTACAATGCGCCTCCGCATGGCACAGACGGCCGCGGAGTTCTGGGACCGGCAGTCGCAGGCGGCGGCGCCCATGTACTGGGCCGAATATCCGCTCGTACGCCGCTACGTGAACGAGTGCGTCACCGACTGCTGGTGGGCGTACCCGACACACGGTTTCAAAGCCGCGTGGGGATACAAACCACTCGAGCGCGGCCTCTCCATCGGCTGCGGCACGGGACTCATGGAGAAGGACCTTCGCTGGATGCGCATCTGCGAGGAAGTCGACGCGTACGACATCTCGCCGGAGTCGATCCGCATCGCGCGCGAGCGGGCATTGACAGATGGCGTCGATCGCGTGCACTACGAGGTCGCCGACTGCGAGCGCGGCGATTATCCGAAGGCGCATTACGACGCGGTCTTCTTCAACGGTTCGATGCACCACATGAGCGATCCGGCGTCGCTGCTGGATCAAGTCTTGGTCGCGCTGAAGCCGGGAGGATTCCTCTTTCTCGACGACTACGTCGGTCCCTCGCGCGACGAGTGGTCGGACGCGCACCTGGTCCACGCGCGCGCAGCGTACGACGCGCTACCGCCGTCGTGGCGAACCGTCGCGCACCTCGAGCCGCCCTACGACGCATCCGATCCCTCCGAGATGGTTGCCTCGAGCGCGATCCTCCCCGCGGTCCACGCGCGCTTCGACATCGTGTGGGAGAGGCCGTACTGGGGCAACTTGTTGTACCCCGTGCTGTCGCATGTGAACGCAAACGAAGATGCGGAACGCATCCTCGGCGCGCTCATCGAGCGCGAGAAGGCGCTCGTCCGCGAGGGGGCTCTCGTTTCGCCACTCTTCGTCTGGCTCGTGGGGCGGAAGCCGCTGTGATCCTGCGCGTCGCCCCGGCCGTCCGTGGCCGTGCACTGAAAAGCATATAGTTACGGGATGATTGCCGAAAAAGTTGAGGTCCGTGACCCCCGCTCCTACTTCAAAGACGTCCCCTTCATCGTCGACGGGGAATCGGACCCCGTTCCCGACACCACGGCGTTTCTCTTCAACCGTAACGGGCAGGCCGTGTTTCTACCCGAGCCGTCGGGCACACAGATTCTCGTGAACCCTGACGATCCGGGCCTCAGTCGCGGTCAGTACTATGGCGGCGTCACCTTCACGGAAAAGCCGATGGATCAGGGCACGCAGTGGGCGTACACCCTCATCGAGTTCGACTTCCACACTGCGCCAACCCCGGTCATCTATCAGCCGTTGTGGGCGGACGCGGACAAGC
This sequence comes from Thermoanaerobaculia bacterium, assembly GCA_035999335.1. Lineage (GTDB taxonomy): Bacteria > Acidobacteriota > Thermoanaerobaculia > Gp7-AA8 > Gp7-AA8 > QHVT01. Next base: position 21,249 of record DASYGV010000085.1, on the reverse strand, counting down.
GGAACTGTCAGGCGTTCGGCGCCACGCTCGTGCGCGACGGCGAATGCATCGCGTTCCAGTACAAGGGGCTGATCGATTCTCCGGCCAGGTACGGTCTCTTCGCCGGATATCAATCGCCGTACATCGGCAAGGACCGCGAGCGCGAGCTGTTGGCGGTCAATGCCACGGATCTCGAGTACCACGACTTTCCACATGTGTTTTCCTCGATGGACACCGAGCCGCTGGTGGTCTCGGTCGCACGGTGGCGGCCGTCGCGCCGCGAGATCCTGCTCGCCGATCTGTGGATACGGCCCACCGACTTGCTGTACCTGACGCCGAAGAAGTACAGCGACGAATACGTCGACATGCACGGCGACCGAAACTCCGCGTTCGCGTGCTGGGGTGTGCAGGACAAGCCGAGTCTCATGACGCGCACCGCGCTCGATCCCAACATCCGGCCGCAGTATCACGAAGAGAAAACGCACACGATCCACACACGGCCGGCGTGATCAGCGCGCGCGAGGCGATCGCCGGGCCTCTGGCGAAAGTCTACAATCCGCTTTTCGCATGGCACACGTGAACGAGAAGCCGCTGTGATCCTGCGCGTCGTCATTCCCGATGACTATCAGGACGCCGTGCGCGGGCTGGCGTGCTTCGCAAGGCTCGCTCATCACGACGTCACGATCTACAACGACACCGTGAAGGACATCGACGCGCTGGCGGAGCGGTTCCGCGACGCCGACGCGCTGGTGCTGATCCGAGAGCGGACGTCGATCGACGACGCGCTTCTCGAGCGTCTGCCGAACCTGAAACTGATCAGCCAGACCGGACGCGGGATTGCGCACATCGACATCGAGGCGTGTAAGCGCCGCGGCATCAGAGTCGCGACCGGTACGGGCTCGCCCGTCGCGCCTGCGGAGCTGACGTGGGCGCTGGTGATGTCCGCGATGCGCCGCATTCCGCAGGAAGCCGCGCGGATGCGCGCGGGCCTCTGGCAGGGAAGCCTCGGCAGCGCGCTCCGCGGCCGCACCCTCGGCGTGTGGGGCTACGGCAAGATCGGCACGCTCGTCGCCGGCTACGGACGCGCATTCGCGATGAACGTGATCGTGTTCGGCCGCGAGGGATCGCTCATGCGCGCGCAGGCAGACGCCTTTGCGACGGCGACGCGCGAAGAACTGTTCGCGCACTCCGACGTGCTGTCACTGCATCTGCGGTTCACCGAGGAAACGCGCGGCATCGTCACCGCGGCCGACCTTGCGCGGATGAAGAGCGATGCGCTGCTGGTCAACACGAGCCGCGCGGAGCTGATCGAATCCGGCGCGCTCGAAGCCGCATTGCGCGCGGGACGGCCCGGCTTCGCCGCCGTCGATGTGTACGAAGAGGAACCATTGACGGCGCACCCGCTGCTCGCGATGGACAACGTTCTCTGTACGCCGCACCTCGGATATGTGGAGCGCGACAGCTACGAGCTCTACTTCGGACAGGCCTTCGACGCCGCGAACGCGTTCGCTGAGCGATGATGACGGGGGTGCGGGCTTTCAGCCCGCACGATTTTAGAGCGGGCTGGAAGCCCGCTCCCCTTACCCCCGGTACCACCTCGCGAGCCGTTCCGGCGATACGCCGAGGTGGTACGCGGCGATGATCAGCCAGTTGAGCGCGGACGTCCGGATCAAGCCCTTCGTGAGGAAGCGACGGCCGGACGTTCGCACTTTGAGCGGCAAGATCGCCGCGCGTTTCATCGCGCGTGCGAGTATGTAGTCCTCCATCAGCGGCAGCTCGGGATAGCCGGGAAACTTCGCACGGCGGAAGAACTGCGCCTGATCGCCCCATGGCGCGCGCGTGAGGCGCGTGCGCGCGTTGATCACGAACGCGACGTAGCGCAGGCGAAAGCCCGGCTCGATGAACTCCACGCGGAAGCCTCCGAAGTCGTAGCCGTCGCCGAGGGCGGCGATCACCGCGTCTGATGCACCGGCGGGCAGGAGCGTGTCCGCGTGCAGAAAGATCAGCGCGTCGCCCATCGCTTGCGCGGCGCCGCGATTGAGCTGCTTCGCGCGAACGCGCTCGCCTGCAATCACGCGCGCGCCGCGCGACTCCGCGATCTCGATCGTCGCGTCGCTGCTTCCGCCGTCGGCGACGATCACCTCGTGTACGCCCGCGGCGAACGCCGCGTCGATCGTCGCGCCGATGCGCGCTTCTTCGTTCAGCGTCGGGATGATCGCGCTCACGCGCGTCACAGAAGCCTCGCCAGCGTCTTCACGCCCTGCGTCAGCGCGCTGTGGGTTAGTCCCATGTAGCCGAGGACGAGACCGTTGCGCGGGCGGCCGGCGTAGAGGCGCGAGAGCGTCGGCAGATCGAGACCCTCGCGTGCAGCGCGCGCGGCGATGTCGCGATCGTTCTTTTCCACGAACGCGACGACGCGGAAGCCGGCGTCCGCGGGTCCGAGCTCGACGTCGAGGTGGCGCTCGAACAAGCGCAGCGCAGCGTCGCGGCGCTCGCGGTACAGCGCGCGCATCCGCTTCAGGTGCGCGTCGAAGTGGCCGTAGCCGATAAAGTCGGCGACGACGCGCTGCATGAACGGCGGCGGGTGGCCGTCGACCTGCGTGCGCGCCGTGACGAACGACGGCACGAGGTCCGGCGGCAGCACGACGTATCCGAGGCGGAGCGACGGATAGAGCGACTTCGTGAACGTGCCGACGTAGATCACGCGGCCTGCGGAGTCGAGTCCCTGGATGGACGTCAGCGGTCGGCCGTCGTAGCGGAACTCGCCGTCGTAATCGTCCTCGACGATCCACGCGTCATTGCGGCGCGCCCACTCGAGCAACGCCAGACGCCGGTCGAGCGACATTGCAGCGCCGAGCGGATAGTGATTCGACGGCGTCACGAAGGCGAGGCGCGCATTCGGCGCGAGCGCAATCCCTTGCGCGACGTCGAGACCTTCGCGATCGACCGGCACTGGCACCACGCGTGCGCCGGCCGAGGTGAGCGCGGCGCGCGCGCCGTAGTAGCCGGGCTCCTCGAGCCACGCCGCTTCGCCGGGATCGATCAGGAGCTGCGTCAGCAGATGCAGCGCCTCCTGCGAACTGCTGACGATGACGACTTGCGACGCGTCGCAGTGCACGCCGCGCGAAGTGTTGAGGTACGTCGCCACGTTTTCGCGCAACGTCGCCTCGCCCGCGGGATCGCCGTAGACGAGCGACGCGTGATCGAGTCTCCGCGCGTGCGAGCCGATGAGCCGCTGCCACGTCGCGAGCGGGAAATGCTCCAGCGCCGGGACGCCCGCGGAGAACGGCTTCACGACCACCGGTTCGACGCAGGCCATCGACGCGCCGGCGGCGCGTCCGCGTCCGGAGAGCGCGCGGCGTCCTTCCAGGCGCGCGGTCCTTTTCTTCGGCAGCGGCAGCTCGCAGACGTAGGTCCCCGAGCCGACGCGCCGCTCGACGTAGCCCTCGCGCTCGAGTTGCGCGTAGGCCTCTTCCGCGGTCTTGCGCGAGATGCCGCGCTCGACGGCGAGCTCGCGCGTCGACGGCAGGCGCGAGCCTCCCCGCAGGATCCCGCCGACGATCGCCTGCCGGATCTCGCCGAAGAGCTGGCGGTGAAGTGGCCTCCTTGGCGTACGCGAAATGGTCTCCATCAGGGGACCATCATTGTCGCACCATTTGCGACATGGACATCAACGCTGCACTCGCACATTTCGAGAGTCGTCTGGAGTGGGAGATCGACGCCGCGGATCTGCACGCGAGTCCCGGCGCGTACATCGTCATCGACGCGCGCACGCCGGAGGCCTTCGCGACGGGTCACGTCCCCGGCGCAATCAACCTGCCGCATCGCACCATCACGGCGGAGACCGCGCAATTCCCGAAGGACGCCGTGCTCGTGACGTACTGCGACGGCATCGGCTGCAACGCCTCGACCAAGGCCGCCGTGAAGCTCTCGCGCCTCGGCTATCGCGTGAAGGAAATGATCGGCGGGATCGACTGGTGGAGGCGCGACGGATTGCCGGTTTGTTTGGAGTGCGGAGGCAACGCCTCCGCTTTCGCAGCGCACGCAAATTCGAAAGCGGAGGCGCTGCCTCCGCACTCCATAGCCTGCGGATGCTAACGTAACGTGCGTGAATGCGTATGTGCTCGTCGGGGGGCGCTCGCTGCGCATGAGCGCGTCGAAAGCGGAGTTGTTCCTCGAGCGGATCGTGACGGCGGCGCGGCCGGTATTCGATGAGGTGATCGCCGTGGATCGGCCCCGTGTCATCCTGAGTCGCGGAGATGACGAAGGACCCCCTGATTCGAACGCGTCACGTGCTATCGGCAGGAGGTCCTTCGCCGTCTCCGCGGCTCAGGATGACATCAGGACGATTCTCGAAGAGCCGCACGAGCTCGAGGGTGCGATCTTCGGCGTGGTTCGCGCGCTGCGTGACGCGCGCGGGAAGTGTTTCCTTCTCGCGGTCGACTATCCATTGATCACCACGGAAGTGCTGGAGTTTCTTCGCGATCACGAGGGGATACCGGAGTGGAACGGGCGTCCGCAGCCGCTTTGCGCGGTGTGGGATGCTGCGCTGTTGCCGCGCATCGAGGAGCGCATCGCGCGCGGCGCGCTCGATTTGCGCGGGGCTGCGGAAACGGAGATCATCGCCGAGTCCGAGTTGCGCTCGCGCTTCAGCGGCGAGCCGCTGCTGAACGTCAACACGCCGGAGGAGTGGGAACGTGCCCAAAGATTTCTCGCATCTCGATGAGACCGGCGGCATCTCGATGGTGCATGTCGGCGCGAAGAAGGTCACGCATCGCGAGGCCGTGGCGTCGGCGACGGTGAAGATGACCCCGGCGACGTTGAAGAAGCTCGTCGAGCGTGCTCTTCCGAAAGGCGACGTCCTCACCACCGCGAAGGTCGCCGGCGTCCTAGCCGCGAAGCAGACGCCCTCGCTCATCCCGCTCGCGCACCCGCTCGCGCTCGAATCCGTCGACGTGACGTTCGACATCGACCCCGGCGCGGGCACGATCGAAATCCACGCGATCGTCCGCTGCGAAGGGAAGACCGGCGTCGAGATGGAAGCGATGACCGCCTGCGCCGTCGCCGCGCTGACGATCTACGACATGTGCAAGAGCGCAGAGAAGGGGATCGTCATCGAGGGATTGCAGCTCATGCAGAAGTCCGGAGGGAAGTCCGGGACCTGGGAACGCTAGTTCCCGCGCTGCCAAGGCAGCCTTCGATCATTCGCCGGCGGCGGTTCCGCTTGCGTTTCCGCCGCGACGAGCTGCTTGCGGATCGTTCCGAGCATGCGCGCGTCGGTCGCGACCGCTAAATCCACGAGCTTCTGGCGTTCCTTGTAGCCGTTGAAGGCGATGACGAAGCGGTCGATGCGGAACGCGACCGCGCGCCCTAGGTACTTGTCCTCGGCCGTGAAGTTGTCCTCACCGAGGTGGGGGATCGGGTCGAGCAGCTTGCCGTTGCGGATGTAGAGCTCCTTGTACGCGTCGAGGATGCGCGTCGCGGCGGCGCGATTCGTGGACGGGATGATCAGCCCCTCGTGCATGTCGCCGGCGATGTTGAACTTCGCCTGAAACGAATTGCCGAGGATCGCCTGGCCGAAGCCGCTGTCCGCCGAATAGCGCTCGCTGTTGGCCACGCGCGTTTCGGCCGGGAAGAAGTTGAACACTGCCGGCTTCGACGGCGCGGGTGGCATGCGCTCGGCGACGAACGTCGCCAACTTCGTCAGCGCCTCGAACGCGTTCGCCGAGCCGCCGGTCACGCGTACGTAATACGGTCCGCGCCAGAGGTGGACCGCGAACTTGCTCACGTAGGCCTCGTTGTCGATCGGGAGGAAGCGCCGCGCGGCGTCCTTGCGCATCGAGTACGCGCCGAACGCCTTCACGAAGTCGGGGAAGCGGAAGATCTCCACCGTCGCGAAGCCGCGGCCGTCGAGGGCGACGTACTTGCCGGCCGTCACGTCGATGACTTCGTAACGCGCGAAGTGCTGCCCGTCCGCGCCAAGGTACGTGCCCATACGGTCGCCGGGAACGACGATCGGGTCCTCCTCGAGCAGCCACCCCTGCGCCTCCTGATGGCGAGGGAGGAACTGCAGGCTCGGCGAGTCGATGAGCGTGAAGTCGATCTCCGGCTCGGCCGGACGCGGCGCCGCCGCGGCCTTCTTCGCATCGCCGTGGCAGGCGAGGAGGAGAAGGAGGAGCAAGACGACGACTAAAGCCGAGCAAGGGGGCGCGGGCTTCCAGCCCGCTCGCCCTACAGCGTGCGCAGAAAGTCGATGGTCACGCGTACGCCGGCTCCCGTTGCTCCGCGCGCTTCGCGTGGTGTCTCGCTCTCGGCGTACGCCGTTCCGGCGATGTCGAGGTGGGCCCATGACGGACAATCGACGAACTCCTTCAGAAAGACGGCCGCGGTAATCGCTCCGCCCCAGCGGCCGCCGGTATTCTTCATGTCCGCCCATTCGCTGCGGATCAGTTCCTTGTATTCGTCCCAGGCCGGAAGTCTCCAGAGGCGTTCGCCGACGCGCTCTCCCGACTCAATCAACTTCTGCGCCAGCTCGTCGCTGTTCGTGAAGAGCCCCGCGGCCTCGTTGGCGAGGGCGACGACACACGCGCCGGTGAGGGTCGCGTAGTCGATGATGTGATCGGGCTTCAATTGCGACGCGTAATGCAGCGCGTCGCCGAGGATCATCCGCCCCTCGGCGTCGGTATTCACGATCTCCACGGTCTTGCCGTTCATCATCGTGATGATCTCGCCCGGCTTGTAGGCGCTGCCGCTGGGGAGGTTCTCCGTCGCGGCGAAGATGCCGGTGATCTTCACCGGCAGCGAGAGCTTCGCCGCGGCCTCCATGATGCCGACCACCGCCGCCGCCCCGCACATGTCGAACTTCATCTCCTCCATCTTCTCGGCCGGCTTGATGGAGATGCCGCCGGAGTCGAAGGTGATGCCCTTGCCGACCAGCGCGACGTGCTTCTTCGCTTTCCGCGGTGTGTACTCCATGACCACGAAGCGCGGCTCTTCGACCGAGCCGCGGTTGACGGCGATGAGGCCGCCCATCTTCATCCGCGCGATCTCGCGCTTGCCGTACACCGTGCACTTCACGCCCACGCGCTTGCAGACCTCCTCGGCGCGGCTCGCGAGCTCCGCGGGCGTGAGGATGTTCGCGGGCGCGTTGGCGAGGTCGCGCACGGTCTGGACGGCCTCGCTGAGCGACTTCGCCTCGGCGGCGAGGTGCTTCGCGCCGGCACCCGGCGCGATGACCGTGCCGCTGATCGCGATGCGCTTCTCGTCTTTCTTGACGGTGATGTACGGGTCGTACTTGTAGTCGCTCTGCGCAAGCGCATCGGCGACGGCGAGCGCGGTGGCGTCGGCGTCCATGCGCGGCAGGGTGTAGGGGAAGAGGAGGCCGATGTTCGCGTCGCGATGCTTCTTCGCGGTGCGTCCCGCGGCCGTCACCGCGCAGCGCATGGCGCGATGCGTGATCGCGTCGGCTTTGCCGAGGCCGATCAGCGTGACCTTGCGGGGCTCGCTGCTGAGGACGGTGATCGTTTCATCGGCGCGGCCTTCGAATTTCGACTCGCGGATCACCTTCTTCACCGCGTCGAAAGGCACATCGTGTTTCCCTTCGGCGAGGATGATGAAGAGGTGATCGATCTTCGAAAGCTTGGCGTCACGGACGATGTCGATTTGCATGGCGGGCGCATTCTAGCCTGACGTTTGTTTATGATCGTGTTTCGATGGAGAAACGTCGCGTGGAGGCGTCGGTCGTCTGGCGCGCGCTGGCATGGCCGGGACACGAGCACTGCCGGCTCTGGTCGGATGGTCTGGAGGGCGACGTCGTGGTTGTGGCCGACGGACGTCCGTGCGTGCTCCGGTATCGCGTGCAGTGCGATTCGTGGCGGACGCGGTCGGTCGAGGTGGAAGGATGGATCGGGGTCGACCGCGTGGACCTCTCGTTTACACCCGATGCGTTGGACGGCTGCATCGACGCCGATCTCGGCTTCACGCCGTCCACGAACACGCTCCCGATCCGCCGCCTGAATCTCGCGGTGGGCGAGGAGGCGAACGTCTCTGCGGCCTGGCTGCGCTTCCCTCAGCTCACGCTCGAACGCCTCGATCAGACCTACCGCCGCACTGGCGAGCGCACGTACCGCTACACGAGCGCAACCGGGTTCACCGGTGAGTTGGAAGTGGACGAGCACGGACTCGTGGTCAGCTACGAGGGCGGGTGGGTTCGAGAGTAAACGGCTCGTCGCTGTCCGAGTTCATTTCGCGGGGAGTGTCTTTCCACATGAGCGTTAGCCACTCGAGATATGCCTCTGTCGGCAGCGGCCGCAGTTGACGCGCACGCGCAAGCGCCTCGATGTCTGCCGAAGTCAGCGGCATGTCGCGCTCGAGATCAAGCGTCTTTGGTGATGACATCGTAAATTCGCAACAACCCCGCCCGGTCAAAGTAGTCCCGCACAGCTGCACGGTCGACGCCGGGCAGCTTCAGAAGGAATTCGATGTCCGGCACATCGATCGAGATCCGCTTCGGCGCGTTCTTGATGGCCTGAACCTTCATTGCGATCAGATGCTCCGGCTTCGGCACAGGGGCCTCGACCTCTCCGGCAACGAAACGACTGGAGGCATCGGCGAACACGCGATCGGCTGTGTCACCGTACACATAAAGAAGATCGACACTGCCGAAGTCCCTGTCGGCGTGCTCGTGGTTCGAGTACCCGGAGGACACGTGCAGCGTCCGATAACCGAGTTTTTGAGTGAAAGCCAGCACGGGTTGCTGCGCAGCGCCATCTACCGCGAAATCGATGTCATGCGTGAGGCGTGTGTTGCCCCACGCGTGAATCGCGAGTCCACCGGCGACGGCGTAACGGATGCCTTCCGCCTCGAAAAACTCCACGAAACGCCGCAGCACCTCGTCAAACTTCACCGCCCGAGGATACCTCGGATGATATTTTGGCCGGACTCATGCACGAGGATGGACGCTGAATGCCGTATCGAGTTCTGGTGATCGACGACGAAACCGGCATCCGGGAAGCGATCCGGATGACGCTGGAGTACGAGGGCTACAAGATCGACGAGGCCCGCTCCGGGCAGGAAGGGCTCGATAAAGCCGCGAAAGTGCCGTACGACGCGATCCTGCTCGACATCAAGATGCCCGTGCTCGACGGAATCGAAGTCCTCGAGAACCTGAAAGAGCAGCGCATCTCCTCGCCGGTGGTCATGGTCTCGGGGCACGGCGACGTCCACACCGCCGTCGAATGCACGAAGCGCGGCGCGTTCGACTTCCTCGAGAAGCCTCTCAACCGCGACAAACTGCTGCTGACCGTGCGCAACGCCGTCCGTCAGCGGTCGCTCGAGGAAGAGAACACCGAGTTCAAGGAAAAGCAGGAGAAGGAGTACCAGCTCGTCGGCGGCTCGCAGATCATGGCCGAGCTGAAATCGCAGATCGAGCGAGCCGCGCCGACGAAAGCGACGGTGCTGATCACCGGCGAGTCCGGCACGGGCAAGGAGCTCGTCGCGCGCGAGATCCACCGCCGTTCCTCGCGCGCCAACCGTCCGTTCATCCAGGTCAACTGCGCGGCGATCCCGAACGAGCTGATCGAGTCCGAGCTCTTCGGACACAAGAAAGGATCGTTCACCGGCGCCGTTCGCGATCAGATCGGGAAGTTCGTCGCCGCGGACGAAGGCACGATCTTCCTCGACGAGATCGGCGACATGTCCCTGGGCGCGCAGGCGAAGGTGCTGCGCGTGCTGCAGGAAGGGGAGGTCGAGCCGGTCGGCTCCGCGAGCGTGGTGAAGGTCGACGTGCGCGCGATCGCCGCGACGAACAAGAACCTCGAGGAGGAGATCCGCAACGGCCGCTTTCGCGAGGACCTCTATTACCGTCTCAACGTCATCCCGATGCGCACGCCGCCGCTGCGCGAGCGTCGCGAGGACGTCTCCATCCTGGCGCAGCACTTCGCGGCACTCTTCTCCGGGGAGCATAACTATCACCGCAAGGAATTCACGCCCAACGCGCTGAAGGCGCTCGGCGACGCGCCATGGCGCGGCAACGTGCGCGAGCTGCGCAACATGATCGAGCGCCTGGTGATCATGGTGCCGGCCGAAAAAATCGACGTCACCGATCTGCCCGCGGAGTTCTTCCGCACGCCGACGGACATCATCAGCACGGCCATGCGTCTGGCGACGCTGCAGGAGTTCAAAGACGAGGCGGAGAAGGCGTTCATCCTCGCCAAGCTGCGCGAGCACGGATGGAACGTCTCGAAGACGGCCGAGGCCATCGATACGCCGCGCTCGAACCTCTACAAGAAGATCGAGCAGTACAACATCAAGCGCGAGGCAGGCGCGGGCTTCACGGGAGCCGATGGCGTCGACGGGCAGTAACGACCGCCCGATCGGCGTGTTCGATTCCGGCGTCGGCGGTCTGACCGTGTTCCGCGAGATCGCCCGCGCGCTCCCACGCGAGCCGCTCATCTACCTCGGCGACTCCGCGCGCGTTCCGTACGGCACGAAGTCTCCGGCGACGGTCGTCCGCTATTCCCTCGAAGCCGCGCGGCATCTCCTCGGGCGCAATGTGAAGATGCTCGTCGTCGCGTGCAACACCGCAACCGCCGCTGCGCTGCCGGTGTTGCAGAAAGAGCTTCCGATCCCGGTGATCGGGGTCGTCGAGCCGGGCGCGCGCGCTGCGGTCGAGCGTACGTCCGGCGTTGTCGGCGTCATCGCGACCGAAGGAACCGTGCGGTCGAAGGCGTACACGATTGCGATCAAGAAGCTCGATCCCGACATCGAAGTGTTCGAGTCCGCGGCGCCATTGTTCGTCCCGCTCGCGGAAGAAGGGTGGGCGAACACGCACGTCGCGCGCGAGGTCGCGGAGATCTATCTCGAGCCGCTCATCGACGCCGGCATCGACACTCTGGTCCTCGGATGCACGCACTACCCGATCCTGCGCGCCACGATCGAGCTGGTGGTCGGCGAGTCGGTACAGATCGTCGACAGCGCTGAGACGACGGCGCACGTGGTGCGCGAGGCGCTCGGGCGTTCCGCCGGCGTTTCGCGTCCCCTCCACCACTTCCTCGTCACCGACGCCGAGGAACGCTTCCGCCGCATCGCCGGCGAATTTCTCGAGCGCGACATCGAGCATCTCGAGCTCGTGACGCTGTAGTTCTAGGAGTGCGGTGGCGGGGGAGTGCGGGTGGGAGGGAGTCACCGCTCTGGGATGCGCGCACCCCACGGCATGGGTCATCAGCGCGGCGGAAGGCGCAGTCGACGAGGCACAGACAGGCCATCTGTTGACCACAGTAGATATCTACGAATAGATGTAGATATCCAGATGTAGATAGAAGCATCTGCGGGTGGATGGGAGGGGCTGTTCTGTAATCATCAGTGAGGGTTAGGCGGGGGTTAGGCGCACGCAAACGCCACGTGACGAAGCGACACGGGCTAAAGAACCACCCCTACGCCCCCCCTCGACAGCCCGGTACCCCGCGACCACGCCTGGGGGTCGAATTGCACGCACGGACCCTGCCTCAATCGGCGTAAGCTGCCAGGATGGGTTTAGATGTCGAGACCTTCTTACGCATCTCCGGGCTTCGTCGCATCTTGGAGCAGCGAAATTATCTCAACCCGGACGATGCCGTTCCAACGGTTCTCTATCACTACACATCGTCCGCTGGCTTTGAAGGCATACTCCGCGAGCACGAACTGCGCGCCACGAACTATAGCTTCTTGAACGATCCCACGGAAGTGACATATGGACGCTCAATCGTCGACGCCGCGCTGACGGTAGAAGGACAGAACCCGGCCGAGAATGGGTTGCTGGACCGCATCGCGGCCAACGTCGACATCGATACGCTCTCAGAGATTTACGTCTTCAGCTGCACGGAGCTCCCTGACGATCTGGCGCAGTGGCGAGCATATGGCGGCGCTGGTCTTGAGCGATATTGCATCGGCGTGGACACGGACGCGCTATTTCATATCGCGCATGACACGCAAAAAAGCGCTTTAGACCGAGTCGTTTATCACCGCGACAGCCAGATCGCGCGCGTACGTGAGGCATTGCAGCGGACCGTCAGGTTCTGTCGCGACAACAACATAGCCGATCACGAACGTGAATCTTGTGCGGTTACGGCCGCAGAATTCATTTCACGGTTGTTGCCATTTCTGAAGAATCCTGCGTACCGTCAAGAGGCCGAATGGCGCCTGGTGAGGTGGGTGAATCACGGAACTGGACAACCTCGTTTTGACACAGCTCGCGGTGTGCTTCGGCCATATTTGTCGTTTACGCTCGGCGAGGTGCTGCCGATCAATTCCGTGTCCGTGCTCGCGCCAGCACGTCGTGAAGCCGCGCTGAAGGCGTCAACTATGATCCTCGCATCCGCTGGGTTGCCGCACGTCGTTCCGACACATTCCGAGGTTCCATTTGTCGATTGAACAGTCGTCCCGCGGCGCCTACCTTTGGTGTGAAGCTGACAGCGGGCTGGTCTCTCGCCTCTTAGCTGGGCTGCCTACCGCGTTCCCAGATTCACAGCGTCACGCCGGCTGTAGTTCGCGACTCGGTTCTTGGAACGTCATTCGCGGCAGCCGTCGTGCCGCGTCGCTTCCCGCACGTGAAGCCGCTGCAGCTCACACCAAGGGACGTTGGGCGACCCTGACAACCTACCAGGGACGGGCGCTCTTGCTCTCACCCAAGGACAGCAGTAGTCTCGCGGGCGATGAATCGGTACTCCAGTCCAGGCGGTTTCACGGCGGTCGTCCGGCTTGAGAGCCTCGAGATCCGCGCCGGTCTTGATGACGGTATCGAAGCTATCCCGGAGGAGGAGCTTGACGCTTTCGGTGTGAGTGCGTCACATCCTGCGCGCACGCAGGCGCGCGCACCTCAAGCGTTTGTCGAATTGGATGTCACGTTCTCCGGAAAGTTGTTCGCCTTCAGCTGGCGTGAGGAGTATCTCGAACTTGACCCGAACGACAACGAATCGTCGATCTCTATCGTGGCGAAATTTGGTGACGAAGTCACTGAGGGTTCGATCGGCAGCATCTATCTCTACCCTCCGTCAGACAATTCGCGCACGGCGTTTACTGCCAGAGCGGAGATTCGTCTGTCCCGAGCACTCTTCGCGCCTGTTTCGCTTCTCGTTGGGAGGAACGTCGAGTTCCGTCCGGTACTTCGTTGGGAATATGATCCGGAAACAGTCGGTCTACCACGTATGGTCGCCTCTGTGCGGCGCGTCGAGATCGTACCGTCTAGATCTAGATTGCTGTTGTAGGCATGAGTCGCCCCAACTTAACGGTGCACCGGACGCCGACCGCGTCGCTATTCTTTTTGGCGTGCGGTTGGCGCGATGGGCGTCAGGTCGGTGTGCGTCGCAAACCAACTATCCGAGAAACCAATGAAGAAACAGCTGTTTGAGGATCTCGTCGCAAGCGTCAGGCATGCCGGCAAGATTCATCGCGGAGAAGCCAAGGCATCCCGCACGTTCGTGCTTCAGCCGGAAGACGTGCGCAAGGTTCGCGAGAAGCTCCACAAGTCCTAATCAGAGTTGCCCACATGATCGGGCGGCGCGACCTCGCGACGCTGGAGAATTTGGGAGCAGGCGCGGCGCCACCCGGAGGGACCTGCGAGGGCGTTACTCGTCATCGCGTCCAAAGCGCCCGACGTTGTCGCGAAGGCATTGCAGAAGCGGCGCGGCGTGGCACCTGACACGTGCGAGAATTCGAGCGTGAAACCATTCACCCCTTTGCAGGGCAGGTATCTCTCCTTCATCTACATCTACACGCGGCTTCACGGTACGCCTCCGGCTGAGGCCGACATCCAGAGGTTCTTCCGCGTCACACCACCTTCGGTTCATCAGATGGTGGTCACACTCCACAAGAACGGACTCATTGCGCGGGTGCCTGGCGCGGCTCGTTCGATCCAGGTGCTCGTGCAACCGGACGATCTTCCGCTTCTCGAATTCCTGTCGTCCGGTGAGGATGCGGATTCGAGCGGTTAAGCTCTAGCGTGAATGCGGCCGTACCTGATTGGCCTCCTCGTGCTTCTCGCCCGCATGGCGACGCTGCCGCGGACGCCCTGGGACGCCGCGGAACTGCGGTTTCCGTTCGTGGCGATGGTGGCGATCAGCGTGCTCGCGTCGGTGGCGACGGCGATCGCGCTGGCGGCAAAAGATCCACTCGCGTCGCTGTTATTCTCGATCTCGGCTGCGGTGATGGTGCATGCGCCGGCGGCGCGGCTGGATGCGCTGGGATGGATGTTCGTTGCGCTCGCGCTGCTCTGTCTGCGCAAGCCGGTGCTCCTCGGTGCGTTCGCGGCGGCGGCGATGGCGTGCGGGATCGTTTCGGCGCTCGCGCTGTTCATCGCCGCGCTGATATTGATCGTGACGGAGCGGCGCGACCGATTCCTCGCCGCGATCGCGTTCGTGATCGTATTGCTGCCGTTCGTCACGATTTCAGAGAGTGTGCCGGCGCCGCTGTCGTTCAGCATCGCCCGGTTCACGCTGCACCCGTGGGGCTCGAAGTTCGTGGCGCTGCCGGTGTTCATCGCCGTCGTCGCGGGGATCCGTCCGCTGATCCGAAAGTGGAGCGCGGAGCTCGAGGTGCTGATGTGGTTCGCGCTCGTGCATGTGGCGTTCGGTATCGCGTTCGTCGATCCGGCGGACGGCGTGCGCTACGCGGTGCCGTCGCTGATGTTCACGGCGTTCGTGGCGGCCGAGGGGTTGCGGGCTTTGCGGGTGACGTGGATTGGCGCCGCGGTGATTGCGGCGTTGTCGATCTGGTATGCATTTCCGATCCTGCGCGATCGCGTGACGCGCCCGTCGCCGCCCATCGAAGCGGCGCGCGCGATTCCGAGCACCGCGGTCGTTTTGCACGATCGCGAGACCGCTGCGTTCGCGAAGGGAGTCCCGCTCGACGAAGGATTGCGGCGGCACGTCGATGACGACGTCCCTCTGCTGCACTTCGCGTATGGCAACTCGAACGAGCCCGGCGCGCGGGGGTTCTCGCGGCCGGACCACGACGCGTACGGGAAGCTCACGCGCAATGCGTATCGGAACGTGTCGCTCATTCCGATTCCGCAGCGGTACGCGCCGCTGGACGGTGTGTTCGGCATCGAGCGCAACGAGTCGGGGGAGAGCTGGCGGTGGCTGGAGCGGGAAGCAACGGTGCGCGTCCCGACCGGGCGCGCGATGGCGCGTGTGACGCTGCGCTTGCCCGCGGATGCGCCGTTCGCGACGAATGACGTGCAGATCAACGCGACGCACGTGACCGTGCGCCGCGGCGAGAGCGTCGTGGCGCCCGTGCCGCTGGAGCAACCGTTATTGTTGATTCGCGCGTCGCGTGTGTTTCCGTTGGCGGCACCGGATACGAGGCGCGTATCGGTACAGTTGATTAGGATGGAAACACGATGAAGCGGATCCAGGTCGCAGTGATTTGTGCTCTCGTTTGCGCGGCGACGGCGAGCTCCGGGAAAACGCCGTGGTTCAAAGAACCCGGCATCCCGATGACGTTGCATTCGCCAGGCTTCCTCCTTCAGGCACGCATGCCGCGCGGTTGGACGATCATCGACAATGCGATCGTCCCTCCGCCGGCTCTTGGTTCGGACTGCCGAGTCGAAGTCCGATTCCACAGAGACCACGAGTGGAACGACTTTCTCGTGGCGGCACTCGACATCGGCGTGCATCGTCCGGGGAGACGGAAGACGGTTCTCAAGATTGGCGGGCATCCGGCAGTCTCGGATCGATATGTCAGCGGTGACGACAAAGTCATCAAGTTCTACTTGAACCTGTCCAACCTCGAACCTGACTCTGTTGCCGTGTTGGCTTTGAGGGAAGGTCTTCCGCTGGACGAGGGAGACTGCGAACTTCAATTCCTGGCGCTCGTTCACAGCGTGTCGATCGTTCGCGACGCACCACCGCCCGAAGAGTGATGAAACGTGCTCTGCTCATCGTGTTTGCGATCGCTCTCGCGGGAGTCCTGATCGCGAACCGTTCCGAGGCCGTCTTCGGCGCGGACAGCAGCGGCTATTTGAATCTTGCGCGGATGCTCGATCGCGGCGAGACGACGCGGCCGCTCCCCGTCGCGTGCAGTGATTGCGAACCGCACTGGCTCACGCCCATCGGCTTCGTCTCGCGCGGCGACCGCATGGCCTCCTACTATCCGATCGGTCTCCCGATCCACCTCGGACTCTTCGCGCGCATCGGCGGATGGGCGCACGCGCCGTTCCTCGTCAATCCGCTCGCGGGAGTCGTGCTCGTGCTCCTCACGTTCTGGCTCGGACGGCGCCTGCACTCCGATCTCGCGGGTCTCGTCGCCGCGCTGCTGATGGGGTTCTGCGCGGTATTCGTGTTTCAGGCCGTGCAGCCGATGAGCGACGTCCTCGCGGCGATGTGGTCGGTCGCTGCGCTCGCGGCGGCGGTCCGGCCAGCGGCCGGAGGACCGGCCGACCGGCGGTCGGCGCTCCTCTCGGGATTTTGTTTCGGCGTCGCGGTGCTCGTGCGGCCGACGTCGGTGTTGACGATCGTGCCGATTGTGTTCGTGATGCGTCCGGCGTTTCGGCGCGTCGTGTGGTTTGTTTTGGGCGGGATTCCGGCGGCGGTGATTCTAGGGTGGTACAACTTCGAGGTGTTTGGATCACTCGTCGTGAGTGGCTACGAGGCGGTCGGCGCGACGCGCGATTTTGCGTTCTCGTATTTCGCGCCGCGGGCGCTGCACTACGCGCGCTGGACGGTCGAGCAGTTCAGTCCCATCGCGATCGTCGCAGCGATCGGCGGGCTGGTGATCTCGAAAGAGCGGTGGATGCTCACGAGCTGGATTGGCGCGTTCTTCGTCTTTTACTCGTTCTATTTTTGGTACGACGAGTGGTGGTACACGCGCTTCCTGCTTCCCGCGTTTCCGGCGATCGCGATCGCCGCCGGCATCGCTTTCGCGCGGCTCGTGGAACGCTGGCGCATCGCGGGCGTCCTGCTGATCGTCGTCGCGCTGACGTGGGAGGCGAGACAGCTCGCGCGCTTCAACGTCCTCTGGACGGACGAAGACCAGGCTCTCTCGCGCGTTCCCGTCGAATGGGCCGCGCGCGCTCTTCCGCCGCGGTCACTCGTCTTCAGCATGGAATTCAGCGGCGCGCTCGTTTACTACTCCGAGCATCGCCCCGTGCGGTGGGACCTGGCGCCGGCAAAGATCCCGATCGAGCCTCGCTACGCGCTGCTCATGCAGCACGAGGAAGAGCCTTTTCTCGCGAAATACACGCGGTTCCGGCGTGTCCGCACGGTCGGCGGGGGCACGTTGTACGCGTACTGATGCATATAATCCGCGCCGGATGGCCGATCGCACCGAACGCACCTTTGCGCCCGAGTCGCGTGAGCCCTCGCGCCGCCGCTTCATGATCGCGGGCGAGCACGTGATCTTGCGCGCGTTCGAGCGAGACGACGCCGAGCGTTGTTACCGCTGGATGAACGATCCGAACATCGTCCGCACGTTGAAGTCGCGCTACCCGATTGCGTTCCAGAACGAGATCGAGTGGCTCGACCGGGCCATGCACGGAAGCACCTCCGACTCCGAGCGTCACTTTGCCATCGAGCGCAAGGACGACCGGACGCACATCGGCAACGCGTCGATCCACGACATCGACTGGGTCTCGCGCATCGCCAGCTTCGGCCTGTTCGTCGGCGAGCCGAGCGCGTGGAACCGCGGCTTCGGCAGCGACGCCATCCGCACGCTGGTGCTGTTCGCGTTCGAGGAGATGAACCTGCGCAAGCTGCACATCAACGTTTTCGACTATAACGACCGCGCGAAACATGTCCTGGAAGCCCAGGGCTTCGTGCAGGAGGGGCGGCTGCGCCAGGAGTTCTATCGCGAGGGGACGTATCACGACATCGTGATCCTCTCGGTCTTCCGCGACGGCGCGCCTCAGGAGACACAGTCATGACCGAACGGAAAATCCGCGTGCTGATCGCGAAGCCGGGCCTCGACGGCCACGACCGCGGCGCGAAGGTGATCGCGCGTGCGCTGCGCGACGCGGGGATGGAAGTGATCTACACCGGCCTGCGGCAGACGCCCGAGCAGATCGTGTCCGCCGCGGTGCAGGAGGACGTCGACGCGATCGGTCTCTCGATCCTCTCCGGCGCACACAACGTGCTCTTCCCCGAGATCATGCGGCTGCTGAAGGAGCAGGACGCGCAGGAGATCATCGTCTTCGCCGGCGGCATCATCCCCGAGCAGGACATCGCCAAGTTGAAGGCTCTCGGGATCCGCGAGATCTTTCTTCCGGGAACGCCGACGTCGACCGCGGTCAACGCGATCCGCAACGCCGTGCAGCGGTGATGCGTGTCGAGTTCGCGTTCGACGACGGCGGCATGAACCTGCTGTCGTCGGCGGCGCTCCGCGGCATCGGCGACGCGCTTCCCGAAACCGCTTCGCTCTTCGTCTTCCGCTCCGGCCGCCCGAATCTCTTCGCGGCCGGCGCGGACATGGCGGAGATGCAACGCTTCACGCCCTGGGACGCGTACGAGTTCGCGCGCCTCGGACAGGAGCTCTTCGACGCGATCGAGCGCCTGCCGTGCGTCACGGTCGCGCTCATCGACGGCGACTGCTTCGGCGGCGCGCTCGACCTCGTCCTCGCGTTCGACCTCCGCTTCGCCACCCCACGCGCCCGCTTCGCCCACCCCGGTGCCCGCCTCGGCATCGTCACCGGCTTCGGCGGCACGTCGCGTTGGCGCAAGGTGCTGACGCGCCGCGCCGCGAATCAGCTGTTCCTCGCGAACCGCGTGTTTTCCGCGAGCGATGCGCTCGAAATCGGACTCGTCGATCGCGTGGGCGAGTCGTTCGATGACGAGCTCACGCGACTCGAAAGCGAGGAGGCACGGATGATCAAGCACTTGATGTGGAGTGCGGCGGCAAGGCCGCCGCTTCCGTAAGCCGCGCGCATTGAAAGCGGTGGCCTTGCCACCGCACTCCAAAACGATAGACTCCGGCCCACATGGAAGCACTCGAAACCCATCTCGATCCTGCAGCGGACGGCTTCAAGGCCAACGCGCAACGGTTGCAGTCGTTCGTCGACGACCTGAACGAGCGGCTCGCGCGGGCGCGGCAGGGCGGGGGCGAGAAGTATCTGGCGCGGCATCGCGAGCAGGGGAAGGTGCCGGTGCGCGATCGGATCGCCGGGCTGCTCGACCCGAACACGCCGTTTCTCGAGCTCTCCCCGCTGGCCGCGAACGGGATGTACGAAAAAGACGCGCCGGCCGCGGGGATCGTCACGGGCGTGGGCCGCGTGCATGGCCGCGAGTGCCTCATCATCGCCAACGATGCGAGCGTGAATGGCGGAACGTACCTGCCGATCACGGTGAAGAAACATCTCCGCGCGCAGGAAGTCGCGCTGCAGAACAACCTCGCGTGCATCTATCTCGTCGACTCCGGCGGCGCCTTCCTCCCGCTGCAAGCCGACGTCTTCCCCGATCGCGAGCACTTCGGCCGGATCTTCTACAACCAGGCGATCATGTCGGCCGCGGAGATTCCGCAGATCTCGGCGGTCATGGGCTCGTGTACCGCGGGCGGCGCGTATGTGCCAGCGATGTCGGACGAGGCCGTGATCGTCAAGGGCACGGGGACGATCTTCCTTGGCGGCCCGCCGCTGGTGAAGGCTGCCACGGGCGAGGAAGTGACCGCCGAGGAGTTGGGTGGGGCGGATGTGCACACGCGGATCAGCGGCGTGGCGGACCACTTCGCGGAGAACGACGAAGACGCCATCGCCATCGTGCGCAACATCGTCGAGAACCTGCGACTGGAGAAGAGCGAGCCGCCGACGCGCATCACGCCGGAAGATCCGCTCTACGACCCGAAAGAGCTCTACGGCGTGATCCCGCGCGATCTGCGCCAGCCCTACGACGTGCGCGAGGTGATCGCGCGCGTCGTGGACGGCTCGAAGTTCCACGAGTTCAAGGAGCGCTACGCGACGACCATCGTCACCGGCTTCGCGCACATCTTCGGCTACAAGGTCGGCATCCTCGCCAACAACGGCGTGCTGTTCTCGGAGTCCGCGCTGAAGGCGACGCACTTCATCGAGCTCTGTAATCAGCGCCGCATTCCGCTCGTGTTCCTGCAGAACATCACCGGGTTCATGGTCGGCAAGCAGTACGAGCGCGGAGGTATCGCGAAGGACGGCGCGAAGCTGGTCCACGCGGTCGCGAATTCGACCGTGCCGAAATTCACCGTCATCATCGGAGGCTCGTTCGGCGCGGGGAACTACGGAATGTGCGGGCGCGCATACTCGCCGCGGTTCCTCTGGATGTGGCCGAACGCGCGAATCTCCGTCATGGGCGGCGAACAGGCCGCGGGCGTTCTGACGACCGTCAAACGCGATCAGCTCGCGCGCGAAGGAAAGGAACTGTCGCGGGAGGAAGAGCGCAACATTGCGGAGCCGGTGCTCGAAAAATACGAGACCGAAGGCAGCCCGTATTATTCGACGGCACGACTGTGGGACGACGGCGTCATCGATCCGGCGGAGACGAGGATCTATCTGGGATTGGGACTTTCGATTTCGTATAACGCGCGCATTGTTGAGCCGCGGTTCGGGGTATTCCGGATGTGACAGTGCTGAGTGCTGGGTGCTGGGTGCTGAGTCACACCCGCCCACTCAGCACTCAGCACTCAGCACTTCTGATGATCAACTGGTTCCTTTTCGACCTCGGCAACACCCTCATCAAGCTCGCGTACGAGCGCGTGATGGAGAACGTCTGCAGGAACGCGTCCGTGTCGCGCGACGAGCTCATCGAAGTCCTCGAGCAGCCCGGCGGGTATCGCGACATGGAGCGCGGGGCGGTGACGTTCCGCGAGTTCTACGAGTTCATCGCCCACAACGCGGGATATCGCGGCTCCTTGCTCGACTTTCGTGAAGTCTGGAGCGATTTCTTCGACGGCCCGATTGCCGGGAGCGAAGACCTGCTGGACCAGCTCCGAGAGAAATACCGCGTCGCGTTCCTGTCGAACTCCAACGAAGTCCACGCCGACGTCATCCCGCGGCGGTATTCGGCCCTCTTCCGCAAAGACGACCGCTTCGTCTTCTCGCACCGCTTCCGCGTGGCCAAGCCCGATCCGGAGATCTTCCGCCGCGCGCTGGAAGTCATCGGTGCGTTGCCGCGTCACGTCGTCTTCATCGACGATCTCATCGAGAACGTGTTCGCCGCGCGCAGCGAAGGCATCCGCTCGTTCCAGTTCGTCGATGCGGAGCAACTGAAGCGGGAGTTGATCGCGGAAGGGTTGTTCTAGGAGTGCGGTGGCGCCGTAGGGCGGGTGGTGGAGAGCCACCGC
>DASYGV010000083.1:0-23828 GCA_035999335.1 Thermoanaerobaculia bacterium | reverse complement strand
TATTAGGGAGCGCGTGATGCGGGCTGGAAGCCCGCACCCCCATAATGCGAGTCATGAGC
Organism: Thermoanaerobaculia bacterium; assembly: GCA_035999335.1. GTDB lineage: Bacteria > Acidobacteriota > Thermoanaerobaculia > Gp7-AA8 > Gp7-AA8 > QHVT01. Next base: position 23,769 of record DASYGV010000083.1, on the reverse strand, counting down.
AAGCTTTTCGTTCTCGCCACTCTGTTGTTGACGTGCACCGCATTCCCCGACTCGCGCGCAACGATCAACACGACGCTCGACGACTGGCATGACGCCGCCGCGGACGCTGACGAGTCCCGCTACTTCGGCGCAATGGCGCCCGAATTCATCTTCCTCGGCACAGATGCAACCGAGCGATGGGACGTCACGTCCTTCCGCGCGTTTGCGCATCCGTACTTCGCGAAGGGAAAAGCGTGGACGTTCGTCCCGCGCGACCGCCACGTCATCCTCGCGCCGACCGGCGACGTCGCGTGGTTCGACGAAAAGCTCGATAGCGCTTCGTACGGTGAATGCCGCGGCACGGGTGTCGTGCGCAAGATCGGGGATGCGTGGAAGATCGCGCACTACAACCTGACGATCCCGATCCCGAACGATCTGGCGAAGAGTGTCGTCGACATGATCAGGAAGTCATCCACAGCACCACCAACTCCGCCACCTCCCCCTCCCTCCCGCTGAAGCCGTGGTCGGCGCCTTCCATCACGACGAGCTCGAAGTTCGGTTTCGGTCCGAGCGCTTCGGCGAGGATCGCGACGCAGCGGGAGACGTCGCCGTACAGGTACTCGTCATTCTCTCCGTAGACGACCAGCGCCGGTTTGCGAATGCCGCGAAGATGGCGGAAGCGCGGGCGGCGCGACAATCGCACACTGCGCATCATTTCGAGGAACGGGAAGACGTTGTAGTCGCCGTTCGGGTTGGCCATGTCGTAAAACGAGCGCCAGCTCATCGGAAGCGTTGACAGCGCGCGCGGCACGAGCTCGTCACCGCGGCGCTCGTGGATCATCGATCGCGCTTTGATTAGCGCCGCAGGGAAACGGCGCGCCCCGAGCTGGTCGTACAGCATGCCCGTGTCATCGCCGCCGGCGAGGAGCACGTAGCGCTTCACGCGATTGCGCCGCTTCAACGAGTCGTACACCGCGACTTTGTTTGCGCCTGTGGAATGGCCAACCAGTGTGATGTCGCGATAGCCGCGGCTCCACAGCTCGCGCACGGCGCCGTCGATGTCGAACACGCAGTCGCGGATCTTCTCGAAGGCCATGCCGCCGAGGTTGCGGCCGAGGCGGCGGACGAGATGCGCGCCGCGGTTGTTGAAGGTGAAGTACGCGAGTCCTTCGCGCGTAAACGCGGCCGCGAGCGCGTTCGTCCGCTTCGATTCGAACACCGACGCGCCGCCGGTGCCGTGCAGGAAGATCACCACGCGCGACGTGCGTCGACGCGGCTCGAACAGCAGCCCCGCCAGCGGCGCGCCATCAGTCGCGTCGAATCTCAGGAGGCGGCCGAGCGGCTCAGGCCTGCGCCGTCCCAGCGCCATACATTCTCCTTCGTCAGATGCACGCCGCCGAGCCAGCGGTCGGGATCGTTGACGCGCAGGTCGTCGACTTCGCCGCTCAGCACGTTCTCGCCCGCGGGCGTGATCGTGACGATCGCCTTCGGCAGTTCGCCGGTGATCGTCACCAGCGGCACCGCGGCCGAAGCCATCGCACGCAGGATCGCGAACGTCTCCGCGTCGCCGAAGCCGAAGCGCGGCAGCCGCGCATTGAGCTGATCGAAGAGCGCCGACCACGCGGCCGTGCCGCCGGCGATGAGCTCGAGCGCGTGCTGTTCGATCGCGCCGAGGCCGTTGCGCGTTGACGGAAAGCGCGACGCGTGGGCCCTCAGGCCGTCGCGAAGGAAGGGGAAATCGTGCGTGTCGCGGTCGAGCCAGCGATTGAGCGCCGACGCGTCGGGCGATGTGTACGCGGCCCATACCTCGCGCGCGAGCGCGATCATCGCCGGCGTTGCGGCGGCGCGCGATTCGAAGAGGAGATACAGCGCTTGCTCGTCGTTGTTGCCGAGCGGCTCGGGACACCACACCAGCGACACGCGCGCGTCCGCGAAGCGCTGCAGCATGTGCACGAGGTGCACGAGGCAGTAAAGGTCGTGCTCGAACCACAACACGATCTCGCCCTGCGACGGCGCGGCGTCGAGTCGCTGTTCCTGTTCGAGGAGGTCGGTGCGCACGCGCAGGAGATCGTCGCCGTAGCGTTCTGTCAACGCACGTGCTCGTGTCTCGATCCACTCGTCGCCGGGCACGACCGGCCCAGTGACGAGCGATTCGCGATACGCGACGTGCTCGCCGGGAATCCCGCTGCGACGCGCCAGCATCGCAACGACGTCGCCGTTGTGAATGTGCATCATGGTCGCCACCGCATACCCACCCACCATTTCGTCTCGTCCTGAAGCGGTGCGTCGAAGATGCGCGCGACGCCCGCCGTGAGATCGAGACCGGGAAGTTTCAGAATCGGGAACGGATCGGAGCTCAACTCCACCTCCGCGCCCGCAAGCGACAGTCGCCTGTCGCCGAGCTCGTGGCGCTGATAAAACGCGGTGAACGGAAGGCCCGGCACAGTCGATTCGATCCGCCAGCCATCGTACCTGTCGCCCGCGAGGACTGCCACGGGCAAAGCGGGATCGAGGATCTGAAACGCGTACGCCGAGCGCGGCAGGATCGACGACGGGAGTCCGCCGAGGGTGACGGTGGCGCCGCCGTCGCGCTGATAGCGCGCGGCGATGCGCGTGGAGCCGGTGCGGATCGCGGCGCCGACGACGGCGCGGTAGTGCTCGTCGTCGACTTCGACGCGCGCGCCTTCCTCGAGTCGCAGCGATCCGAAGATCTGACGCGTGCTGAAGGCCGCGCTGGCGAAGATGAGGTCGTCGGATGCGCCGCCTTCGAGCGTGAGTCGCGAGCGCGGGAAACGGCGTTGCCAGACCGCGCGAAGCTCGCCGCCACTCTCGTCGTCGATGTGATACGCGTGCCCGTGGAGCTCGATCGGGAAGCCGCGCCATGCGGTGGCGAGACCGACGCCTACGATGTCGCCGAGGGAGGCAATGAGGAGCGTGTCGAGTCGGCCGATAACGTCGCCGAAGCGCACGCCGAGCTCGGTGGATTGCTGGTCCGGGGCGTAGTTGGAGGACGCGAGCCAGGACCATTCCTGTTTGCCGAGGGCGTAGGGGCGGAGCGCCGGCTTCCCAGCCGGCCGCTCCGCCGGCATCCTGCCGGCATGCCGCCTGGAAGGCGGCGGAGCGGCCGGCTGGAAGCCGGCGCTCCGTTCGTCCAGCACGCGAAGGACGTAGCCGTCGGGTTCGAGCGACATGAAGAAGATGCGGCCGTCCTTCGACGGCGCGGGATCGAATGCACCACCGCCCGTGCGGGTGATCGGTGTCGACGCACCCGCGCTCACGCGATGCAGCTCCGCGTAGCCTCCAGCGAGCACGGTCACAACCAGTTCGTCATTCGAGATCCACTCCGGCGAGGCGGGATCACCCGGCACGTCGACGGCGTCGTCGTCGATGAACAACGTCCAGCGTCCGCCGCGATGTGCGACTTGCGCGATCCGCTTGCCGTCCGGACTGACGCGCGGGTGCGTGATCACATGATCGATCGACGCCTCGCCGCGCGGCGTCACCTCGCCAGTCGTGAGATCGACGGTGACGAATTGCGATGCGCCGTAGCGGCTGCGCACCGCGATTGCGGTGCGGTCGTCGATCGGATCGGCGTCGCGCACGTCAGCCAGCCGCGTGATGCGGGTGACGTTTTCGAAATTCCACCGGTACAAATCGAAATGCAGCACCCCCTCGGCGTCAGGAACGCGATGGGCGAACAGGATCGCCTTGCCATCGCGCGTCCAGCGCGGCGTGCGGATGTCGCCGCCGTCGGGCATCGTCAGCGAATGCACGTCGTCGCGCGGCAGCGGTTTCGCGCGCACGGGTGCAACATCCTCGGGGTCGCGCGCGAGGAGCTTCTCAACGCGCTCGCGGTATTTTTTCTCTTCCTCATCCGGCGGCGCCGTCGACCAGATCACCAGTTTTTCCGGCAACTCGCGCGGACGGATCACCACCGCGATCTGCTTGCCGTCCGGCGACACCGCGGGATCGCCGCTCGCGCGCGTCGTCTCCTGAAACAACTCGCCCTCCTGCAATTCGCGAGGTTGCATCGTCGACGCGGTGAGCTCGGCGAGGAACTGTCCGTACAGGCGATCCGGACGATCGCCGAAGACGCCGATGAACGCGTCGTCGAACGAGCGCCGGTGACGCGCGGTCATGCGCGACCAGAGGTTGCGCAGCGACGCGGGTCCGCCGCGCTGCTCGAGCCATTCGAGATACGCGGAGCCCATGAGGTACGCCATCGACATGCCGAGGAAGCGGCGGTCGGAGTCGAGTTGTCCGTAGGTGGGAAGGCGTCCGTTCTCCGCCCAGCGACGCAGGATCAGCGCGCGGAGCGTGCTCGTCGGACGGCCCGCGCCGGTGATTCGTCCCTCGATCACCGTCGCATAGCCTTCGAGCACCCAGCGCGGGGCGCGCAGCGTGATCGGGTTGAGCGGCAGCACGAATTTTTCGAGTCCACGCTCGAGCGGATTGCGCGACGGGCGGAGCATGTGCACGAGATGCGCGGTCTCGTGCACGGAGAGCAGATCGATCCAGTGACCGAACGCGCCGAGCTGTTCGTCGGGACCGGGAGGCTCGGCGTAGAAAATCATCCGCGGCGCGTCGAGCAGCGGCCACGCGCTGCCGTTCGGCTCGGCGATTGGATTCGCGATGATCACGTCGATCGTCTGCGGCGGAGTGAAGCCGACCTCCTTCGAAACAAGCTCGCGCGTCGACTCGAGGCGCTCCGCGGCGCGCATGGCCCAGGCCTCGTATTCGATCGGATAGTGCACGCGAAAGTGCGGGAGAGCGATCGTGCGCCAGTCGGCCGAGGGACCCTGTGCGAAGAGGGCGGGAGCGACGACGAGCGCGAGTAAAAGACGCTTCATGCAGCGTGGTAGTGTACGGATCATGGCCAGAAGACTCGCTCTCTTCACTGCAACAATCGTGTTCGCCTTCTCGCTGTGCGCGCAGAAAGCCATGCTCGTGATCCACGGCGGCGCCGGGACGATCACGCGCGCGAGCATGTCCGCCGAGGCGGAAAAGCAATACCGCGCTGGACTCGAGGAGGCGCTGCGCACCGGTCACGGCGTGTTGACCAAAGGTGGCTCGAGCATCGATGCGGTCGAGGCAACGATCCGGGTGATGGAAGACAATCCGCTCTTCAACGCCGGCAAGGGCGCGGTGTTCACACACGAGGGACGCAACGAGCTCGACGCCGCGATCATGGAAGGGAAGACCAAAAAAGCGGGCTCCGTCGCCGGCGTGACGATCATCCGCAACCCGATCACCGCCGCGCGCGCGGTGATGGAAAAGTCCGCGCACGTGATGATGGTTGGCCGCGGCGCGGAGCTGTTCGCGACGAAGATGGGACTGGAGATCGTCGATCCGTCGTACTTCTGGACCGAGCGGCGCTGGAAGTCGCTGCAGCAGGAGCTTCTCAAGGAGCAACAACAAAGCGACAAGAAATTCGGAACGGTCGGCGCCGTGGCCGTCGACGCATCCGGCAACCTCGCCGCGGGGACGTCGACCGGCGGCATGACCAACAAGCAGTTCGGCCGCGTCGGCGATGCGCCGATCATCGGCGCGGGAACGTACGCCGACAATGAGTCGTGCGCGGTTTCGGCGACGGGACACGGCGAGTTCTTCATCCGTTGGACGGTCGCCTACGACATCGCCGCGCTGATGAAGTATCGCGGCATGAGCGTGCAGGAGGCGTCGAACGAAGTGATCCACAAGAAGCTCGCGCCGGTGAAGGGCGAAGGCGGAGTGATCGTCCTCGACGCGAAGGGCAACTTCGCGATGCCGTTCAACAGCGAGGGGATGTACCGCGGGTGGATCGGCGCGGATGGCGTGGCACATGTCGAGATTTACAAGTAGGCGATAGGACGAATAGGACGGATAAGACCCATAGGACTCAGTCCTATAGGTCCTATGTGTCCTATTCGTCCCATCTTCTACTCTTGACAATAAACGAACGTTCGTACTATTTTGTCCGCCGGAGGAAAAGCACATGTTTCCCGCCTTCGACGACTTCAACCCCAAGTTCATCTTCTTCTCCCCTGTCCGCTCCGCCGCAGTCGACAAGAACCAGCTCCCCGAGCACGTCGACCATGCGATCATCGCCCTCGACGGACGCGCGCCGATCGGCGGCGGGTGCTGCCTCGAGCAGCTCGAGCCGGTGACCGGCGCGTCGACGTTGCGCGTGGAGCTCTGGGTGAACGATCTCGACGACTACACCTGTACTTACGGATTCCTCGTCTCGAGCGAGAACGGCCGCACGCCGTACGCGCGCGGCGAGCGCACGGTCGTCAGCCTCGGATGGACCAGCGACTTCCGTCACGCGCACGAGGAACTGCGGAAGGACTTGCCCGCATACGCATGAAAGGCGAGCGCACGCGACAGAGCATCCTCGAGCGCGCCGTCGACGTGGCGTCGCTCGAGGGACTCCAGGGTCTCACGATCGGCCGTCTCGCCGACGAGCTGAAGCTGTCGAAGAGCGGCCTCTTCGCGCACTTCGGCTCGAAGGAAGACCTGCAGCTCGCCACGATCGAAGCCGCGTCGCAGCGCTACATCCGCGAGATCTTCACGCCCGCGCTGCTCCACCCGCGTGGCTTGCCGCGGCTCATGGCGATCTGCGAGTCGTGGCTTTCGTACATCCGCCGCGGCGTGTTTCCCGGCGGATGTTTCTTCGCCGCGGCGTCTTTCGAATTCGACAGCCGTCCCGGTCTGGTGCAGGAGCGCATCCGCGGCCTCATGGACGACTGGATCGGCGCGCTGGAGAAAGCGATCCGGATGGCGCAGGACGAGGGGCATCTGCGGCAGGACGTCGATCCGGCGCAGCTTGCGTTCGAGCTGAACGCGCTCTTCTTCGGCGCGAACTTCGCGTTCTACCTGCGCAACGACGAGCAGGCCATCGAGCGGGCGCGCAAAGCGGTGGAGTCGCGGCTGGAGATGCTGCGCACGATCCACTGAAGTTTCATTCGCGAGGGGCGCAACTTAAGATAACCTTTGGGGCACCATGCGAATGTCCGCGCCGTCTCTGGCCTTCGCGTCCCTGTTCCTTCTCGCTTGGACGCCGCTGCCTTCCGCCGTCGCGCCGGAGACCGTGCTCGATGCTCCACCGCTGACGGAGGTCTTCTATAGTCCGGCCACCATCGCCACGGACGGCGAAGGAGCGTTCGTCACCGCGACTCGGTCAGGCTCGCGTGGTTGGGACCGATTCTTCTATGGCGGCGCCCTGGGCTCTGACGGAGTCTCCATTTCCGAGAGCGGCTATATCGCTGGCACGAGCTCGCCCCAAACATCGTCTCCCGTGGCCGCATCGAGCGGCGACGGCAACGGCTGACGGCTCGTCGTCGGGCTCGGGTCAGGTCTCGACCGGCGCGGCGTTGGGCCGCATCGCAGGCGCATTCTGGACAGGCGAGAATTTTGTCCTGAGCATCGCGCGCCGCGACGAAATCACGCCCGGGCCGGCTCGGATCGAGCTGTCCGCGCTGCGCTTGACGCGCGAAGCTGCCGCGATTGACCAGACGCATATATCCTTCGCCACCGTTTTCACGACCCTTCCCGCGTCTCCCGCCGCAATGTGGCTGCGAAATGGAAAAACGCTGGACATGCTGTACTACCGCGCCCTGGATGAAGCGGGGCTTTACTACGAATGGCCGCGCCTCGTGTTCCGCTCGATTCACGATTCACCGCGACGTCGCTCGATGCGGTGAGCGTTACAACGTTTCGCAGCGTTCGGTGCGGAGGTCGCCGAACGCCTTCGCGGCAATGTCGCGCGACGCGCTATCCGCGAACGCCCCCACGATCGTCGACCCGCTCCCGCTCATCCCCGCCCAGGTCGCGCCCGCGAGCAGCAACCGCTCCTTCAACTCGCGCAACCGCGGCAGCAACGCAAATACCGGCTCTTCGAAATCGTTCGTGAAGTTCGCGAAGTCGCGGTATGCGTCGATGCCGAGCGCGGGCGAGTAGCGCGTGATGCGCGCGAACGCCTCCTTCGTCAGCACGCGCTCCGCGGGAAGCAACAGCAGCAGCGGGATGCCCGACAACGGAGCCATCGGCGTCAGCACTTCACCGCGCCCCGTCGCGTACGCCGTGCCGCCGAGGAGAAAAAACGGGACGTCGGAGCCGAGCGAGAGCGCGCTACGTGCGAGATCAACATCCGATAGATCGCCGGAGCCGAGCTCGCGCAGCGTCGTCGCCGCGTTCGACGATCCACCTCCCAGCCCAGCGCCCGCAGGAATCCGCTTACGCAGATGAATCGCAACCGGAGGCGAATTCACCGCGCGCGCCGCGCGCATTACGAGATTCGTCTCGTCGATGGGGATCGAAGGATCGTCGCACGTGAGCGACAGACGGTCCGACGGCGTGAACGTCAGCTCGTCGTGCAGAGAGATCGTCTGAAAAACGGTCTCGAGTTCGTGAAAGCCATCCGCGCGCTTGCCGGTGATGCGCAAGGCCCAGTTAATTTTCGCGTACGACCTCGTCATGTGTGATCTCAATCCGATCGGCGCCGCGCGTCACGATCACGCTCCGCGCCGGAAACGCGGGCGGATCGTACACGACCGTGATGCCGCCCGCCGTCGCCGACGCGAGACCCGTCGCCGCGACCTCCACCGGAACCTCATCGCGCGGCGGCAGTCCGAGGAGCAGCATCGCCGTCTCCGCAGGCGTGAGATTCGTGGCTCGCAGGAAATCGAACGACGAGGGCGCGACCTCCGGATCGGTCGTGATGCGATCGCCGTCCGCCCTCATCTTCATCGCTGTCGTGCCAACCGGCGTGTACGCCACGAGTTCCATCCGCCGGGCGTCGTGCACGGCGAGCTGCGCGCGAAACGACTGCGTCTTCCCGTTCGTCGTCGCGCGCACGCGCATCAGCGAGCGCATCCCGCGGAACTCCGCGCGACGCTCGCGGAGCTGCGCGATCGCTTCCTCCGAAGTCGATGCCGTCAGCGGAGCGATCGGAGCGCCCGCGGGCCGCGTGGTGCGGCAGGCAACAGCGAAGAAGAGGATGACAGCGAGCGCGCGACCCTTCATCGGCGCGACGTCGGGTCCTTGGCCTCGATCTCCGCGATCTTCGAGCGCAGCTTGTCCACTTCCTTCGCTTCCGGATCGAGACTCAGCGCGGTGCGGTAGCTGCGCAGCGCGCGCTCCTTGTCGCCGCGCTTCACGAGCACATCGCCGAGGTGCTCGTGCACCGTCGCGTCGCGCGGAAGCAGCGTCGTCGCGTCGGTGAGGTACTTCTCCGCCAGGTCGAGATTGCCGAGACGGTAGTAGACCCACCCGAGCGAATCGACGTACGCGCCGTTATTCGGCTCGTGACCCACCGCGCGGACGAGCATCTCGTGCGCCTGATCGAGGTTCTTGCCGCTCTCCGCCCACATGTAGCCGAGGTAGTTGAGCGACGGCGCGTGCTCCGGATCTTTCTTCAGCAACGCGAGGAACATGTCCTCGGCGGCCTTCTGATCGCCCGCGCGCTCGTAGAGCGAACCGAGCTGGAACTGCAGATCGAGCTCGTCGGGCTTCGCGCCGACCGCGGCCTTCATCAACGCGACCGCCGCCGCGTTGTCTCCCGCCAGCACGTACGCCTCGGCCGCGGCAATCGTGTTGCGCGTGCCGGACTTCGTCTGCAGTGCCGCGTGCTGCGCGGCCTTCCCCTTCTGCCCCGCGCGCGTGAGAGCCTCGATGTAGCGCGCGTTCACGAACGGGTCTTCGCCGAACTTTTGAACAAGCGGCTCGATCAGCGCAACCAGCTCGGGGTACTTCTTCTGCTTCCGCAGCGCTTCCACGGCGATATTGATCGCCTGCGTGTTCGGCTTGTCGCGGAAGACGAAGATCGACTTCGCGGTCTCGATGGCCGCGTCGTAGTTCTCCTTCTGCAGATCGACGTACGCGAGCTGCGTGCGTGCGAGCGCGTTCAGATGCTCGGGCAGATCGCCGGCGGTGAGGAGCTTCTGGAATGTCGCTGAGGCCTCGTCCCACTTCTTCTGTCCGGAGAGGCTCATGGCGAAGCTGGCCAGGAGGTCGGTGTCGTTCGGATCGGCTGCGAGCAGCTTGCGGAAGATGCCCTCGGCCTCGGCGTACTCTTCGAGATCGTTCAGCGACTCGGCGAGATAAAACAGCGCCCGCGCGTCTTTCGGATCGGCTTGCACCAGCGCGCGGAAACGATCGCGCGCGTGGCGGGCGTCGCCGGCGCGCAGATAGAAGTACGCCTGCTGACGCTGGATCTCGAGATTGAGCGGGTCTTCCTCGATCAGCGGCTGCAGGAGCGCGGCGCCTTTCGCCCACTCGTTTTCCTGCTGATACATGTCCAGGAGCTGGGTCACCGCGGGGCCGAACGTCGGATCGACGGCGACGGCACGCTCGAGATATTGCTTCGACTCGCTGCCGCGGCCGAGCTTGATCAATACCTGCGCGTACTGGAAGTTCAGCGCGCGCTGGTCGGGCGCACGCTCGACCATGCTGGCCAGCACGCGCTCTGCCTCGGGCACGCGCTCGAGTTGATTGAGGATGTGCGCGACGGCCATGCCGGTCGACAGATCGTCGGGATAGGTCTTGAACGCGGCCTGGAGATAGCGGAGCGCTTCCTCGACTCGCGCACGGTCGGTGGTGCCGCGGTCGAGCAGGATGCGTCCGAGGACTCGGTTCGCGTCGTAGAAGTCGGGATGCTTGACCAGCACCGCGCGGAGCTCGCTCTCGGCCTTGTCGATCTTGCCGGCGTCGATGAGCATCATCGCGCGCTCGTAGCGCAGCACGGGCTCATCCGGGGTCTTCGCGATCACGCGGTCGATGCGCGAGAGGGCTTCGTCGTAACGTCCTTCCTCCGCGGCCAGCTTGGCCATGAGGAATTCGTAGGGCTCGTTCGGGAACTCCTGCGCGCCTGCGATCGCGGTGAACGAGAGGACCGTCAGCAGGGCCAGCGCGCACTTCTTCATTGATTTCATCCTAGCACTCGGTACGTGTCTAACCAGCAACACCCGCGAGAGAATCCAGCCCGAAACATGCCAGCCGGCCCGGCCGGGAGCGCTGGTTGGCCAAGCCGGAGGCATGCCCCCCTGTGCCCTGCCTCCGGATTGTGCTAAAAGCCGGTTGGGAAACGGCGATCCGGCAGGCGCCGCCCCTCCAAGGTCGAGCGTGCGCGTGTGAGTCTGGAGCGGATCGAGATCACGCCCTTCGTGGTCATCGCGGGCGAGATCCTGCAACAGCGGAGGACCGGCTATCTGTCGATCTTCAAGCCGCCGATGCGAAAGGTGCTCTACTTTTCGCAGGGCGAGCTGATCATGTCGGTGTCGGCCTCGGCTGACGACGCGCTTCCCGAATACCTCGTTCGTCATGGCTCGGTCAGCGCCGAGCGAGTGATCGAGCTCTTCGGTGACGACCCCAACGACGCGGTGGCGAAGCTGCACGAGGCCGGGCTGCTGGACCTCTCCACGCGTCAGACGTTGCTGCGCGAGTGGCTTGCGGCGCAGGTGCTGCCGCTGTTCTCGCTCGATGAAGGAACCGCCGCGTTCACCGAAGACGAGGCCCTCCCGCCGGAGAAGCGCGTGTTCCTGCAGTCGACGGCGACTCTGTTCATCGACGGCGTCCGGACGATCGACAACGGCCTCGTCCTCCGGCGCTCGCTCGGCGACCTGAAGCGGATGATTCACGTCGCGCGCGACAGCCGCTACACGATGGAGTCGCTGCCGCTGACGGAACAGGAGCGCCACATCGTACAAGCGCTGACCGAGCCGGCGTCGATCGAGGTGTTCCTCCGCCGCTTCTCCGCGCAGTCGGTGATGGTCGCGAAGGTGGTGATCTCGATGATGGCCCTCGGCGTCTTCGCACCGTACGAGGAGCGCTCCTCCGCGCCGGCGGTCGACGCGGCGGACATGCAGCGCGACCTGGAGCTGCTCGCCGCCATCGGCTCGAGCGACCAGCGCTCGCTGCGCACGGTGGCCTTCTCGCGCCAACTCGCGCAGCTGGATCACTACCAGGTGCTGGACGTCCCTCGCGCGGCCACGCGCGCGCAGATCGTCACCGCGTACGAGGCGGTGAAGAAGAAGTACGACATCGCGACATTTCCACCGATCGTGCGCGACTCGCTGGTCATGATCCATCGCCGCCTCGACGAGGCGCTGGACGTGCTGAAGGACGCAACGCAGCGCGCGTCGTACGACAAGCTCCTCCACTCGCGGCGCGGGGAAGGCGCGGCGTCGCTGCAGCAGCGCCTTACGCAGCGCTCGATCGCGGAGCAGAATTTCGCGAAGGCGCAGCAGCTCACCAACGACGGCGACTACTACGGCGCGATCGTGCTGCTCAAGCAGGCGGTGAATTTCGTCCCCGACCACGCCGACGCCTGGGCGCTCCTCGGCGCCTGTCAGGAGCGCAACCCGCGCTGGCGCCGCGACGCCGCGGAGAGTTTCCAGATGGCGCTCTCGATCGACCCGAACAACGTCGAAGCAATGATCTCTCTTGGCGATCTCTACCGCGCGCAAGGGATGATCAGCCGCGCACAGACGTGCTACGAGGACGTGCTGAAGATCTCGGCGGAGAATCAGCAGGCGAAGACGAGGTTGGCGCAGTTGAAGAAGAAGTAGGAGTGCCGACTGGCCGGCTGGCCGTCTCCACGAAGCCGCTTTACTTACGTCATTCCGCTCTCTACGATGTTCGCGCGGTCGTGATCACGATTCGGCAGCAGCAGCTCAAGGCACTGCGCGCCGCCTCTCGTGAGGAGTTCGTGCGCCAGGTGGCCGAGCATGTTCGTGAATGCTGGCCGGACGCACACGCCTCGCTGGGCGTCGCGGGCATGCGGCAATACGTCCGCGCGGCCATCGATCGCGCGGAGGCCTACGGGATCTCCACGCAATACGGCGTCGTTGGATTCGTCGATCTCCTGCTCGCTCTCGGCGACGACTTCGACACAAACGACGCCTTCCCGTGGGCGCGCGAGATCCTCACGCGCGACGTGCCCGCGCGCGAAAAGATCGACACTCTGGAGCTCTACGCACGCGAAGTTCTCGGCGAGAACGGACATGCCTGAAGTTCCAAAGCCCGGCGGCGGCGATCTCGGAAAGGCATCGAAAGATCGGTCGAATTACTCCGATGCCCCCATCGATGCCACCCAGACGGGATGCAGCGGGAAGAAACCCATCACCAAGGTCACGCTGCTGTCGCTGGCGTTCCTTTCCGGCCATGGCGTGCTGAAAGACCACGACGCCGACTGGAGCGACGGCGGCAAGCTTTACGTCAAGCCTGAGTGGGACAAAGAGCGCCAGTCCCCTGTCACGCACACCGGCGGCCAGCGGATGCAACTGCAGTTACTCCTCGACGTCGAACCTACGAATGCTGCTGGTCCGTTGGAGATCACGGGACGAGCGGCGGGACTGGCGATCCGGTTTCTCGATCGCCGCGAGGTCAAGGGAGGGCGCTCGCACATCGAGATCTGGTCGGACGAGAAGACTGAGGGTCTGCCGGCAGAAGTGCAGAGTCTCGACATGAAAATCCATTGGTTGCTCGCCTGGACGGGAGGCGACAACCTAGTCGCGACACAGAACACGGTCTTCGTCACGCTCGGGAAACCCACTGCGCCGGAGGACTGTCCCGGATTCACGCTCAAGCGAATGCGGGAGGCCGTCCGGGCCGTCGGTTTGACAAAGACCACCAACCCGCATTCGATCGTGGACAAACTCATGGGCCGGTTCCCCGAGTACAACCTCAATAACGCTCTCGACAACGCGTGGGAGCTGACCGACTTTCCGAACATCGGCGCGGACTGTCAGACGATCGTCCGCTATGTGAACCAGGTCATCCAGATGGTTGGCTGTCCGGGCACGGCGACGTTCGTGGTCGTCTGGGCCACAGCGAACGCACCAACGAAGGCCGTCGTGACACGCAACTCTCGTATACCCAACATGATGCAGCCGACAAAACAGTGGAGGGAACCAGCGTCGATGACTGAATGGGCTACGCTCGTCGATCTGGGCGGCGCCAGGAACAAATATCAGGCGTGCCTCGAGTTCTCCCATGCTGGCCAGACCTTCCTGTACGCCGGCGGAGTCGGACGAATGAATAACGCCGATGAAGTTCTTCACAACTTCTTCGCGATGTGTTGGGCCAATGAAAAAGACATTACGTTCATCAAACACCGTTACCGGCGGGCCAGTTCGACGGATGAGGTGCTGAAGAAACTGCCGGAATACCTCCATAGGCTGGCGAAGGAATGACCACACACCCAGAGCTTCCCGATGACATGGACGATCGAGTGCTGCTGGCGTGGCTCGATGCGATCCTCTCCTCCGGGCTGTTTGCCTTCGTATCCATCGACGGCCTCGAGGAGTTGCTCCGCGGCGCGCGACTTGCCTCCGAAGCGGCCTTCGGCCATGTCCTCCAGAACGAAGCGGATCCCTGCCGCGGCGCCGGCACGCTCGTCGTGACCGCGCACGCGTCGCGCAACGGAACGGATCCCGATCTGCTGCGATACGCCTTCGAGACCGAGCGCCTGAGCCTGTGCATCACCGACGGGATCAACTTCACCCTCGTGCGCGCCGCGTTTCGCGAGCGCACGCTCGAGGCCGCGCCCGACCGCGCCGATTACGCGCGATTATTGCTCGACGCGGTCGTTCGCCTCGTTACGCGGAATCATCATTGGGCGGTCGAGCTCCCGCCCGATTTCGCAAAGGCTGGAGGAACGCAACACGCCGCCAGCCGCGACGCCGCGCCAGTCCGCGAGATCTCCAGCCGTCATGACCGGATGGACGTACTCGCATTCGACGCGGCGATCCATTTCCTGTTCTACAAGAAGATCGAACAGCTCGAACTGTGGCAGAACGGCGCGGCCTGGTTCTCGGACGTGGCACGGAACGCGATCCTTCACCGGATGGAGGACACGCTGAATTCGTAATAGCTCGCTTCTGTCGGCTGATTGAAACCTTTGGGCACGGCCAATTGAAGCCTTTGTGCCCCCCACCGACGTGGCGGCGTGGGACGCCGCCACGTCAGCCGCCGGGACCGCGGTGCGTCACATCAGATCCCGCATGAAATATTTACGCCCAGCGTGACATCCATGGGTAGGGATAACGAGACGTAAGAACTCTCCTTCTATGAAACGTTCTGCCGTCGAACGTCACTACTGAGTGGAGTCCAATGTGAGCCTGGGTTGCATGCTGAGAATGGCCATCGTGCTCCTGTTTGCGACGAATTTGCTCATCGCTCAGGAACGGAAACCGGCGCAGCCGAACGTCACGCCGCCCATCACACCCAAGGAAAGCGATCAGGACCTTCGCAAACTACCGCTCTCTAAGCCCTGGAAACCCGGAGATCCGGTGCGGGAAATGCCCGACCTCAGGCAATCAGGCTCGGAGCCGCGACGCGTCACAGGCGGTCCACACACATTGATCGTGGTCAATGGAACGTTCACCGTGCAGAGCACGCGGAATGTCGATCCCGAGGGGCCATTCGCCTTCGAATCATTGTGGACTGAGGACCGGTGCGCCGCTTCGAGCACACAGGAACTCCGCGTCCTTTACGACGAGCGGGCGAAACGATGGTTGTTGGGCCGATGGGCATCGCTGGCTCCCGATTCCGCATTCCATTATTGCGTCGCCTTGTCCCGCACGTCCGATCCCGTCTCCGGCGGCTGGTTCCTCTATGACTATCCGCTTCCAATGTATCGCGCCGGCTCGTCGATCGACGCCACCGGGGACATTTACTCGCTTGCCATCGACCTGGGAGGCGCCCGGGTCGTGTTCGCTTTCGACCGCAGTCGCATGCTCGAAGGCGCTCCGGCGGCTTATACGCGGATGCCGCCGCTGCAAGAATCTCCGCGCAATCGTTGAAATGGAGGTCCCGACCATGAGATTGCGAAACGTCTGGTATTCACAATGGTTCTTCGCCATCGTTCCTCTGCTGATTCTGATTTCAGCCGCGTCGTTGAGCGCACAACAATCGCCGGCTCTCATCGAAGGTCCGGTCCTGCACCAGCCCGTGCCCGCGAGCCCGCTGGACATCGATCTTCGCCAGCTGCCGAAAACCGCGCCATGGCGCGAGGGCGAACCGTACCGCGAGGTTCCGGACATGAGACGTTCCGGCGAAGGAACGGCGGCGCCGGAAGCGGACGGCGAAATGGAGTTTTTCCCCGAGGCCGCGGAGGAGGGAGGCGCGGGACCGGCGATGGGGGCAACGGCGTCGCCTGTGTCTTTCGACGGCATTCCCGCGACCGGATGGGTCCCTCCCGATACGGTCGGCGACGTCGGACCAAATCATTACATTCAGGCAGTCAACATCTCGTTTGCGATCTACGACCGCGCCGGGAACGTGCTCGTGGGTCCTTCGCCGATCAACGCCCTCTTCACCGGCTTCGGCGGTCCTTGTGAGACGAGCAACAACGGCGATCCGATCGTGCGCTATGACCACCTTGCCGATCGCTGGCTCGTCAGCCAGTTCGCGTTTTTCTCGAACATGCAGTGTGTCGCCATTTCCAAGACCGCCGATCCGGTGGCCGGAGGCTGGTTCCGCTACGCGTTCCCGACCGCGGGGACCCCGGATTATCCGAAGATCGGGGTCTGGCCCGACGGCTATTACATGGGAACGCAGCGCGGCTTCTCCGGCAGCGGAACGGACGTTTACGCATTCGATCGCCTGAGAATGCTCGCCGGGCTCCCCGCGGCGGCGGTGCAATTCTTCGTCGCACCGCCCTCTCTGTTCCTACAGCCGAGTGATCTCGATGGCCCCGCGCCGCCCACGGGCACGCCGAACTTCTTCGTCCGCATGGTCGACGGCACGCAATTCGGCGGTGTCGATCGTCTGGAGGTTTTCGCCTTCTCCGTGAACTGGCTCGTTCCGACCGGCAGCTTCACGCCGGTGGCGACTCTCCCGACTGCGCCGTTCAATGCGATCCTATGTGGGTCGAATTTCTTCGGAAACTGCGTGTCGCAGCCCAGCACGGGCGTAAAGCTCGAGACCCTGCCGGCCTGGTTGATGTGGCGTCTGCAATATCGCAATTTCGGCACGCATGAGACGCTGATGACGAATCACACGATCAACGTCGGCGCGGATCACGCGGGGATCCGATGGTACGAACTCCGGCGAAGCGGCGCCGGTCCGTGGTCGATCCAGCAGCAGGGCGACTACTCGCCGGACGTCGCGGTACACCGGTGGATGGGCAGCGTCGCGATGAACAGAGACGGCTGCGTTGCGCTCGGCTTCAGCGCCGCCAGCAGCACCGTCTTTCCTGGAATCCGCTACGCCGCGCGCGCGGCGGGGGATCCGGCCGGAACGCTGCCAACCGGGGACGTGACGCTGACGGCCGGCAACGGTTCCCAGACTGGCGCGACCCGATGGGGCAACTACAGCACGATGGACGTCGATCCGCTCGACGATTCGACGTTCTGGTATACGACCGAGTACTACTCGGCCAGCTCCAGCGCGGGCTGGCGTACGCGCGTGTCGTCGTTCACCGTACCGTCCTGCGCGCCCGCCGTGCCTCCGCCAGCGACGCTCGATCATCAGGTTGCGCTGCTCATCGGCGGACTGCTCACCGACAACTCGCTGCCTCTCAATGCCGGCTTCGACATGAGCTTCGTCTACCGGCGGCACCGCTTCCTGCCGCTCTGGAGTTGGGAAGGCGAGGTGGGTGTGGCGTTCACCGATGACGGAGTGAACGACGGAGTCCTCGCCAACGGCGAATTCCATATCGTCCGGCACCTCAACACACCTCCGGCGAAGGTGCGCCCGTTCCTCCTGGCCGGAATCGGCGTAAGCCATTACGACACGCTCGGATCCTCCGATACCGCACCCCTGCTGGAGGTCGGCATCGGCAGCGACTTCGAGTGGACCCAGAGGGTCGGCTTCCGCGTCGACCTCCGCTCCGTGTGGCTCCATGACATGGTCACTCCCGGCTGGACGAAGAACTGGCAGGTCGTCTGGGGACCGACGTTCTCCTTCTGAGCAATTGCGCGTTTCCTCTCCCTGCAAAACGCGGGGAGAGGAAGCCCGCCGGATCCGGCGCTAGCGCTCGGGATGACGCGACGCTTCGCGGTGCGTCACATCAGATCCCGCATGATCTTCTCGAGCTTCTCCTTCGGCGGCCGCACGCGTTCCAGCGGCAGTTGCCCGAGGGGCTCGTCGACCACGTTCAGGAGATCCATGAAGTTCTTCTTCTCCGGGCGGAGGTGAATGAGGCCGGTGAGCATCTGGCCGGAGTCGACGGCGCGGTGGAGGCGTTGCAGCGCCTGGATGGCGATGCTCGGATCGTAATCCTCTTCGAGCTTCTTGAGCACGATGCGCGAGCCGTCGTGCAGCGTGACCTCGCGGGTGGTGCCGGCCTCGTAGTCGATCTCGATCTGGTCGTACTCGGGGACGAAGCCGATCTGGTGGAGGAGCTCCTGGTGCTCCTTCGAGTACGTGTAGCCCTTCGTCGAGCCCTCGTGATTGTTGAACGTCGTGCAGGGCGAGATCACGTCGATGACGGACATGCCGTCGTGCGCGATCGCGGCCTTGAGGATGTTCACCATCTGCTTCGGATCGCCGGCGAAGCCGCGGGCGACGAAGCCGCATCCGAGCTCGACGGCCAGCGCGCAGAGGTCCATCGGCGGCAGGTCGTTCAGCACGCCGGTCTTGAGCTTCGAGCCCTCGTCCGCGGTCGCGGAGAACTGGCCCTTGGTCAGACCGTACACGCCGTTGTTCTCGATGATGTAGATGATCGGCACGTTGCGCCGGACCATGTGCATGAACTGGCCGAGGCCGATCGAGGCGGTGTCGCCGTCGCCGGAGACGCCGATCGCCTTCAGCATGTGATTCGCGAGCATCGCGCCGGTTGCGACAGCCGGCATGCGCCCGTGCACGGAGTTGAAGCCGTGCGAGCGCTGGAGGAAATACGCGGGCGTCTTCGACGAGCAGCCGATGCCGGAGAACTTCGCGACCTTCTCCGCTTTGACGCTCATCTCGAAAAACGCGCGGACGATCTGATTCGAGATCGCGTCGTGTCCGCAGCCCGCGCAGAGCGTCGACTTGCCGCCCTGGTAGTCGAGCGGCTTGAGTCCGAGGCGGTTTTCCTTGATGGCCTCGCCGGTTCCGATCTTCAGTGTGCTTTCAGCCATGGCTTCAGTCCTCCGCCCGCACTTCGCGCCGGGACGTCGCATTGGGATTCGGGATCGCTCCACCTGTCAGCTTCGCCTCGGCGCGCACGAGCAGAAGCGGCTCGGGCAGCTCGACCGTCGATTCCATCTGCAGCACCGCGTCCGTGATCGTCCGCGCGTCGCACGGCAGTCCCGTGTAATGCAGGATCTTGCGGATCTTGCGCTGATCCTCGCCGACGGCGAGACGGATGATGTCCGCCATCTGTCCGTCGCGGTTTTGTTCGACGACGTAGATGCGGTCGTGCGCGGCGATGAAGTCGTGCAGTTCCTGCGTCAACGGCAGCGCGCGAAGGCGGAAGTAGCTCGTCTCCACGCCGCGCTCAGTGCGGAGCTGAACACGCGCTTCCTCGAGCGACCAGGTCGTCGTGCCGTAAGCGATGAAGCCGATCTTGGCGTCGCGCTGATCGATGACCGGTTTCGGCACGAACAGCTTCGCCGTCTCGTACTTCTTCGCCAGACGGTCGACCGTGTCTTTGTAATCCTGCGGCTTCTCGGAGTAGCGCGCCATCGCGTCGTGTCCCGAGCCGCGCGTGAAGTACGACGCGAACGGGTGATCGGTGCCCGGGAGCGTGCGCCACGGAATGCCGTCGCCGTCGATGTCGTCGTAACGGCCCCACTTGCCCTGCAGTTCCGTGAGCTTCTGCGCGGTCAACACTTTGCCGCGCTTGATTGGCTTCGTCGGATACTCGAACGGATCGGACATCCAGTTGTTCATGCCGAGGTCGAGATCGCTCATCACGAAGATCGGCGTCTGGAACTCCTCGGCGAGATCGAGCGCCTCGCTCGCGAACTCGAAGCATTCCGTCACGCTCGCCGGGATCAGCACGATGTGCTGCGTGTCGCCGTGCGAGAGATACGCGAGCTGATTCACGTCGCCCTGCGCGGTGCGGGTCGGAAGTCCGGTCGACGGGCCGACGCGCTGAATGTCCCAGATCACGCCGGGGATCTCGGCGAAGTAGCCGAGGCCGACGAATTCCGCCATGAGCGAGATGCCCGGGCCGGCGGTCGACGTCATCGAGCGCGCACCCGCCCATCCCGCGCCGAGGACCATGCCGACCGCGGCCAGCTCATCTTCGGCCTGCACGACCGCGAACGTTGCTTTTCCGTTCTCGTCGATGCGGGTCTGCTTCGCGTATTCGATGATCGACTCGCACAGCGACGACGACGGCGTGATCGGATACCACGTCACCACCGTGACGCCGCCGAAGATCGAGCCGATCGCCGCGGCGGCGTTGCCGTCGATGATGATCTTCCCTTGCGTGGCGTTCATCCGGGCGACGCGCCACTTGTCCTGCCTCGGCAGGTTCGCCTTCGCGTACTCGATGCCTTTGTCGATCGAGGCGACGTTCGGATCGATCGCTTTCTTCTTCCCTTTGAACTGCTTGGTGATCGCGTTGAGGATCTCGTCGCGCTCGATGCCGATCAGCTCCGCGACGACGCCGACGTAGACCATGTTCGTCAGCAGCTTGCGGAGCTTCGAGTCCTCGGAGAGGTCGGCGGCCAGCTTCGCGAACGGGACTTCGAAGAAGACGATGTCATCGCGGATCGTTTTGCAATTGAGGGGCGCGTCGTAGATGCATAGCGCGCCGGAGGGCAGGCCCTCGACGTCTTCGCGCGCGGTCTGCGCGTTCATGCAGACCATCAGGTCGACTTCCTTCTTGCGGCCGATCCACCCGTCTTTGTTCGCGCGGATGGTGAACCACGTCGGAAGGCCGGCGATGTTGGACGGGAACATGTTCTTCCCGCTCACCGGTACGCCCATCTGGAAGATCGAGCGCATCAGGACATTGTTGGACGACTGCGAGCCGGAGCCGTTGACCGTCGCGACGTGAATGGTCAGGTCGTTGACGATCGGGTCATTGACGGTCTCAGGGCCCGCGCCCACTTCTTCGGCAAGGTCTGCCGCGATCAGGGTCTCGGACACAGCAATCTCCTTCTCAATTGCATGGAGTGGGACGCGCCAGGCAGGGTGGGATATTCCATTTTGGACTGAGCCGCGAGATTGTACACCGCACATTCATCGGAGCGTCGCCGCTCCATCGCTCATTTCGAGCGGTCAGACTGCATGAGCTCGATCAGCGCCTTCACCGGCGCGGGTGTGGAATCCGTCTTCAGCGTCGCCGCGCTCCACTTGCGCACTAGCCCCTTTTTCGTGAACGGCAACGCGATGATCTCGCCGGAGCGCAGCTCGCGCGCGATCGTCCAGCGCGGCAGCGCCGAAACGCCGACCCCCGCGCGCACGAGCTCGACGATCGCCTCGGTGAGCGTCACCGTCGTGTGTTTGCGCGGACGCACGCCCTCGCGGACGAGTGTCTTCGCGAAGAGGCTGTCCTCCGGCGGCAAAGGCAGGAACAGTTGCTCACCCTCGAGGTCGCGCGCGACGACGAAGGGCTTTTTCGCCAAGGCGTGATCGCGCGCGACGATCACCACCATCTCGTCTTCGAAGACCGGCGTCACGCGCAGACGCGGATCGCGCCGGAAGTTGTAGACGAGCGCGAGATCGATCTTCCGCTCGTGCAGCGCCTCGAGCGTGCGGCGGGTCGCGTCAGCGACGATCTCCACGTCGACGCGCGGGAAGCGCTTGTGGAACGGCT
The DNA here is from genome assembly GCA_035999335.1 of Thermoanaerobaculia bacterium. GTDB lineage: Bacteria > Acidobacteriota > Thermoanaerobaculia > Gp7-AA8 > Gp7-AA8 > QHVT01. The sequence goes on along the minus strand of DASYGV010000083.1, from coordinate 2,114 downwards.
TCAGCAGCGGCGGCAGCCACTGATAGCAGGTATAGCAGGCCGTGCTCACGCGGATCACGCCCTCCTGATGCGTCGCCAGGCGGCGGATATCCTCTTCGACCAGCCGGAGCTCGCCGAGGACGCGGTCCGCGGACTGCAGCAGGCGCTCACCCGCGGGCGCGAGCGCAAGTCTGCGATTCACGCGAAGGAACAGCGGCGTGCCGAGGCGGTCTTCGATCTCGCGAAGCTGATGACTGAGCGCGGATTGGGTGACGTTCAGCCGCGCCGCCGCGCGCGTCACGCTCCCCTCGGACGTGATGGCCTGGACGAGCTGCAGATGGCGGATCTCGAGCTTCATGAGCGTTGCTCATGAAGTCTACTCATTCAATGAGCTGTATTCCAGCCCAGAAAACGCGACAGAATGCGCGCATGGACGAACTGCGTGCCTTTCACTCCCGCCTGCTCATGGCCATTCACGGCATCGCGGAATCCGACCTGCAGCGCCCCGAGCGCGAGGGAAAGTGGTCGATCGCGGACGTGGTCGCGCACCTCGCGGATCTCGAGCTCGTGTACGCCGTACGCATCCGCACGATCGTCGCCGGCGCGGGCGGCGAAACGCCGCTGCCCACACTGGCGCAGGACGCGTGGGTGGAGCGCGTTCATCGGCGCGAGCCGGTGGCCGAGTTGCTCGAGCAGCTCTGGTTTCATCGGCGGATGAACCTCGCGTTTCGCGAGCGGCTGTCCGCGGAAGAGCTCGCGCGGACGGGCGTGCACCCGGATTACGGTCCGATCACCGTCGACGACGCCTTCGGCCGCATCGAGCGTCACGACGCGAAGCACCTCGCGCAGATCGAGCGGATCAAGACCACGCACGGACTCGTCGCGAGCGAGACGCCTCATCTCGCCGGCGTCGTGACCGGGAGAGAGCTCGCCGTCACCAGTCCCGGCGACGGCGTGCGCGTGCGGACGCTTTGGCACGACGGCGTCAAACGCGCGCTCGAAGTGGAATTCGACGCCGGCGCGCAGTGGCCGGGCATCGACTACCACGTGCCCGGCCCCGAGGAGGTTTACGTACTGGCGGGCGATCTCGACGACGGCGCAAACATTCATCGAGCGGGGACATTTCTCCATCATCCCGCGGGAAGCTCGCACTCGCCGCGGTCGGAGGAGGGATGCAGGCTGTTCGTGTTCTATCCCGAGGGGTAGAGAGACCGAGTGCTGGGTGCTGAGTGCTGGGTGCTGAGTGCTGAGGAGGCGGGCGGGACCCAGCACTCAGCACCCAGCACTCAGCACCTTCATCCGGTTTCGTATCATGTGCGCCCCATGGTGCGCATGCTCTCATTCGCGGTCGTCGCGATCGTCGTCACACTTCCCCTGGCGATCCTCACTCTGCTCATCGCCGCGGTGCGATCGACGTCGCCGCTCGTCGACCGCGTCATCCGTTTATGGGGGCGCACGCTCGTGCGCGCGGCGGGCGTCGATCTGCGCACCGAGAACCTGGAGCGCATCGAGCCCGACAAACGCTACATCCTGGTCTCCAATCACTACAGCTGGTTGGACGTCCCGTGCATCCTGACCGCGGTGCCGCAACCGATCCGCTTCATGGCCAAGGTCAGTCTGTTCCGGATCCCGTTTTTCGGTTGGGCGATCGCGCGCGCGGGCTTCATCCCGATCGACCGCCAGAACCGGCGCACGGCGGTGAAGTCGTTCGACCTCGCGGCCGACCGCATCCGCAAAGGCAACACCATCGCCATCTTCGCGGAGGAGGGACGCTCGCGGCATCGGGAGATGAGGCCCTTCCAGCGCGGCGCGTTCCTGCTCGCGATCAAGTCGCAGAAGACGATCGTGCCGCTGGCCATCGACAGCACGTTCGACGTCTGGCCCGTCGGCTCGCCCTGGCGCATCAAGCCCGGACGCGTGACGCTGCGCGTCGGCACGCCGATCGAGACCGCCAAGCTCACGGTGCGCGACAAGGAGCGTCTGCTCAACGAGGCGCGGGATCAGGTGCAATCGATGCTGTTCCCAACGTAGGGCGTGGCTTCAGCCAGCGGAGCGCCGGCTTCCAGCCGGCCGCTACGCCGCCTTCCAGGCGGCAGTTCGCGCGAGAGCCGGCCGGCAAGATGCCGGCGTAGCGG
>DASYGV010000073.1:0-22139 GCA_035999335.1 Thermoanaerobaculia bacterium | reverse complement strand
CCACCCGCCCGTTCCCCCACGCTACCGCACTCCTATAAACTGCCGGCAATCATGACAACCGATGCTGTCACGTGGATCGCACGCGTGTGGCGTGCGGCCAAACGCCTGTACCAATTCCTCCTGCCGCTGCGCTTCAGCTTTCTCGTGCTGATCGTCGTCGCCTTCGCGCTCATGATCTCGGGGCAGGGCTACGACATCATCGCGCGCATCGCCGAGGACGATCCGACCGGCGGCGAGCACTCGAACGGCGGGCAGCGCGTCGGGTACGTCGTCGGCGTGATCTTCCTCGCGCTGCAGACGTGGTACTGGTCGCGGCAATTGCTGCACGTCAAGCCGGCCGAGGGGCGTCCGAAGGCGAGCGAGTTTCCGCGGCTGACGACGTGGCTCCCGCGCATCCTGGGCGCGCTGGCGTTCGTGATCGCGATGGGGGCGCTGTGGCGCGTCGCGCGCAACTACGGCGTGCCCGAGCCGGTGCGCGAGCTGCGCAAGCTGGCGATCTTCCTCGGCATCGCGCTCGTGCTGTTCATCCTCTTTTGCGTGTGGAACCGCAAGCGCGCCGGCATTCCGGCGCACGCGGAGATGACCCTGCGTGAGCGGCCGCTCGCGGCGAAGCTCTTTATGGGCGTCAGCATCGTGCTCGCGATCGCGCTGTTCGTGTGGTCGACGTTCTTCGTCCAAAGTACGATCATCATCGGAGCCGCGGCGGTGCTGCTGCTCTCCTTCGCGCTCAGCGTGCCGATCGGCAGCACGCTGGTGTGGCTCGGCATCCGCGGCGGCGTGCCGACGTTCACGTTCCTCATGCTCTGGGCGATCCTCATCAGCCCGTTCGCGGACAACCATGTCGTCGAGACGCTGCCGGCCGACGTCGACGCGCGCTCCAACATCGGCGCTGCGTTCGACAAGTGGTTCGAGCGCCTCGACCGCGAGCATCCGACGCCGGACGGCTCGCATCCCGTGATCCTCGTCGCGACCCAGGGAGGCGGCATCCGCGCCGGGTATTGGACCGCGGCCGTGCTGACGTCGCTCACCGACACCGTGCCGACGTTCTCCGAGCACACCTTCGCGATCAGCGGCGTTTCCGGCGGCGCCCTCGGATCAACGGTGTACGGCGCGCTGGTCGCCCGCCGCGGCCATATGGACATCAAGGTCGACGAGGACTACACGCCGCAATATCGGGAGCAGCACTCGATGCGATTCGCGGCGCGGCAGATTCTTTCGCACGACTTGCTCGCGCCGACGCTCGCGGCGATGGCGCAGCCAGACCTCGTGCAGCGCTTCGTCCCGGTGCCGATCTTCCCCGACCGCGCCCGCGCGCTCGAAGGAGCGTGGGAGCACGCGTGGAGTCACACCATCGCGCAACGCGACGGCAAGGAGGACGACACGTTCGGCAAGGGCTTCGTGACGATGCTGAAGGGGAAGGAAGACCGCCTGCCGTCGCTGTACCTCAACGGCACGATCGTCGAGACCGGACAGCGCATCGTGGCGTCGAACCTGCGCCTCGACGACATGGACGGCAACAACGAGCTGGCGGATTCGGTCGATCTGTTCGGCGCGGTCGGCGACGACGTTCGCGTCAGCACCGCCATCGACAACAGCACGCGCTTCACGTACGTCTCGCCCGCGGGGACCTTGCTGCGCGCGAAGGACTCGAATGGCGGCTCGCCGCTCGATTGCGCGCCCGGCGAGCGGTGCGAGCACGTCGTCGACGGCGGGTATTTCGAGAACTCCGGATCGGCGACGCTGTCGGACGTGCTGCGGGTGATGTCGCGCAGCCGCTACGCGTCGCGCATCCGCCCGCACGTGATCTTCATCCAATTCCGCATGGGTCAGCCACCGCCGATCGAGTCGGTGAAGTACGCAAACGAAGCGCTCTCGCCCATTCGCGCGATGCTGGCCGTCCGCGGCGCACACACGGACCTCGCCGCCACGGTGCTGATGGAACAGATGGGCCCCGCGAACTACACGCAATTCCAGCTCGTGCAGACGAAGGCGGTGTTCCCGCTGGGCTGGCTCCTCGCGGACCGCACCCGCAATCTGATGGATCTGCAGATGGGCCCGAACAGCGCGGAAAACGGCGCGAACGTGCGCAGAATCGCGGCGGTGCTGAAGCAGCCGGTGGGAAGGGACCTGGTGCAGGAGCTGGCGGCATCCCGCGAGCGCGCGCCGAAGTTCAAGGAGTGAAGGGAGCGCCGCCGTCCCCGCAGCTGATGTGGCGGCGAGGTTCACATTTGCCGCAGCGGCGGTGTTGGAAGCGAGTCACCGGACTTCGTACGAGAACCTGATGTTGTAGAGAACCGTTACAGGTTTTCCACGAAGGGTCGCCGGTCGAAACTTCCACTGTTCGATCGCTGCGACGACGTGCGGCACCAACGTCTCGTCGTTCGATTTCAGAGTCCGAACGCTGGTCACGCCTCCGGTCTTATCGACAACGAGTTCGAAGAGCGCCGTTGCGGTTACAAGGAGAACAACTCGGATTTCACGGAGCATTTTGGACAGCCGCTCACTTGCCGCTCAGCCACGGCAACCGCACGCGAAAGCGTAGCACCTAAAATAACAGCGCAGCGGTTGGCGTTGTACCGATCAACAACCGGTCGACGAACGTCGAAGCGCATGACGTATCCGGAGCCGCTCTCTGGCACGTTCCAGTCGCGCGCGATTTCGCTTCGCATATTGAAGATTTGTAACTGGATAGAAGATCGGTTGTCCTGTAAGACATGGCGGCCAGCGAGTCCAACCCGACGCCGCGACGAGCTCTTTCTCCCTGGGCTCGTGGGACGGTACATCGTCACACGTCCGCTGCAACGAGGGGTTAGGTGTGACGCCCGAGTTGGCGTGATCTTGCAGCGGTGTCGCTAACAGGATTACCTACGCGGTGACACGGACCTTTTCGTACAGAAACTCAGGCGCAAAATCGGCGCCGTTCGGCCACTCGATCGTTCCTGTGTCGCGATTCACGCGGAACGAGGCGAAGTACTCAGGCTTCTGAAGTAGCTCAAAGACAGCGCCGTGAAGTTCCTGCGAGAGATCTATTTCTCCTTCTGTTCCGTCCTCGAAACGAAGCCAGATGGTGTATGCGGAAACGTAACGCCCCTCGATCACATCTTCCATTTGCTACTCCAACGGCGGAATCGGCTTGACTTGTTTCCGTTCCTGCGCCAACCGCCAATCCTCCGCAAGCTCTTCGCGATGAAGGTCCCACCATTCCAACAGCAGCGATCTTACTCTTGGTGGGAAGTTGCCTTCAATGTAGCCGTCTTCGATACGGACCGTGCCTTTCCGTCCACCGTAGCGAGCATGAAAGTGCGCAGGCGGGTGCTCCCGATGGTACATGGCGATGACGATCCCGAAGAACCGGCTGATCTCGGTCACCGGTCTAGTCTACATTTCACCGGGCGCACAACGGACCCAGCTTCGTCCTCGCCGCTCATGACACTGATCGCAAGATCGCCTCTCACCCCGCCCTTTCGACTCGCTGTGCTCGCTCAGGGCCACCCTCTCCCCACGGCGATGAAGCTGCCGTGGGGAGAGGGCACTCGAAGGAACTCATTGTCGCCAGCACGAGCAGCAGCGCGAAGAACGACATCGACACGTCCTCGCGAGCCACAACAGCGCGCGCGGTTTCAGCTGTCCGGCGCTCCTGTGGTAACAGTAGCGATGATGGCGACAGCGACCATGACTCGCCCGACGCGCGTGCTGCGAATCATCGCTCGCCTCAATGTCGGCGGGCCGGCACGCCACGTCGTCTGGCTGAACGAAGCGCTGGCCCAGGAGGGTTTCGAGCCGCTGCTCGTCACCGGCACGGTGCCGGACGGCGAGCAGGACATGAGCGATTTCGCCACCGCGCACGGCGTCACGCCCCTGGTCATCCCGACGATGAGTCGCGAGATCTCGCCATGGGACGTGATCACGCTCTGGAAAATCTGGCGGGTCATGGTGCGGTTCCGACCCGACATCGTGCACACGCACACCGCGAAGGCCGGGACGCTCGGCCGGATCGCCGGACTCCTCTACCGCTTCGTCACGCCGTCGCTGTTCATCGGACGCACGCGCCGCGCGCGTTTCATTCACACGTATCACGGACACGTCTTTCAGGGTTACTACGGACCGTTGAAGACGCGGTTCTTCCTTGCGCTCGAGCGGCTCCTGGCGCGCATCAACACCGACCGCATCGTCGTGCTCAGCCGACAGCAGCTCGAGGAGATCCACCGCACCTTCGGCGTGGGACGTGCGCGGCAGTTCGTGATCGTGCCGCTGGGGATCGACCGGCCCGCTCTGCGCGAGGAGAAAGCGGCGCGCGCGTCGTTGCGGGCGGAGCTGGGCATCGAGCCTCACGAGATCGTCGTCGGGATCGTCGGGCGTGTGACGGCGATCAAAAATCACGATCTCTTTCTCCGGATCGCATCGCTTTCCGGAAGTGTCGCGCGCTTCGTCGTCTATGGAGATGGAGAGGATCGCCGGCGCCTCGAGGCACAGACGAGCGACGTCCGATTCGCGGGCACTCGTTCCGCAAACGAGATCTACGCGTCGCTCGACATCGTCGCGCTCACGTCGCGCAACGAGGGAACGCCGCTCGTGATCATCGAGGCGATGGCGCTCGGCAAACCGGTCATCAGCACCGCAGTCGGCGGAGTCGTCGACCTCCTCGGTGAGATCGAAGAGCACGTGAAGGAAGACGGCGCCGAGTACGAGATTCGGGCACGTGGTCTCACCGTCGCTTCCGGCGATGCGAACGGATTCGCCGCCGCGCTGCGCCGCCTATTGCGCGACGACGCGCTGCGACGCCGCGTCACGGAGCGCGGAAAACTCCACGTCGCCGCGACCCACACGAAGGAGCGGCTCGTCGAGGCGATCGCGCACCTCTACCGCGAACTTTAGGCGAGAGCCACAAAATTAAGGCCGCGCCGGTCGCACGATCGCGAACCGGCCGACGTCCGGTGCGGCGGCGATCACGGGCTCGGGAACCGAACCAAGCAGGCCGCGATCCAGCACCAGGACGTTCCATCGCGTCGCGCCGGCCGGGAGATGGAACCGCCGCGCGTCCACATCGAAGTGACCTTCGTGCGGATAGAGCCGCTCGGTCTCCGCGATCCAATTCTTCTCGAACGCGAGAAACCGCAACGCGAACGACGGCTGCGGCGTGCGCCAGCCGAAGACGACGATGTCTCCGGGCTTGCGGACTCTTGTGACGGCGCGATCGATCTCCGCACGAAGAGCGCTTTGCTCCGCAATCAACCGATCGTGGCTGCGGCAGTCGGACACTACTGCGCTGCCGACGACCGCCAGCGCGAGCACGAACGCCACTGCCGCAAGCCGCGGCCGGATCTCGCGCACCGCTCCGACGAGTGCGACGATGCCAAGCGCCCCGGGCAGAAGATATCGGCCGGTCGGAGTCCGCACCGCCATGAGGATGCTGAAGACGATCGAAACCGAGCCAAACACAATCAGCCCGCGATCGCGACGGCGCGCGAGCAACAGAAGACCCACGACGATTGCGCACCAGAGCAGCCACGCCTTGCCGGCAATGGCGATATTCCAGTATCCGGCGAGCGTCAGGTAGAGAGACGGAAGCTCCGCCGGGCCGCGCCCGTACCATCCGCTGTGCGTTGTAATTCCCCAAAGCCATTTCGCCATCTCGTGATACCGGCCGGCAGCAGGCAACGTCGCGGCGATGAACCCGAGGATGATTCCTACGGCGCCCAACGCAACATCTCGGATGCGACGCCGCTCGACGACGATCACAGCGAGGAGCGCCGGCACCCACGCGAGAAAAACGAACTTCGTCGCGATGCAGAGGCCGACGGAGAGACCGACAAGAACGGGAGTCTTGCGGCTGCTGAGCGCGGCCAGCGTCAGAGTCCCGACTGCGAAGAAGAGAATCTCGGGGGACCAAATGGTGCCGTACTCCAACGCCTGAGGAGCCATGAAAAAAGTCCAGAGCCCAGCGATCGCGAGGGGCGCCGGCGTTTCCTTGAACAGAGTTCCCTCGAGTAGCACAGCCGCGCCGAACGAAAGAAGGAGCGCAACGACATAGCCGCACAATCGGATGGCGTCGATGCTCTCAGGCAATCGGCCAACGAAGAGCTCGATCGCCGCAGTTGCGACCTGAACCGGAGCTCCAGGGTTGTGGATGTTGTCCGGCGCGTGGCCAGAAAGGAGGCGCAACCCTTCCTGTACGTAAATCATCTCCGGGTCGTAAAGGAAAGCCCAGAAAGGACGCGGATGGAGCACGGCCCTGTAGATCCAGTCGACGAGAAGCGGCAGAGCTCCAAGCGCGACGACGAACGGACGGCGCAACAAGGACACGCGGTTCATCATCTCGAGCCCTTTTCAACCATCCGCCGCACTCGCGACTGAACCGCAAGCCGGATCCCGAGGAGCCTTCTGATCATGCGATGCCGCCACAGGATCAGGAGACAGCCAATCCCGAACGAACGCCGAATCAGGCCCGGGAGGTCGGATTGAAAGGCGTGGTCGTAGCCGGTGTCGCTGATTCCACCCCCTTCGTAGTCGGCGACGACTTCGTCGACGTACTGCACGAAAACGCGAGGATCGCTGAAGCAACGGATGTTGAAGTGCCAGTCGGCCGAGATCGGATAGCGCAGATCGTAGGTGCCCACGAGCTCGAAAACGGAGCGATCGATGAACATGGCCTGATGGCAGATGCAGTGCGTCGTCAGATCGCGTTTCGAGAAGACCCCGTCGTACACGCGTTTCTGGCTGATCCAGTAGACGTTGCCGTAGACGACGCTGTTCGGCGGCATGTTCTCCAACCGTCCGGCGAGGTTCGCCAACACTCCGGGCCGCAGGACATCGCCGGCGCCGAGGACATAGACGAATCTTCCCTGACTTCGGGCGATGCCTTTGTTGACCGCATCGTAAACGCCCGCATCCGGCTCTGAAATCAGATCCACTCCCGGCGCATGGCGCCGGACGACGTCCAGCGTGGCATCGACGGATCCACCATCGACGATGTGGTACTCGAAGAGCGACGAATCCTGATTGCGCACCGACGTCACCGTCGCGGCGATCTTCTCGCCGGCGTCGATTACCGGCGTGATGATGGAAAGAAGCTTGCCCGTAACGATCGTTCCCCGGAAGCGATCGTAACCCGGTTGGGGCTATCATTCGCCTCCACCGAACGCGATGGGGGAAACGGGATGAGGGTTCTGATCACCGGCGGGGCTGGCTTCATCGGTTCTCATCTCTCCGATGCCTGCATTGCACGTGGTGACGAAGTCTTCGTACTCGACGACCTGTCCACCGGCAGCCTCGCCAACGTCGGTCACCTCTCCGGCAATTCGCGATTTCACCTCACCATCGACTCGGTCCGCGACGAGCAGGAAGTCGGAAAGCTGCTCGACGCATGCGATGTGGTCTTCCACCTCGCGGCCGCTGTCGGCGTGAGGCAGATCGTCGACAGCCCCGTTCGCACGATCGAGACGAACGTCCATGGAACCGAGGTCGTTCTCGCCGCGGCTGCGCGGCATGGAAAACGGGTGCTCATCCCATCGACGTCCGAGGTGTACGGACTGAGCGAGCAGGTGCCGTTCCGAGAGGACGGCAACCTCGTGATGGGCGCGACGACGAAAGGCAGGTGGAGCTACGCCTGCTCGAAGGCACTCGATGAGTTCCTCGCTCTCGCCTACTACCGCGAGAAAAGACTGCCGGCGATCATCGCGCGTCTCTTCAACACGGTCGGCCCACGTCAGACCGCGCGCTACGGAATGGTCGTGCCGTCCCTCGTCGGCCAGGCGCTCGCGGGCGAACCGCTGACGGTGCATGGCGACGGACGACAGACGCGCTGCTTCGCCTACGTCGGAGACATCGTGGACGGACTGCTTCGGCTGATGGACCATCCCGAGACCCCTGGGCAGGTGTTCAACCTCGGCTCGACGGAGGAGGTCTCGATCGCGACGTTGGCGAAGCGAATCCTGGAACGGACCGGCTCGCATTCGCAGATCGTCTTCGTGCCGTATCACGAAGCCTTCAACGAAGGGTTCGAAGACATGCAACGGCGCGTGCCCGACACGTCGAAGGCGGAGCGCGTCGTCGGATTCCGCGCGCGGACGACGCTCGATGGAATCCTGGACGCGGTCATTCGCGACGCTCGCGAGCGGCGCGAAGTGCCGGCCTGCGCAATGGCACCGCCGCTTTGATGATCGCCGCCAGCGAGTCCGCCGCTCCATCGATCGAGGACCAGCGTTCCGCGAACGCCCGCCCGGCCTGGCCCATTTTTCGCCTGAGCTCTTCATCGTCGAGGAGGCGCCGGAGCGCGTCGAGCCATTCGTCGTCCGTGACCGCGGCGAGGTGTGTTTCCCCGGCACGGCCCATCGCCGCACATACGCCCACGGGGCTCATCACGAACGGCACGCCGGACGCCATGTATTGAACGGCCTTCAGCCCCGACTTGCCGGCATTCCATGCATCGTCATCGAGCGGATAGACACCGATGTCGAGCGAGCGGAAATCCTCCGCCTCGCGCCCGATGTCCCAGGCGCGCGTCTCGATCTCGACCCCATCGACGCGCCCATCGAAGCGAATATCATCGCGGCCGGATCCGATGATCCGCACGCAGAAGCGACGCTCCCGACCGAGGCGCTCGAACAGCGGAAGCAGTCGCCTCAGGAACGGAAACGTCGTGTGTGTGCCGATCCAGCCGATCGTCGGCACATCGCTCGAGGACGACGTGCGCGGAAAAAAAACGCGCGTATCGACAACCGCCGGAATGACCGCGGTCTCGACGCCGCGCGCCTGCGCGTAGTCCGCGATGTTCGGGTTGCCGCAGATCACCGTGCGCGCCCATCGAATCAGCCGATCCGTCTTGCCGGGCCACTTGAGCAGCGTGGCCACGCGGCCGTAGACCGGACTCGCGGCCGCGATGTAGGTCGCGTCATCGAGGTCGAGAAGGAGCGGACGCCGGAGGAGTCGCGCGGCGAGCCACTCGATGACCGGCGGCCCGAACAACATCGCCTCGCGCTGGACCAGGACGACGTCGGCGCTGCGAAACGCGTCCGCGACGCGTCCTAACGTACGGAGCGCAACGCGGGGCAGGCGCCGCACGAGCCTCTTCGGAGCGTAGAGCGCGGCGAACAACGACGCATCCAGAAACGGCGAGAAAGTCACGTCGATCCCGCGTACGGCGAGCGGCTCGATGAACTGCACGATGCGGAAGCGTGAGGAGGCCCCCTCGACCGGATACGACGCCAACGCCAGTACACGCACTCTCATCGGGACAGGATCTCGGCGTAAAGCCGGCGGTAGCGCACGCCACCGATCGAATGAAGATCGTACTGCAGGCTCATTGCACGGCATCGCGCGGCCAGCTCGGGATCGCGGCGCAGCTCTTCCATGGCGCGAATGGCTTCGACCATCGCCGCGCGATCGAGACCCTGCAGCAGCACGCCAACACGCCAACCCTCGATCTGCGCATCGAGATCGCCGACTCCTGCGGTGCTGATGACCGGAAGACCGGCGTTGAGATACTCCGCAAACTTCGTCGGCGACGCTGACCGGCGCGCATACGACGAGCGGATGAGCGACAGCGCGACGTCGGAGGCGGTCAGGTATTGGGGCACGTCGTCCGGCGGCACGCTCATGACGCGGTAGTCCGCCGGCGCCAGGCCGGCACGCTCGAGCTCCGAAACGATGACGCTCGGCGGCGACTGCGTGAGCACCAACGCATACGCGCGCGGATCGGCCTCGCGCGCCACTCCGAGAAGCTCGGCGGTCTCCCGTACGAGGTAGTAGCCTCCAAGGGCACCGACATAGACGAACACGGTGCGCCCTGCGAGACCGAGCTCCGCGCGGAGTGCATTACGGTCCCGTCGCGCCGCAGCGGCGAACCGCTCCGGGTCGACGCAGCACGGGATCACCTCGAGCGGCCGCCCACCCGCACCATCGGGAAAGATCGTCTCCCGCGCGCGCTCGGTCAGGACGACGAATCCATCCGCCTCGCGGTAGAGCCACCGCTCCGCCGCCTTCGTCAAGCGGTAGAGAAGCCCGCCGGCGCGCCAGTTGCCTTGGTCGACATACTCGTCCGCGAGAAAACCGCGGATGTCGAAGATGAGCCGCGCGCCCGTCAGCCTTTTCGCCAGCGCACCGATCGCCGCACCAACGTGGCTGCGGCCGTGAATGACGTCAATGCGCTCGCGACGTGCAATCGCGCGCACACGCAGAACGCCGGCGATGATGTCGTACAGCGTCGCGGGAAGCGAGGGTCGCTTGTGGTACGGAATTGCGTACCACTCGATCCCGTCGCGGTGAAGCCGGTCGCGCCATTCAGCGATCGTCTCCGCGCTCCATCGCCCGCGCAGATCAGGCTCGAACGTGAGCAGCGACATCGCCACGCCGCCGCGCACGAGCTCACGCAGATAAGGAAGCACCTGCGTCTGCACGAGAGGCTCGCGCAGACCGAAGTAGCAGACATAGAGCGCGCGCGCCGTCATGGACCTTGTTAGAAGTATCGCGTTGGCAACATGCGTCGCAGCCGTTCCGACAAGACGGTTGGGCCCAGCAACGCCAACCGTGCCACCGCCGCGAGCGGGCGCTCGCGGAGCGTCTGCCAAAGCAGGGACAGCCCGCTGCGCTTTCCGCGAACGAGTTGCGAGACCGCACGCCGCACCCGCGCCTCGTGCTCGGAGCGTTCGAAACCCTTGCGATCCACGTCCTCGACGAGCGACCAGTAGCGCTGGCTCACCGCCGCCGTCTCGGCCATCATCTGATCGGTCTGCGAGATCGTCTTCGACCTGCGGTGGAGGCGGAAGCCAGCAGCGACATGATCGACGTACTCGACGCGAAACCGTTGAAGCGCACGAGCCAGGTAGTCATAGTCGAAAGCGTAGTGCAGGGACGTGTCGAGCTCGCCCACGGCATCGATCACGGCGCGCGACCAGAACAATCCCGGATCGTGCCAGAGAGACCGTCGCTGCCAGTACTGCACGACGTTCTCGAGTGTCAGACCGCGGGGCCGGATCAGCGTCTGGCGGCCGCGCGAATGGAAGTTCGCGACCGGCGCCGCATAGATTGCGGATGGACAGCTGCGCCATGCCGCCTCGATGGCGGCGAAGATCCCGTCGGCGTAGACGTCGTCGGCTCCGAACCAGGTGACGACGTCGCCGGTCGCCTTTCTCAACCCTTTGTTGATGGCGTCGGCCTGCCCGCCATCACGCTCGCTGATCCAGTAGGTGATGCTCGTCGCGTACCGTTCGAGGATCTCCAGCGTCTCGTCCGTCGAGTCGCCGTCGATGATGATGAGCTCCAGGCTGGAACCGGAACGCGCCCACGTTTGCGTCACGGCCGAGCGGATCATCTCCTCGAGGAATCGTCCCTGGTTGAACGACGGCACGATCACCGTGATCTTCAAGCGAGCGACTCCGGCCCCGACACGACCAACAGAAACTGGAGAACGACGACCAACATCGGCGAGCCATCGTAGCAAGACTCGGCGATTGGCATTCCACGGGTACGACCGGCATACTTGGCCGACTCTTCCGGCACTCCATGACCTACCCCAGCAAAGACCTTTCCGTGGCCGCGGCGACGCCACCGGGGTTCGCCGAGGCGCTCCCCGACGAGCCTCTGAAGGTAATCGAGCCGCGCACCTCGTGGCTGGCGATCGACTTCGCCGAGCTGCGTCAGTATCGCGAACTCCTCTACTTTCTCACCTGGCGTGACGTGAAGGTTCACTATCGCCAGGCCGCACTCGGCGTGACGTGGGCCGTGCTGCAGCCGCTCTTGCTGATGGCGATCTTCACCATCTTCTACAGCCGTCTCGCGCGCGTCGAAACCGGCGGCGTTCCCTATCCGCTCTTCGCGTACGCGGGTGTGGTGCTCTGGACATTCTTCGCCAACGCGATCACGGCGAGCGGGAACAGTCTCATCAACAACGTCAACCTCATCACGAAGGTCTACTTCCCGCGCATGCTCGTGCCCGCCGCGGCGGTCGCCGCATGTCTGCTTCACCTCGCCATCGCGTCGGTCGTGCTGATCGGCATGATGCTGTACTACCGCGTCACGCCGGGAGCGCGACTCCTGCTGCTCCCGCCGCTGATTCTTCTGACCGTGCTATTCGCAACCGCAGTCGGCCTCTGGACCGCGGCCCTGAACGTGAAGTACCGCGATGTTCGACTCCTGCTCCCATTCGGCGTGCAGGTGTGGCTGCTGGCGTCGTCCGTGATCGTGCCGTCTTCCGCCGTGCCGCAGCAGTGGCGCTGGGTGCCGCGCATCAATCCGATGTCCGCATTCATCGAGGGGTTCCGCGCCATCCTCTTCGGCGGCTCGTTCGACACGCCGGCGCTCGTCACCGCTGTGGTCATCACCACCATTGCGCTCCTCGCTGGGGTCATCGTCTTCCGCGCGATGGAGCGGAGCTTCGCCGATGTCATCTGAAGCGAAGGCGATGATCCGCGCCCGCGGAGTGTCGAAACGGTACCGCATCGGTGCGCGTCAGGAGCCGTATCAAACGCTTCGCGACGCGCTCGTGGAGATGATTCGAGGCGCGTTTCGACGCCGCAACGGCGACGACGCCACGACCCTCTGGGCGCTGACCGATGTCAGCTTCGACATCGCCCCGGGTGAGGTCGTGGGGGTGATCGGCCGCAACGGTGCCGGAAAATCGACGCTTTTGAAGATCCTCACGGGCATCACCGAGCCCACGCGTGGACGCGTGGAGCTCTTCGGACGCGTCGGCAGCCTGCTGGAAGTCGGCACTGGCTTCCACGGTGAGCTCACCGGACGCGAGAACATCTACCTCAACGGAGCCATCCTCGGCATGCGCCGGCGGGAGATCGACCGGCGCTTCGAGGAGATCGTCGACTTCGCGGAGATCGAACAGTTCCTCGATACTTCGCTCAAACACTATTCGAGCGGGATGTGGATGCGCCTCGCATTCGCCGTGGCGGCGCATATGGATCCGCAGATCCTGCTCATCGACGAGGTCCTCGCCGTCGGCGACGCCGCGTTCCAGCAGAAGTGTCTGCGCAAGATGCGCAACGTCGCGGGTGAAGGACGAACGGTGCTCTTCGTGAGTCACAACTTCGAAGCCGTCGCATCGCTCTGTTCGCGCGCCATCCTGCTGCACCACGGGCGCGTCGTGGTGGACGATCTGCCGCAACCCGCCATCGAGATGGCGCTCTCGCGCTATCAGATGCCCTGCCGCGACGACTTCACGCTGCAGATCCTCAGGAAGGAAGACCTCGTTCCGCGGCCGCGTGCGATCGAGGTCCGTGCCGCGGGGATGGATGCGGCGGCGCCCATCGGGTACGACGACGAGATCGTGGCCACGTTGCAACTCGACGCACCCATCGCCGAGGGACAGACGTTCACGTTCCAGGT
Source organism: Thermoanaerobaculia bacterium (assembly GCA_035999335.1). Taxonomy (GTDB): domain Bacteria; phylum Acidobacteriota; class Thermoanaerobaculia; order Gp7-AA8; family Gp7-AA8; genus QHVT01. Next base: position 8,807 of record DASYGV010000073.1, on the reverse strand, counting down.
GCACACGCCGGGAGGGGTGGCGATCTTCAGCTCCTTCCATCGCGATCGCGCGGAGAATCAGCCGCTGCAGCCCGGTCGCACGACGGCGGTCAGCGTGCGGATCCCGGCGCGGCTGCTTCTCGTAGGCTCCTACGAAGCCGTGTTCGCGTGCATGAAACCGGGCGGCCAAGCGTTCTGGATCGCGCGTGAGATCTGGTTCGAGGTGCATGACGTGAAGGACACCCGGAACGAAGCACTCCCTTCGAAGCGTCGCGGTCTCGTCTCGGTGCTCTTGCCATGGGATGCTCAATGAGCGTCTCGATCATCATCCCCACCTACAACCACGCGCGCTTCCTCCGCGCGGCGCTCGAGAGCGCGTTGCGGCAGACGCGGCCCGCGCTGGAGGTGATCGTCGTCGACGACGGCTCGACGGACGAGACGCCGGAGATCCTCGCACAATTCGACGATCGCATTTGCGTTCGGCGGCAGGAGAATCGCGGTCCGGCCGCTGCGCGGAATACCGGCATCTCCGCGGCGCACGGTGACTTTCTCCTGTTCCTCGATTCGGACGATGTCCTCCTCCCCGCATGCGTGGAACTGCAACTCGCACGCTTCGAGGCCGAGCCGTCGCTCGGGCTCGTCTACTCCGACGGGGAGTTCCTCGATGTCGAGGGGACCCTCGTGCGCGTGGCCGACCAGGGTCTCCAGGGACGCGTCGCACGAGAGCTTCTGCTTCTGGAGGGTCCGGTGATCAGTGCCGCCGGAAGCGGCATCATGGTCCCGCGCCGCGTGGCGGAGGAGGTCGGCGGCTTCGACGACCGTCTGCTCGCCTCCGAGGATTGGGACTTCTGCTATCGCATCGCCTCTCGGTATCCGGTGGGGCGCGTGGCACGGACACTTCTGCACTACACCGAACGGCAGGACGGCCTGCACTTCGACATCCCGAAGATGGAGCGCGGAATGCTGCTCGCCTTCGAGAAGGCCTTCTCGTCTTCAGATCCAAGCGTGCAGTCGCTGCGGACACGCGCGTACGGGCGCCTTCATTTCATTCTCGCCGGCTGTTACTTCGAAGCGCACCAACCCGCTCGTTTCGTGACTCACCTCGTGAAGAGCGCCCGCTACGACTTCCGCCAGGTCGCCCGGCAGATGGCGCGCAAGATCACGCGCGCGCCGTATCTCGCAGCCACGCCTCGAACATGAGCACGGCCCAGACGTAGTACTTCCAGTCTCCCCGCCCGGAGAGGAGGTCGTCCCACTTCGCGCGGACCTCGGGAACATCGAAGAATCCCTCGGCGCGCAGCGACGCCGGATCGAGCAGGGTCTCGGCCCAATCGCGCAACGGCCCGCGCAGCCAGGCGTCGAGCGGAATTCCGAACCCCATCTTCGGCCGCTCGATGAGTGACGAGGGGACGTAGCGATCGAGCACGCGCCGGAGCACGTGCTTCCCACTTCCGCCGCGCACCTTCATCGGCAGAGGCAAGGTCCACGCGAGCTCGACGAGCCGGTAGTCGAGCAGCGGCTCGCGCACCTCCAGCGAGGCGGCCATGCTGGCACGATCGACTTTGGTGAGAATGTCGTCCGGCAGATACGAGATCTGATCGAAGAACATCATTCTCTCCACCGGATCGTCGAGTGCCGGCCACGACTCGCGGCGCGTCACCGGGATCTCCGGCGCGACGCCGCCCGCGACGACGTTCGACCAGTGCGAGACCAGCTCGAAGTACATCGCGTCGGGATCGGTAGCCGACAGCACGCGCGCCAGCTTGTGAACCTTCTCTCCTATGCTCGGACCAAGCAGGCGCGGACCAAGCAGGCGGTCCCAGCTCCGCGTCGAGAGCATCTTCAGAGAGCCTGCTATCGCAGGGCGCAGTCCACGCGGAATGGCAGCCATGCGACGCAGGTACTTCTCGGCCAGGAAGTATCGGACGTAACCACCGAACAGCTCATCGCCACCATCCCCCGAGAGACTGACCGTCACGTGCTGTCGTGCGAGCATCGACAGGAGGTGCGTCGGGATCTGCGAGGAGTCGGCGAACGGCTCGTCATAGATCGACGGGAGCCGCGGGATCACGTTCAACGCGTCCTGGCTCGTGACGGTGAGCTCCGTATGATCGGTTCCGAGGTGTCGGGCGACGGAAGCGGCGAACTTCGATTCGTCAAAAGCCTCGTGCGGAAACCCGATCGAAAACGAGCGCACGGGCGACGCGCTTTCGCTCTGCATCAACGCGGCCACGAGCGAGGAGTCGATGCCACCCGAGAGGAAGACGCCCAGCGGCACATCGGCAATCATGCGAATGCGAATCGCGTCGCGCAGCACAGCCTCCACGGCGCGCGACGCATCCTCTTCCGATCCTTCGAAGCGTCGCTCCGCCCCGCGCGTGGCCACATCCCGTGCAGACCAATACGTTTCGGTTTTCGTGTCGCGGGTGGCCGGGTCGAAGGTCACGATGGTTCCCGGAAGGACCTTTGCGATGCGCTCGTAGATGCTGAACGGCGCGGGGACGTACATGAAACGCATGTACAGCGCGAGCGCGCCGCGATCGACGCGCGCGTCGAAGTCGGGATGCTGCCGCAGCGCCTTCAGCTCCGAGCCATAGACGAACGTCGTTCCCGCGAAGCCGAAGTACAGCGGCTTCACTCCCACGCGGTCGCGAATCAGGAACAGCCTTCGCGACTCGCGATCCCACACCGCGATCGCGAACATGCCGTTGAAGCGCCGCACCGCCGCGTCGACGCCCCACGCGTCGAACGCCGCCAGCATCACTTCCGTGTCGGAATGGCCGCGGAACGGCGGGGCGAGGCGGGCCTCACGCAACTCGCGCCGCAACTCTTCGAAGTTGTAGATCTCCCCATTCAGCGTTGCCACGTACCGCGCGGACGCGGAGAGCATGGGCTGATGCCCCGCGGCAGAGAGATCGATGATCGCCAGCCGTCGAAATCCGAGCGCGACGCCGACGTCCGCGTCGACCCACTCGCCGGCATCGTCGGGACCGCGATGCACGAGCGCACCGTGCATCCGCCGCACGGTGAGCACGAGGTCATCGGACGCCGTGGCGGAAGCGACGAATCCCGCGAGACCGCACATGCCGCGGCAGTCTAGCGTGAGCCGAACGGGGGGGTGCTGAGTGCTGGGTGCTGAGTGCTGAGTCCCGCCCGGACAGGGTGGGGGTGTACTCAGCACTCAGCACTCAGCACTCGGCGGGCTACACTCTCGCCCGACTCCGCGAATGCTCTGTTGCGACTTCTCGAGGGGCGCAGCCTACTTCTTCAATTGCTCGATGATTCCGCTGATGCGCGTCTTCTGCAGGTCCACCGTGGTCAGGTTCATCGCCCTGGTGTAGTACTCCAGCGCCTTCTGTCGGTCTCCCTTCACGCCGTACGCCTCCGCGAGACTGTCGTAAGCGTTCCACGAGTTGGGATGATCCTTGACGTTCTTCGCGAACATGGCAATGGCGTCGTCCACTTTCCTCTGTCCAAGAAGCTGGTATCCGTAAGCGTTGATCTCCACTTCGTTGGCGATGGAGAGAGCCTCTCTCGTGAGAGCGTCCGCCGCCGCGGCGTCGCCCTTTTTCGCCAACACGAGCGCCTTGGTCCTGAGGTTCGCGAAATTCCGATTCATCGAGATGGAGCGATCGGCCCAGGTCAGAGCTTCGTCGAGCTCGATGCCGTTCTCGGCCGCCCAGTTCGCCATCTGGCTCCAGCCCTGCCACCCGAAGAGCGGCAGCCCGCGCAACTGCGCTTTGTAGTTCTCGAGCACGGTGCGGCCGAGGTCGACCTTGATCTCGATGGGCACGCGGAGCTTCTCCCAGCGCAACGCGAGGAACACCGAGTCGGCGGTCGGCTCGTCGAACGAGTAGCTCAGACGTTCCTGATGGGGCGCGGCCTGTGGCTTGGCTGTCACGCGCGCGGCATCTTCCTTCTGGTCGTAGCTGAAGCTGCCCCACGCACCCGCTTCCCTGCTGAAGATCACGGTCCACTCGGCCGCCGTCGGGATCATGTGCAGGCCGTATGTGCCGGCCGGGAGCGTCGTACCGTTCACGATGACCGGCGTCGAGAAGGAAACAATCGTGTTCTCGTTCGCGCCCGCCCGCCAGACCTCGCCGTACGGCACGAGCGTGCCCCACACCTGACGGCCGTTCGTGGCCGGCCGGTGATACGACACGCGGAGCTCGGTCAGCCCGAGCATTTGCGACACCGTGGCCTCAGGGCTCGCCTGCGGCTGGGTCAGACCCGGAACCTGGGCAGCCGCGACGAGCGGCAGCAAGAGGACGAAGATGGCCATCCACGAACGACGTCGAATCATTGGTTCACCTCACGCTTGTTTGTCTGAGCCCAGATCTTATGAGGTGTGCCCGCGGTGAGAAGTGTCGGACCGGTGACCGTTGAGGAACGGCGGTCAGCATCGGCCTCCGGAGTGGTCCATTGAAGCCCTCTGATCCCGTCTATGGCTCGATGATTGAGATTTTGGACACACGGTACGTCGGCGCCGTTGGCAGCGAGTACTTGTGCGGTCCACTCAGCTCGGCGCGGACCGTAGGCTCTGGGTAAAGCTGGTCACGTCGTAAGCCCGCTTGACGGATGACCGTAGCGTCGAGATGGATCAGGAACGTACCGTCTGTTGTGCGGATGGAGCCGAAGTTCAGTTCGGAGAGGTCGTCCGCATCGACATCACCGTCTTCGACCGAAATCTCGAGTTTCCCCTCGATTGTGTGCGGCCAGGTTGCGTCGGAAGGAAGCCGAGCGGCTCCTCTGCCCTGGCAGCTGCTAAGAGCGGAGCACCAGAGCACCAGAAAGAGGAAGCTCAGCACTCGTGCGCAGTTCATGTCCCTGTCAATCGCCCGAAGTCTACCGCGCTCGGCTCAGGTCGCGCCGGTCGGCGTTCGGTTGCGGTGCAGAGTCAAGCCGCCGGCGTAGTGGCGACCCGTCGCCAAGACGCGGGCAAGTCATCCGCAGAGAACACGGCGAAATCAGAGGGGCACCCTGCTGGCGTGCTGATGTCTTGGGGTTCGAGCTTCTCAGGCTCCACGGGAACTTCATCACCCGCACCGGATGCGGAAATGACGAGACCTACCGGCTCGGCAACGCGAACCGTCAGCTCGTTCCGAACCGCTCCCAAGGCCTCGATATGAGGCGAGAACGACGAGAGGTATATGTAGATCGCCGGGCCTACTCGTAAGAGATATGCGGGACCGTGATCGAAGTCTGTTACTTCCCAGGCCCTCTCGACGGTTGTTACGTAAGTGCGTGCGCGACCTGACGTGCGAAGGGATTCGATGGCTAAATCTCGCTCGCTTTGCTCTCGTCGATCGATGCGTCGACTGCCCACGAAGAGAGCGAGCGATGCAAGTGTCGCCAACACGATGCCACCGTAACCCGATGCCCGCTCGTCGACGCCAGCGAGCCGCAAGACATAGGAGATCATTCCGCCTCCAATTACCGGAACGAGCAACGCGTACATCCCGTAATACGCCAACGACGATCCGCAGCCTCGCCGACTGACCGAAAACGCGCCGGTCGCCATCGCAAGCTCCGGCGGGCTCAGTTCGTGATCTTCGACGTGCATGGCTATGGCGGCCCAACGTCCCTGCAATTCACTGGCGCGAACCGCGTCGCGGTGAAGCCAAGCTCTCGGAGCACAGTAAAGCAGCGGTTCGCGTCCGGTGCAACCGGGAGTTGGACGCGGCGGTTAGATGACGATGAGCGAGAGCGGCTATTCAACCTACTTCGGCTTTGCATTCGCAATGTCCGAAGGAATCGTTGGGGAGTGATGATCGGCGCGCTTCTTCGACACGAGAAAGACATACTTTGCGAAAAGCCGGTCAGCGTCAGATTTCGCTAGGCCTGCCACCGATACGATTTCAGACCAGCGCTTGTGCGAACGCAGATCTATTTCATCATACGAGTCGGTGTTGTAAATATTTGGAGCATCCGGCGGATCTTCCCGGACAATGTGGAATCCCGCCGGGCCGCTTTGTGGTGAGCTCGAGGCCGATACAACTACCTTCACCTTCCCGCTGATGCTAGCGAAAAGGGAAAGCGGTTGGTTCAGTCGAGTAGCAGCACCGGTAGCGTGCATCGTCGATTGCCATTCCTCACGCGCGATAGGGTAGATCTTGCGCCGAAGCACGCGCTTCGCGGCAGCCTGCAGGCGGTCTAAGGTCTCGTTCATCGCCGTCTAACGTCAGTATTGAGCCTCAATCCCACTCCTACCATCGTCGCGTAGCGACGGACCAAGGCCGAAGGGGTTTTAGGGCTTGCGCGGATCGTAACACGCTTGCGCACAATGAGTTCTCCGACCGGTGAAGACCCGTCGAGAACGTATCCGTCGGGTCATGACGCCGAATCATCCGAGCCTCCTCGCACGAGTGAGGAACATTACGGTGTCATCGCCGACGCGGCATACGCCGGCAATCTCTGCGTACGATCCGCCCGGCTCGGTCAATTGCGCACGCGCCGAGGCTCCCCTTGCGGAATCCAGTCGTTGTCAACTTCGTGGGGGCGGTGGCGGCTCTTCGCAAGGGGTAGCACCCCGCCCAGATCCCTCGCTTCGCTTGGGATGACACGCGCTGCGCGCGTGTCACTCTTCGGCCAGGATCGTGTGTAACGCCAACGAAACCGTCATCGTCGCCAGCACGAGCAGCAGCGCGAAGAACGACATCGACAGCGACTGGCCGGTGGCCATGTTCTGCACCATGCCCGTGGGGGTGAGGCCGTTCATCCAGGCCTGCACCGCGTCCCACTTCCACGTCAGCAGCGCGGCCCAGCCGCCGGCGACCACGAGGTACGCCACCATCTGGAGGAAATTCAGCGGACGCGAGATGCGCGCGACGTCCGCGGAGCCCTGGAGCAACTGCGCCTTCAGCCAGACGATCTGCGGGTCGGGGAGGCGGTGCTCGCGGTCGCTGATGCGCGCGAAGCGACTCATCCACGGCGCGACCGACGCGGTCGCGACGCAGTCCTCGCATTCGACGAGGTGGCGTCGCAGCGACTCCGTCCAGCGGTCGTCCTGCGCGGCGCGGAGCACATCGGCTTCGAATCGGCAGCCTTCGCTCATCGCTTCACCTCCGGGGCCAATCCTTTCTTCGCCAGCAGCTCGCCGAGCTTCTTCCGCGCGCGGAAGAGCAACACCTTGACGCTCTTCACCTTCACGCCGAGGGCCTCGCCGATGTCGTCGTGGTCCGCTTCCTCCACGTGCGCGAGCCACAACAGCGCGCGCTCGCGCGGCTTCAGCTCCGAGAACGTCTTCATCATGTCGTGCCGCAGCACCTCGCGCGGCTCCATCGACGGCCCGGCCTCGGCGAACGCGCCGAGATCGACGCGGGAGCGCTCGCGCTTCGTCTCGCGGAAGTGATCGAACGCGAGGTTCGTCGCCGTGCGGAAGATCCAGCGCCGCTGATGCTCGTCGCTGGCGACGGCCGGGTTGGCGCGCAGGAAGCGGAAGAACGCTTTCTGGAGAAGATCGTCCGCCGTCGCCTCGTTGCCCGTGAGACGGTAGAGGTACGACCAGAGGCTCCCCGCCGTGCGGCGATAGAAGGCCTCGAATCGCACCTCGTCCATCGGGCGGGGGCTACCCGTGCGCGCGCGCCCCTCGGATGCGAAGGGCGGCGCCGGCAACGTCATTCCAGCGGCGAACATGGTCATGAATCACGAGCGTGAGGAGTCGTTGGCGGAAGGATGGAGCACATCGCCGCCATGCATGTGCGACGACAGGCGATACGAGACGAACGTGGCGATGAGATAGCCGACGCCGAGGCTGAAGAGGATCGCCGCCGGCACCGCGAAATCTTCGTCGTAGCGGAACGTCAGTGCGAGGAACGCCACGCCGAGCATCGTGAGAACGATCGAGCGGGTGAACCCCGACAGGATCCGCTCGCGCGCGTACTGAGCAGGCGCCGACTGCACGCCGCTGACGAACTGCCGGCCGGCCGGGGACTGCAGGAACTCGATGAGCTCCGGTGCCGAGCCGAACCGGTCGATGAGCTTGGTCTGCACCTCGGCCTGGACCTCCGCCCGCCGCTGCCGCGCCCGCGAGACGAAGAAAACGATCAGCACGACCATCACCGTGGATGACAGCATGCCGAAGATTGGGATCAACTCCATCATGGGTTTTGCCTCCGATTCTGCACCTACTACGGAAGAAAGGGTGTTTGGGTTAACAGCAATTCAGGGTAAACTGCCCGCCGGGTTCCCTCCATCAAGAATGAATGACGACGTGAGTGATTTGCGGAAGGGCGACCGCTTTACCGCGGCGGAACCGATCGTAGGCAGCTTCAACGGCGCCGACGTATCGGTCGTGAACGTCAGCATGGGCGGCGCGCAGATCGTGCACGCGCAGCCGATCCGCATCGGGACGCGCTCGCGCCTGGCCTTCCATCGTGGCCAGACCATCGTCTCGGTGCCGGCGCAGGTCGTCTGGAGCCACCTCTCGCAGACGAACGACGGCAATACCTATCGCAGCGGCGTCCGCCTCGACGTTCCGGACGTCCTCTACGCGGCGGCGATCAACGCGATGTTTCGCGAGCACGTGGTCGAGCGCGACACGGAATCGCTCGAACGGAAACGCCTGCGCGAGATGGAGCGCGAGCTCCGCCGCAAATCGGGACCGAGAATCGTCGCCACGCCAGGGTCTTAATTCGACGTTGTCAGATTCGCGACCGTTTCAATCGGGACGCCAGAAACGGACCGGGGGGCCTCCGGCGGGGGTATGACCGGAGACATTCCTGACAATCGTGTACAGGGACATATTTGACAGTCGCGTGGCGGCGTGGGCGAGCGCCGGACGGCGACAAGGACGCGGAGCGTCAGCCCTTTCCGCCTCGGAGGAGCTC
>DASYGV010000070.1:0-149252 GCA_035999335.1 Thermoanaerobaculia bacterium | reverse complement strand
GCTGGCCGGCGCGCCATTGTGCCTACGGATTCGGCGTGCCGTTGGTGTCCGTGGCTGTCGGCGCGGGCGTTTCCGTCACCGTCGTGGCGCTCGTCTCCGTCGTCGTCGCGGACGGAGATGCTTCCGTGGACGATTCCACCGTCGCGCTGACGGCCGGCTCGTTCGACGTCGTCGCGGGGTCGACCGGCTTGTCGCGGTCTCCGCATGCCACACTTCCCAATACCAGGACTGCAATCGCTGCGAACTTCTTCATGGTTTTCGATCTCCTTGCACGTCAAGATCGGGCATGACGTCGCGCGAGTCTTGAACCGGCTCTGCGAGAGTTCTGGGAAAATTCTGGAATGAGGGTCCTGTTCGGCGACTGCACGTTCGACTCGGAGGCACGCACGCTCGTGCGCGGCGACGAGAACGTGCGGCTGTCGGGGAAGGCATTTCAGCTCCTCGAGCTGCTGCTCGCCGCGCGGCCAAATCCGATGTCGAAGAGCGATCTCTTTGCGCGGTTGTGGCCCGATACGTTCGTGTCGGAGGCGAACCTCGCCAGCCTGGTGAAAGAAATTCGCGCGGCGATCGGAGACGACGCGCGCGCGCCGCGCTTCGTGCGCACGGTGCATCGCTTCGGCTACGCATTCAGCGCGCCCGTCACCGAGACGCCGGAGCGGAGCGGCATCGAGTCGATCGCCGTGCTGCCGTTCGCGAACCGCTCCGGCAACGCCGATCTCGATTACCTCGCCGACGGCCTCGCGGAGTCCTTGATCAACACGCTCGCTTCGATCGAAGGGTTGCGCGTCGCGCCACGCGCATCGTCATTTCGTTATCGTGACGCGAACCTCGGCATCGTGCGCCGCGAGCTCAACGTCCGCGCGGCGCTGACCGGTCGCGTTCGCGTGGTCGCGGACGCGGTGAATCTGCAGGTGGAATTGATCGATCTCGCGAAGGACGCGCAGCTGTGGGGACGCCAGTTCCAGGCGCCGATCCGCGGGATCTTCACCCTGGAAGAAGAGCTCTCGCGTGACGTCGTTACCGCGCTGCGGCTGCGCGTCACTGGCGAGACGGATCGCCGTCTGCGCAAGCGCTACACCGAGAGCGCGAGCGCGTATCAGCTCTACCTCAAGGGACGGCATCACTGGAACCGCCGCACGGCCGAGGGGATCGAGCGGGCGATTTTCTTCTTCGAGTCGGCGATCGGCGCCGACGGCGCATACGCGCCCGCGTACTCCGGACTCGCGGACTGCTACATCGCGCTCGCCAGCCGCGACCTCTATCCGTCGCTGCAGCTCATGCCGAAAGCCGAGACCGCGGCGCGTCGTGCGCTGGAGCTCGACGCGGAGCTCGCGGAGGCGCACGCGTCGATGGGTGCGATCCACGAGGTCTTTCACTGGAAGTGGGAGCGCGCGCAGGAGGAGTATCTGACCGCGCTTCGACTGAACCCCGGATACGTGACGGCGCGGCTGTGGTACGCGCTCGCGCTCGCGCATCGCGGACGGATCGCCGACGCGCTCGCCCAGATGAGCGTGGCCGCGGAGAGCGATCCGCTGTCGTTCATGGTCAACGCCAACACCGCGGTCGTGCACTATCTCGGACGCGCGTACGACGAGGCGGAGGAGCTCTGCCATCGCGCGCTGGAGATCAACCCGCATCACGAGCCCGCGCACTTCACGCTGGGACTCGCGCATCAGCAGCGAGGGCGCTTCGATAACGCGCGCGCGGAGTTGGAGAAAGCGCTCGGGATCTCCCGCGGCGAGCCGCACGTCGTCGCGGCCCTCGGCGCGCTGGAGCGCTCGAGAGCGCGGCTCGATGCACTCGCCGAGCTGTCGCTCACGCGCGACGTGTCGCCCGTTCACTTCGCGACTGTGCACGTTGCGTTGGGCGAAAACGATCAGGCGCTGGAGTGGCTCGAGCGCGCGTTGGAGGCGCGCTCGGGATGGCTGGTCTATCTCGCCACCGAGCCGCGATTCGATGCGCTGCGGGGCGATGAGAGGTTCTCTGTCATCCTGAGCCGCGTAGACGGCGAAGGATCTCCACCCGACGGAGCGCGTCTCGTGCAACCGGAGGTGGTCCTTCGCCGTCTGCGCGGCTCAGGATGACAGGGTTTGCCATCACGGAAACAATGCCGGCGGCACCCGCCTTTTCGTCGCCTGTTCGAACGCGTACGCCAATCGCATCAGCGTCGGCTCGCTGCACGCCATCCCTGTGAAGCTCACACCGTACGGCGACGGCTTCGCGTTGAAGCCCTCGGGAAACGCCACCGTCGGCGCGTTGGGGACGAACGCGAACGGCACCATTACCGTCGGGTAGCCGGGACGTGCGGCGATCGCCGCGCCCGAGGGGCCGGGGAAGAGCAGGGCGTCGAGCTTCTCCGCCTTCATCACCTCGTCGATGCCGTGCGTCGCCGTGAGCTCGACGTCGCGTGCGCGGTCGGCTTCGTAGCGCGCCTTGAAGAGCTCGAGGTCCATCGCGTCGGAGATGTCGAGGAGCGACTGGCCGTACTTGAGCGTGCCGATCTTCTGACGATCCCTGTTCCATTTGCGCAAATCAGTCAACGTCTTGACCGGTGCCTTGTCCCCCAGGGACGCGAGCCAGAGATTGAAGTCGCGCTCCATGCCGTACGCGAAGTCGATCGAGCACTCGCGCTTCTTCACGTCGTCCATGTTTCCGCAGACGCCCCAGAGGAGGACGTTGTTCTTCGCGTCCTTGGCGACGACGCTGGGGATGTCCGCTGGATCGACGATCACCGCGCCCTGCGCCTTCAGGATCGCGATCGCTTCATCCATGGCCTTGCGTTGATCGTCATTGAGTCCGCCGCGTGGCTCGGTCGCGCCGGGAGGTGTGGTCTTGTCGTAGTAGTTCGCACGCGGGATGCCGATGCGCGCGCCTTTGAGGCCGTCGCGTGAGAGGTATTTCGTGTAATCGCGCTCCGGCGTGCAGGTCTTCGTCGCGGGATCGTTGGGATCCGGACCTTCCATCGCGGCGAGAAGGATCGCGGCGTCGGTGATGGTTCTGGCCATCGGGCCGGGTGTGTCCTGATCGGCCGTGATCGGGATGACGCCGTAGCGGCTGACGCGGCCGACCGTGGGCTTGATGGCCGCGAGCATGTTCGCGTTCGCGGGACTGAGGATCGAGCCGGAGGTCTCCGTTCCGACGTTCGCGGCCCAGAAGCTGACGGCCGTGCCGGTACCCGAGCTCGAGCCACCGGTGGCGAGGGCGGGACGTCCGTCGCCGGTGGCCTCACGCGGATCGCGGCGCGGATCGTACGGATTGAAGCCATAGCCGGTGAGCGCGTTGTAGTTCGTCGGCATCGGTGTCGGAGCGCCGGCCACCCAGTTCGCGAGCTCGGTCATCTGCGTCTTGGCGAGAATGATCGCGCCCGCGTCGCGCAGGTTCTTCGTCAGCGTCGCGTCGTACGGCGGGACGAGTCCCTCGAACGCGAGCGCCCCGCCGGTGGTCGGCATGTCGGTGGTGTGGATGTTGTCCTTCAACGCGATCGGAATGCCGTGCAGCGGCCCGCGTACTTTCCCCGCCGCGCGCTCGCGGTCAAGCGCCTCCGCTTCCGCGAGCGCACGCGGGTTGACGGTGATGATCGCGTTCAGCCGATCCTCGTACGTCGCGATGCGCACGAGGGACTGCAGCACGAGCTCGCGCGAAGTCACACGCTTTTCGCGCAGAGCCTTCTGCATATCCGGGATCGTCGCCTCGACGACGGAGAAGGCTTTCTGCTGAGCGAACGCGGTGGCGGCGAAGAAGAGGAGCGCGAAGACGCGTTTCATGAGATGAGACTACAATCCGCGCCGCCTCATGACCACCCCCTACGACTCCTCAGCCATCGAAGTTCTCACCGGATTGGAGCCGGTCCGCAAGCGGCCCGGCATGTACACCCTCACCGAGCGCCCGAACCATTTGGCGCAGGAAGTCATCGACAACTCCGCGGACGAGGCCATCGCCGGGTTCGCCGACGAGATCGTCGTTACGCTGCACGACGACGGCTCGCTCTCCGTGCAGGACAACGGCCGCGGCATGCCGGTCGACAAGCACGCGAAAGAAGGCGTGAGCGGCGTCGAGGTCATCCTCACGCGCCTGCACGCGGGCGCGAAGTTCTCCGAGAAGAACTACCGCTACGCCGGCGGTCTGCACGGCGTCGGCGTCTCCGTCGTGAACGCTCTCTCGAAAAAACTGCAAGTCTGGGTGCGCCGCGACGGCAACGAGTACTCGATGCACTTCGCGGACGGGAAGAAGAAGTCCGAGCTGAAGATCGTCGGTCAGGTCGGCAAGCGCAATACCGGCACCACAGTCCGCTTCTGGCCCGACGAGAAGTTCTTCGACTCGCCGAAGTACTCCGTGCCGCGACTCAAGCACGTCATGCGCGCGAAGGCCGTGCTCTCGCCGAAGCTGCGCATGCGCTTCATCAGCGAGCTCGATCCTACCGAGAACGAGGAGTGGTACTTCGAGGACGGCCTGACCGACTATCTCCTCTCCGAGCTCGCGGGCAACGCGCTCCTGCCGGAGTCGCCGTACACGGGCCATTTCAAGGGACACGATCACGAGGTCGACTGGGCCGTGGTATGGCTGCCGGAGGAGGGGGACATCGTCGGCGAGAGCTACGTGAACCTCATCCCGACGACGCAGGGCGGCACGCACGTGAACGGGTTTCGCACCGGGCTCACCGAGGCCATCCGCGAGTTCTGCGAGTTCCGCAACATCCTTCCGCGCGGCGTGAAGCTCGCGCCGGAAGACGTCTGGGCGCGCGTGAGCTACATCCTCTCGGTGCGCATGACGAACCCGCAGTTCACGGGCCAGACGAAGGATCGTCTGTCCTCCCGCGAAGCCTCGGCGTTCGTGTCCGGCGTGACGCAGGACGCGTTCTCGATCTGGCTGAACAACAACGTGGCCGACGCGGAGAAGATCGCGAACGTCGCAATCAATCAGGCGATGGTGCGCCTGAAGCAGTCGAAGAAGGTCGAGCGCAAGAAGCTTACCTCAGGGCCAGCGCTGCCGGGCAAGCTTGCCGATTGCACGGCGCAAGACCTCAATCGCACCGAGCTGTTCCTCGTCGAAGGCGACTCCGCCGGCGGGTCGGCCAAACAGGCGCGCGACCGCGAGTTCCAGGCGATCATGCCCCTGCGTGGCAAGATCCTGAACACGTGGGAGGTGGAGTCGGGCGAGGTGCTCTCTTCGCAGGAAGTCCACGACATCGCTGTGGCATTGGGCGTCGATCCCGGCTCGAACAACCTCGACGGACTGCGCTACGGCAAGATCTGCATCCTCGCGGATGCCGACTCCGACGGCGCGCACATCGCGACGCTGCTCTGTGCGCTGTTCGTGAAGCATTTCCGCAAGCTGGTGGAGGAGGGGCACGTGCACGTCGCGATGCCGCCGCTCTACCGCATCGACGTTGGTAAACATGTTTACTACGCGCTCGACGACGGCGAGCGCGAAGGCCGCCTCGCGCAGATCGCGGCCGAGGGGCTGAAGGGGAAGGTGAACATCCAGCGGTTCAAGGGACTGGGCGAGATGAACCCGTCGCAGCTCCGCGAGACGACCATGGATCCGAACACCCGTCGCCTGGTGCGCCTCACGCTCGAGGACGCGGAGGCCGCGTTCGCAACGATCGACATGCTCCTCGCGAAGAACCGCGCCGGCGATCGCAAGGTGTGGCTGACGGAAGAGGGGAACAAGGCGGAGATCCTGGAGTAGCCGGCACGGCCGGCGGCGCTGGTTGGCCAAGCCTTCGGCGGGCTTGTCGCCTGATAGCAGATTCGCGCGGCGCTCGCGGGCAATGGGAACACCCATGAGCACTCGCGTGATCTCTCGTCATGCGTCATCATTGGACAACATGACGATTTCGGTAACGGAGTTAGCTGTTGATACGCGCGCACCGTTACTTCATATCCGCGGGCAACAACCGAAGTCTCCGCCGTCCCTGTCCTGCGATCCGAATCGCGCGGAAGTGACGCTCGTCGAGCGTGACCACGTCGCGGATGCGGAAGCGCGTCGCCCAGAGGATGATCGACGCGTCCGCGAGACCGATGTTGAGGTCCTTGTAGTCTTCGATGATCTTCAAACACTGCCCGACGTCGTAGTCCTCGAATCGCACGAGCTGGTAGGCGCGATCGGCGATCTCGCGAAGGAACTCGAGCTCGGTCTCCACGCCTGCGAACTTCTGAATCATGGAATCGACTTCCGCGAGGATGAACGGCGTGATGATGAGCGGTCGTTTCGCCTCGCGGATGGCGCGCGCGCACTCTTCGTGGTGCTTCTGGTCAGGGAACAGCGCGGAGATGATCCCGCTCGTGTCGAGCAGGATCACCGCCCGAAGTTCTCCAGCAGGTCGTCGACCCGTTCGGCGATGGTCGGGTCGCCAAGGCCTTTCGCCGTCAACGGCAGGCGCGGCTCAGGAGTGTCGTATGCGTTCACCGCAGTCGCGATCGCATCGCGAATGAGGTTTGCTTCCGACTTCCCTTCGTTCTTTGCAACCGTTTCGACCCGCTCCTTCAGATCGTCGGGCAGGTAGATCGTCGTTTTCTTCATGCCATACGTTGTACCATACATCTACGTGAGCCGGCAAACGACGATGGTCACGTCATCCGACGCCTCGGGCGTCCCGCGGAACGTCGAAACATCCGCGAGGATCGCGTCGCGCAGCTCCTCCGCGGTCCCGGCGCCGTGCTCCCGCACCACTTCCGCGAGGCGATCGAGTCCGTAATCTTCGCCGGCTGCGCTGCGTGTCTCGTAGATGCCGTCGCTGTGGAGGACGAACACGTCGCCAGGACTGACGTCGATCGTCCGCTGTGGGATCGTGACCGGGAGGCGGACGCCGAGGGGAGGGGCGAAGAGGTCGATGGTCTGGACGGCGCCGTCTGCGCGGCGGAGGATCACGGGCGGATGTCCTGCACTGGCGATCGTCGCCTGAGTGCGGCCCAGCAGCACGACCGACACCGTCACGAGCATCCGCCGGCGGCTCGTCTGCGCGACTAGATCGTGCAGGCGGCGTAACACCGCGGCGGGATCGTTCAGTGAATCGCGCAACAACGTGAAGCCGCTGCGCAGCGCGGAGAGCACGAGCCCCGCGGCCATACCGTGGCCGGCGACGTCGCCGCAGACGAGGGCGATGCGGCCGTCCTCGACGAAGTAGTCGTAGTAGTCGCCACCCACCTCGGTGGCCGGCACGGAGATGCTGCAGATGTCCGCCCACTCGAGGTTCGGCGCGCACTCGGGGAGCATGCTCATTTGCAGCTCGCGTGCGTAGCGCAGCTCGTCGCGCATGCGAATCTGCTCGCGCGCCGACGTACGACGGACCGTCCACTCGCCGACGACGTTCCTGCGCAGGCGCCGCGACATGAACAAGTTCGTCCCGCAGGTGACAACGTTGATCACGACGAACGCGATCAGAAACGGCGTGGCGTCCTTCTCGTTCGGAATGGGCGCTACGAACGACATGACGAAGCTCGAGGCGAGGATGAAGCCGTGCATGAGCACGAGCTCCGTCGCAGCCATGCGGAAACCGAGGAGGAACCACGGGATCGTGACCGCCCATCCGATCCAGTCGTCGCCTTTGCGCGCGAAGGTGAGCAGCAGGACGTACTGCACGCACATGTAGGTGACCGCGGCGGCGTTGGCGTTTGCGCGGAGCCACTGACCGATGCGCCAGGTGAAGGTCGTCGCCGGCTCGGCGCGCTTGGACGTATAGCGCATCAGGAACAGCCCAAATGCCGCCAGCGCGAAGTTTGCCGTCGCGATCAGGACGTCCGCCGGCGTGTTCGTCCGATGATTCGAAACCGCCTCGATGAAGGAGACGACCGCGAAGAAGATCAGCAGCACAACCAGCCAGACGCGATTCCGGTCCGCGAAGCGGCGCCGGATCACCGCGTCATCGGAGGTACGTGCGACGTCTTCGAGGGCCCAGGTCAGATCCATGCTCGTCGCATGGTATTCGGACGTGCGCGGTTTTGGTTGCAGTCCTAGACCGCCCCTGTCCGCCCCACCACCACCCCCACCAGCTCGAACCGCTGCGAGCCCTCGGTCAGCTCGATCGGCGGATAGCGCTCGTTGCGGCTGAGGAGGCGAATGCGGCCACCGCGGATGTCGAGCTGCTTGACGTACTCCGTTCCGTCGACGCGGCAGACGACGACGCGGCCCGCTGCTTCGCGCGTGCTCCGCAGCGGCTTGACGAAGAGCAGATCGCGGTCGGCGATGCCGGCGCCGATCATCGAGTCGCCCGCGGCCTCGTACACGAGGCGCGCGCCGCGGTTTTCATACACACGCGGGATCTCCACGCCTGGCGCTCCGGCCGCGACGGCGTTCGGTTCCTGACGCTCACGGCGATGTCCGGAGCTGAGCGCGTCGTCGAGGAAGCGCACGACTTTGTGGAGCTGCTTCTGTTCATCCGACGACAGCGAGAAACCGCGCTCGTCGAGGATCCACCCGACGTTTTCGTTCACCGCGCGCGCGATGCGCACGATGGTGTCGAAGGCCGGTTGCGCGTGGCTCGCGTTGAGGATCCGGCTGAGGGTCTCGGGAGCGATGCTTGCGTCGCGAGCGACGACGCTGTGCTTCTTGCCGCTCCGTTTCACCGCCGCCCGCAAGCGCTCCCGCCAATCCACGACGAGGTATGGTCGCGTTACGGGAAACGGAGGGAAGATCCAATACGGCCGAGCCTTCACCGACACATAGAAACATTACCTCGGACGATGCAGCCGGGATCAAGAGATAGCACGCACTCCAAAATGGTTTACCCTTCGCCCGACTCAGAATGGCAACCAGGAAATCGCGAAGCAGCCAGCTCTCCTTCAACCCGCCTCCTCCCACCCTCCCGGACATCGAATCGCAGCCGGTCGGCGAGTTCGCGCGGAAGGCGTACCTCGACTACTCGATGTACGTCATCCTCGACCGCGCGCTGCCGCACCTCGCGGACGGACTCAAGCCCGTGCAGCGACGCATCGTCTACGCGATGTCCGAGCTCGGCCTCGGACCGAACTCGAAGCCGAAGAAGTCCGCGCGCACGGTGGGCGACGTCATCGGCAAGTTCCATCCGCACGGCGACTCCGCGTGTTACGAGGCGATGGTCCTCATGGCCCAGCCGTTTTCCATGCGCTATCCGCTGGTCGAAGGGCAGGGGAACTGGGGCTCGCCGGACGACCCAAAGAGCTTCGCCGCGATGCGGTACACCGAGGCCAAGCTCGCGAAGTTTGCGCAGTCGCTGCTGTCCGAGCTCGAGCAAGGGACGGTCGACTGGGGACAGAACTTCGATGGCACGCTGAAGGAACCGAAACTCCTGCCGTCGCGGCTTCCGCACGTATTGCTCAACGGCGCGTCGGGGATCGCCGTCGGCATGGCCACCGATATCCCATCGCACAACCTGCGGGAGGTCGTGAACGCGTGCATCGAGCTCCTCGACAATCCCGAGGCGACGATGGCGCAGATCACGAAGCACATCAAAGGCCCCGACTTTCCGACCGAGGCGGAGATCATCACGCCGCTGGCGGAGATCCGCGAGATGTACAAGACCGGCAACGGCGGCGTGCGCCAGCGTGCGAAGTGGGAAGTCGAAGACGGCTCGATCGTCATCACCGCCCTGCCGTTCATGGTCTCGGGCAGCAAGGTCCAGCAGCAGATCGCGCAGCAGATGACGGCCAAGAAGCTGCCGATGGTGGAGGACATGCGCGACGAGTCGGACCAGGAGAGTCCGACGCGGCTGGTGATCGTCCCGCGCTCGAACCGCGTCGATCTGGACGAGGTGATGACGCACCTCTTCGCAACGACGGACCTCGAGCGCAGCTATCGCGTGAACATGAACATGATCGGCCTCGACGGCCGGCCGCGCCTCTACAACCTGCGCGACCTGTTGAGCGAATGGCTGGAGTTCCGCATCGAGACCGTGCGGCGCCGATTGCAACATCGGTATGACCACGTCAACGCGCGACTGCACCTCCTCGATGGCTTGATGATCGCGTACCTCAACGTCGACGAGGTCATTCGCATCATCCGCACCGAGGACGATCCGAAGGCGAAGCTGATGCAGCGCTTCAAGCTCACCGGGGTGCAGACCGAATACATCCTCGAGCTGCGTTTGCGGTACCTCAACAAGCTCGAGGAGATGGAGATCCGCGGCGAGCAAAAGAAGCTCCAGGAGGAGCGCGCGGAGCTCGAGAAGGTCCTCGGATCGAAGGCGCGTCTGCGCAAGCAGGTTCGCGACGAGTTGCTCAAGGATGCCGACGAGTTCGGCGACAAGCGCCGCTCGCCGATCGTCGAGCGCGAGGCCGCGAGGGCGCTCGATCCGACGGCGCTCATCCCGTCCGAGCCGGTGACGGTCGTGCTTTCCGAGCGCGGCTGGATCCGCGCGGGGAAGGGACACGATCTCGATCCGACGGCGCTGCAGTACAAGTCCGGCGATCAGTTCCTGCACGCGGCGAAGGGACGTAGCAATCAGCTCGCGGTCTTCCTCGACTCGACGGGACGCACGTACGCGCTGCCCGCGCACGAGCTACCATCGGCGAAGGGGCACGGCGAGCCGCTGACGTCGTCGACTGCACCGCCTCCAGGCGCGACGTTCGTCGGTGTGATGATGGGCGAGCCGGACGACTTGTGGCTGCTGACGACCGACGACGGCTACGGGTTCGTCGCGCGTCTCGAGGACATGATCACGGACCGCAAGGCAGGCAAGGCGGTGGTAAACGCCGCGGACAACGCGAACGTGCTGCGTCCGCAGCGGATTTACAGCTACGAGACCGATCGCATCGCGGCCGCGTCGACGGAAGGGAAGTTGCTGTTGTTCGATGCGGCGGAGCTGCCGCCGCTCGCGCGCGGCAAGGGCGTGCAGACGATCAAGCTGCACCGCACGCCGATCGCGCCGGAGAAGGTCGTCGGCACGGCCGTCGTGCCGCAAGGTGGGACGCTGGTCGTCACCGCCGGCAAGCGCTTCATGAATTTGAAGGGCGACGACCTCGAGACGTATCTTGGAAAACGCGCGCAACGCGGATTGAAGCTGCCGAGGGGATACCAGAGCGTGACGTCGATTCGGACGTGGAACGATCGCGATCGGAACGGGGAGACGGTGAACTGACGGAAAGTCAAACGGCGGGGCTGCAAGTGGATTGACCATTCCCGTCCTGGACGATGTGAGATGCGTCACGCAGGGTCCGTATTAAACTAACTGCACACACGAGTCATGTTGGAACGCCTCAGAAACGCGATTCGGCCCAATCCTGACGAGAAGCCGATCGTCCGGAAGACGACCGAGGTGCGCCTGGAAACCGAGGACCCTCTCGATGCGGTCGAGCGCGCGCATCAGCACGAGCCCGCGCTGATCATGCTCGAGGGCGACCTGCCCGGACAGGTGTTCCGCCTGCGCCCCGGACGTCAGGTCATCGGCCGCCGCCCGGAGTGCGACATCCGCGTCCGCGAGCGCGCGGTGAGCGGGATTCACGCGGAGATCATCCGCGTGCGCGACACGGTCACGATCAACGACCTCGCGAGCACGAACGGCACGCTCCTCAACGGACTGCGCATCCGCACGCCCGTGCCTCTCGTGCAGGGCAACCTGCTCAAGCTCGGGAACTGCGTCTTCCGGTACGTCGACTCGCTGCTCGAGGTGGAGTTCACCGAAGCGATGCATACGCGGGGGACGACGGACCAGCTCACCGGCGCATTCAACAAGTCCTACCTCGTCGCCCGACTCGGATTTGCCATCGACATGGCCACCGAGGCGCGGCCGGTGAGCGTGATCGCGTTCGACTTCGACAACTTCAAGCAGGTGAACGATCAGTACGGCCACGCGGCGGGCGATCACGTGCTTCGCGCCTGCTCGGCGATGATCATGGAGTCGTTCGTCCGGCCGGTGGACCTGTTCGCGCGCATGGGCGGCGAAGAGTTCGTGATCGTGATGCAGGAGACGACGACGGAGCGCGCGGCGGAAGTGGCCGAGCAACTCCGGCGCACGCTCGAGGAGCGTACGTTCGCGTACGAAGGCGAAGAGATCCGCCTCACGTCGTCGTTCGGCGTCTGCGCCGCGACGAGCGCCGTCGAGCAGCCGGAGTTTTTGCTGCTGCGCGCGGACGAGCTGCTGTACCGCTCGAAGCGCGAGGGCCGGAATCGCGTGAGCGCCTGAATTTCGCGCGCATAATGTGAGCATGCGCGCCGTGATCGCGGGAGCTTTGCTCCTCGTCGGGGCGGGGTGGCCGACCGAATCCCACGATGTGCGTCGGACCGGACAAAGCGACGTCCGTGGTCCGCGGTCGGCGACGCGTGTGAGCTCGGTCGTCCTGACCGCGGAGCAGTCGGTGAACATGCCCGTCACCGTTGCGAACGACGGGACGTTGTTCGTCGGAACCTGGGGCCTGGTTCGCAGCGCAGGCGCGAGCAATCCCCACACTTGGAACAAGTTCGACGGAAAGCTCTTCGCGTACGATGCGAATCTCACGCGGAAGTGGACTGCGCCTCTCGACCTGACTCCGTACTGCTACTCGTACGGATCGCGCGAGCCGGAGTGCTCGGGAGGCGGGACGCTCAACGGCTACAACGGCACGGTCGAAGGTGTGGTGTCGATCGACGCCGCGCGAAAACGGATTTACGTCGGGCGCGGCGACGGGAAGCTCTATGCGCTCGATGCGAAGACCGGCGCCGTGCTGTGGCGCTTCAAGAGTTTCAATCCAGTTGATCCTGCGGATCCCGAAGGCGGCGGTGAAGCAGTCGCGGGACCGCTCGTCGCGCCGGACGGCACCATCTATTTCACGACCGCGCGCGCCGGCGCCTACGAGACGAACGCGGTGTACGCGGTATCGCCCGCGGGAACGCTGCTGTGGCGCTATCCGAAGAACACTGCGTCGCTTCCGCACGTCGTGTGGGCCGCGCCGGCGCTGTCGCCGGATGGCAAGACGCTGTACGTCGCGCCCGGATGGGGTCCCGCGGCGAATGACTGGGACAGGATGCTGCAGGGCATCGTGTACGCGTTCGACGCCGCAACGGGCGCGGTGAAGTGGACGTTTGCTCCGAGGAACGAAGCGGAGTGGTGGAAGCCCACGGTCTGGACGACGCACCTCGCCGTGGGCACGGACGGCATCCTCTATGGCAGCGGCGCGGAGTACACGTTCAGCGGCGCGAGCGCGGTCGTCTTCGCGCTGAGGGATCGCGGCACGAGCGCGACCTACGCGTGGCCCCGCATGATCGACGTCGATCGCAATCGCGCCACGATCTCCCTCGGCCTCGCACTGCGCGAGACCGGCGGAGTGACGCGGCGTGTGTATGCGTCCTCGGGCAACGGGTACTCGACACTCGCGCAGTCGTACCCGCGCGGCGGGAACCTCGTCGCGGTCGATGCGGCATCGGGCTCGCTGCTCTGGACGTTCGACCCCGAAGCGCATGGAGGGACGGGCGCGATGAGCGGGATCGCCATCGACAACGAGGGCGTCATCTACACAGGAGTTTCCGGCGCCAACGTTGGCGGCCGCGTGTTCGCGATTCGCGAGGACGGCTCGCTGCTTTGGCAGTTTCCCCTGGGCGGTTTGCTGGAATGGGCGCATCCAGTCCTCGGACCCGGCGGCGATCTGTATGTCGCGGACACGCGTCGTTGCGTCTGGATGACGTTTCCGATCGAGACCGGACTGTGCAATGCGTTCGACGTGAATCCGCGTCTGTACGCGATCGAAAACGACATGCCGCGAAGAAGATCGGTGCGGAGGTAGGGTGTATTCTCATCCGATCATGAAGAAGCTCACCCTCCTCGCCCTCATCCTCTTCGCCGTTGCCGTCTTTGCCTCCGAGTTCCCCGCCGTCGATGCTCCCGCTCCCGACTTCAGTCTGAAGAGCGATCAAGGGAAGGAGATGTCGCTGAAGGATCTCCGCGGCAAGTGGGTGGTGTTGTACTTCTACCCAAAGGACTTCACCAGCGGCTGCACGCTCCAGGCGGCAAACTTCCAGCGCGATCTCGCGAAGTACGATGCGAAGAACGCGGCGATCGTCGGCGTGAGCGTCGACTCTGCTGAGTCGCACAAGGACTTCTGCACGAAGGAAGGTCTCGCGTTCCGCCTGCTCTCCGATCCCGCCGCGAAGGTCTCGACCGCTTACAACTCCGTGATGGAGTACAAAGGCGCGACCCTCTCCGCGCGCAACACGTTCCTCATCGACCCGAAGGGAAAGCTCGTCCGCGTTTTCGCATCGGTGAAGCCCGCCGGACACAGTGACGAGGTGCTGGCCGCGTTGGACGAGTTGCAGAAATGACGTAGGGCGGGCTTCAGCCCGCCCAGGACGGGCTGAAGCCCATCCTACGTGCCCGTCCCGTCCGCCAGTTCTGGCGCGTGTTACGCACTCTCCATCGTCGAAATGGAGGAAAGCGACATGCACAAGAATCTGGTCATGTTTGCGTTTGTGCTGTTTGTCGCGGCTGCCGCATCGGCGCAGGAAACAGTCCGTTGTGAATCTAGTGACGGACGGTACCGTGAGTGCGCGATCGACGGAATCGGACGCATCGTCATGACGCGTCAGCTCAGCGACACGAATTGCGCGGAAGGCAAGAACTGGGGTTATCGCGATGGTCGGGTGTGGGTCGACTCCGGTTGCCGCGGTGAATTCGCGGTCTCGCAGCGCGACTTGCAGCTGGCGGGCGGCAAGCTCGTCGTCTGCGAGTCGGAGAACAACACCCGCAGTACCTGCCGTACGGATACCGGCGGCGGCGTCGCGGTCATGCGGCAGCTCAGCCGCAACGCGTGTGTGAGAGGAAAGTCCTGGGGCTACAACGGCGAATCGATCTGGGTCGATAAGGGTTGCCGCGCGGAGTTCGTCGTCGGCACCGGCAATACCGACCGCACGTTCGAGCGCCTCGATCAACTCGTCCTCTGCGAGTCGCTCGACGGCAAGCCTGCGCGTTGTCTGGCCGACACGACCGCGGGGGTTCATCTCGTCCGGCTGATGAGCGACAGCAACTGCCGCTTCGGCCGTCAGTGGGGCTATGACGCGAACGGCATCTGGGTCCGCGAGGGTTGTCGCGGCGAATTTGCGGTGCGCAGTCCGATGCAGGCGCGAGCAGTGATCCAAACGACGACACCCGCGCCCGTGGTGATCGAGAGGACCGTGCCTGTGGTCATCGAGAGGACCACGCCGGTGTACATCACGGCGAACGACCGCATCCCCGGCACGCTTCTGTGCGAGTCGGAGAACAATGGCCGCAAGCACTGCAACACGGACACGCGTTTCGGCCTCACGCTCGTTCGCCAGCTCAGTGACAACATCTGCGTGCGCGACCGCTCGTGGGGTGTCGACAAGGATGGCGTGTGGGTCGACGACGGCTGCCGCGCCGAGTTCACGATCGGCCACGAGGCGCCGCTGGTCACGATGACCTCGGCGGCGCCCGCGCCGG
This sequence comes from Thermoanaerobaculia bacterium, assembly GCA_035999335.1. Classification (GTDB taxonomy): domain Bacteria; phylum Acidobacteriota; class Thermoanaerobaculia; order Gp7-AA8; family Gp7-AA8; genus QHVT01. The sequence continues at coordinate 133,912 of DASYGV010000070.1, read as the reverse complement.
CAACGCTGATCTGCGAATCGATCGACGGCAGGCGGGCGAACTGCGCCGTCGACACGAGCATGGGTGTGCGTCTGTATCGCCAGATGAGCGATTCGGACTGTCTGCTGAACAGTACGTGGGGCTATGACGCGAACGGTATCTGGGTCAGCGGCGGTTGCCGCGCGGAGTTTGCGGTGGGCGAGGGACGGGTCATCCCGTCGCGCAGCGTGCCGCAGGCCAGCCGGGTGTTCTGTGAGTCGAAGGATGGCAAGCGCACGCTCTGTCCGGCCGACACGCGCATGGGCGTCGCGGTCGTCCGCCAGGTGAGCGACAAGCCGTGCATCCTGAACAGCACGTGGGGCTACGACACGGACGGCATCTGGGTCACCGCCGGCTGCCGCGCGGAGTTCGTCTTGCGCAAGTAATCACCGAATAGGACGTAGAGGACCAATAGGACCTATGGGACGAAGTCGAGTCCCATAGGTCCTACTCGTCTTATGGGTCCTTTTTGTCCTATCATGGGCGGCAAGGTCGTCCATGAAGCCAACTCTCCTCGCTGCCGTTGCTGGATTACTGTTTTCGCTTGTACCGCTGAGTGCGGCACCATGTGAGTCCAAGCCGTCGGACTCGTTGGCCCGGCAGCTCCTCCGCCAGGCTCCGGGACTCAAGGCGGAGGTGCTGCGGATGGCGCTGAGGGCCACGGGATGCGCGGCCGAGCAGGGGCTGGTGAAACGCCGCGACCTCCTCACCGTCATCGACTACTCCCTCCCGTCCTCGCAGCCGCGGCTCTTCGTCTTTGACCTCGATACGAAAAAGATCCTCTTCCGCGAGCTCGTCGCGCACGGCAAGAACAGCGGCGAGAATCACACGAACTTCTTCTCGAACTCTCCCGGAAGCCTGGCCACGAGCCTCGGCCTCTTCGTCACCGCCGACCCGTACGTCGGCAGCAACGGCTACTCGCTCCGTCTCAAAGGACTGGAGGAGGGCGTGAACGACATGGCCTGGGACCGCGCGATCGTGATGCACGGAGCGCCGTACGTCAGCCGCGCCGCCGTCCGCGCCCTCGGCCGCCTTGGCCGCAGTTGGGGATGTCCTGCGGTGCGGAAGGAAGTCGCGCGCAAGATGATCGACACCCTCCGCGGCGGCAGCCCGATCTTCGCGTACTACCCGGACCAGGACTGGCTGTCGCAGTCGACGTTCGTCGCGAAGTGACGTAGGGCGTGGCTTCAGCCCGCCCCTCCCGGGGGAGGCGGACTGAAGCCACGCCCTACGTCTTGCGTTAGCGCTCGCTCTACTCTTTCACCGGTGTCGCCAGCTCGTCGAGATCCAGCGTGCCGTTGCGGTTGAGGTCCTGGCGGCGGAACGACGCGGCGTCGCGTTGCGCGGCCGCCCATTCGTCGCCTGAGAGCACGCCGTCCTTGTCGGTGTCGAGGCGCTCGATCAGCCCCTTCGCCTGCGTTCTGAACTTCTCGGCGGCGAGGTCGGCTTTCGACCAGACTCCGTCGTTGTCGAGATCCACGGCGTCGAACTCTTCCTGCGTGCCGGTCCACTCGCGGCGAGTGACGAAGCCGTCCTTGTCGGTGTCCAGGGCGCGGAAGCTCGGACGGGTGGACGCGCCCTTGGCGCTCTTGACTTCCTCGCGGGTGAGCGTGCCGTCGGCGTTGACGTCGTACGCCGCGAAGAGCGTCTTGCCCCCGCGGAACTCCTCGGGCGTCAGCTTGTCGTCCTTGTTCGCGTCGTAGCGCGCGAACCAGGTGTCGGTGCTCTCGGCTTTGACGGAGCGGTCGGCTCCCTGCGCCTTTGCCGCCTCGTCGGCCGTCACGGCGACGGTGAGCGAGAGGGCGAGGGCGGTGATGATGATTCGGATCTTCAAACGTGTGCCTCCTTCAATGGGACGTGTGCATGACGGCGCTGTAGACGCCGTCGACGACGCGGGCCATCCGCACGTAATCGAGCGTACCGGCCGTGTCATTCCTGGTGTGGTAATTCGGGTTGCGGAGATAAGCGGTGTCCGTGACGAGGACTGCCGGAATTCCGGCCCGCCAGTAGTTGCGGTGATCGGACGCGTCGAGGGTCTCGCGCGGGCCCGTGAAGCTCCACGCGCGCATGCCCGCGCCGCGCAACGCACGCTTGACGTGCCGCGCGAGACGGCGGTCGGACCAGCCGCCGCCGACGGCGATGAAGTTCCCCTGGGACGGATAGAGCGCGGCGAAGGTCCAGTTGGGCCACGACTGGCGCTCGCTGTAGTAGCCGATCATCTCGAGACAGATCATCCCGGCGACGTTGTCGACGCCGCGCGCGTGCACCGCGCTCCCCATCTCGTCGGAGCCGAAGAATGGCGGTTCCTCATTTGCGTACGCGACGAGCATCACCGGAGTGTCGACCGTCGTGCGTCCGAGGAGACGCGCGAGCTCGAGGAGCCCGGCGGTGCCGCTGGCGTTGTCGTCCGCGCCGGCGAGGTCGCCGGTGTCGCAGAAGGCGTCGTAGTGCGCGCCGACGATCGTCAGCGGTCCATGCTCCGGACCAAAGCGCGCGATGACGTTGCGGTAGGTCTGTTTCCGCGCGACGAACTCCTGCGAGCTGACGCGCCCGCCGGCGTCCCGAAAGGCGCGATCGATGTACGCCGCGGCCGCATCCAGTTTGTCGGGATGGTCGGCGCTGCGCGGGCGGAACGCGGTCGTCAGCGTGACGACGTCGGCGCGCATGCGCGGCGGCTGCGCGCGCTCGGTGCCAGTGAATCGATGCGAGCCCAGCACCGGCTGTGTGATCACGGCCGCACCCGCGAGGGCGAACCCCACGACGATGACCGCGATGCGGAGCAGGGAGAAGGCGGCGGCGTGCACTGTCGTTAGGACGAGCGAGGCCGCGGATGGTCACGCCCTACGTTCGCTACGCGAAGCTCTTCGGCCGATCGTCCAGCCTCGTGGCGAGGTCGAGCATCGCCGCGAGATAGATCGGCTCCGTCACTGTGAACTCCAGCGCCCGCTTGAGATCCGAGGCCTGAAGGACGATGAAGTGATGGTCAGCGTCGACGTTGATGTCGTCGATCTTCGGCACCGGCACGTCGGTCTGCTTCGCGCCTTCGACGATGAAGCGCTTGTTCGTCACGTGCGCGTTGGTCTCGCTTCCGTCGCGCATGCGGATCGGAGTCGAGTACATGCACCACTCGTTGAGGTTGAGCGGGACGGTGGTGTCGCACCGCGGCGCGTTGCGGTGGTCGACGCCGCGCAGGCGCTCGAACTGCGACTCCGACGACGCGTCGATCGGCACTTCCTCGTCTTTGATGGCGAAGCCCTGCTGCACCGCGCGGACGATCTTCAGCTGCTCGTCACCGAGGCGATCGTCGGCGAGGAAGTGCCAAAGGATCGTGGAGTAGAGCGCGTGCTTCACCGCGCTCGCATCCTCGGCGATCAGTCCCGCGGCATCGCTCGAGCGATCCATCAGCGCCGCAACCTCGGCCGCGCGCTCAGGGCCGACGCGCGCGAGCGTCGAGAAGCCGACGTGCAGCACCGTCCCGATCGCGGTGTCGGCCCAGACGGCGTAGGGAAGGTCGAGCTTCTCGTTCTCCGCGAGCACTTGCGCGAGCGCGGCATCGCTCGGATCCTCGCGCAGGCGTTCGAGCGCGGTCGTGTAGGCGGCGAGGAGCTCGCGATTGCGCGCATCGCGTTCTTCGCGCTCGCGCCGCGTCCGATCCTCGATCTGGCGAACGGCGCGCCGCTTCGCTCCGATGAGCACCACCGGAATCGCGATGAGGATCAGGCCGAGGATCACCTCCACCCAACCCGCCTTGCGGCCTTGCGCAAGGACGGCGAAACCGATGAGCAGAAAGATTCCGCCGATCCCGAGCAGGCCGAGCATCACATAGCTGCGGCGGGTGCCGTCCATCAATGACGCGGTGAACGGTGTGCTGGCGATCGTGCGCGGCGGCGGCACCTCGGGGCTGCGGATCGTGCGCAGGTCGGCCGAGTAGAAGATCTCCGGCCGGTGGCGGATGAACTCCCCCGACGATCCGGTGCTCATCTCGGTATTGTTGTCGATCGATTTCTTCTCGCGCCGCCGTCCGACGGCGAAGCGAAACAGCGAGTTGCCCAACGATTTCTGTACGGTAAAGCTCATAACCGCACTCAACGGTGCGTAAGTCGTGCCCGAAAACGTGTTGTGGGGGGCGGGTGGCGGTTGGCGGCGCGGGTGTACGCCCGTGGCAAGCCAGCGTGATACTGCATGAGACCGCTACTTCTCGCGTGGAGAGAGTGACGGAAGAAACGTTTCGGGCGATTCCATCACTATCCAGCATGCGAAACATTTCAATGGTGTTGGCTGTCGCGCTCCTACTCACGACTTCGGCCAGCGCTCAGAGCGTCTCCGCCGGAGGTTGTACAGTAAACGCGTTTGCCTATCCGCCTTTCACGGGCACGCAAGCATGGCTGTTGCTGAATTGCCCGGAGACGGCATGGTTCGTCGTTGTACAGAACACCGATCGCGGGCTTCAGGTCGGGCCCGCATATTTGCAGCGTGCGCCGGGAGCGAACTTCATTCTGGTGCTCAATGCAGCGAATGTGGCAGAGAACTTCACGCCCTATCACACGGGGAATCCCAGCGATCGGATCTCAGACACACGCTTCTGCGCGGCCGGCACCTGTATCCCACCTCTCGATGCCAATGACCTGGGACCGAATGGGATAGTCCTCACCGTGCCCGGAAACATCAAGCCCACGATCGCAGTGGAGTTGCACGACCGCGGCATCGCCTGGATGTGCAAGTCCGCGGGAAAGTCGCACACGCGGCGCGGCATGGAGATGGTGATTTGGGGAGGTTGGGATCCAGGCAATTACGACTACACCATCCAGTATATCTTCCGCGATGACGGCCAGATCTCGTTCCGCGCTGGCGCCAGCGGATGGGATAACGAGCAGATCGGCATCGGAACCGCCGAGCCGCACATGCATGACATCCTCTGGCGCGTGGACATCCAGCTCGGCTCCGGCCTCAACACCCCGTATCTCTGGACACACTACGAAGCCTCGCTTCCTGCGTACGACACAGAGAATCTGTTCAACAGCGGTCACGAAGGCGCAATGGATCTCGACGAGCTCCGCTTCGCAACGCTGATCATCGAAGACTCAACGACCAACGCTGTGAATCATCCAATCGGATACGAGGTGCAGCCGTTCCGCGCAGGGACAGCGCGGCATTACGGGGCGGGAGAGGGATGGTCGCTGCACGACACATGGGTGACGCGATTTTCGACTCCCGAGTCGTTGCCGGCGACCGGCGGATCGTCCTGGACGCCTCCAGACGACTATCTGCTCGGCAATGGATCGAATCAGTTCGGTGTCTTCAATCAGGAATCAGTGGTCAATCAGGACATCGTGCTCTGGCATGTCTCCTCGGCGCATCACGAGCCGCACGACGAAGACCAGGCTGCCGGCGATACGACGCACGGGCTCAAGGGTCTGACGCTGATGCATTGGAGCGGCTTCGATCTCGTTCCGCACAACCTATTTGACACGAATCCTCTCGGTGGCCCGCACCGCAGCATCTGCGACGGTGCGCTGTGATGTAACGTTGCCGCTTTCGACGAGACGCACATCGGCCTCAAGGCCTTCCAGGGAGAATGGGCGGGCGGTTCCTCCGCCAACCGCCAACCGTCAACCGCCAACTATCGGAGCGTCATCAAATACGCGGCGATGTCCTTCGCGTCCGCTTCGGCCAGGCCGATCGGCGGCATGCTGCTCTGCGGATTCAGCGAGGCTGGGTTCTGGATGAACTGCGTGAGGTTCGCGGGCGTGTTCTGGACCGTCCCGAAGCTGATCGCCGGACGCGAGGCGATGCCGGCAAGCGACGGACCGAGCGAGCCTTGCGGCCCGTCGATGCCGGGCATGACGTGGCAGACGTTGCAGCCGTACTGCCCCGCGAGCGCTCGGCCGCGCTCGATATTGCCGGTCGGCGCGGGCTTCGCCGGTGCCGGAGACTTCGAGGCCTCGTCGCGATTGCAGGCTGCGGCGACGAGCAGGAGAAGGATGAGCGCGAGTCGCTTCATGCGTCGCGTACTCTACCAGCGTAAAATCCCGCCACGTCCACATTCGGTGAAAGCTCCGTCTCGGAAGCGCGGTCCGCGGTCGATCCGCGGACGCGGCGCGTGTATCGACTGCACGCGGTGCAGATTCCGATCATGCGCGCGTGCGCGTTCGTGCTGCTGTCGCTTCTGCTCGCGCTGCACATGTTTGCGCTCGACGGGCGCGTGAACGGACGGGTCGTCTTGCAGTACGGAATCGCGGCGACGCTTTATTGCGCGCTGACCTGGCTTGCGCTGCACGTTCACTACTCGCGTCCGCGCGACAAGCGCGAGGCGACGCTGGCCCACGCGTTCACGATTCTCGATCCGGTCATGATCGCGGGCGCGGTGTATCTCTCCGGCGCGGACCGGAGCTGGCTGTTCGTACTGATGCTCGTGCCTGTGGCGAGCCAGGCGTACCTGAGCGGCAGGCGAGCAGTCGCGGTCAGCGTCAGTGCGGTGTGCGCGTACATCGCGATCCTGCTGTACGCGCAGCGCTTCGACGGCGTTGCGGTGGCGTGGCCGCTGGCGTGGGTGAAGATCGGCATCATCGCGGGGGCGGCGATCTTCTGCATCTGGATCGGTGCGATCGAGGAGCGCTACCGCTCGTCGATGATCCGCGCGCTCCGCGACGCGAAGCGCGAGGCCGAGGCTCATGTGGCGGAGCTCGCGACGCTGAATCGCGTCACACGGACGGCGGCGGGAACCCTGGACGTGAAACAGATGCTCGACGAGATCACGGCCGAAGTGGTCGATCTCTTTCGCGCCTCCGGCGGCCGGATCGTCCTCGGCACGTGCGAGGAAACGGCCGACGAGCGGACGATCGTCGCGCCGCTGCGCTCGCACGGCGACACGATCGGCGCGATGGTCATCCGCGCGGGGAAGCGACTCCGTCCGCCGTTTACGGCACAGGACCGCGAGCTGGCGGAGACGATCGCCGGGCAGATCGCGGGCCCGGTCGCGAACGCGCGGCTGTTCGTCGAGGAGAAGCGCTCGCGTGAGCTCGCGGAGCGGCTGCACAAAATCGCCGGCGCGATGGCCGAGAGTCTCGATCTGCAGACGGTGCTGAGCGAGATCCTCCGGCAGCTCGCGCAGCTCATCGAGTTCGACACCGGCACGGTGCAGTTCATCGAGGGCGACGCGATGCGCGTGCTGGCGGTGTGGAACCTGCCGGAGTCGGAGATCGGAAGTCTGCGGCCGCTGGAGTCGCATCCGTACAACGCGAAGCTCGTGCGGAGCGCGTCGCCGGTCATCATGTCGATCACGAATGCGCGCGCGGTGCACCCCGGCGAGAAGCTCCCGGAGCTGAAGTCGGTCCTCGGCGTTCCGCTGATCCTGCGCGATCAGACCATCGGCGCGCTGAGCATCGAGTCGACGCGTCGCCGCGCGTACAGCGACAGCGACGCGCGCGCGATGCAGGCCTTCGCGCAGCACGCGGCGATTGCGCTCGATCACGCTCGGATCTACGGCACGGTGCACGAGGCGTCGGTGAGCGATGCGCTGACCGGCGTGGCGAACCGGCGCAAGTTCGAGGAGGCGTTGTCCGCGGAGTGGCAGCGCGCTACGCTCGAGCGGCAGTCCGTGGCCGCGTTGATGATCGACGTCGACGCATTCAAGGCTTACAACGATCGGTACGGACATCAACGCGGCGACGAGGTGCTGCGTCGCGTGGCCGATCAGCTCCGCACGTGCGCGAATGGGCATCTCGTCGCGCGTTACGGCGGCGAGGAGTTCGTGGTGATGGCGTGCGCGGAGCTCGCCGAGGCCGCGAAGCTCGCGGAAACGCTCCGGTCGTCGATCGAGTCGCTCGCGCTCCAGCACGAAGCATCGCCCGCGGGCATCGTGACGATCAGCGTCGGCGTAGCCGCGACGGTGCCGGAAGGCGAAAGCGCCGCCGCGCTCGTCGCGCAGGCGGACGCGCGACTGTACGAGGCGAAGCGAGCGGGAAGGAATCGAGTGGTCGTCTAGACTCACGTGTTATCGTGCCCCTCTTCGTGCGGCCGACCGAGGTCGATCCGCTGAAAGGCCTCGATGACCTCGATTACCGCCACTGATGCCCCAGCTGCGTTGAATTCACCCGCTACGTCGAATCCAAGCGACAGACGCACCACCGAGGCTCCGATCCTCTCGAGTCTCGGCAGCGAGCCCTGGAAGGCTCCGTGGTGGAAAACGACTCGCGGTGACAACCCGACCTTCTACTACATCGTCTTGATTCATCTCCTCGCCGCGGTTGGGCTCGTATTCTTCCCGACGCCGGGCTGGCGGGTCATCGTAGCGACCGTGGCGCTCGGGTGGATCGGCGGTCTGGCTGTGACGGTCTGCTACCACCGCTCGCTCGCGCACACGGCGCTTCGGCTGAATCCGATCGTGAAGCACGTGCTCATTTTCTTTGCGATGTTCAACGGTTCCGGCTCGCCCGATTCGTGGACGGCGAACCACAGGCAGCATCACTCGAAGGTGGAGACGGCGGAGGACATCTCCAGTCCCGCCATCGGCGGTTTCTGGTGGGCGCACTTACGTTGGCTGTGGCAGGCCGGAGACGTTCCGCTGAGCCGTTGGTGCCCCGACTTGGACAAACCGCAATATCGCATCTGGCGACGACTTCAGATTCCGCTGCTCGCGGTGTCCGTGTTCGGTGGGCTGGCGTTTGGATGGCCGGCATTCTTCTGGCTCGGCCCGATGCGCCTTGTCACTTCGCTGCACGGGCAGTGTTTCGTGAACAGCATCGCGCACATGCGCGAGGATCGGAAGCCGGGCGAAGACTCGTCTCAGAACGTAGGCTGGCTCGCGCCGATCCATTTTTTTCAGGGCGAGAACTGGCATAGCAACCATCACGCGAAACCGTCCGCGGCTCGCTTCGGATGGAAGCTGTGGCAACTCGACTTCGGCTGGTACGCGATCCTGACGCTCGAGGCTCTCGGTCTTGCGACGGCAGTGAAGCGTCCGTCCAGCGCGGACTGAAGCCGCTATTGTTTCGAGATGCGGTCCTTAGCACCGATGCCGAATGCGACAAGGAATAGCGCAGCAGCGATCAAACTCCAGCGCACTTCACCATCTTCGACATAACGAATGATGGCTGCCGTCAGCGCGAGAGCGGCGGCTACTAAGGCGAGGATCAAGGCCAACTTTGCACCGGTAGGCATCACGGGTCTCCCTCAACACACGACGTCGGACTTCGGGAAACGCAGGATGTCCGCGTCGCGCCGCTCCGCCGTTTCGTCCATCGAGCGCGCCGCGGCGGTGATCAGGTCGCCGAGGACGTCGATGTCGAAGGGCTTGCGGAGGATGGAGTGCACCATCGTCGCGTCGAGGCGGCGCAACGCGGCGGTGTCGCCGGCGCTGATGACGATGATCGCGGGGCGAGTGCCGCCTCTCGCTTTGATGTGCTCGATGAGGCCGTAGCCGTCGACGTTCGGCATCATCAGATCGAGGACGACGACCGTAAACCCGTCGGACTCGAGCTTCTCGATCGCCTCCGCGCCGTCGCGAGCGCTCTCCACGGGATGGCCTGCGCGCTCGACGATCTTCGCCACGAGTGCGCGGATCGCCGGCTCGTCATCCACCACCAGCACCCGACCTTTCGGACCCATGCCGGGCGGGCAAGCAATATCGGTGCCCTTGCACCAAAGTACAATCCGCGCCGCATGAGTGCGGTCTGGGCGTTGCTGGCTTTCGCCATGACTCTGGCCGGCGGCGCGTTCGCGTTCCGCTACCAGCGATCTCTCAAGGTCATCATGGCCTTTTCCTCCGGTCTGCTGATCGGCGTGGTCTTCCTCGACCTGGTCCCGGAGATCGCCGAGATCTCGCATACAGCGCCGGTCGCGATGAGCCGGCTGATGGTCGTGTTGATCTGCGGGTTCATCGCGATTTTCCTGCTCGAGAAGTTGACGATCATCCACAGCGAGAAAACGCACGGCGCGCCGGGACATCACCACGCCGTCGGTCTCGCGGGCGCCATCGGTCTGTCGTTCCACAGCTTCCTCGACGGGCTGGCGATCGGCGTCGGATTTCAGGCGGGACAGGAGATCGGTTTCGTCGTGCTCGCGGCCGTGCTCGCGCACGATTTCGCGGACGGTCTCAATACCGTGACGTTCATGCTCGCGACGCGCAACAGCCGCTGGCGGACGATCGCGTTGCTGGTCGTCGACGCGTCGGCGCCGGTCGCGGGGGCGCTGCTCGCCAGCTTCCTGCGCATCGAGCCGCACATGATCGCCTACCAGCTCGCGTTCTTCGCCGGATTCCTCCTCTACCTCGGCGCGAGCGATCTGTTGCCGCAAGTGCACGAGCGGCCGAAGTTCACGCTGATCTTCTCGACGCTCGGGGGATTGGGGGTGGCGTGGGTGATCGTGACGGTGTTGCATTAGGACGAATAGGACGTATGAGACGAATAGGACGAATATTCGTCCTATGAGTCCTATGAGTCCTACAAGCTCTTCGTGTTGTCCTTGGGATTCCTGTCGATCAGTTTGTGCAACGGGTCGATGCCGGCCTTCACCGGTTTGCCGGTCACCACGACCTCGAACGTTTCCTCCGGCTTCGTGATGCGGCGCTTCTCGACAAATAGCACCGCGTCCTTTTCGCCGAGGACGCCGATGTCGATGAGATCGTTCACCGGCACTTCCTTCTCTTCGCCCTTCGCATCCGACTGCAGCTTCTTCGACGTGACCGTCATCTTCACGACGTACTTGCCGTCGGCGCGCTTCGTCATCGAGACCTCGCGGGCCTGGTTGTCGAACAGCACGATGCGCTCGAACAGGTCCGTGATGAAGTTCTGAGCCTCCGCCGGCGCCTCCGCGCGGAAATAGCGCACCAGCTCCTGCGCGGTCGTGTACGGCGGCCCGTCGAACGCGTGCGCGGCGATGAACTTCCGCAGCGCGCGGTTCACGGCCTCTTCGCCGATCGCGTCGCGCAACGCGTACATCACGACGCTGCCTTTGCCATAGTGAATGTAGGACTGGTTCTCAACGAGCGAGATCGGTTTCTCGGCGATGAGCTCACCGCCGCGGCCGCGCAGGTAGCGGTCGAGCTCGTAGCGGAGGAACTTCTGCATCTTCGCCTTGCCGTACTCTTTCTCCATGACCATCAGCGCGGAGTACTGGGCCATCGACTCGACGATCATCGTCGAGCCCTGGACGTTGCCTCCGATCACTTGATGCGCCCACCACTGGTGCGCGACCTCGTGAGCGGTCACATAGAAGACGTAGTCGATGTGATCGTCCTTGCGCAGGTCGGCGATGAAGCCGATGGACTCGGAGAAGGGGATCGTGTTCGGGAACGATTGCGCGAAGGTCGCGTAGGCGGGGAACTCGAGGATGCGAACCTGCTTGTGCTGGTACGGCGAGAAGTTCGTCGTGAAGTACTCGAGCGACTTCTTCGTCGAGTCGATCATCCGATCGACGTTGTAGGCGTGTTTCGGGTCGTAATAGATCTCGATCGGGACATCACGCCACTTGTCGCGTTTGACCTCATAGCGCGCGGAGAGATAGGACCAGAAGCCGAGGATCGGGGACGTGGTCTTGTAATGGAAATGGCGGCGACCGTTCGATGTCCACTCGCGCTGCAGATAACCCGGCGCGAGCGCGAGCTGATCGGACGATGTCGAGACCGTTGTATCGAGACTGATCCAGTCGGACTCGTTATTGAGGCCGTTGTCCATCCGCGCGCGCATGTCCGTCGGCGGCGCCAGGCGCTGCACCTCGCCGAGTCCGCGCTTGCGGCGATCGTTGCGGTCCTGCAGCTCGATGCCCGTGTCATAGCCGAGGTGCGGAAAATACGCGGAACTGTTGAAGAACGTCCCGTTCGCGACGATGTTGTTGTTCGCGTCGCCGTTGACGAAGCCCTTCGCGGCGAAGCCGGTCCGGAACTTCATCGGCAACGTCGCGCCGGACGCGAGCGGCTCATCGAATGTGAAGATCATGTAGCCGAGCTTGCGGTCGTCGCTCTTCAGGCGCGTTCCGGCGATCTCGATCTTCCACGTCGTCAGCGCTTGCGGGTTCACCGAGACGTGCAGCTCGCGCAGCGGTTGATTGGTCTTGTTGACGAGCGTGTACTCGCCGCGGATGTCGACCGCGCGGCGCTCGGGGAAGATCTGGACGTCCGCCTTCACCGCTGTGATGCGCGGTTTGGCCATGTGCTCGAACTTCTTGTACTTCTTCTCCGCGTCGGCCTGGAGCGTCTCGCCGTCATCGGTCGTCACGTAGTCGTTCAGGACGTTCGTGTTGTAGTAGATGTAGCAGCCGGTCGAGATGAACGCGGCCAGTGAGACGAACAGCGCCGCGGTGACCGGCTTGCTGAAGCGCTGGCCCGCGATCGAGAAACGTTGCCGCAGGCCGCCTTCCGTGCCGCGCACCCACAGGAGGTGGCAGATCACGAGGAACACGGCGACGAACAGCATCCAGTACGCATTGAAGACCGTCACCGGCCAGGCGAAATGGCCGTAGCCGTTCATGTCCGACCAGATGGCCGGCGGCGTCGCGGCGTAGCGGTAGAGGCGGTGCTCGTAATCGAGCGCGCGCAGCGCGGGATTGAGGATGAACCAGATCATCACGCCGAGGAAGGCGACGAATTTCTGGTTCAGCAGCACCTGCAGGATGAAGGAAAGCGCCGTGAGCAGCAGCAGCAATGCGCCGGTCTCCAGCAGCACGCCCTTGGCGTAGACCGAGAGCTCGTAGTTGTAGTAGCCCTTTGCCGTCTGGATGATCATGGCCGTCACGATGGACAGAACCAGCGTTGCGGCGGAGACGAGAATCAACGCGCTGAACTTCGCCGCCCACTGCGCCCACGTGGGAAGGGGCATCGTGTCCACGACCTCGTTCATTCTGAGGTTTCGCTCGCGCCAGACGATGTCCCCGGCATAGAACGCCGTGATCAGAATCGCGAAAATCGTGAACGCGCCGTTGATCACATCGACCATCGAGGCGGTGGTCGGATAGACAGGCGTGCCGAAGCGGTCGTTGAGGCCGGTGCTGTTGCCCCAGATGTTCAGCATGCCCAGGACGACCATGATGATGAAGGGGATGCCCTTGAAGATCTGCGCGGACTCGAGGCGGATGGTCGCGAAATATTGCTTCCACGACGACGCGCTGTTGAACGTCTGCGACACCTTTGGCAGGTCCAGCGAGATCCTGTCGATCGGCTGCAGTTCGTCCGCTTCCGCGCGGGCCGCTTTCTTGCGGCTCTTGCGCGTCCCGGTCGTGAACTGGAATCGCCAGAAGGCGAACGCGAGGGTCAACAGGGCCACGCTGATCCACAGAACGCGATTCCAGAGATAGATGCCCTCGAGCGGAAGGATCTGCGTGTTCTTCTGAAATACGGTCCAGTAGCGCGTCGCCAGCGAGAACGCGCCGAAGCCGAACGGATCGAGCAGCCCGGCGACGAATTCGTTCTCGATGTTCTCGAGCAAAGCGCCCGAGATCGCATACGCGACGAGGAAAGCCACGACGCTCGAGTATGTGGCCATGAGGCTTCGCGTCAGCGCCGCGACGGCGAAGAAGATCGCTCCGGCCAGCAGCAGGTTCGGCACGACCATCACGAAGAGCGAATAGACGTACGGCCAGAGCTCGAACGGGCCGAGGCGCTCTTTCTCGATCCAGGGCATGAGGCTGCCGATCATGACCGCGCCCATGACGCCGAGGTAGACCATGACGGCCACGCTGAACGAGCCGAGGAAACGACCGGCCAGAAACTGAAACTTCTTGATCGGAGAACTGAAGAAGAGCGCGTCGGTGCCGAGCTCGAAGTCGCGATGGATCGAGTTCGCGACGAACGCGGTGGTGGTGAGGATCCCGAAGATGCTCATCACCAGCAGGAATTGCATGATCACGTATGGCGCGTTGCGATTGACGTTGCCGACCGCCCCGCCGATCGTGACTACGTCCGACGTGACCGCACCGAACGTGAGCAGGAAGAAGACGAGCAGGAGGATGTAGAACAGGAAGTTCTTGAGATGGTATCTGGACTCGAAGAGTGCGATTGCGGAGAACACTAGGCCGCGTCCTCCTCGGCGCCGTGCAGCGCGGAGAAGTAGACGTCTTCGAGGCTCGCCGCCACGGGCTCGAACCCGCTCGGCGCGTCGTCGCTGAACACGTGCACGACGGTTTGACCGGCGACGAGTTTCGTGGAGATCACGGCGTACTCTTCCTGGATCGCGGCGAGGTCGCCTTTGGCGATCTTCCGCCGCCAGATCTTCCCTTCCACCTGCTGCAGTGCAGCGGCCGGATCGCTGTCGGCGATCACGCGCCCGTGAGAAATGATGGCCATGCGCGAGCAGAGGTCGCTCACGTCTTCGACGATGTGCGTCGAGAGGATGACCACGACGTTCTCGCCGATCTCGGCGAGGAGGTTGTGGAAGCGGACGCGCTCGCCGGGATCGAGTCCCGCGGTCGGCTCGTCGACGATGATGAGCTGCGGATTGCCGATCAGCGCCTGGGCGATGCCGAAGCGCTGGCGCATGCCGCCCGAGAACGTACCGAGGTTCTGTTTGCGCACCTCGTAGAGGTTCGTGCGCCGCAGCAGCGCGGCCACGATCTCGCGCCGCTGCTTCCGATCCTGAATCCCCTTGAGGATCGCAAAGTGATCGAGCAGCGCCTCGGCCGTGATGCGCGGATAGACGCCGAACTCCTGCGGCAGGTATCCGAGAACTCTACGGACGTGGTCCTTCTGACGAAGCACGTTGATGCTGCCGAGCGTCACGCTGCCGGAGTCGGCCTCCTGCAGCGTCGCGATCGTCCGCATCAGCGTGGACTTGCCGGCGCCGTTCGGGCCGAGCAGCCCGAACATGCCGGTGGGGATGGTGAGGGAAACGTTCTGCAGCGCCTTGACGCCGTTGGGATAGGTCTTGGAGAGGTTTTCGATGCGCAGTTCGAGTGGCATGTTCGCGTATACGCCGGGAGGGGCGGGCAGGTTTCGACGATCGGACGGATAGGACCTATCCGTCCTATCCGTCCTATCCGTCCTATAGGTCCTATTTCGCGTCCGGAAACGGGTTCGCCTTGTTCTCGACCGGCGCGACCGTCTTCAAATACGCGTAGACCGCGCCGAGGTCTTCGTCGGTCATGCCTGAGTACGCGATCCAGGGCATGATCGTATTCTTGCCCTTCTCCGCCTGGGGTGCGGTGTCGACGGTGAAGTTCGAGAATGCGCGGAAGCGGGCGATGAACTCTTCGCGAGTGGCGGTGCCCATGTAGTTCGTCGGATGCGGCGTGATGTTCGCGCTCACGACGCGGAACTCGGGCGTCTTCATCTCCACGCCGCCGGCGAGCTCCTTGCCGGGCACCGGTTTGCCCTTGTCGCCCATCGGCGAGTGGCAATCGTCGCACACACCGATGGTGACGAGATACTGGCCGTATGCGACCTCGTTGGTCTTATCCGGCGGCGCGACCGGCGCCGCGAGCGGTTCCGGCATGAACTTCACGATGAAGTTCAGCGGAACGTCGAGCGACTTCTTCGGTTCCTCGTAGCGCTGCGGAGCGATCGTCCGCAGGTAGGCGACGATCGACATCGCGTCTTCGTCGCTCATGTGGCGGTAGTGGCCGTAAGGCATGATCGCAAAGAGCGCCTCGCCTTCCTGGTCGACGCCTTCGCGCATCGCGCGGAGGATCTCCCCGTCGCTCCACTTGCCGATGCCGGTGTCCGGGTCAGGGGTGATGTTCGCGGCGGGGATGACGCCGGGGAAGCCGATCTTCTGGTCCCAGACGAACCCGCCGACGCCATCGCGTCCGGGCTTGAACGGCAGCGCGTAGGCGTACGTCCGCTCGGAGTGGCAGTCGAAGCAGATGGCGACGTGGTGGACGAGGTACTTGCCGCGCGCGAGGCGCGCCGGCGTGGCTTCGATCTTTTCCGCCGAGGCCGGCCGCTGTGCCGGCTTCCGCAGCGCGAGGTACGAAACCCCGATCGCGGCGAGCGCGACGATGACCAGGAGCACAACTCCAACGACCTTGAAGAAGGTTTTCATCTCGTTCTCTCCCTGATTTGGACCTGGCCGTTATTCTACGCGAACGCGCGAGCGGTTCCGCGTGTTGACGATGATGATGAAGATCGAGACGCCGATCGGTCCGTTGCACGCGTTGCTGGATGAAGAAGGTCGCCTCGTGGAACTGGGATTCAGGGCGCCGAGTCGACCAGTCGACGAGTCTTCGAGCTCCTCGAAGACTCGATCCCTCGACGACTTGACGACTCAACTCACCGAGTACTTCTCCGCGAAGCGCAAGACCTTCACCTTCCCGCTTGCGCCCCGAGGTACACCGTTCCAGCTCGCGGTCTGGAACGCACTGCTCGAGATTCCGTACGGCGACACGATCTCGTACGCCGAGCTCGCGCGGCGCATCGGGAGACCGAGTGCGGTGCGTGCGGTGGGAGCAGCGAACGGCGCGAATCCGATCCCGGTAATCATTCCGTGTCATCGCGTGATCGGTTCGAACGGCACGCTCACCGGCTACGGTGGGGGTATCGAACGGAAGCAGTGGTTGCTCGCACTCGAGGGGAGGAGACTGTTCTAGTGTTGATTGCGTCGTTGTTGCTCGCTGCCACGGTGGATCCGGTTCTCGCAAGGTACGAAGCGCACGAGAGCAAGCACCTCGTGCCGATGCTGTCCGAGGTAGTGAAGTTTCCGACACATCAATTCGACGCCGAGGCGCATGCCGCGCAGAAAGCGTGGCTGATGAAGGTCGCGAAAGACATGAACTTCGTCGCGCGCGACGCCGGCAAGGTCACGGAGATTGAGCTTCCCGGTCCGCCGAACGCGCCGGTTCTCGGACTCGTCATTCATGGCGACGTGCAGCAGGCCGAGGCGGAGGCCTGGTCGTTCAGCCCCTGGGAGGGCGGAGTCGCGAACGGCTACGTCCTCGGGCGCGGCTCCGCGGACGACAAAGGCCCGCTCATCCAGGCGCTGCTGGCGATGAAGTCGCTCGCGGAGAGCGAGGTCGCGCGCACGCACACGATCCGTCTCCTCGTCGGCAGCGAAGAGGAATCGTCCGCGACGGAGATGAAGGAGTACCTCGAGACGCACGCTCCGCCCGACTACTCGCTCGTGCTCGACTCCGAATTCCCCGTCGTCGTCGGCGAAAAAGCGTGGGACGGGCTCGCGCTCGCGACGCCACGCACCATTCGCGACGGAGTCGTGAAGCCGTACATCGCCGAGTCGATCGACGCCGGTCTCTCGCCGAGCATCGTCCCCGACCGTGCGGAGGTGAAGCTGCTCTGGACGCGCGACGGTGCGGCGGATTGGACGAAGCTCGAAAGCGAGCTGCGCGGCGCGAAGCTGCCCGCGGGAACGCGGCTGGTCGTGCAACCGGACGGCGCGCAGATGCGTGTCGTCGCGTACGGCAAGTCCGCGCACTCGGGCGTGAACCTCTCCGGTGGCCGCAACGCGTTGGTGGCGCTCGCGATCGCGCTCGAAGGCAAGTTGCCCAGCGGCGGCGTCGACGATCTCCTCGGCTTCGCCCGCCTCGCCGGCAAGGACCTCCACGGCACAGGCCTCGGCATCACCGACAGCGATCCGATCTGGGGCCGCTACGGCGTGAACGTCGGGACGGTGAAGTTGTACGAGAAAGATCCTGTGAAGTCGGTGCTGTACATCAACCTGCGACGCATCCCGCCGCGCACGGGACCGGAGTCGCGGGCGCATCTCGCCGCGGTCGTCGATGGCTTCAACAAGCGCACCGGCGCCGCGCTGACGATCGCCGATGACCTCTCGTATTTCCTCGACGAGCCTCTCGGATTCGACCCGAACGCGAAGATCGTGAAGCGCCTCATGGCCGCGTATTCGCGTGCGACCGGCGTGAAGAACCCGAAGCCCGCGATCTCCGGCGGCGGCACGTACGCGAAACGCCTCCCGAACGCGATCGCTTTCGGGATGTGGTTCCCCGGCAAGCCGTATCCCGGCCACGACGTCGACGAGAAGATCTCGATCGACGATCTGCAGAAAGGGGCACGGGTGTTGATTCACGCGCTGGTGGACATCGCCACGGGGCCGCGGATCGAGGGGGCGTTCAAGCCGTAGTGATGCTGCGCGATTTCATTTCGCAATTCAAACGACTCGTCGTCCTCACCGGCGCGGGTTGTTCCACCGAATCCGGGATTCCCGACTACCGCAGTCCGGGCGGCGCCTGGACGCGGCACAAGCCGATCTACTTCAGCTCGTTCGTGCGCAGCGCGGAGGTGCGGCGGTTCTACTGGGCGCGCAGCTATCGCGGGTGGCCGCGGTTCGAGCGTGCGCGGCCGAATGCGGCGCATCACGCACTGGCGGATCTCGAAGCGCGTGGTCGCGTACATCAGCTGATCACGCAGAACGTCGACGACCTGCATCAGGAAGCGGGGAGCCGCGCCGTCGTGCAACTTCACGGACGCAATCGCGTCGTCGTCTGCCTCGACTGCGGCGGAGAGTTTCCGCGCGCGGAGATGCAGGAGCGATTGCACGAGCGCAACGCGCAATGGATCGAGGCCGCACGCTGGAATCATCTTCAGGCCGACGAGGCGGACTTCGCTCCCGATGGCGATGCCGAGGTGGCGCGTGAGGTGATCGGCGGATTCGAAGTGCCGGAATGCCATCGCTGCGGCGGCGTGCTCAAGCCCGCGGTGGTCTTCTTCGGCGAGTCGGTGCCGAGGCACAAAGTCGACTACGCGATGTCGCGTGTGGACGAAGCGGACGCGCTCCTCGTGGTCGGCTCGTCGCTCACGGTGTGGTCGGGGTTCCGCTTCGCGAAGCGCGCGCACGACCGCGGCGTGCCGATCGCGATCGTGAACATCGGACCCACGCGCGCGGACGATCTCGCGGCGCTGAAGATCGAGGACGAGTGTGGGGCGGTGCTTCGCGCCGCGTTTTCCATTTGTTGACGCCGTCCGCGTGCGACAATCCGCGCTGTCCGGATGTCGGTACTCGAAGCAGGAACACGGATTGGCCCCTATGAGATCGTCTCGCGCATCGGCGCCGGAGGCATGTCCGAGGTGTATCGCGGGTATGACCCGCGCATCCGGCGCGACGTCGCCATCAAGGTCCTCCCGCCGACGCTCGCGAAGTTCGCCGACCGAATGCACCGCTTCGAGCAGGAAGCGCGCGCGGTCGGTGCGTTGAACCATCCGAACCTCCTGACCATCTTCGACACCGGCAAGTCCGACGGACGCCCGTTCATCGTCACCGAGCTCCTCGAAGGACATACGCTCCGGAGTCTCCTGCGCGAGAACGGCACGGCCGTGCGCATCCCGATCCGCAAGGCGATCGACTACGGCATCCAGATCGCGAACGGTCTCGCCGCCGCGCACGATCGCGGCGTCGTCCATCGCGATCTCAAGCCCGAGAACCTGTTCGTCACGCGCGACGGCCGGGTGAAGATCCTCGACTTCGGCGTGGCCAAACTGCTCAGCGCCGACGAGGCGTCGATCTCGGAAGAGGACACGATGGAGCAGGACACGTCTCCCGGCACCGTGATCGGCACGGTCGGCTACATGGCGCCCGAACAAGTGCGCGGCCAGGCCGTCGACGGCCGCAGCGACATCTTCTCCCTCGGCACGGTGATGTACGAGATGATCGCCGGCGAACATCCCTTCCGCGGCGATTCCCCGGCGGACACGATGTCCGCGATCCTCCGCGAGGACCCGCGTGAACTGACGAGCGTCAATCCGAACGTGACGGGAGGCCTCGAACGGCTGATCCGTCATTGCATGGAGAAGAGTCCGGAGCAGCGGTTCCAGTCCGCGCGCGATCTCGCGTTCGATCTGGACATGTTGTCCAGCGGCTCCGGCAGTGCGCCGACGGTGGAGACGAGGATCTCCGAGACCTGGAACCGCCCGCTGATCGGCGTCCTCGGCGCGATCGCGCTGGTGCTGGCCGGGTTCGGCGGAGGATGGCTGCTGCGCTCTTCGCGTTTCGCCTCGCCGCGCGCGCCGCTCATGCGCTTCGGTCAGGTCACGTACGAAGAGGGAGTGGAAATGCAGCCCTCCGCGGCGCCGGACGGCGATTCCTTCGTTTTCTCGCGCGGCGGCGACATCTATCTCCAGCGCGTGAACGGCCGTAACGCGATCAATCTCACGAAGCGCTGCACCTCGGCGGACATTCAGCCCGCGTATTCGCCCGACGGGACGATGATCGCGTATCGCTCCGAGTGCGACGGCGGCGGCATTTTCATCATGGGCGCGACGGGCGAGGTCGCGCGGCGCATCACTCCGACGGCGTGTTTCAATCCCGCCTGGTCGCCCGACTCGAAGAAGCTCGTCTGCGGCGGCGAGAGCGTGAACTTCACGCCGACTTCGCGAGGCCAGTTCAGTGAGCTGTCGATCATCGATGCGGAATCGGGGCAGCGCAAGCTGCTGCTGCCCAGCGACGGCGTGCAGCCGAACTGGTCGCCCCACGGATTCCGCATCGCGTACTGGGGAATGGCCGGCGAATCCGCGCAGCGCGACATCTGGACGATCGATCCGTCCGCACCCGAGCCGGTGAAGACGATCACGCGCGTGACGAACGACCTCGCGGTGGACTGGAATCCGATCTGGTCGCCCGACGGTCAATATCTTTACTTTGGCAGCGACCGCGGCGGCGCGATGAATCTGTGGCGCGTGCGCATGGACGAGGAGAGCGGCGAGCCGCGCGGCGACGCCGAGCCGGTGACGCTCCCGTCGCGCTTCAGCGCTCACTACACCCTCGGCAAACAGGGCACGCGCATGCTCTACGCGTCGATCGACCAGAAAGACTCGCTACGCCTTGTCGGCTTCGATCCCGCCGCCGGCGCCACGGTCGGCGCTCCGCGGCCGGTCATCGGCGGCACGTTCCTCGTCTTCAGCTCCGCTCTGTCGCCTGACGCGCGCTTCGCCGCGGTGACGAACCGCGGAGGGCAGGAGGACCTGTTCGTCGTCGAGATCGCGACGGGGGAGATCCGCCAGCTCACGGACGACATCGCGCGCGACCGCGGCGTGTTCTGGTCGCCGGACGGAAAGAAGATCTACTTCTATTCACAGCGCGACGAGAGCCGCTACGAGATCTGGAGCATCAACGCGGACGGCAGCAACCTCACGCGCGTCACGCACACGACCGGGCGAAGCGTCTGGTATCCGACGATCTCGCCCGACGGCCGGAAGCTCGCCTGCTACAACGACGAGCACACGTACGTCCTCGACCTCACCGTTCCGGATGCGAAGCTCGAGCAGTTGCCGGCGACGCATCAGGGGAGTCGCCCCGCGTTCAACGCCTGGTCCCCCGACGGGACGATGCTCGCGGGCGAGCTGCGCGGACGTCCGGGCGTGGTGGTCTACTCGATCGTAGACCGCACGTACCGTCCGGTGACGACGAGCGGCACGCGTCCGATCTGGTTGCCCGGCGGCAAAGAGATCCTCTACAGCGAGGGCGGCAAGCTGCGCATCGTGAACATCGACACGAACGCGATCCGCGAGGTCACGACGACGCTGTCGATCAGCGCGCAATCGATCTCCGCCGACGCGAAGACGATGATCTATTCGGATCGCGTCGCGGAGGCGGACATCTGGATGGCGGAATTAACGACGCAGTGACGCGGAACGCCGCCGTTTCAGGCAAGGTCGGGCCGGCGCTCGCGTTTCAACCAAAACAAAACGAGGACGATGTACGCGCCGTGCGTGAGCAGCAGCACCGTCTGCGGTGCAGCCGGGTGCAGCGCCAGGAGAAAGAGGAGCAGTGCGATGGTCGCCGCCGCACTGGCCGTCATGGCCGACCGGTCGCCGCGTTTGATCGCTCTCGC
The DNA here is from genome assembly GCA_035999335.1 of Thermoanaerobaculia bacterium. Lineage (GTDB taxonomy): Bacteria > Acidobacteriota > Thermoanaerobaculia > Gp7-AA8 > Gp7-AA8 > QHVT01. Next base: position 112,177 of record DASYGV010000070.1, on the reverse strand, counting down.
CAGCCAGACGTTGATCACACCCGTGTACATGAGCAGCGCGCCCGTGGTGACCAGCCAGGCAAACCGAACGTCGTACGGCTTCCGTGCGGTCACCGCGCCGTTGACCACGGCCAGCGTGTGCAGGACGCCCGGAATCGCGATCAGCAGTCCGAGGGAAACGGCGAGAGCGCCGATGAGCGCGGCCAGGCGATCCGCGGCGGACCGCAGAAAGACGCGGTACGTCCAAAACGTGACCGCGGCCGCGGCCGTCAACGAAAGTGCCGTGAGCATCAGTTCGGAGCGGGACATCACCGTCCTCTCTTTTCCAAAGGGATGACAAATTTCTCCGCCGTGTGCGTATCGGAGAAACGCACGACCTTCACGTCCACCATTCCCGCCGCCTTGCCGGCCGCCATGACCTCGGCTTCGGTGATCTCTTTCACGCCCTTCGGGCGGATGACCCACAGCGCGCCGTTGGACGCGAGAGACGCGCGGAGTGTTTTCAGGCGATCGAGGTCGGCGCGAGTGTTGGCGCCGTAGACGATTGCGTCGCTGTTCTTCTTCGCGCGTCCTTTGCTGACCTGCGCGCCCGCTTTCTCGAGATCGGCCGCGAACGCGTCGTCGTCGAAGTGGACGAGCGCCACCTGCTGTCCCGGCTTGACGCCGAGCTTCTGCACGACAGATTTTGGATTGCTGATCTTCTCCGCCCACTTCGCGGCCTGCGGGCCGAGGTCGAGCGCCGCTTCGCCGCCGCCGAACTTCACGTGCAGCCTGCCCTCCCGTGCCGTGACGGACTTGATCTTCGCGAGAGGAATGACCAGGCGCCGCTCGCCTCGGAAGAGGATCTCCGCGGTCTCGAGCAGGGCCTCGCCGTCATACGTCTTGCCTTCGAAGTGAAGCCGTGACTTCAGAGTGCTTCCCATGATGGCAATACATTAACGCCGAATCGCGACGGCGAACGTCAGACGTGCGGTCGACGCCGCGGCGATGATGCCGCGATCGGTTTCGTGCGCCGGAACGGTCAGCCAGCAGCGTCCGCCCGCTTGCAGCGTGGCCACGGTCGCGAGATCAGCCTCCACGCCGCGGCCGGTGAGCTTCGCCCATGCCTCGCGGATGGTCCAGCGGCGGCATGCATCGGAGTCGCTTTCGAGCTGCAGCTGCTCGAGTGGATGGAAGTAACCGTCGAGCAGGAAATCGAGACGCTTTCCCGCCGGCTCGACGTCGATTCCGACGACGGCGTTGTCGGGCGTGGCAATCGCGACGGCGAAATCGCCGGAGTGGGCGATCGACACCTGCTGCGTCTCGCGATCGGGTGCGATGCACTCGGGACGTCCGCTCGCGTTGCGGTGCACGCTGAGGTCGGTGAGCCGCGGCAACGGACGTCCGGCGGCGCTGCGCACGCAGAGGCACGCGACTTTCGCGGCGAGCCGTCCCGCGAGCAGTTCCGCGCGACGTTTCTTCGTCACCGCCGACGCGAACTGCACGAGCTCCTCGGGGGACAGGACGCGGCACGCGATCTCGGCCGCGCTCCGCGGGAGCGCGGCGCGGATCATGCCGGAGTGGACGATCGCGATCACCGCCAACGCCGCCGAGTCTAGGGGGAGCCGCTGAGGCGGATCTGTGCCGACCGTCTCCATCGTTTCCTCACTTCCGCGAGCGCGGGTCCGGCCACGGGGCCGTCGCTTTGCGGCGACGGCTCGGCGCCGATGAGAAGGTGGGTCATCATGCCTCCCGGGTAGAGGCCGCCGTTCGTCTGATGCGAACTGTCGTGGCAGTGCAGCGGCCACTCGCCGGGATTGTTGGCGACGAGCACGAGATCGACGCGCTCGCCCGGGCCGACGGCGACCGTGTCCATCTCCGGCGGCTCCGCGAGCGGAGCGCCGTCCTTGTGCGTGACGAGAAAACTGTGTCCGTGCAGGTGGATCGAATGGAACTGCATCCCCGCGTTCACGACGCGCAGCCGGCAGGTCTGTCCGATTTCCGCCGCGATCCGTTTCGTGTCGGGGAAGGAGAGGCCGTTGATCGTGAAGACGTCGGCCTCGTGCGTCTCTCGCGGATGACCGGGCTGTCCGCCCTGCGCGTATTTGCTGTTCCACTCCTGCAGCAGCAGAACTTCCTCGACGTCGACCGCGGGGTCGGGCTCGCGCGGCAGGACGATCAGCGCGCCGGCCATGCCGCGATTGAGGTGCTCGTTCGTGTTGACGTGACAGTGATACCAGTGCGTTCCGGACGGCCGCGCGATGTATTCGTACGTGAAGCTCTCGCCCGGCGCGATGGCTTTCGGCATCGACGTTTGCCGGGTGTGCTGCGCGTGCGAATCTCTCGCGCCGTGGAGATGCGGGACGCCGTCCATCCGCTGCGGGACGAAGAGGCCGTGCGAGTGAATCGTGTGCTCGGCGGAGGTCTCGTTCGTCACGCGGATGCGCATCGTGTCGCCTTCGCGGACGACGAGCGTCGGCGCGGGAACCGTCCCGCCGAATGCCCACACCTTGTATCGCGCGCCGGTGACCAGCCGGTGCTCGGTCTCGACGATGGTCATTCGATACGACCAGACGCGCCCGGTCGCGCCTTCGAATGCGAACAGATCGCTGTTCTGGGCCTTCACTCGCGCGAGCCACGGTGAGACTTGCGCGCCGGCCGTCGCGGCGAAGACCAGAAACGCCAGCAGCGCTTTCATGGTGCCGCCATGGTCATCACCGAGTGAATGCCGGAGAAGCCGTTGCTCAGCTTCAGGAGATTGCGCAGCAGCGCCGGACGCGCGTGGTTGGGAACGTAGTCGAGATCGCAGCCGTCGCCGGCGCAATCGAAGTTGATGGTCGGGAGGACGAACCCGCGCTCGAGCGAGAGGGCGCACGCGGCGATCTCGATCGCGTTGGACGCGCCGAGGGCGTGGCCGGTCATCGACTTCGAAGCGGTGACGGTGATGTCGCGCGCGCGGCTGCCGAGGACGCGCTTGACGGCGTTGGTCTCGCAGACGTCGTTCTGCGGAGTCGAGCTGCCGTGTGCATTCACATGATCGACGTCATCGGGAAACAGCGCCGCATCGTCCATCGCCGCGACGATGCATTCGGCTAGCGCGCTGCCGTCGGCCGGCAAGTCGGTCATGTGGTAGCCGTTGCTGAGCGAAGCGAACCCGGTGATCTCGCTGTAGACGTGTGCGCCGCGCGCGAGTGCGTGCTGGCGTTCTTCGAGGACGAGCATCGCCGCGCCTTCGCCGAGGATGAAGCCGTCGCGGGCGGCGTCGAACGGACGGGACGCGTTTGCGGGACGATGGTTCTGCCGCGTCAACGCGCCGATGACATCGAACGCCGCGAAGACCACCGGCGTGATCGGTGCCTCCGCGGCTCCGGCGAGGATGATGTCCGCGTCGCCGCCGCGAATGAGCTCGAACGCCACACCGATCGCGTCGAGTCCGGCCGTGCACCCGGTCGCCGAGGTGAGCACCATCCCGTCGCATTGCCATTCGGCAGCCAGCTCGTGAGCCATCGTATGAAACGAGAGAAGCGGCACGAGGGGATGTGCGGCTCGCGTCTCGTGCAACGCGTCATCGCCTTCGCGGTCCCACAGCGCGAGGTACATCGCTTCCATCTCCGTCGTCGCGGCGACCGCGGTGGCGACGACAACCGCCGAGCCGTCGCCGGCGAGCGTGGTCAGTCCCGCATCGCGCATGGCCAGGCGGGCCGCGTGTCGCGCGAGCGAGAGCTGGCGCGGCTCGCCGCCGTCGAAGGTGAGCGGCACGCGCGCGACGACGCGCGAGCGGAGCGTGTCGATCGGAAAGTCGAGAGGCAGGTCCGTGAGCGCGGACGTCCCGCTGCGGCCCCTCACGGCATTGCGCCACAACTCGTCGCGCCCGATTCCGATCGGCGTGACGGGACCGATGCCGGTAATGACCACCCGTTTCATGGCGCGGCTCCGCTCAGCTCGCGCACGTATCCGACGAGCAGCCGGATGTCGTCGTCCGCGATCGTGCCGTTCCACGAAGGCATGAGCGCCGACTTTCCGACCGCGGTGCCGCCGTACTTCACGGCGGCGAAGATGCGGTCGTCGGTGAGCATGCCCATCTCCTCGGACGAGGTGTGATCGCGCGGCGCGACGAACAGAGAGGGCGCGTTGATCCCTTTGCCGTTGCCGCGCACACCGTGGCATTGCGAGCAGTAGAGTTGATACAGCATCGGCGCGCGGCGCGTGGGAATGGCGGAGCTGGTTTTGGGGGGCGGGCTTCCAGCCCGCACGCTCGGGGTAGGCGGGCTGGAAGCCCGCGCCCCCGAGTGTTGAATGAAGTCGACGACCGCGCTCAACTGCTCCGCGCGCATGGCGAGCTTCGGCATCGTCGCCGGCGACCAGCGCGTGGGATCGAAGGCGAACTGCCGCATCCATTCTTCATCGAGGCGCCGCGTCGCGGTTGCGAGCTCGGGAGCGGAGACGCCGCCGTTCTCGCCGCCGAGGCTGTGACAACTCGCGCAGCCGAGGATCTTCTCGAAATGCACCTGACCGCGCATCTCCGGCGCGGACGCGTGAGGCGCGGGCTCCGCGTCGTGGCGTTGCTTCGTGAGATACGCCGTGACGTCCTCGCTGTCTCGCTTCGAGAGCGCGGGATGCGTTGGAAGGAGCTGCATCGCGACGCGATCGCCGTCGCTCGAGGGAACGGTGTAGCGGAACGGCAGGTAACCCGCGGGCCGGATTCGCTCCGGCGCTTGGAGCCACGTCACGAGCCACTCGGCTCGAAACTTGTTCCCGGCGTGGACGAGCGGCGGTCCGTCGCGGAGAACGGTCGCGTGGAGATCGCCCGCGGCGACAGCGTGGCACGTCACGCACTGCTGCTCCACGATCGCGCGTCCGCGCGTCATCCCGTCCTCGGCGCGGGATGCGAGCGCGATCAGCAGAAGAAGGATGACGCGTTTCATGTCGGGCCTCCGAGGATCGCGACGGCGCGCGTCCACCCGGCGCTGCCGCGTGCGACTTTCACGGGGAAGCAGACGATGAGGAATCCCGCGGGCGGAAGAGCGTCGAGGTTCGTGAGCTTCTCGATCGCGCAGAACTCGTGCTCGCGGCCGGTGTAATGCGCCTGCCAGACCGTGCTCGCGCCTTCGCGCGAAGCGCGCTCGCGCATCCTCCGCAGCGGCGGGTCGAGACTCCAGGCATCGGTTCCGATGACGCGCACGCCTCGCGAGCACAGCGTCGCGATCAGCTCCGGCGCGAGCGGGCGTCCGGAGTCGCCGTACGCCGCGGAGCCCCATGCCGCCGAGGCGCCGGTGTGAAAGAGAACGATCCGGCCTTCGCCGATCTCGATGCCGTGCTTCGCCTCGAACGTGAGCATCTCGTTTGTCGACACTTCGTCCCGTCCGCCGCGCACGTCGATGCAGACGCCCTCGCCGTAGAACCAGTCCAGCGGAAGCGCGTCGATCGTTCGGCTCGACGCTCCCGCGCAATGCGGTGCGTAGTGGAACGGCGCATCGACGTGCGTCCCGGAATGCGTGATCGCGGAGACGCGCTCGCTGGCCCATCCGAGACCTCCGGTGAGATCGCGTTGCGCGACGCCGGTGAGCTCGGCCAGATGTGCGCCGCCGAAGTCGTGCGACATGTAGTCGATGGTCACCGGCACGTGTTCGGAGTCGCACGGCCCGAGGGGCACGGAAAGATCGATCAACGCCGCCGCGCGCGGAGTCATGGCGCGACCACCCGGATCGTGGCGAACGCGCGGACCTTGTCCTTCACCAGATCGCGCACCGCGAACTCGCCGCTCTTTTCGAATCGATGGGCGAAGCTCTCGCCGGCACGGAGGACCGGGGACGCGACGCCGAGGCCGTCGATCTCGACGCGATGGAGATGGTGCGAGATCGAGTGCCCGTCGGATGGCGGGTCGTAGCGGAATCGCACCGTGTCGCCGGGACGGACGCGCACGTCAGCGGGCTGGAAGTACGGCTCGATATCGACGATGCGCACTTCGATGTTGCGGCCGAGCGATTCCGCGGCGCCGTCGATCGCCGTGCGGAGACGACGCGTGCGATCGACGCCGATCGACTTCGCGTGCGCGTCGAGGCCCGCGCGCAACGAGGCGAGAGCCGCGTGAGGGTCTTCGCCGGTCAGCGCGGCTGCTGCTTTCGCGAGCTCGTCGCGGACCGGCGCATCGAGACGATCGATGAGCTCGCGCACCGCGAGCGGCGACGGCGCATACACAAACGACGTTTCGGTGGTGGCCCGGTGGCCGGCATGATCGATCGCCGAGGCATGGAGCTTGTGCGGTCCGGCGGCGAGATCGCTGACATCGAGCCGACCCGCGTTCAACGGAACCGGCTGGCCGTCGACGCTCCACTCGATCGAGGCCACGCCGGACACGCGATCGAGCGCTTGCGCGGTCGCGAGCGTCGTGGCCGTGCGCACAGTGGGGCCGGGGGAGAAGATCGCGATCGCCGGCGGCGCGGCGTCGAGAACGCCGAGTTGCCCGGTGTATTGCTCCGAAAACCAGAGATTTCCCTGGCGATCGAATGCGATGCCGAACGGCCTCGCCGTGCGCGCGGCGGGAGGAGTCGACGGCTTCGCGTCCGGCGAGCCGGTCGGCAGCGCATACGACGTGAAGCGTTCCACGCGCGGCTCGTAGCGGAGAAGACAGTTGCCGTCGAGCGCGACCAGCCAGACGTCCCCGCGCGGATCGACGGCGACGCCCGCCGGGCGGCGCGCTTGCGCGGGCGTGTCGATCAGCGTGATGGTGTTCGCGCCGCGCGCGATGTGGCCGAGCTTTCCCTCGAGCTTCGCGAACCACACGCCACCCTCGCGATCGACGGCGATGCCCGCGGGTCCGGAGACGAGTCCGGTGCTCTTCTCGCTCATCGTGAATTCGGTGATCGCGCCCGTCGCGGGATCGAGTCGCGCGATGCGGTCGGCGTAACTCTCGGTGAACCAGACCTGGCCCGTCGAAGGATCGAGCGCCAGTCCGGCGGGACCGCTGTTCGGCGTCGGGAGCTCGTAGTGACGGAAGGTTCCGGATGTGGGATCGAGCCGGCCGATGCGGCCGCCCGCGCGTTGAGAAAACCACACCGAGCCGTCGGGCCCGACGGCGACGACGAACGGCCACGCGTTCTCGGCATCGATGGCCAGCTCGCGGACCTCGTGCGTGGCGCGGTCGAAGCGCAGGATCTTATTGTCGTAGCTCGCCGCGATCCAGATCGCGTCGCGCGCGGCCGCGAGTCCGACCGGGCGGCTGTTCGCGCCGATGTCGAACGTGCGGATCTCGCCGTCGCGGAAGCGCGCGAGCTTGCCCGATTTCGCGAGCGCGACCCACACCGCGTCGTCTTCGTCGACGACGACGATGGCCGGACCGCTGCCGGCATCGCCGATTGCGTATTCGCGGATGAACCCCCGCGCTTCGATGTTGTCGGCGGCGTGGAGCGGAAGAGCGAGAAGGGCGAGAGAGAGTGCGATGAAGGTACGCATGCGATCCTCCTAGGAGAGGCCGTCCTCGAGCTCCGAGCGGAGCCAGTCACAGGCAAACGGAAGCCACTGGTGATAGGAACTGGTGCCGACGTGCTCTGCGTCGACATGGCGCACCGTCACGGCGTCGCCGCCCCAGGCGACGAATGCGCGCGCGTGTTGCTCGTCGAACAACCGATCGCGGTCCATGTGGAAGAGCAGCAGCCGTCCGTGCGGCTTGGGAAGCATGCGTAGATTCGCGTGGGCGGTGACGGCGTCGAGATCTTCGCCGGTCGTGGCGTCGAAGGCCCACGCGAGCATGGTCTCGACGCGCGGCGGCAGCTCGCCGCGGCCGATCCACGCCGGCGGCGACACCGCGACGCCGCAGCGGAATGCGCCCGGCACGGTGAGCAGACGCGCGGCGAGGTGGCCGCCGAAGCTGACGCCGAACGCGCCGCGCGCGCCGGGACGCACGCCGTCGAGATCGTCGGTGAACGATGCGATGGCGGCGGCGGCGCGCTCGACCTGGAGCAGCGGCGCGCGCGATGCGGATGCGGCGTCCGCCGGCAGATCGAGGGCGAGCACGGCGAAGCCGCGCGACAGCAGCCAGGCGCCGAACGCGTGCATCTCGACTTCGCACACCGAGTCGAGTCCGTTGAGGAGCACGACCACGGGCGCGAGGCCGCGTCGCCGCGGCCTTCGGAAATAGCCGTGGATCGGATGATCGCCGAACGGCACGGACACCGGCTCGGCGACGTCTTCGTCGAGCGCGATGGCGCGCAGGTAGGCCGCGCGCGCGAGCCGCCGCGCGCGTTGCATCTGCCGTTGCGCGGCGGGCACGGGATCGAAGTGCGCGCAGAAGCTGGCGGCCTGATAGGCGGCCGCGGTCCATCGCCAGGCATCGCACGCCGCGCCTTGCCGCCGCTCCGATTCATTGCGCCGCGCCAGACGGCGCATGCCACCCGCGGACTCGAGGCATGCGCGAAGCCAGCTCGCGCCTGCCTCGGTTCGCCGAACGATGCGCTGGATCTCACCCAGCGGCACGCCGCTGAACGACATCCGGCAGACGAGCGATTCGAGCGGATCCACGATTCACCTCGAGCTGCCGGAAGCAGCGGCCTGTGCGGCGCGGGACACGCGCGTCACCTCGTCGATGCAGAGCCGTGCGATCTTGTTCGCGAACTGCTGGCTGAACCAGATGCAGTGGTCCGCATCGCGATCGAGGCCGCCGACCCACGCTCCCTCGCTCGGGACGCGATATGCCGCGACGACCTTCTTCGTTTTCAGATCGAAGCGCAGGATCGCGTTCGCGAACACGGTCGAGACCCAGAACGCATCGTTCGCTTTGTCGTGCAGGATCTTGAACGGCGCCGACTGCAGCGGCAGTTTGTATTCAGTGATCTGTTTCGTCTTCCGGTCCAGCATGCCCAGCCGGTCGCTTCGCATCTGGGCGAACCAGAGGTTGCCGGCGTCGTCTTCTTCGAGCGAGAGCGGCCAGGCGAGGCGCGTGGGAATCGGCCATCGCTCGAGCGCCCACTTGTCCTGATCGACGCGGCCGATGTGATTGCCGAGCTTCTCGGCGAACCACACCTCGTTCGCGCGGTCGACGAAGATCGTCCGCGGCTGCGCGTCCTCCTGCGGAATGTCGAGGAACTTCCACTCGCCGTCAGGCGTGCGCCGCCCGATCTTGTTTCCGGCACTCAGCGCGACCCAAACGTTGTGGTCGAGATCGACAGCGATGCCGACGGGCTGGCTGTCCGGCACGGGAACGTCGTACTCGACGATCTCGTCGTCGCGGATGCGCGCGATGCGGTTCGCGGCGCGCAGCGTGACCCAGATGTCGTCGCCGCACGGGTCCTTGGCCATCGACGTCGGACCCGACTCCGGCGTCGGCGTGGAGAGCTCGCCCACGCGTCCGTCGCGAATGAATCCGATCTTGCTGCCGGGCGGTCCGGGAGGAAATCCCGGGCCGACGAATCCGCCGCCCATCTCGGTGAACCACACCGTACCGCGGCGGTCGACGGCGACGATCCCGGGGATCGATTGCGCGGTGGGGACGTCGAGCTCCGTCATGCGATAGCCGTCCGTTGTCTCGCGCAGCGGTCCGCGTCCTTGTTCCTCGGTGGCGAGATACGCGAGGTCGGTGCGCACGATCAACCCGATCGTGTTCGACGACTGCTGCGCAACCCACACGTTGCCTTTCGAGTCGATGGCGATGCCGGCCGGGTGCGACTCGCGATTCGGAAGCGGGTAATGATCGAACTTCTGCGTCGTCGGATCGAACCGTCCGATGCTGCCGGAGAAGAGCTCGGAGAACCAGATCTCGCCGCGGTTGTCGGCGGCGAGGATGAACGGCCCGGCGAAGCGCGAGGGCACGGGGTATTCGTGAATCACGCCGTCGGCGCCGATGCGTCCGATCTTGCCGCCGTTGCGCTCGGAGAACCACACCGTCCCTTTGGAGTCGACGATCACGCCGCACGGCCGGGACTGCGGTGTCGGCAGCACGTGATGCGTCATCTCGTTCGTCCGTGGATCGAAACGGCCGATCGCGTTCGCGTCGCGCTCGGCGATCCAGACGATGCCGTCACCGCCGACGGCGATGCCGGTTGCGTGCGTGTCGGGAGTGGGGAAGCGATGCTCACGCAGCGATCCGTCCGCGGGATCGATGACGCCGATGCCGTTGCCTTTCGTCTCCGTGAACCACACCCGGCCCTTCGGATCGATGGCCAGCCCGGTCGGCCACGCGCCCGGCGTGGGGATCGCGTAATGCGTCGTCGTGCCGTCGCGCGCGGCGCGCGTGATGCGGTTGCCGAGGCGCTCGGCGATCCAGAGATTGCCGTGCGCATCGAAGGCCACGCCCATCGGACTCGTGCCTTCGACGTCGTCCGACAGCGTCCACTCGGAGATCGTGCCTTTCTGATCGAGACGCCCGATCTTGCTCTGCGCGGGCACGTCGATGAAGTTTCGGGCGAAGCGGCCGCCGCTCTCGCTGAACCACACCTGGTCGTCGGTATCGACCGCCAGAATGTGCGGGACGGCGTTTGCGGTCGGAACGGGATATTCGATGAGCGTGAACGCGGAGCCGCCCGTCGTGGAAAGTTGATGCAGGCGCGCGTCGACGCGCGCGACGGCGGCTTTTCGCTCGTGCAACGGACCGAGGGTCGCCGGCGAGGCCGTGAGCAGCGTCGTCGAGACGATGAGCAACATCGCCGCGACGAGCTCAGTGCGCGGCAGCCGCGAGGTGAGGCTCGTCATGACCGACCTCCTCTTCTAGACGGCGCGCCAACGCGCGCATCGTCTGCAAGCTGTTGTTGCGGATGATCTGTTCGACGGCCGCGGCGAGCGAGGGCTCGTCCTCGAAAGGGACGTCGAGCTCGCGCAGCACGCGCGCGGCGTTCTCGGGCTCGATGTCGAGGACATGCCGGCTGACCACGCGCGTCGCTCCGTTCTCTTCGAGGAACGTCCATGAGCCGTGGTGATGGCGGAGGATCGGCGGCGGATGCGGCTGGAGATAGCGGATCGTGTTTCCTTCGCGCACGCGCACCGACTTGAACCGGTCGATGCGGCCGCGCGTGTTCACGGTCATCACCAGGACCTGCGCGTCTCCGTCGTCGTACAGCAGATCGACGGCCGTCACGTGCGGCGCGACCTCCGGCCAACGCTCGAGCTTCCAGTACGCGTCGATCACGCGCGTGGGCGGAGCGGCGACGACGACTCCGGCTTCAAAAGTGCTGCGCATGATCGCCTCCCGTCAGCCGGATTCGCGAGACGCGGTTCGCGCCTTGCTGCGTGAACCAGATGTGGCCGTCCGATGCTGCGACGACGCCCATCGGCTTCGCGCCGCGCGTCTTCATTTCGATGGACGTGAATTGCTTCGTGGTTGGATCGAAGACCAGCAGGCGGTTTCCGCCCGCGCTTCCGAGCCCGCCGCCGTCGGTGATCCAGATGCGGCCGCGCGCGTCGCGCGCGAGCTTCACCGGCTCGGCCTTGTCGCCGGGGATGGGGAGCTCTTCCCACGATTCGCTCGGCACATGGAAACGCGCGATGCGCGCGGCGCCTCCTTCGGCGACCCACACGGAGTCGCCGTCGACGAGCATTCCCACCGGCGCGGCGTTGGGCGTCGGCAGTTTGTGCGAACGGAACGTTCTCTTCGCGAGATCGAAGCGCAACAACGCGTTGCCGGTTTCCTCGGAAGCGGTGATCCAGAGGGATCCGCGCTGGTCGGCGACGATCTGCAGCGGGCCATTGTCCTCACCGGGCAGCTCGATCTCCTCGAATCGTTTTGCGTTGCGATCGAAGCGCGCGATGCGGTTCGCGGCGAGCTGCGCGATCCAAATGTCGCCTTTCTCGTCGATCGCGATTCCGGCCGGCAGCGCGGCCTCGGTCGGCATCGCGAACTCTTCGACCGCGCCGTTGCGCGGGTCGACGCGCGCGACTCCGTTGCCGCGGAAGAGACTGACCCAGAACACGCCGCTCGCATCGCGGGCCAGGCCTACCGGCATGCTCACCGGCGTCTTCAGATCGATCTCGTGGAACGCGCCGGATTGCAGATCGAGCGACGCGACTTTGTTGCCGAAGACTTCCGTGAACCAGAGCCGTCCCGCGCCGTCGTCGATCAAGTCGTTGCCCGGACCGCCGCCCGGCGTCGGAATGCGGAAGTCCTCGATCGCGCTCGTCGGCGTCGGCGGCGCGGGCGGTGCGGGCTTCGATGCTGCAATCAGTTTCTCCGCAAGGGCCGGATCGAACATGCCGATCTTGTTGGCCTTCTGCATGGTGAACCACACCCGCCCCTTGCGGTCGATGGCGATGCCGCCGGGACGCGAGTCGGGAGTAGGGATGGTGTACTCGGTGATGGTCTCCGACTTCGCGTCGAAGCGGGCGATGGCGTTCGCGAAGACGAGGGTGAACCAGAGGTCGCCTTTCGCATCGACAGCGCATTTGAACGGCGCGGCGAACTTCGACGGGATCGGATATTCGACGATCTGCTCGCCCTGGATTTTCGCGAGCTTGTTCCCGACCATCTCGACGAACCAGATCGTGCCGTCGCGCGTTTCGCAGATGCCCGCGGGGCGGGCGAGCTTGGTCGGGATCTGCAGGCGATACAGCTGCCGCTTGCCGTGATCCCAATAGCCGATCTGATTGGCTTCGCGCGCGGTGTACCAGACGCGGTCCTTCGAATCGACGAAGACGGTGCGCGGCTCGGAGTCCTTGTCCGGCAGGTCGATCTCCTCCATCGCGCCGTCGGGCGTCATCCAGCCGAGGCGGTTGCCGTAGCGTTCCGCGAACCAGATGTTGCCCTTGCTGTCGAGATCGACGCCGAGGGCGTAGCCGTCTTTGGTCGGGATGGGGTACTCGCGGATCGTTCCGTCGGGAGCGAGACGGCCGATGCGGTTGGAGATGCGCTCGGTGAACCAGATGTTGTTCTGGCGGTCCATCACCAGCGAGTCGACGCCCACTTTGCTTCCGTCGCCGTCGGGAGTGGGGGTCGCGTACTCGACGATGCGGCCGCTGTCGTCGATGCGGGCGATCTTGTTCTGCGGCGGGATGTCTTCGAAGCCGTAGAAATCGCCGCCGCCTTCGGTGAACCACATCGCGTCGTCATGCCGGCTGGCGATGATCATGCGCGGGATGGCCAGACGAGTCGGCACCACGAACTCGCGGAACGCCTTCTCGTACGGCGTGGCCGGAGGGGCGACGGTGCTGCCGTCCTCGTTGCGCACGACGACCGTTCCCTTCATGAAGAAATGGCGGAAGCAGATGTAGGTGTAGACGCCCGCGCGATCGAACGTGTGGCTCCAGGTCTTGCCGACCGACACGTCGTCGGAGAAGAACATCCCGTCTTCGGTGGTGAGGACGTGTTGCAGCGCGGGACCGCTGTTGCTCCACTCGACGGTGTCGCCTGTGCGCACTTCGACGGTGGGCGGATGGTAGTAGGGCGGCGCATCGGTCATCTTCACGCGAACGGTGGCGGCGCTCGCGGGGATGGCGATGCTCGCGAGCAGCGCGAAGGCTGCCCGCACGATTCGATGGACGGCGCTCATACGGCCGCCGTTGGCGCGGCGGGGCCGCGAAGGAGCGTCTCGACCTCCGCCACGAGGTCGTGGACCGTTTTCACTTTTCCGAGATTGATGCGCTGGGTATGCAGTCCGAGCTCGCCGCGCACGAGCGCGGCCAGCTCGACCAGCTCGGTCGAGTCGATGCCGAGATCGGTCTGCAGGTCGTACACCGGCAGAATCTCGAACTCCTCGAGACCGAGCTTGCGGATGGCCGTCGACACCGCGGCTTCGATGTCCGCGTGTTGCATGGCTTCCTCCTCAAGGCACGTGCTGGAGCCAGAGCGCGTCCGCGCCGAAATGGCCCAGCGTGAAGATCAGCGCGGCCTGGCCGGCCGCGGACGTTTGCAGCAGACGATGAGCGGTTGCCGCGGCGATGGCGCTCGAGGCGCCGAGCGTCTCGCCGTGGATTTCCGCCGGAAACAAAACCTCGGGGCGCGAATCGGGAAAAAGGTCGCGAATGATGGATCGCGCGAGCGCCGTCTGGGCGTCTCCGGGCGCAGCGCTGCACACCACGATCGCGGGTGTGGGAGGGGTCAGACGGCGGACGACGGCGGCAAGTCGTTGCGTGACTCCGGCCGCGGTCGCGCGTGCAAGCGCGAATGACGTGTGCGCGCGCACGACGACGCTTCCGCGTCCCTCGCCGCCATCATGATCATCGACGTCTCCGAGAAGCAGCAGTGCGGCCGCTTCGGAGAGGAGCTCCACGCGGTGGCCGCTCTGGCGCAGCGCGGCTTCGACGAAGGGACTGACCGGTGCTTCGACTCCGCCGGCAAGCAGATGACGCGAGCGTCCGCCGCCGATGCGGCGCCAGGCGTGGCCGATGGCCTGCGCGCCGGCGCAGCGGTCGGTGGCGAAGGTCTTCGCGTAACCGCGCGCGCCGGCGTGAATCGACACCTGCCCTTGCGGCGCCGCGGGAAACCACGCGCTGGCGAGGTATGGACTGACCTCGCCGGCTCCGCGCGTGTGCAACGCGCGGAGCTGCGGCTCGGTGAATGTCCACCCGGCCATCATGTTGCCGCACACGAATCCGCACGCGGCGCGGTCACGCTCATCCAACGATGAGAGGAGCGCCCGCGCGGCCGCGACGGCGAGCAGCGCGAAACGATCCATCTTTTTGGCGTCGCGCCGCCCGATCGCGGCGCGCGCGAGCAGCTCCTCGTCGTCGAAGCGCGAGCGGCCCGTCGTCTCGCGCGCCGAAAGTACGGCGCTCCCGCGCACCGTGACCGTCCGCGCCGCCGGAAGGGCAGGCGCAGCGGTCCGCGATCGCGCGATGATCATGGAGAGGGCGTCGTACACGTTCACCGCCCTCCGTTCGCCGCCGCGATCTTCGAGGTCGCGGCGGTGCGGCCGTAGTTGTCGATGACCTGGAAGATGTAGAAGCGCGTCGGCACCTGCAGGGAACTGAAGAACGTGCGCTCCATCGTCACGAGCTTCTGATCGCGCGCGACCTGGCGCGTGATGTACGAGTCCTCGGCGTTCTCCATCGTTTTGTATTCGCCGTAGTTGATCGACATCGGCGACGGCTCCAGCGCGTGCGGCGAATACGGCGTCTGCTCCGCGGGCGCCGCAGCCGCGAGCTCCACGAGCAGGTCCTCGCCGATGTAGCCTTCCGGCTTCCTCGCGAGGGTGAGGTTCTTCGTGTCGCGCAGGATGTCGTCGTATTGCTTGCGGTACTGCGGGATCGGGATGAAGAGACCGAGGTGAGCGATCTGACCGGTCATGCCGTCGCCGTACTCGCGGCCGCTCGGCTTGGCCGACGCGCCGGTCAGCGAATACGCGTCGGTCTGCAGCGCGAGATGCGACTCCGGATCGCGGCGGCACCAGGCGCGGACCGCGTCGATGCGCGCTTTGCCGGCGCGCTCCGCCGCGGCGCGATCGGAGAACTTCGCGTACGTCGCGTACTGCAGCGTGAGTCCGTCGACGTTGCGCAGCACACGGTCGTTGATCAGCGACGGCTCGCGCTCGAGCGATCCCCGGATCGCGCGCAAGGCCGCCTCGAACGCCTCGGCCTGGCCCGCTTTCACGTCGTACAGCGCGACGTGCGTGTAGATCTCGCCGGATGATTTCCGCGCGACCGGCTTGGCCGCGGGCTTCGCCCTCGCGGCACCGACGTTTCCAACGGGAGCGAACTTCTGCACCCGGCTGTTGCCGGCGTCGCTCACGAAAAGATTTCCGCGCGCATCGACGCTCACGCCCACCGGCTGGTCGAAACTGCCGTCGGCGCGGCCCGGGCCGCCGAACTTCGCGACGAACTTGCCGTTGCCGTCGAGGATCTGTACGCGGCTGTTGCCCCAGTCGGCCACGACGAGATTTCCGGCGCCGTCCGTCGTCAGGCGCGCCGGACCCTTGAACTGACCGTTGCCGGTACCGGGACCGCCGATCGTTGCGACGTGTTTTCCGCTGCTGTCGAACTTCTGAATGGCGTTGTTGAACCAGCTCGAGACGTACACGTAGCCGTCGCGCCCGGCGACGATTCCCGTGGGTCCATACACGCGCGTCGAATCGGGACCGGTGTCGCCGAACGAGGTGATGAACGTCCCGTTCAAGTCGAACTTCTGTACGCGCGCGTTATGCCAGTCGTTTACGTAGATGACTGGATTGATCGGGTCCGGACCGATGACCTTCGTCCGGATGAACTCTTTGGGCAGACGGCCGAACGAGCCGACTTTCAGGAGGAACTTGCCGTCGGGTGTGAACTTCTGCACGCGGTGGTTGTAGCTGTCGACGGCCCACAGATTTCCTTCGACGTCGATGCCGATCGACTCCACGCCGTTGAATTCGCCGTCCCCGTTTCCGAAGCGGCCGAACGTCAGCAGCGGCTGGCCGTCGGCGCCGAATTTCTGGATGCGGAAGTTGGCCGTATCGGCCACCCACAGACTGCCTTGCGCGTCTGCGTTCACGCCGGTCGGCGCGCTGAGCTCACCCGCTTTCGCCTCGGGGAACTCGAACTTCCAGAGGACCGTGCCGTTCGGAGAGAACTTCTGGATGCGCCGCGAGCGGTCGAGGATGAGAACGTTGTCTTTCGAGTCGACCGCAACGCTGACCGGTCCGGCGAGCTCGCCGAATCTGCGGCCGAACGTGTCGAGCCGCACTTCCATGCGGAAGTCGGGTGTGAGTTTGTAGACCGCGAAGTTCGTGTGAGCGGCGACCCAGATGTTGCCCTTCGAGTCGACGGCGACGCTCATCGGTCCCATGCCGTTGGCGATGGTGAAGCCGAGCGTCTCGGCGGTGGACTGTCCGAGGAGCTTGCCGCTGGAGTCGAACTTCTGAATGCGATTGTTGTATTCGTCGGCGACGTAGACGTTGCCGCGCGCATCCGTGGCCACGCCGCGCGGTCCCTGGAACTCGCCGGGCGCGCTGCCGCGTTTGCCCCATGTCGTCAGCAACTCGCCCGACGCGGAGTACTTGTTCACGACGCTCTGGAATTGATCGGTGATGTACACGTTCCCGGCGCGATCCGCGGCAATGCCTCCCGGTCCGCCCATGGCCCGGGCCGCGGTGGCACCCGGCGCGACGCGGAAAGTCTTCGGCTTCGTGGTCGTGGTTCGCGGCGTGGCGAACGTGACGACGCTGCCGCCTTCGGATTCGTCGGCAACGAGAAGACTCCCGTTCGGACCAATGGCGAGCGCGGTCGGCCGGCGCAAGCCGGTGCGCACCGCGTTCGTCGTCATCTTGCCGTCGGGCGTCACGCGGATGACCTGGCCGTTCGTGCGGTCGGCGACGTAGATCGTGCCGCTCGCGTCGACGGTGAGGTTGATCGGCTCGCCGATCGCGGGCGGCTTTCCGATCGAGCGCTCGAATCGGTATTCGGTCGCTGCCAGCGCCGCGCCGCAGACGGCGAACAGGCACACGTAGAGCAAAGACGTTGTGATTCGCCTCATCATGGAATCCTCCGAAAAAAAAGTCAGAGTCGTTGAGGGTCAGCGGGGGATGTAATTCTGCGCGACGACCCCGGCGTACTGGCCGACCGGCACGGTTCCGGGAACGATGTGGAGCTGGCGCGCCGCGATGTCCGCGGGAGCTTTGAAGAACTCGCTGTAGACCACGTAGCGATCTTCGCCGTCGATCTTGTAGACCGATGCGCCCGAGAGGCCGCTGCGCGCGGATGCCGTCTTGCGCACCGCCTCGACGTCCGAGCCGGCCTCGAAGAACTCCATCATCCCGATCTGGCCGACGTACCCGGCTTTGAAGAAGCTCAGCGAGGTGATGTTCTTCCGGAAGATCTCCTCGTTCTTGAACGCTTCCGTGCGCATCACCTGTTGGTCGGTGCCGCGCTCCCAGCCCCAGTTGGCGAGGAGATGCTCGACGAGCGACAGGTCGAGGCGGGCGGGCGGCGCGGTGAGATAGCTCGTGATGGCCTCGATCCGCTCCGGCTCGACGAATGCCGCCGTGCCTTTGTCGTAGTAGCGGCTGAAGCAAATGTAGAGCGTCGCACCGTCGGCGACCGGCAGCGGCTCGAGAAGCTTCTCGCTGGCGAAGCCGGAGAGGAGCTTGTTGTATGGGCCGGTGGTGACCATGGCGTTGACGAATTCCGCCTCGCGCCCCGGCTTGACTTGCAGCAGCCAGATCACGGCGTGAGGCGCGCCGGAGAGATTGCGGAGCGCGGGAACGGGATCGTAGGCGCGCAGCGGCGCGGCGGTGGAGATGAGGCACGCCAGCACGGCGGCGATGATGAGCACACGGGCATTGAGACGCCTCTTCATGAGCTGTCCTCCTTTGCGTCGGTCGACGCGGTCAGGTGTGGGTCCGGATGCTCTATAGACACGCCCGAGCTAAGGAATTGCGGTGTGACGGAAGGATTGCGATTTGTGCGCAATTTGGTGGCAGATATGTGTCTAGACGTATAAATTCCTAGTGTCAGCAAAAACAGTACAGCCCGGTCGTGCTCTTGGTTTTCTGGTCTGTGGAATCACGATGACTGTCGATCTCCAGTCGCATGCCGTGTCTCTGGTGTGCTCCTTCTTCGACGCGGGGAGGGCGCGATTCGGAGACCTGCAGTTCGACGCGGTCGCTTACGCCGCGCATGTGGAGACGATCTGCAACCGGCGGCTCGACGATTCCGTCCGCGCCGACTCGTTCGTGGAGTCGCTGCACGGCGCGGATCTCTATCTCGCGTTCGGATGTCTGCTCGGCCGCTCGGCGGCATGGCAGGCGTTCGAGGAAGAGTTCCACGAATACATCGTCCGGCTCGCGGTGAGCGCGGCCCGCACGCCCGACGAGGCCATCGACCTCGCGCAGGCCGTCGTGGTCGACCTCTTTCTGCCAGACCGCTCGGGACGGAGCCGCATCGGGTCGTACGACGGCCGCAGCTCGCTGGCGACGTGGCTGCGCGTGCTGGTCTGTCATCGCGCGATCAACGAACGGAAGCGGAATCACATGGCCGCGCAGCCGCTCGAGGCGCTCTTCGAAGCGCCTGACGAAACGGCCATGCCGCGGCTCGACGCCACCATCCGCGCGCATCGCTACTCTGATGCGGCCCGCGATGCTCTGCAACAGGCTTGCGCGAAGCTCTCCGCCCGTGAGCGTCACGTTCTTTTGTTGCGGTACGGCCGCTTGAAGCAGGTGCAGGAGATCGCTGCCGCGTTGTGCGTCCACCCGTCGAACGTGACCCGGCAGATCGACCGCGTCTGCAACCGTCTGCGGGAGATCGTCATCCGGACGTTGCAGAAAGAGTACGGACTCAGTTCCAGCGCGATCGAAGAATGTCTGGCCGAGCTGGTGGAGAATCCGTCGTACGAAATCCTCTCGCTGCTGGAGTCCGCCGAGAGCTGTCTCCAGCCGACTTCGACTTCGAACTAACAGCGGCCTGGCCCGACCGCGATGAGGGACCGTGCCGTCCGCTTGTCTATCTGTCGAGACGCTCGCCGCCGCGATTGCCGGCGGCGTTACGGCGCAGGAGCTCGAGAGCGTGTGCGCGCATCTCGGCGAATGCGGCCGGTGCCGAGCTGTCGTCGCGCTGGTGATGGAAGTTGACGAAGAGGAAAAGGAGGAGCTGCCATGAGTCTGTTCCTGATCATCGGCGCCGCCGTGATCGTTCCGATCGCGGTGGTGCTCGGCGTCGGCAAGGCATTGCCGGTCGCGCACGTCGCACGCGTTCGCAGCACGATTCACAAACCGGTGCACGATGTTTGGCAGTTGCTGACGGACTTCGCATCGTATCCGTCGTGGCGCCCTGGAGTCGCGAAGAGCGAGCAGGTTGGCGAGCTGTGGAAAGAGGTCTCGCCGAAAGGGGAGGCGATGACGTTCGAGACCGTCGAGCGCGTCGCGCAAAAACGCCTCGTGCGCCGCATCGCCGACAAGAACCTTCCGTTCGGTGGGCAGTGGATCTTCGAGCTGGAGCCGCGCGGCGAATCGGAAACGATCGTGACGATCACGGAGGAAGGAGAGGTGTACAACCCGGTCTTTCGCTTCGTGTCCAGGTTCATCATGGGACATCACGCGACGCTGAAGGTGTTGCTCGAAGACCTCGGCAAACACTTCGGCCAGGAAATGGAGATCGAGAAGCGCTGACTCCTTCTGTGTATACCTCCGTATTTCAGTGGTACCATACCGCCTTCTCGTCTTCAAGGAGCTGTACGCCGGAGCGGCCGTTTCGAAAGTCGGGGGGCTCGTGCTCGATCTGGTTCACTTGCCCGGCGGTATTTTCGCCATGGGATCGACCATGGAGGAGGTCGGGCAGTGTGTCGACTTCTGGGCCCGCAAGCTCGCGGAGCCGTCGTATGACGTGGCGCAGTTCCACCAGTGGATCCTCAAGGAGTACCCGAGGCGCAGCGTGGAGATCGAGCCGTTCCGAATCATGCGTTTTCCGGTTACGAACGCGGAGTACGGGCGTTTCATCGCGGCGCGACGCGGTCCGATCCCGGAGTCGCTGACGACCGGCGAGCCTGCCGATCATCCGGTGTGGGGTGTGGCGTTCGAGGATGCGGCCGCGTTTGCGGAGTGGGCCGGCGACGAGCTCGGAGAGTCGTTCGCGCTTCCATCCGAGGAGCAGTGGGAGTACGCGGCGCGCGGAACGTCGGCGCGGCAATATCCGTACGGAGAGGAATTCGATCCCGCCGCGTGCAACACCATCGAGGCCGGAGTGGGGCGCACCACGCCCGTCGGCCGCTACCCGCGCGGGGTCTCGCCGTTCGGGGTCTTCGACATGGCCGGCAACGTCGAGGAATGGACCTCGTCGCGGTACGAGCCGTATCCGGGCGGCACGTTCGTGGACGATGACCTGAGCCGCACGCTAGGACCGCGCTACCGCATTCTCCGCGGCGGATCGTTCGCCCGCGGCGGCGACCTGGCGCGGTGCGCGCGCCGGCACGGCCCGCTTCCCCGTCCGGAATTCCGCTTCACCGGATTTCGGCTCGTCGCCGCCGCGTCCGCGAGAGGAGGCCCATGATCGCCGCGCGAAAAGTGAAGTCCTTCTGCATCGAGTCGAACGAGCAATGGATGTTCGCCGGCACGCTCTCGGGCCAGATCTGGACCGTGGACATCGACGGGTTCCGCGTCACGCGCGAAGTGCAGGCGCATCCGGGAGGCATCATCGCCATCGCGGCGCACGCGACGTTGCCGTATGTCGCCTCAATGGGCATGGATCGCAGCGTCGTCGTGTGGCGCCGCGCGCGCGGCGGAGCGCTCGAACGCCTGTTCGACGTCTGCATCCGCGACATCCCGTGCGACAACGACCGCATGCGCTACGAGCCGATCATGTCCGTCGCGCAGGCGCTCGCCTTTCACGAGACCGAGCGGCGGCTCGTGACGCGAAGCGGCGCCGCGGGCGTGCTCGAGCTCGAGTTCGACGACGAATCCTGGAGCATCGTCCGCTGCATGCGGTACCACGACACCGAAGACGTCGTCACCGCGCGCTACCTGAAAGGCTCCGGCCGCGTCTTCAGCGGCTCCAATGCCGGCCGCGTCGTCATCAGCGATGCCGGAACGATCGTCATGGCCTGGCGCTTCGGGCATGAGACCATTCATTGGGCGGAACATGTCACCGGCTCCGAGTACCTCCTGGCCAGCGATACCCGCTGCGTGATCCGGCTCGACGCGTCGGGCGCGAAGGAGCCGATCGTCGGACCGAAATTCACGCGCGACGATCTCGAGCACGTGACTTACAACCACGCGTCCGGGCGGGCGTTCGCCTCGAGCTTCGACCGCAACATCTACGAAGTCGATCCGGACACGTGCGAGCCGATCGGCGTCGTCTACCGTACGCCCTTCAAATGCCGCTGGATCAAGACCCTCGAGCGCGATCCTTCCGTGCTGCTCGTGCAGTGCCGCAATGGAAGCCTCTATAAAGCCGATCTCGCGACCGGCGCGACGACGGCGACGATTCGCGAGACGCCGCCGGCGCTCTGGACCGCGGTCAAGGCTCCGGGCGGCCGCATCTGCGTCGCCGGCGAGGGCAACGAGATGCTGATGCTGCGCGCCGCGGGCAGCGACCGCTGCAGCCGCCTTCCGAGATTCGAGGTGAGGAAGACAACGCTGCCGGTCGACCCGTTCGTCTACACGAAGCGGATGGTCGTGCAGCCGTCGACCGGCCTGTTCATCCTCGGCCGCACGGACGGCGCCATCGTCATCGGCGACGACCGAGAGTTCCGGCAACTCCTGCGCCTCCCCACACCCGTTCGCGACGTCGCTGTGCACGACACGCGGCCGGAATCGTTCGTGGCCGGGGAAAACGGACACGTCTACAAGATCGATCTCGCGGAGGGACGGATCGTCCTCGACTACGAGTCGAGAGACGGCGAGCCGGTCTGGTCACTCGCATACAACTCGCAGCGCGACCTCCTCGCCATCGGCGAGCGCGAGGGGCGGCTGGTGATGTTGTCGGGCGCCGATTTCTCCGAGGTCCACGACTCCATCACCAACCGCCGTCCGAAGCGGATGAAGTGGCTCGACGACGACCGGCTGATCCTCGGCCACAGCGCGCAGCTGTTTCTGCTCGACGGCACCGACGGCTGGCTGCAGCGGCCGTTCGTCGATCACCAGGGCAACACCATCGAGGATTTCATTTGGGATCCGAAACGGCGTTACCTGGTGCTGCTCAACTACCAGCGCAACGCCATCCTCTGCGATCTCGCGAAAGGAACGTCGTTGCACGTGTCTCCCGATCAGATGGACTACACGAAGGGGGCGCTCTGGCTCGACGAGGACCTCGACAGCACCGGCTACGGTCACTACTTCGTCACGTACGGCCGGTCCGGCGCGGTCCATCTCTTCTGCGTCCACGACGAAAAGATCCTCCCCATCGGAGTCATCGGCTCGCTGAGCACGGCCGGAGCGATGGAGGCCTGAGCCATGATCGCCCACGTCTCTCCGATCAGCGGCATCGATGCCTTCGGCGGGCGATGGGTCGCAACCGCCGGCTACGACAACCAGGTGATTCTGTGGGACGCGCGGACGAAGACCGCCGTCGCGCGAGGCTGTCACGACCACCTCGCCAATCAATGCCGCTTCAGTGCGTGCGGCCGCTTCCTCATCTCCGCCGGCAGCGATCACTCCGCGCGGCTCTGGTCGGTGCCGACGATGCGTCTGCTGGCGGTGATGGCCGATCACGAGGATGACGTGGAGATGGCGGTGCCATGTCCCGCTTCGCGCAGGATCGCCACGGCGTCGCGCGACTACCGCGTGCGCGTGTTCGATTTCTCCGGCCGGCGCGAGCTGACGTTCGAAGGGCACGCGGCGGACGTGATCTCTGTCGAATGGATCCGCGGCGGCGCCGAGCTCGTGTCGAGCAGCGACGACGGAACGGTGCGCCGCTGGGATCCGCAGACGGGCCAGCCGATCGACGTCGTCGACCTCGGCGGCATTGAAAGCGACACGGTCGTCGCGACGCCGGACGGGATTCTCTTCGTCGGAAACGATGTCGGCGAGATCGTGTCCGTCGCGCGCGGGCGGACCTCGAGCGTGAAAGCGCACGACGCAGGTATCAAGCGGCTCGTCTTCGACGCGGAGCGACGTGTGCTCGTGAGCGCCGGCTACGACCGCTGCATCCAGGTCTGGCAATCGTCGGAGGATGGGAAACTGCGCAGAGCACATATGGCCGAGGTCCCGCCGCAGGTGTGGCTGCGCGCGGCCTGCTTCGTCTCGCCTTCGATGCTGGCATTCGGAACGTTCGGCAGCAGCTACGCGACGTATGACATCGCCGCGGCGCGATGGGATCTGTCGCATGTCGAAGACACGCCGGGAGTGAACGCCGTGCTCGCATTCGACGGCTGCCGCATCACGACGGGCGACGCCGGCCGCGTGCATCGCGCGGGGCGGATCCAGTCGACGCCCGGAAGCCTCTGCAACTTCCTGACGCAGTGGGACGGCGGCGTAGTGACGGGCGGCCAGAGCGGGGAGCTCTTCGACGCAATGACCGGCGAAGTTCTGCACCGGCACCGATCCCCGCTCAATTGCGCCGTCGAGATCCGCCGCGAAGAGGAGCCGCAGCTCATCGTCGGAACCTACACCGGCGAGGGTCTGGTCTTCGCACGGCGGGCCGGCGCGATCGCGCACGTGCGCGACGTCGAGCTGCACGCGAATGCAGTCAAAGGCATCGCCTGCAACGGGCCGCGCATTTTCAGCGTCGATGCAACCGGCGCGGCGGCGTTCCATCGCACGAACGACCTCGGCCTCGAGCAGCGGATTCCGAAGGCGCACCTGCGCATCAGCAATGGCGCGGACAGCCTGCCGGACGGCCGCTTCGTCAGCGTCAGCCGCGACCGCAAGCTGAGCATCTGGAACGGCGCGATGCCGACGGTCATCGAGACGCCGCACACGCACTCCATCAAGTGCATCCGCGCCGGGAGGCGCCTCGTCGCGACCGGCTCGTATTCCGGCATGGTCTGTCTGTATGACGTCGATGAACAGGCGTGGGTGCATCACGAGCGCCCGACTTGCGCCGGCATCTCGTCGCTGGCGCGTGCCGAGGAGCCCGACATGTTTCTGGCGAGCAGCTATGACGGCAAGGTCTACGAGATTCGCGGAGCAGAACGATAGACATGGATGCGGCACGCACCTTCGACGACGCGCCGGAGCCGGACTACAACCGGCTGCAGACGCTCGCCACCGCGTACCGGCAGTCCGCGCTCCTGTTTGCCGGCATCGAGCTCGGCGTCTTTGCGCATCTCGACGGCGCGGGCAGCAGTTGTGAGGAGGTGGCGAAGGCGCTGTCGATGGACGTCGTACCCGCCGGGCTGCTCCTCAATGGTCTCGCCTCATTGGGCATTCTCGAGCGCGCGGACGGACGGTACCGCGTGCTCCCGCCGTTTCGCGTCCTCGTTCCCGGAGAAGGGTATTTCGGGAATCAGCTGATGCTGCACAAACAGCAGAACGCCAACTGGCTCCAGTTGCCGGCCATTCTCCGCGGTGCGCATCCGAGTCCGAGCTACGAGAGCGAGCTGCTGCAAAGCGATCGGGTGGCGAGCTATCTGGACTCGATCGAGAAGGCGAACCGGCCCCATGCCGATCTCCTCCTCGCGGCCCTGCGGCCGGCGATCGAGCGCGCGGAGCGGATTCTCGACGTCGGCGGGGGACACGGGTACTACGCGCGACGCATCGTCACGGATACGAAGAAGGCTTGTGTCACGGTGATGGATCTCGACCGCCCCATTGCGTATGCCCGCGAGCGTCTGGCGGACCTGCTGCCGAATCCGAGGCTGAGGCTCGAAATCGGCGACGCGCTGACGCACACGACCGAGCGCGCATACGACATGGTTCTCGTGAACGATCTATTGCACTACTTCGACGCGGAGCAGCAGTGCGAGATCCTTTCCCGCGCCGTTGGGGCGATGAAAGACGACGGCATGATCGTCGTCTCGAAATTCACGCTTTCCAGCGACGGAACGGAGCCGATGCATGCGAGCCTGTTCTCGCTGAAGATGTTCGTCAATACGCTCCGGGGATACCTCGCCACTGACGAGCAGACCGCCGAACATCTTCGCGCGCTCGACCTTCCGATCATCCAGCTCCTGCATTTCGGATCGGACAAAACCGTTTTGATCGGACGCCGCTGACATGAACCGATTCGCGATCGTCAGCGGCAGTCACCGCAGCCCGTCCCAGACCGGCAAGGTGGCGCGTTTCATTCAGCAGTTGATCGCGAGCGATTTCGAGGGCGTCGACACCTATCTCCTCGACCTCGGTGAAACCCCGCTGCCCTTGTGGGACCCCGGCCTGAAAACCGCTGCCGAGCCGTGGTGTCGCGTCTGGAGTCCGGTGTCCGCGGAGTTGAAGGAATGTACCGGCGCGATTGTGGTGACGCCGGAGTGGTCGGGCATGGTGCCGGCGGCATTGAAGAACTTCTTCCTGCTGTGCGAGCAGAACGAGCTCAGTCACAAGCCCGGGCTGATCGTGGCCGTTTCGAGCGGCGTCAACGGCGCGTATCCGGTTGCCGAACTGCGCATGAGCAGCTACAAGAACACGCAGTTCTGTTACATCCCCGAGCACATCATCGTCCGCAATGTGCGGAGCATGCTCAATGAGCTCGGCGCCGGCGCGCCCGAGGAGGCGTATTTGCGTGGCCGTCTGAAATACGCGCTGATGTTGCTGGTCGAGTATGCGGAAGCATTGAAGGCGGTGCGGAACAGCGGCGTGGCCGATCTGGCCACGTATCCGTTCGGCATGTAGGAACGGCGATGATCGTGCAGCAGCCCATCGATGGCGATTCCCCGTTCGTCATCCCACTCGACTCACACCAGGCGCTGGCGGGGCAACTCGCCGGCGCGTTCGGCAACGACGCGTTCGAGGCACTCGAGCCACAGGGGATCATGTTGTTCGCGGTGCGCCATCACGATGCAGGATGGGCCGCCGCGGACGATGAGCCGGACGTCGATGCGGCGACGGGACTGCCGTTTTCGCTCGAGGAAACCCCCTGGCCGGCGCTTCTGGCCATTGGACCGGCGTCCGCCGACTTCAATGAGAAGTGGCATCCCTATGCGGGACTGCTCGCGTCGATGCACGTGCACGGGCTGTATCACGACCGGTACGGACTGACGCGGACGAGCGCAATGCACAATGTCCCTCCGGCGTATCGGGACGACGTCGCGAGAATGCTCGACGCGGAATCAGATCGCCGCCGGCGCATCCTCGATGCATTGCGCGAGGAAGAGACGGGCGCGCGATGGGTCTCGGACGACGTGCTGTCTTGCAATTACTTTCGACTGCAGTTCTTCGATCGCCTCGCCGTGAATCTCAATCGCGTTGCGCCGGCGCTGATCCGCGATGCGGAGTTTCATCGCGTCCCGGCCGCACCGGGCCGCGAGATGACGATCTCGCTGACGGTGGTCGCGCCCGGCGTTCTGAGGTTGCGGCCCTTTCCTTTCGCCGGATCGCCGTTGGAAGTCACGTGCAGAGGACGTTATGTGCCGGTCCGTCCCGGCCGCACGCGCAAGGAAATGATCGCCGCTCTCCGCGAGGCGCCGGAGACCTTGCAACGTTTCACACTGTTGGAGGATGCATGAACGAAACGGTCGTGCTGAAACACATCAATCTGCCGGTGCGCGAGCTCGACACCGCCGTCGACTTCTACCGGGACGTCCTCGGCTTTCAATACGTCAAACATCTCTCGCCGAGGAAAGTGGTCCTCGAGTTCAACGGCTTCGATTTCTTCCTCGAGCACGACGACGACTCGCGTGTGAGCCGGTACTTTCATTTCGGCTTCAAGACCACGCGCGAGCAGCTGTTCGCATGGGCGGACCATCTCACCGCGCTCGGCATCACGGTCATGCAGCGGGTCGAGTACGGACTGATTCCGACGCCGCCTCCGCTCCAGGAGGATGTTGCGCGTTTCTATTTCCGCGATCCCGACGGATGGCTCATCGAGGTCTATCACGAAGTGTGATCGAAGCCTTCCGGGCGCAAGTCCTCGAGCGGCGGCAGTGCATGCCCCATGCGCACGCGTTTGGTCTCGAGATACTGCGCCGCGCGCGGATCGTCCGCGCGCACGAGCGCGCACTGGGCGCGGACCGGAATGCCCAGGTCGCGCAAGGCCGTCACTTTCATCGGATTGTTGGTCATCAGCCGCACCGACACGATGCCGAGGTGGTGAAGCATGGCCGCGGCCGCGGAATAGTCGCGCGCGTCGTCGGGAAATCCGAGAAGACGGTTCGCATCGACGGTGTCGTGGCCGTTCGCCTGCAGTTCGTAGGCGCGAACCTTGTTCGTGATCCCGATCCCGCGTCCCTCCTGGCGCAGATAGAGCAGCACACCCTCGCCGGCTCGGGCGATCTGCGCTTGCGCCGCATCGAGTTGTGCGCGGCAATCGCACAGCACCGACCCGAAGACCTCGCTCGTGAGGCATTCCGAATGAATGCGCAGCAGAACGTCGCGTTTTCCGCGCGGGTCGCCCATGACGATGGCGATGTGGTCGGCGGACAGGCCGAGGGAGACGCTCCCTGGTCCCCATCGGAAGATGGACATCTCGAAGAGACCGTGCAGCGTAGGCAGCGGTGCGCGCGCCAGGATCTCCAGGCGCGGCTTCTTCTTCCTGAGCGTCATGGATCGCGAGGAGACGACGAGGGCGACCACTTCGGGCGATGCGGCGCCCTCGTTGAACGCGAGTGAGCCTACTGGACGGCGACGACGCGTCCGGCGACGGCCGACTGAATCATCGGCCGGCTCGCCGGATCGAAGAGGTTGCCCGAAGGACTCATCGTTACGAGATAGCTGAGCACGTACTTCTGCTCCGCGCCGTTCAGCTGCACGCCGATGGTCTTGTAGAACTGATCGACCGCTCCCGCGAGCTTCTTGAGCGCGTCGGGATGCCCATACGCCACGTCGAATGCCTTGGCGGTGTTGTCGAGATTGATGCCGTCGCCGTCTTTCCCATAAGCCATGAATCACCTCCTGCTGGAAGGGTTGAACGAGAGCCACGTCACACGATTGGGGCCAAGTACCTACGGATGGGGATAAGGAGCAATATAGATTCAGCAGGGGTGGATGTCAACGGAGATTGAAAGATAGCAGTACGGATGGCTCGTGGTGTGCACGCGCGAGGGTCAGCCCTCGGCCGCGGCCTTCTTTACCTTCTTCGCTGCGACCTCGCGTTTCGAGTGGTCGAGCGTCATTTTGCGGATGCGGATCGATTCCGGCGTCACCTCGACCAGCTCGTCGTCTTCGATCCACTCGAGCGTCTGCTCGAGCGTCAGAAGACGCGGCGGCGTGAGGCGCACGGCCATGTCGGAGCCCGAGGCGCGCATGTTCGTCAGGTGCTTCGCGCGGCAGACCTGCACGACCATGTCGGCGTCGCGCGAGTTCTCGCCGACGATCTGGCCGCCGTAGACCTTCACTCCCGGTCCGAGGAAGAGCGACGTGCGCTCCTGCAGCGGCTCGATCGCGTACGCGGTCGTTTCGCCCGCTTCTTTCGCGACCAACGCGCCGCGATTGCGACCCGTCAACTCGCCACGATACGGACCGTACTCGAGGAACGTGTGATACAGCAGGCCCGTGCCGCGCGTCTCGGTGAGGAACTCCGTGCGGATGCCGAACAGCCCGCGGGTCGGAATCTTGAACTCGATGCGCACGCGGCCCGTGCCGGGATTGACCATGTCGGTCATCTCCGCGCGGCGCTGCTGCAGTTTCTCCATCACCGTCCCGGTGTGCGCTTCCTCGATGTCGACGACGAGCGCCTCGTACGGCTCCATCGTCTGCCCGTTGATGTTCTTGAGGATGACCTGCGGTCGCGACAACGCGAACTCGAAACCTTCGCGGCGCATGTTTTCCGCGAGGATCGACAGATGCAGCTCGCCGCGTCCCGCGACTTCGAAGCGGTCGGCCTGTCCGGTCTCGCGCACGCGCAGCGCGACGTCCTTGCGCAGCTCGCGGTCGAGACGGTCCTTGATGTTCCGCGAGGTGACGTACTTTCCTTCCGTCCCCGCGAAGGGCGAGTCGTTCACGAGCCAGAACATCGACACAGTCGGCTCGTCGATCGCGATCGGCTCGAGCGCTTCCGGCGTCTCGGCGGAGGTGAAGGTCTCGCCGATCTCGACGTCCGCGAATCCCGCGACCGCCACGATTTCGCCCGCGGATGCCTCTTCGACTTCGATGCGCTTGAGACCTTCGAACACGGTCAGCTTCGTGATGCGGCCCTTCTTGTGCGTGCCGTCGCGGAGGATGAGGATCACGTCGTTTCCCTGACGGATCCTGCCGCGCTGCACGCGACCCACGCCGAGGCGGCCAACGTATTCGTTGTAGTCGATGGCGCTGACGAGGAGCTGGAGCGGTGCCTCGGAGTAGCCCGGAGGCGGCGGGATGCGCTTGAGGACTGCATCGAACAGCGGGCGGCAGTCTTCGCCGGTGTCCGAGAGCTCGGCGCGCACGATGCCCTGGCGGCCGATGGCGTAGAGGATCGGGAAGTCGAGCTGCTCGTCCGAGGCGCCGAGCTCGATCATCAGATCGAAGACCTCGTTTACGACCTCGGTCGGACGCGCGTCGGTGCGGTCGATCTTGTTGATCACGACGATTGGCAGCAGGCCGAGACCGAGGGCCTTGCGGAGGACGAAGCGCGTCTGCGGCATCGGGCCTTCCGCGGCGTCGACGAGCAGGATCACGCCGTCGACCATCGACAACACGCGCTCGACCTCGCCGCCGAAATCCGCATGGCCCGGCGTATCGACGATGTTGATTTTGACCTCAGTCGGGTGGACGAAGTCGGCGGGCAGATCGTGCCCGCTGGCGGTGTGCGTCGCCTCGTGATGCACCGGATGGCCGAGGGCGTCGGGCTGGTCGACGAGGTAACGGACGGAGGTGTTTTTCGCGAGGATGGTGATCCCGCGCTCCTTCTCCAGATCGTTCGAGTCCATGACCCGTTCGTCGAGGTGCTGGTACGCGCGGATGGCGCCGGCCTGCTTGAGGAGCGCATCGACGAGCGTGGTCTTCCCATGGTCGACGTGGGCGATGATGGCTACGTTGCGGATGTCGTATCGAAACTGCTGCATGCGCGCGGGTTAAACCCGCGAATGGCGTGCGAATTCCGCGCCGGCCGGCACGGCCGGCTGCGCTGGTTGGCCTAGCCTTGGGCACGTACGGTCGCTCCGAGGCGAACTTTCTGCCGCGCAGGCTCCCCAGTCTTTGCGTCCGCCTCGCCCGAAGCGCATACTGCCCGAAGTCCACCCTTCAACATGAGCGCAGCAATGACGGAGTTCTCGCACGACGTCTTTGTCAGCTACAGCCACAAAGACAAGCCATGGGTGTCTTCGGTCCTCGTCAAAGCGCTGCGCGAGAACGGGCTGCGCGTGCTCGTCGACGAAAGTGATTTCGAGGGAGGGAAGGCGTCGATCGAGAACATGACCGATGCGGTTCTCAACTCGCGGCGCACTCTGGCGGTGTTGACGCCGAACTGGGTCGGCAGCGAGTGGACGCGCTTCGAGGGGCTGGTCACCGCCCAGGAGGATCCGACTGGCGCCCGCGGGCGGCTGCTGCCGATTCTCCGGGAGAAGTGCGATCCGCCGAAGTGGCTGTCCATCCGCTCGTGGATCCCGTTCACCGACGATTCCACATTCGCCCGGCAGTTCGGGCTCCTCATCCGCACCCTCGGCCGGCCGCTCATCGCCGACATCGTCAAGGCCGCGCCGGCGGAGAAGGCGTTGCGCACGCTGCCCGACCTCATGCAATCAGACAGCGCTGTGCGCGAGGCGCTCCTCGAATACCGCGTGCGCATCGAGAACATCGTCGGCCGCATCGACCGCGTGATCGCCTTCAAAGCCGTGCACGATCATCTGCACAACGTCCAGCTCCGCTGCTACGACCGCATCATCGGCGACGTAGGGAGGCTCGCGGCCGACGACACTGTGGCCGACTTGCTGGATGGCTACGCGGACGATCTCCTCGGCACCGTCGAAGAGCTGCGCAAGCTCGATGAGAACCCGGTCTTCTCCAGCTCACGCCTGACCTGGATCAACACCCTTCAGCGCGCGTATGAGACCCTGGCCGCTGCCGTGCAGGCTCGCGATACGACGAAAGTCCGCCAGGCCGCGAGCCTCATCGATCGTGTGCTCGCGACCGAGCCCCCGCGCATCAACGTGCACCTCTTCGAGTCCGCCGAGGCGCTCGAGCTCGCGGCCGTGAGCGAGGTTGTGTCGTTCGTCTACGAGCGCGGCACCAAGGGCGGCATGGACGCGGAGAAGCTCGCACCGATGCGAGAAGCGCGCGACGTCCTCGAGCAACTCGACGAGAACCTGCGCATGCTCGTGCGCAGCCACAACCTCTGGCAGGAAGTCGACGCCGTGATCCGGCGCATCGATACCAACCTTGCCACGGATACCTTCGAGCTGACCGACTCCTGGCCCGATCTGAAGCGCAACATGGCGGTGCTTTCCGCGTCCTCTTCCGAATCGGCGAAGAACCTCCGCAAAGACGAGCAGGCCATCGACGCTGCCATCGCAGCGAACGACCAGAACGCGATGATTCGCGCCTTCCGCCTCTTCCGGCAAAAGGCCGCAACACGCTTCTTCCGGCTCGATCGCGAGCTCATGACTCAATGCGGTGAGCTCGGAGAAGTCGGCAAGCCGCTCGCGCACATCATCGAGGCACTGGCATGAACGAAACGTTCCCGACCATCTTCGAGCTCCGCGCCACGCACGCGATGCTCCTCGCGCAGCATCGCAAGGGGACGCCCTTCGACGCGCTCGCGCCCGAGGTGAGGTCGTTCGTCGTGCGTGCGCGGCAGACCGGCGCGCTGCTCGATGCCGAAGAACAGCGGATCGCAGCGCAGGGACTCATCGACTATTGGCTCACGCGAC
Organism: Thermoanaerobaculia bacterium; assembly: GCA_035999335.1. Lineage (GTDB taxonomy): Bacteria > Acidobacteriota > Thermoanaerobaculia > Gp7-AA8 > Gp7-AA8 > QHVT01. The sequence goes on along the minus strand of DASYGV010000070.1, from coordinate 80,022 downwards.
TCGATAGGACGAACGTGCCGTTCGAAGACGCGACGCTCGTCGACTTCGACGAGTCGCTCGCGCCGGAGCTGCCCGACGACGCCTGCCCTTACGTCGGATTGGAAGCGTTCCACGAGAAAGACCGCCCCAACTTTCACGGCCGCTCGGAGACGCTCGATCGCGCGCTGCAGGTGTTGCGCGAGCGTCGCTTCCTCGCGGTGATCGGTCCCTCGGGCAGTGGAAAGTCGTCGATCGTCCTCGGCGGCCTGCTGCCGATGTTGAAGGAGGGTGCGCTGGAAGGGAGTCGCGACTGGCGTTACGACACTCCGCTCGCGCCGGGATCGGCATCGGGAAAACACCTCGCGGCGACGGCGGCTCGCGAGGGCGACGTACCGCTGGTCGTGGTCGTCGATCAGTTCGAGGAGCTCTTCACGCTCATCGACGACGGCACCGCGCGGGCCGCATTCGCGAAGCGGCTCGTCGACATCCACAAGGAGGGTGGCGTCGTCATCGTCACGATCCGCGAAGACTATCTTCCCCGGCTCGGCGCGTTCCCGGATCTGCAGGAGCTCTTCCGCGCCGGCGACCTGCGCGCGACGCCGCTGTCCGCGTCCGAATTGCGTCAGGCGATCGAGAAACCGGCGGAGCGGATCAATCTCAAGTTGGAATCGGGACTCGTCGACGCGCTGGTGAGCGACGTCGTCGGCGAGCCGGCCGCGCTGCCGCTGCTGCAGTTTACGCTCTGGCGGCTGTGGACGAAGCGCCGCCGCAATCGTCTCACGCTCGAGGCGTACCGCGAGGTGGGCGGCGGTCGGCTCGCGCTCGCGCGCGCCGCGGACGAGGTGTTCAACGGTCTGATCGTGCAGAACCAGGACACGATGCGGCGCATCCTGATGCGCATGGTGCGTCCGAGCGTACACGCGGAGACGACCAGCAGCCGTGTTCCGATCGACGCGCTCCTTCGCCTGGGCGACGATCCAGCGCGAGTGCAGGATGTGCTCAACAAACTTCTGGCGGCGCGGCTGATCCGCCGCACGAACGACCGCGTCGAAGTGGCGCACGAGGCGCTGATCCGCAACTGGCCGAAGCTCGTGGAGTGGCTCGAGAGCAACAAGTCCGCGATGATGGAGCTCCGTCGTTTCGAGTCGCTCGCCGATGAGTGGGTACGCTTCGGACGCGAGAGCGGCTTCCTCGACGAGAAGCAGCTCGGAGAAGCGGAGGAGTGGCTCCGCAGCGATGAAGCAAAGGACATCGGCGTCAAGGACTCGCTGCCCGCGCTGGTGGCGGCGAGCCGCAAGAAGATCGACAAGGAAACGCGGCGCGTGCGCGCGGCGGGCGCGATCGTGACCCTGGTGATGCTGGCGCTGATCATTGCGCTGACGTTCACCGTGATGCGTTTGCAGAAGCAGATCGCGGAACTTGAAGATACGCGCGAGGAGTTGACGAAGAGCATCGAAGAGCTGAAGGTGACGACGAAAGACCGCGACGAAAGCGCCCAGCTCGCGACCCAGCTCGCTGACGTCGTTGAACGGGTCAACGTGTTTACCAGCACCGCGGCAGACCTGGCTCCGCCGCCGGAATTGCAGGTCAGAGCCACGGCCGAGTACCTTCGCCTTCGTGAGAAGACGCGTCCGATCCTGGCCGGCTCGAGCATCGGCAGGAAGGGCATGGTCGTCAGCGCCTGCTGCATTGTGCGGGACCGGAAGGGCCAGCGTTTCCTGCTCACGATGAGAAGCGGCGCGTCCGTTGGCGATCGCGTGCTGCAGCCGGCGCCGGCCGACGGGCCCGGATCGGTGATCGGCACGATCGAGCGCGTCGGCGATGTCGCTGATCGAGAGCGGCAGAATGCGCGACGCGCAACGCCACGGGGAAGCCTCCCTCCGCCAAAAGCCCCGCTCCGCCCCAATCCACTGCGGCAGAATCGCTCGGGCGCCCTGGTGCGCCTCGAACCGGGTGTCGAGATGGATCAGACCATTCCAAACTTCGGTCCGATAAGCGGCGCGGCGCAGGGCGTGACGGCTGAGGAGAAGTTGCGCGCCGTTGGACGCGGTTCCGGCTTCACCGACGGGCATGTGTTGGTCGTCCGCAGCGGCGACATCATGACCACCGTCGCATTCGCGCCGGGCGACGAGGGCGCGCCGGTGGTGAACGTGCGCAATGAGCTCGTCGGACTGCTGTACGCCGGCCACGATCGGATCTCGTACGTTGCGCCGATCAGACCACTGCTCGAAGAGCTCGACGTGACGCTCGAACCGCCGAAGTGATTACGATACGCGGCATGAACCGTCGCGCCGCACTCGCTCTCTTTCTGCTCGCCGTCTCCGCGTCCGCGCAGGAGCGCGACATGGCGCGCGTCAACTGGATGGAGTTCCGCGAGCTCGTCCCGTCGAAGATCGACACCGTTCTCATTCCGACGGGCACGCTCGAGCCGCACGGCGTCGCGAACAACGGCGCGGACATCACCGCGCCCGAGGCGATGGCGCGCACGATGGCGCCGAAGCTCAACGCCATGATCGCGCCCGCGGTGCCGTACGGAATCACCGGCTCGATGGAGGCGTATCCCGGCGCGTTTCAGATCCCCGAGGCGGCGTACCGGCCATACATCAAGGCGGTGATGGAGGGGATGGCGAAGAACGGCTTCCGCAACATCATCATCCTCAACGGACACGGCGGACCGCAGACCGCGGTGCTCACGGCGGTTGCCGCGGAAGTGTCGGCGGAGAAGCGCGTGCGGACGCTGGTGATCAACTGGTGGTCGTTCGCGTCCGACGTGACGAAGGAGGTCTTCGGCGAAGACGGCGGACACGCGGGATGGAACGAGACGGCGATGGTTCAGGCCATCGACCGCACGCTCGTGCACCCCGAGCGCTACAGCGACAAGCTTGCGACCGCGTATCCCACGCCGGGCACGTGGGCCGCGGCGCCGTTCCCGTCATCGATCGGGTTGTATCAGGCGGGGCAGGGATATCCGAAGTTCGATCAGAAGAAGGCGGATGAGTATTACCGGCGCGTGGTCGACAAGGTTTTCGTGCTGATCCGCGACACGATTGCGAAGTGGAATGAGGCAGGAGTTTGAGCGCGATCCACCGCATCTGTGTGTTCTGCGGTTCGAACGCGGGCTCCGATCCGATCTACGTCGAAGCGGCGCGCGACCTCGGGCGCCTCTTCGCCCGCGAAGGCGTTGCCCTGGTCTACGGCGGCGGCAGCGTGGGGTTGATGGGGGAGGTCGCGGACTCGGTCCTCGCGTCCGGCGGCGAGGCGATCGGCGTCATTCCGCATGCGCTGTGGGCGCGCGAGGTTGGGCATCGCGGCCTCACCGACATCCGCATCGTCGACACGATGCACGAGCGCAAGGCCATGATGGCGGACCTCGCGGACGCGTTCATCGCACTGCCCGGCGGCCTCGGTACGCTGGAAGAGATCTTCGAGATCTGGACCTGGGCGCAACTCGGACTGCACGAGAAGCCGGTGGGCTTCCTCGACGTGAACGGCTTCTATGCGCCGCTGATGCAGTTCCTCGATCGCGCGGTGCGCGAGCGCTTCTTACGCGAGGAACACCGCGCCATCGCCGTCATCGAGCGCGACGCCGCGGCGCTGTTGAAGAAGTTCGATCAATGGCAGCCCCCGCGGGTGGACAAGTGGATCACGCGAGAGGAAACGTGATTGGAGCGAAGCGACCAACCCTGAGCGAAGCCGAAGGGTCAGTTGAGCCCTCACGATGCGCGCGCACGAAGCGCGATGCATGTGCGGTCGCCTGTGGGATCCAGCAACGCGGGGGCTCAGTTGACCCTTCGGCTTCGCTCAGGGTTGCGCTTTCGCGTTCAATACGTCACCCGATGGTAGTACTTGAACCTCTGCCGCTCGCCTTTGATCACGATCGGGTAGAACTTCGCGTGGCGTAGCGCGCTCATGTTCTGACTCGCGAGCTGGGCGGAGCCGGTCGTGTTCACGATGATCCGCGCGTCCGTCACTTCGCCGTCGGTGTTCACATCCGCTTCGATGTAAACCTCGCCGCGCACGGACGGCGCGGACACCGGCATCGGCATCACGCGGAATTTTGGCTGCGGGTTCTCCTCGGCGTCCTGCTTTGCTTCCGCCGTCGTGAGGTCCGCTTTCTTCGCCCATCCCGCGCGATCGCCCGTCCGCACCTCCACCCACTCGCCGCGCTCCGCGAGCACCGACACCGCCTCGCCGTTGCCGTACGTCGCGAGTACCGCTGCGGAGTCATTCGCCTGCTCGCGCACGGCCAGTTCCGGCGCGCCGACGTACAACACCTTGAGCGGCTCGCGCGTGTCGACAACGACGGTGTCGGTCACCACTGTTTCACCCGAGCACGCGGCGAGAACGACGAGGAGCGCGGCAAGACGTTTCATGGCGCGAAGATAGTCGCATAGTCGCAAAGTCTCAAAGTCGCAAAGCGTGCCGGGCCTCGCTCGTCGGCTAAAATCCTCCAATGCCCATCGATCTGACGAAGCTCCATCAGGTGGACGACACCGGCCACCTGTACATCTCGCCGGTCATTCACGACTGGGAGATCGTCTCGTCGTACGGCATCGACACGGTCATCGACCTCGAGGGCGGGTTGGACGAGTGCATTCCGACGGTGCCGAACGGGTGCCTGTACGTCTACTTCCCGATCTACGACGAGCACCTGCCGGACCTGCAGAAACTCGAGGCGGTGGTCAGTCTCGGCGCGCACCTCGTCGGGAACGGACACCGCGTGCTCTCGCATTGCGGGATGGGCTTCAATCGCTCCGCGCTCGTCGCCGGCCGCATCCTGCACCGCCTCGGCATGCCCGGCGAGCGGGTCATCGCACAGATTCGCTCGCGGCGTCCAGGTGCGCTCTTCAACGACGTCTTCGCCGAGCACCTTCGCCTGTTGCCTTGAGGACGATGACGTGCCTCCGCGCGGACTGCATCACATCAACATCGCCGGCCCGGCCGCCCTGATCGAGAGTTGCCGCGATTTCTACGTCCACGTCCTCGGTCTCGACGACGGGCCGCGTCCGCCGTTTCGCAGCCGAGGCTTCTGGCTCTACGCCGGAGACCACGCGATCGTGCATCTCTCGGAAAAGGGCGAGCTCCGTGAAGGCGCGAGTGCGCTCGATCACTTCGCGTTCGCCTGTGACGGTCTCGAAGAGACGATCGAGCGGCTGAAGAGCCACGCGATCGCGTTCACCATCGATCACGTGCCCGCGACGCGGCAGACGCAGATCTTTCTACGCGATCCTGCGGGCGTCGGCATCGAGCTGAATTTCCTGGACTAGCTCGCCCGAATACGTCGCGCTTCATGAACAGCCCGTACGCCCACGATCAGCGCGCCCACGGCCACGCGCTGAGGAGTGTGCGGCGCGGTCGGCTGCTCGGGATTAATGCCTCGGTCCATGTAGAACTGTAAGAAGCGGCGTATTTTATTGCAGGACGGACACTTACAGGCGACCCCTATAGTTAAAAACTTGACCAGGCGTGTGACGGATACTAAGTTAAATCCATGTCCGAGCTTTTTAACGTAGTTGTTCACGATGATCCGCTGACCGCGGGTCTGCTCGGACTTGTCTTCCTACTGGTCGCTCCACTGACCGTCTCTCATATCCTTCGCATCTTTGGAGGTTTCTTCGTCGATCTCATGCGGGAGTACAGGCATGAGTTTGTCGGTCTCGGAAAAGTGGTCGACGACGTTCGAGCCGAGATCCGCAAGTGGAAGGATGACCCGCGATCCGGCCGGCGTCGGCATCGAGCTGAACTTCCCGACTCGCGCGACTAGCACGCCGGAGTTCACCCGAACACGTCGCGCTTCAGGAACAGCCCGTACGCCACGATCAACGCGCCCACGGCCCATGTGCCGAGCAGCGCGATGCAGAACGCCATCGTCATGCCGTCGTAGGGCGGGGCCTGGCCGGTGTAGTAGTCGGCGAGGGGCAGCGCGCTGACGAACAGGTATTTGCCGGCCGTCCAATCTGGGCTGATGCGGGTGAGGATCGTGCCGCCGATCAGCGACGCGAGCATCGTTCCGATCGATGCGGCGGAGGACTTGAAGATCACCGACAACATCAGCGAGATCGACGCAACCGCGAGCAGCGCATACCACTCCAGACCGTACGCGATCAACGCGTCGTGCCAAAGCGGGAGCTGGCGCACGGAATCGAGATTGAGCGACGGGCCCGAGAACTGGAAGCCATTGAACGAGGGTGCGTCCCATCCGCCCGCGGGGAGCACGGGCGCGGTGACGGCGTAGGAGAGGAGCGCGCCGATGAACAGCGTCAGTGATGCGAAGAGCCAGAGCGTCACGAGCTTCGCGCTGAGAATCTTCCATCGTCGCACCGGACGTGTGAGCAGGAGCTTGTCCGTGCCTTCGGCGTTTTCGGCGGAGACGATGTCGCTGCCGAGGACGGCGACGAGGAGGGGGAGGAGGAGGAAGCCGGCTGCGTTGGCGAATGTGCGCACGACCAGCGGCGCGGTCGGTTGTTCGGGATTGATGCCGCGGTCGAGATAGAACTGCAGGCGTCGCATTTCCGCGCGCATCGAGCGCGCCCATGACTCGTTCACGCGTCCGCGGCGCAGGCGGTTCTCATAACGCGCGATGCGCTCCTGCATCTCCGCGCGCCAGTTCGCATTGCGCATCTCGCGCAATTGGCGATACTGCGAATACGACACGAGCGTGAGGATCACCAGCATGATTCCGACCACGATCGCGAAGCGGCGCCGGCGCAGGAGCTTGAGCGTTTCGTTTCGAACGAGGGCGGTGAACATGTCGATGCCAAGGTTACTGTAAGCCAGACACTTACAGGCGACCCCTACAGTTAGAATCTTGACTTGCGATGTCACGGATACTACATTGCAGACACACTTGCAGAAAGGAGTCTATCCTGATGGGTATCAGAATACGTGTATGGATTGGCATCCTGACCCTCGCTCTTCTTTCGACCTTCGTCGTTGTTCCGGTGAGTGAAGCCCTCCCTGACCCGTGTGACGCGTGCGGCGCAGGGTGCTATCGAACGTATCAGGCCGGTTGGAACGACTGTTACGGGAGCCCATCGAACTGCTATCGGGAGACCACTTGCGGCTAGCAGCTCCGCGTCATTGCGGCGCGGGCGTGCTCCTTGGTCTTTTGGCATTCTGTGCGTTCGCGGATCCGGTCGTCATCCGGACCGCGAACGCTTCGGCCATGGAGTCCGGCCCGATCTGGGTCAGCCGTGCTACATGGGATGCGGCCGAGGAGCGCCTCATCGTGGCCGATCCCGGTAGTGCGCGGATTTACGTCTACGAGCCTTCAGGCAAAATCGAGCGACGGATCGCGAACCCAGGCCAGGGAAAGCTCGAGTTCACGACACCGAATTACGCATTCCTCATCGGAAACCGCTATCTGATCGCGGCGACGCCGTTTCGCTGGATCTGGTTCAACAAAGACCTCGTCCCGGAGTCTGCGTGGGAACTGGACTGGGAAGTAGGGGAGGGCGCCTACGGGAAGTTGATCCCCGGTGACATCGCCTTCAGCAGTACCCATCTCTACACCGTCGGAGAAACGATGAGCTTCAAGGGGGAATGGTCACAGTCGGCGATCTTCGCCGTTTCCCTGAAGGATCGCACGGTTCAGAAGATTGCCCGTCTCGCCAAAGACGAGGATGAGCGCAGCTACTATCTCGAGCCTCCCTTCAACCTCGCAGCTTGCGGCGGCAAGGCCTGGCTTCTGCAAATGACCCCCACAGTGAGAATCGTGGAAGCGCGCGATGGCGGGAAACGGCTGAACAGTTTTCCGAGCGAGTTTCAAAAGCGCCCCTCCTTGCCGGCTGTACCGGACGCCTATTCTCTTCCCGCACGCGGCGCGGCTCGGCGCAACGCAACGGTCGCCGAAGGCCTCTTCTGCGTCGACGACCGTGTCCTGTTGCTCCTCGCGCACAAACCGAGAACCGATGGCGGTGTGCAGTGGCTTGTCTATCCGATCGATCCTGTGAGGGACGCAATCGGGAATGCGATCGAGTTGCCGACAAGCGCGGGCGAGATCGTGTTCGTGCCGGGGCGAAAGCGTTGGGCGATCTTGGAAAAAGGCATAATGAAACATGCCGGAGTCCAGCCATTGACGCGCATGATTTCCTTTCCACGGCCAGCATTGAACGCAGATAAGGCCAGGACAGCGCCATGAGATCGAAGCAGCGGACCTTGTGGCTCCTCGCGACAATGACGCTGCTGTCCTGTGGCCGTGCTCAATCAACGACGACGGTTCATCCCGCGCCAGTCACGCGCGCGTTGACCGCGAAACCTCACCGACTCGCCGTCGTCTTCTGGCCGCAGTTGTCGGGTTGCAATTCCTGCGATCAATTGATTGCGCACGTCGTCACGGAATGGCAGACCGAACGCCGTTCGGAGATCGCGGTGGTGTCGGTCATTCCGAGCTCCCGAGTGGTCGACAGACTCCAATTGCCCGGTGAGATCGTGCGGTTGAAACCGGAGGACTACGAACGGCACGCCGGCAGCGCGCCGCGGCCACGCATCGAGATCTGGAGCGCGAGCGGAGAACTATTGTTATCGCGCAGCGTCCCAAATTACGGCAGCCAGATGGACCTGCTCCACGAGGAGTTCCTCGCCGCCCGGTCATATACCGCGCCCGTCATAGTCGCCTCCAGGAGGCAACCATGAAGACGGCGGTCATTGCCGCATGCGTGCTCCTTTCGGCACCGGCAATGGCCGGCTTGAAAGTCGGCGACGTGAATGGGAGGCCGATTCAAGGGGCGACAGTCACGATTCTGATCGAATCGAAAAACCTCGCGACCGCCGTATTCGGCGATCAGCCGGTCGTCGACGCCACCGACGAACGCGGCACTCTTCCGTTCGAGATCCCGCGCTTTGCCGGCGCAATGGTGGTCGTGGATCACAAAGACTTCGCGCCCGCGATCCTCGCGCTCGACGGCACCCGATCACCGTCGTCGATCGTCCTGCATCAAGGCGCGACGCTCAGTGGTCTCATTACAGGTGATGGTCATGCTCCTCTGGGACTGGGCAAAGTCTGCGCGATTCAGATCGTGACGACGCTGCAAAATGCGCGGACGTTCGACGTGAAACGATGCGGCACGGTCGCGGGGGACGGCACGTGGACATTGAGCGCGCTTCCGCCCGGCACCGTGCGTCTCGAGATCGGCGTTCCCGAGTATCTGCCGCTGGCGACCGCGGTCTCTCTTCCCGCGGAGAAGTGGATCGGAGGTCTCGAATCCGGACTGCGTGCATTTCTGCATGTCGAGGATGCGGCCGGCCGTCCGGCCCCGCGCGCGACGATCGAATGCGACGGCGCAGTACCAACCACAACCGACTCCGACGGAAACGCCCGGATCGCGGTGCCGACCTCCGGCTCGAAATGCCGCGCTTTTGCAGCCGACGGCGCAATGTCTCCGGAGTTTGCCGTCCAAGCTCCGTCCGCCGTACTTCAGACGCTTCGTTTGAAACGCGCGAGGTCGGCGACGGCGACGCTCGTCACGAATGACGCGAGCAATCCCTCGGCACCGCGCTTCACGCTGCTCGAGAAGATCGGATCGATCGGTGAACGCGCGACGAGTGTCGAGCCCGTGTCGAGCCACGACGGAACATTCCGGATCCGGTTGCCCGAGGAAGGTCCACATGCGATTCGCGTCGAGGCGTCGGGCTTGCTTCCTTTGACCACCGAATGGTTCTCATTGCCGCCCGGCGGCGGCACCGCGGACCTCGGAATCCTCGTCCTGCGCCGCGGCGCAGGCATACGCGGCCAGATCCTGCATGCATCGACGCAGGCGCCTCTCGCCGGCGCGGTCGTCTCGCTCGAAGCACAGGGACGCGCACGCATAGTCCTCGGTCGCCTCGGCAAAGCGCAAACCGTCACCGACAGCGACGGCTCCTTTACCGTCGCCGGCGTCGCGATCGGCAGTTATCGAATGCGGGTTGCATGGCGCGATTTGCCGCCCCTCGAGACGGCGATCGATCTGCGCGACGAAAGTGTTCTCGCCCTCGGAACGATCGCCCTCCATCCCGGCGTGCGGATCTCCGGCAATGTGCATCGGAACGATCACGCTCCATGGATCGGCGCGCGCGTCGAACTGGTGTCGTCGCGGCTTTTCGACGGCGAACCTCTTGCGGCGGCGTCGACCGCCGCGGACGGAAGCTTCGGACCGATTACGATTGCTCCTGGCTCCTATCGGCTGCTCGTTCGCGGTGACGACCTGCTTGCGGATCAGGAGATCGAAGTTCCTTCCGACGAAGACTCGATCGACGTCGACGTGCGCATCCGATCGACGCGAGTGACCGGCATCATCCGTGACGGCGGCGTTCCGGTCTCCGGTGGCGAGGTGCTTCTGCGGAAGGCGGCGCGCGGCGACCTCGGCGTAGCCGTCGCGAAGAACCCACGCTCGGAAAAACAGTTATGGTCCGGTAGATCCGACTCGCATTTCGGCGGCACCGTAAACGGCGCGGGAGTCTTCACCGTCGACGACGTCCCGGCGGGGCGAATGGTGCTCGAATACTTCGGCCGATCAGGCGAGCGTGTCACGCGCGCGGTCGATGTGCCGGACGATGTCGAGGCGTCGATTGCGATCGACATCGACGGCTGGCGGCTTCAGGGACGCGTCGATGATGTGGAGACCGAAACGGGGCTCGAGGGAAAGGTGGAAGTGGTCGACGGCGAGGGCACCGTGTTCTTCCGCGGTTCGACGCGCTTCTCCGGCGACTTCTCGATCGATCGTCTGCCGCCCGGCAGCTACAACGTCGTCGCCTCGGCGGACGGATATCGCACGAGCGACCCGGTGCAGCTCGTCGTCGGCAATGAAGCGCCGCCGCCTTTGCGCGTTCGCTTGAGTCGAGCCGCGGATGCGACGCTCGATCTCGTCGTGAAGCGCGATCCGGACACGCCCGCAGCGGGTGTGGCGGTCGCGATCGTCGATGCAGTCGGGCGTCAGCTTCGCGCGTTTCCGACGTTGGCGAACGGCAGGCTGCACGCGACCGGTTTGTCCGCCGGAACGATTCACATCATCTGGTCCGATCCTCTCGCAGGCGTCGGGATCTCTGCGCCGATTCAACTCCGCTCTGGACCGCAGGACGCGAGCGTCGTCCTCGAGCCGGGCAAAGACTTGATCGTGCATTGCGAAGCGGCTGAATGTTCGGGCGCGCGGCTCGGGTCACTCGCGTTCACGAATGAGCACGGGATCGATCTCGCTCCGTTCCTTCACCGCATGCGCGCGGTTGTCTACTCCGATCGCGGCGCGGCGTACCTCGGCAGACTCGCACCGGGCAGCTACGACGTCGCAGCCAACTCCGGCGCGTTCCGTCTGACGCAACACCTCGAGCTCGGCAGCGGACCGGGCGAAGTCGACCTGGTTCTCAAGCGCCGCTGACGCTCACGCTCTGTCATCCTGAGCCGGCGTAGACGGCGAAGGATCTCCTGATTTGGACGCGTCACGTGCTACCGGCAGGAGGTCCTTCGCCGTCTGCGCGGCTCAGGATGACAGAGCGCGGGATCAGCGCAACACACTCCCCAATCTCCGAATCCCTTCCCGAATCTCGTCCTCGCTCATTCGCGAGTATCCGAGGATCAGTCCCGGTGCGCGGCGGTGAATGGCGTAGCGCGAAACGCCATACACACCGACGCCGACCGCCGCGGCGCGCTCGACGATTCGTTCTTCCGAGGTACGGCCGCGTAGCCAAAGAACGACGTGCGTCCCCGAACGGTCGCCGGTGATCGTCACGTCGGGGAGAGACTCGCCGATCGCTTCGAGCAATGCCGCGCGGCGTTTCGCGTTCTCGCGCCGCGCTCTGTGCAGGTGGCGCTCGTACGCACCACTGGTGATGAACTCGGCGAGTGTTTCCTGTTCGAGTGTGGGTGTACCGCGGTCGGAGAGCCACTTCGCGGCCGTGAATGGTGCGACGAGCGATTGCGGCGCGACGAGATATCCGATGCGCAACGCTGGATAAACCGTGCGCGAGAACGTCCCGACGTAAATGACGCGCCCCTCGGTATCGAGACCCTGCATCGACTCGACCGGCTGTCCTTCGTAGTGCAGCTCGCCGTCGTAGTCGTCCTCGATCACCGCCGCGTTTGCGCGCCGCGCCCACTCGAGCAGCGCGAACCGCCGCGCCAGCGGGAGGATCGTGCCGGTGGGGAACTGATGCGATGGCGTGACGAACGCGAGGCGCGCGCGATCGGGGAGCTTCGCGGGATCGAGTCCGTCGGCGTCAACGGCGACGGGATGCAATCGCGCACCAGCGGCGCGGAAGACTTCGCGCGCACCCTGGTATTGCGGATCTTCGATGGCCACGCGATCGCCGCGCTCCATCAGCACGCGCGCGGCGAGGTCGAGCGCCTGCTGCGAGCCGTTGACGATGATGACCTGCGACGCGTCGCAGACGACGCCGCGCGCGCGGCGGAGGTGGGCGGCGATCGCGTCGCGCAACGCGGGGCTGCCGGCGGGCGGTCCGTATTCGTGCTTCGCTGCCGAGGCCTTGCGCGCGCGGCGGAGGAGGATGCGCTGCCACGCGTCGAGCGGGAATCCTTCGACGGGACTGCGGCGGTAGGAAAAATCAAACGGCAGGCTCTTCGCCGGTCTCTCCGGAAAATCGGGCGCGGCCTGCTCCGCAAATGCGCCGAAGCGCGAGAGCCGCAGCTTTGCCGGATTGCGCGGCGTTTTCGGACGCGCGCTGTGCAGTCCCTCGGCGACGTACGTGCCCGACCCGCCGCGGCCGAAGACGAATCCTTCCGCGAGCAACTGGTCGTACGCGAGGAGCACGACGGTGCGCGAGACGCGGAGCTGTTCGGCGAGATCGCGCGTGGAGGGAAGCCGCTCGCCGGAGCGGAGCATGCCGGTGAGGATCGCGCTGCGGAGGCCGGCGTAGATCTGCCGCGAGAGCGGTTCGTCGGATCGGGAAATTGGTATTACGAATTGCATAAGAAGTGGAGCTGGCAAAATACCACGAGGGGACCGATCATTGCGCTCATGAAGAGTGACTTCGATTTTCTGTTCGGATCGTGGAAGATCCGCAATCGCTATCTCGTCGGACGGCTGCGCGGCTCGACGGAGTGGATCGAGTTCGACGCGACGAACACGGCCTGGCCGCTGCTCGACGGCATGGGCAACGTCGACTCGTACGCGGCCGTGCGCGATGGCAAACAAATCCACGGCGCGACTCTTCGGTTGTTCAATCCCGCAACTGGCGAGTGGTCGATCTTCTGGGCGGACACGATCCGCGCCGGAGTTCTCTGTCCGCCGATGATCGGCAGGTTCGAAGGCAACACCGGCACGTTCTTCGGCGACGAGGAGGTGGACGGGCGCAAGGTGCTCTGCCGCTTCCTCTGGACGAGAGGCGACGCGCCGCGATGGGAGCAGGCGTTCTCGGACGATGAGGGCAAGAGCTGGGAGACGAACTGGGTGATGGACTTCACGCGCGCATGAGTTACGACGTAATCGAACTGCGCCGCTACACTATGCAGCCGGGCCAGCGGGAGAACTTCGCGGAGTATTTCGACGCGTATTTCCCCGAGGCCTTTCAGCAGCTCGGCGCGATCGCGTTCGGACAGTTCTTCGAGCGCGACCAGCCGTCGATGTTCACCTGGCTGCGCGGTTTTCGCGACATGGACGCGTTCGCGGTCGTGAAGTCGTCGTTTTACTACGGGCCGGTGTGGAAGGAGTACAAGCCGATCGTCAATCCGCTGATCGTCGACAGCGATGACGTGCTGCTGCTGCGGCCGTTGCGTCCGATCGCGGTCATGCCAGCGGTCGATCTCATACGCGAGGCGAATGCACCGCGCGGCGTGGTGATCGCTCATGTCTTTCCGCTGAAGGACGGTGTGACCGAGGCGGTGGAGCGGGCGTACGCGCGCTACGAGTGCGCGGGGTTGCTGGTGACGCTCGACGTGCCGAACACCTTTCCGCTCCACCCGGTGCGGACGGACGGACCGTGGCTGGTGTGGCTGGGCGTGTTCGCAGATGCGAGCGCGTTCGAGGCGATCGACGGCGGTGAGGTGGTCGTGCTCACGCCCACGCGACGATCGCGTTTGCGGTGGAAGAACAGGTAGGAGCCTGCGCGGCAGAAAATCAGCCTCGGAGGGACCGCACGTGCCTAAGGCTTTGCCAACAAGCGCAGCCGGCCGTGCCGGCTAATCCACTGTTTCGCCGCCGGTGGCTTCGAGGAACATCTCCTCGAGCGTGTGCACCCGTTGCCTCGCGTGGAACACGGCCACGCCGTTCTCCGTGAGCGCGGCGATCAGCGGCGGCGCATCCGCTTCTTCGATCGGCACGAGAACCACATCCTTCGCGACCGTCGCCTCGATGCCGCGCTCACGCACGATCGCCTCCGCGCGCGTGACGTCGTCCACGCGGATCTCCATCGCCCGCTGGCTGGAGATCAGCTCGCGCACGGTTCCGGTGCGGAGAATCCGGCCTTTGTGAATGATCGCCACGCGGTCGGCGATGAGCTCGATCTCCGCGAGGAGATGACTGGAGACGAACACCGCCAGCCCGCGCTCGGCGGCAAGCGTGCGCAAGAGCTCCCGGATCTCCCGGATGCCCGCGGGGTCGAGTCCGTTCGCGGGCTCGTCGAGAATGAGCACGCGCGGATCGCCGAGCATCGCCTGTGCGATGCCGAGGCGCTGCCGCATCCCCAGTGAGTACGTTCCGACACGTTGATCGAGTCGATGCGCCAGGTTCACCAGCGACGCGACGCGCTCGATCTCCGACGACGGCACGCCGAGCATGCTCGAGAAGTGCTCGAGGTTCTCGCGGCCGGTCATGAAGCGATAGAGGTCGGGGTTCTCGACGATACAGCCGATGCAGCGCATCGCCTTCTCGAACTGGCGCCGGAGGTCGAACCCGCACACGGTGACGTTGCCGCGCGTCGGCTTGATGAGACCGACGAGCATGCGGATCGTGGTCGTTTTCCCCGCGCCGTTCGGCCCGAGGAAGCCGAAGACTTCGCCGGGGCTCAGATCGAACGAGACGTCGTCGACGATGGTGCGTTTGCCGATGATTTTCGTGAGGTGTGACGCCGACAACGCGGTCATTGCGGCGACAATACCATCCCGATGCGCCGCTTCTTCTTCTGGTATCTGCCGCTCGGCGCCGCGCTCGTCGCGGTTGCTTTGTTCGCTTACGGCTTCATCGCGTATCTGCGCGGCGACACGGGTGAGCCAGTCGATTTTCTGCCGCAGCGCGCCGCTAACGCACCCGCTGCGCCGCGCGCGCTCGTCGCGCCGGTGATCCTCGGCGACTCGCTCGCGCGCGGCACGGGCGACGAGCGCGGTTTCGGGATCGCCGGACGTCTCGACGCGGAGCTCCGGCGCCGCGGAATCCGCGCCCGCCGCACCTACAACCTCGGCGTGAGCGGCGCGCGTACTCAGGATCTGCTGCGGCAGCTGGAGTCGCCGAACGTGCAGCAGCTCCTGCGCGATGCGAACGTGATCGTCGTGTCGATCGGCGGCAATGACCTCTGGGGCGGCAACGACTGGCGCAACGCGGCTCCGTCGAATGCCGAGGCGACGATGAACGGCGTGCTCACGCGGATCGAGTCTGCCGTCGAGCGCATCCGCGCCGCGAGCCCGCGCGCGCGGATTTTCTTCATCGGCCTGTACAACCCGTTCGTCTCGACCCCCGAAGGCGCTAGGCTGTCGTCGCTCGTGAATCACTGGAACGCGAGATTGCTCGAGCGCTTCGGCAACGATCCGAACTTCACCCTCGTCGCGACCGCGGACCTGTTCTCGCACCGCGACCGGCTGTCGGTCGATCGGTTTCACCCGGGCGGGGAGGGGTATGAGTTGATCGCGCGGAGGATCGCGGAGAGCGTTTAGCTGGAGCGATGAGTGATGAGCGATGAGCGATGAACTGGGTGACGATCGTCGTCGTTCATCGTTCATCACTCATCGTTCATCGCTCGACGTTTAATGCCGCACGCCGCGTCGGCGCGGCAGGGTCGTGAACACGAGCTCCGCGCGCCACGCACCGCGCCCGTGCGTGAATGCGTACACCGCGGGGCCGCCGGCGCCTGGTCCGACGAACACGGACTCGGTCACCGCATTCGCGAAGCCGGTGTTCTCGATCGCCCATGTTGCTCCGCGATCGAGCGATACGAACACGCCGAGGTCGGTGCCGAGGTAGAGGCGGTCGCGGCGGGTGGGATCGATGGCGATCGAGTGCACCGGCAAGTCGGGTAGATTTCCATCGCGCGGACTCCACGTCGCGCCGCTGTCGCTCGAGACCCACACGTGCGCGCCTCCGAAGCCGGCGTACGTCGCGTAGACCGTCGTGGGATCCGAGGGATCGAACGCGAGCGACGACAGGAATCCTACGCGCGGCTGCACGAGCGTCCACGGCGTCGACGAATCCGCGGACGTCGCGGTCGTGGTGCGCGCGATGTGACCGCTGGCCGTTCCCGAAATCACGAAATCGCTGTTCGTCGGATGCACGGCCACGGCGGAGATCAGCGCGGGGAACGGCGTGCTCGCCTTGTACCAGTTCTCGCCGCGGTCGTTCGATCTCCACATCGAGCGGCCGCCGAGCCAGAGACGTCGCGTGTCGTAGTGCGGATCCATCGTGAACGGCGCGACGAAGAGGAACTCCTCCTCACGCAGATCGGAGAAGATGCGGCGCCACCCCAGCCCGTCGTTCGTCGAGCGAGCCATGTAGCCCCACTGCGACTCCGCGTACATGTAGCGCGGCTGTTCCTGATCGATCGCGACGTACCCGCCGTCGCCGCCGAGGATGTTGCGCCACTGATTCGGGCCGTGCTCGAGGCTGCCCATGAGCGTGCCGTTGTCCTGCGTCCCGCCGATGAACGTCTGTCCGTCGGGCGTGACGGCGCCGTGGTAGAACTGCGTCACGCCATAACTGTGATTCATCGGCGTGAAGCTCATCGCCGAGTTCGTCGGATTGCACGGCGCCTGGTCACCGGTGGCGACGCCGGCGAGCGCGTTGTCCGTGCGATAAATGCCGCCGTCGTTCGTGAAGTAGACCGTGCGCACGGACGAGCCGTCGTAGTTGGGATGAAAGACGATCGCGTGCTGGTCCGCGTGCACGAACGAGGGATGCGTCCCCGGCGTCGACCACCAATACGAGGCCACACCCCACGAGCCGCCGCCGTTGTCGGAGCGGAAGAGATCGACGCCTCCGACCCAGACGCGGTTCGGATCGACGGGATCGACCGCGATCGTGTTGCAGTACCAGCCCATGGTGATGAACTCCTGCCCCGCGCCGGAACAGATGTCGCCCGCCGCGGTGATCGGGTTCGACAGCAGCAGCGTCTCGGTGAGATGGCCGGAGTCGTTCGTCACGCGCGCTTGCCATGAGCCTTCATCGCCATTCGCGGCGGAGCGATAGACGGCGAGGAGGCCCTGGTTGTAGTTGCCTTCCTCGTTGCTCGCGGCGAGCGCATAGATCACCGAAGGATTCGAAGGAGCAATCGCGAGCGAAGTCCGTCCCATCTTCTCCTCGGACAGCACCGACTCCCACGTTGCATCAGTCTCTGCGTTTTTCGCGCGATAAACCGTTGACTGCTCAAACGTGCCGCACGACGCGAAGACGTAATCGCCGCTGGTGTCGCCGCGATACGCGAGCTCGAGGCAGCCGCCGGTGACGCTGGTCGCGAGGATGCGCGTCCAGTTCGCGCCGGCGTCGGTGGTGCGCCAGACGCCGGTGCGCGTCGCGGCGTAGATGCGCGACGAGTCGTGCGCGCTGACGACGAGGTCGTTCACGTAGTGGAAGTCGGTGCTCGTTGCGGGAGTGATCTTCGTCCACGTCTCGCCGGCGTCGCGCGTGACGAAGATTCCGTCGCCGCGCAGCGGAAGAGCCGTGCCGCGCACTTCCTCGCGGAAGTATCCTTCTCCGGTGCCGGCGTAGAGGACGTTGTGGTCTCGAGGATCCATCACCAGAGCGTTGAGAGCGATGTTGGCGAGATCGTCGCCGATCGGCTCCCAGTTCAGCCCCGCGGTGGTCGATTTCCAGATGCCACCGGAGACGCCGCCGGTGTACAGGATGTGCGGCTGCTGGGGATCGATGACGAGGACGCGCGTGCGGCCGCCGATGTTGCCGGGGCCGAGGAAGCGCCACTTGCCGAAGGGACGGGGGGAGTCGCTCGTCGACTTGACGACTGGTCGACTCGACGGCTCGAGCAGCGCGCCATCGACGGTCGAGTACCGCGGCATCTTCCGCATCGCCTCGCGAGCCGCGGAGAGGCTCGCGAACGGATCGTCGCTGCCGGCCTGCTTCATGGCGCGATACTCGGCGGCGCGATCGGGATCGTCCGGGCGCTCATCGACGAGAGGAGTCGACGTGGTGCACGCGGCGAGAGTGAGAGCAAAAACCAGAGTCAGACGACGGACCATGTGGAGTTATCTTAATAAAGTCTGAGGAGGGAAGTGATGCAGCTCGGTAAAGATTCCTGCGCCTGCGGCCACGCCATCGATAACCACGACGGGGGACGGGGCGGTCCATGCAACGTCTGCGCGTGCGCCGCGGGCGAGCCGCCGACCGCGTTTCAGGTCGGCGTGATCCACGCGATGCACGAGTTGACGGTGACGATGATGCGGCTGGTGAAGGAAGTTCAGGGAGTGAAGGGCACGCCTCCCGCGTAGGCGCGCCGGCCGCTGGCGGAGACCGGCGAGCCGCCGGTGGACCAGCCGGCTGGCAGCCGGCGGTCCTCCCTCACGGTTTCACGAACGCCTTTGCGTCGATCGCCGGATTCACTTCCACATTCGCGACCCGCACCTCGCCGGCTTTTTCGCCGTTGCGCGTGAGCACGGTCATCGTCGGCAGGTTCAGACCGCCGAACGACTTCCACTCGCCCAGCTCCGACACCATTTCGCGCGACATCGTGCGCAGAACACGCCCCGTTGCGGGATCGACGTGCCACTTCACGGCGTTGCCGTCGGCGTTGATCTCCAGCACGCGTGCGTCGCCCTCCATCGCACCCGCCATGAAGGTGTACTTCGGATTGTCGAGGTTCTTCAGCACTGCGACGAGCTCCGAGCGCAAGTCTGCGAGTGAGGAGTCGCGCTGCGAGCTGGGCATGTCCTGTGTCCCCATCGGCGTGATCATGAACGACGCTTCGGGCGACACGACCCGCGTGACCTCACCCATCGACATCTTCATCACCACGCGCTGCGCGTCGGGGTAGCGCGTCACGGAATGCACGTCCGCCTGCATCTCTCCCTGCGGCGTCACCATCAGCATCGTGCCGGTGCGGCCGAGGGCCTGGATCGCGCTCACGTTGCCGACGAACTGCGCGACCTTTTGGGCGAGCGCTTTCCCCTCCGCGTTGCCCGCCCCCGGAGCGGCGGCGGCCTTCGGCTCGGCTGACGGGATCGTGATGTCGATCGTCGTCACCGGGCCCAGGGTCGAGAGTGGCTTCTCGAAGGCCGACTCCTTGCCGACCACGAGCACTGCGAGCGAATCGGGGTGCACATACTTCTGTGCGACGCGCTGCACGTCCGCGGTCGTCACCTTCCCGAGCAGCGTCGGGTACTTCTCGAAATAGTCGGCGGGGAAGCCGTAGTACTCGAGCAGCACGCGCTGTCCGAGGGCCTTCTCGCGCGTGTCCATCGTGAAGACGTAGGCGTTGAGGATCGACTCCTTCGCCAGAGACAGCTCGGCGTCGGTCACCGGATCGTTGACCAGGCGCCGGATCTCGCCGCGCAGTGCGTCGATGGCTTCGAGCGTGGTCTCGCTCTTCGTCGCCATCTGCACGCGGAAGAGGCCGCGGTAATCCCACGGCGCGCTGACGCCGCCGCCGACGCCGTACGTGAGACCGCGCTGCGACCGCAGGGTCTGCAGCAGCCGGCCGGAGAATCCGCCGCCGAAGATCTCGTTCATCACCACGAGCGCGGGGTAATCGGGATTGTCGCGCTGCGTGCCCGCGTGGACCATGGCGATGTTCGCCTGCGTGACGTCGTCCTTGGCGATGAAGTACACGCCGGGCTTCGCGGGATTCGCGGTCGGATCGGGCTTCGCAACCTGTGGTCCGCGGGTCCACGACGAAAACGTGTCGCGCAGTTTCTTCTCCAGCTTCGCGGAATCGAAGTCGCCGATGAACGAGAGGATGATGTTGTTCGGGTGGACGGTGCGCTTGTGGAAGTCGAGCAGGTCCTCGCGCGTGATCGACGCGATCGTGGCGTATTCGCTCTGGCGCGCGTACGGCGAGTCCGTGCCGTACCCGAGCTTTGCGGCCTCGCGGCCGATGATGCCGCCCGGCTCGTCGTTGCGGCGCGAGATCGCGGTGTTGGACTGCGTCTTCGCGAGATCGATCTTTTCCTGCCGGAACGCCGGATTGCGCAGCAGCTCGTTCCAGATCGGGAAGACCGTGTCGAAGTCGCCCTCGAGGACGTTCATCGAGACGCTCGTGGAGTCGGTGTCGGCGCCGGTCTCGACGAACGCGGCGCGCGACTCGAGGAACTGATCGAGCTCGTCGCCGCTCTGCTTCGCCGTGCCGCCGGTGCGCCACGCGCCGCTGTAGATCCCCATGAGGCCGGACTTCGCGGCAGGAACGTTCCGCGCGCCGCCGCGGATGAGCGCGCGTCCGCGGACGAGCGGGAGCTCGTGATCCTCCTGGAGGAAGATGACCATGCCGTTCGCGAGCTGGATCCGCTTCGGCTGCGGCATGGCGAACTTGCGCAGCGGCGTGGGCTTGATCTCGCGATAGTCGGTGACCTGGGAGAACGCAGACGCAGCGACGAAGAGCGTTGCGAGGAGTGTCGCGGTCCTTTTCATTTCGCGCCTCCTTTCGGCGCATTCTCGAGCTTTGCGACGGTGCGGTTGCCCTCGGTGAAGGTCGTGTTGGCCACGCGCTTCACGTCAGCGGCGGTGACCTTGTCGATGCGCTCGACTTCGCGGAACAGCTCGCGCCAGTCGCCGTGGAGGGTCTGGTAGATCGCGAACTGCATCGACAGTCCGGTGTTGCCGGTCAACTGGCGAATGAGCCCCGCTTTCACACGCGTCTTCACCGACTGGAGCTCGTCGGCCGGAATGTCCTCGGACTTGATCTTCTCGATCTCGGTGCGAATCGCGGTCGCCGTTTCGTCCGGCGTGTGTCCCGGCGTCGGGACCGCGTAGATCGTGAAGAGGTTTGGATACTTTTCTCCAGGGAAGCCGTTGAAGCCCGCGGCCGCGGCGGCGATCTTCTGGTCGCGCACGAGGGACTTGTACAGGCGTGAAGTGCGTCCATTGGAGAGGAGCATGGAGATGACGTCGTACGTCGCACTGTCCGGATGCGTCGACGACGGCCGGTGGTAGCCCTCCATGTAGATCGGCTGCGACGGTTCGCGCAGCGTCACCACACGTTCCGCCGTCTGCGGAGGCTCGACCGTGCGCAGGGCCGGCGGCTGCGGCGCCTTCGGCAGACGCCCGAAGTATTTTTCGATAACCGGCCAGGCCTCGGACGGGTTCACGTCGCCGGCAATGGCCATGACGATGTTCGACGGAACGTAGTACTTGCGGAAAAACGCATCGGCATCGCTCGCGGAGAAGCTGTGCAGATCGCTCGGCCAGCCGACGTTCGGCGATCCGTACGGATGCGCGGTGAAGGCGGCGGAGGTGAACTGTTCGAAGAGTCGCCCGAACGGGCGCGACTCGACGCTCATGCGCCGCTCTTCGAACACGACGTCGCGCTCTTTGTAGAACTGCCGCTGCACGGGATGCCGGAAGCGCTCGGACTCGAGGTAGGCCCAGAGCTCGAAGCGGTTCGAGGGCATGGAGAAGTGATACGCGGTCATGTCGGACGCGGTGAATGCGTTCATTCCGACGCCGCCGGCGCGATCGACGACCTGGCTGAACTCGTCGTTCTGCACGTACTGGTCGGCCTCGGCCATCGCATCCTGCCAGGCCTTGCGCGCCGCCTCGACTTTCGTCTCGTCGGGACGAACGTCGTCGCGCACGCTTTCATACGCTGCGTATGCAGCTTCGACTTTCGCGAGCGCGGCGCGCTCGGCGTTCCAGTCTTTCGTACCGATGCGGTCGGAGCCCTTGAAGGCCATGTGCTCGAACATGTGCGCGAGGCCGGTGATCCCGGGGACCTCCTGCGCCGAGCCGGCGTTGACGACGGCGGCGTACGAGAAGACCGGCGCGTCATGGCGCTCGAGGATGATCACGGTCAGCCCGTTGTCGAGCACCCGCAGGTGCGTGAGTTTCTCGAACGACGCGAGGTCCTGAGCCGTGACGCTCGACGCCGCGAGCATCAACAGCGTGACGAGCGTCAGTTGTCGAACTGCTCTCATCGGTTCCTCCTTGATGTGATTGTGACTGCTGGAAGGCGCCAGAAAAGTTACGCGCGCCGGCGGCATTGTATGTCCCTGTCGGCCGCGGTCAGGCGTATACAATCCTTCTTTCCAGAAAATACACACGGAGGCTGCAATGTCCGACTGGGATGCGATGTGGCAGTCGGTGGAGGCCGCTATCGGAGCCGAGGACGCGGACGCCGAAGCGCGGGCGATCGTGGCGATTCAGGATCGCATTCGCGAAGGCGAGAACATGCCGCCGGATATGTGTTGTCGCGGGTTCGCGCTATTGCGAAGCAACAAGCGCTTCTCTCGTCTGGTCGAATTCGGCGACCTTGGCGGCTTCGAATCCGATGCACCGCTGGCGCGCAAGCTCGCGATTCAGGGATTGATCGAGACCGCGCAGTTCGACCGCGCTATTCGAGAACTCGAGAAAACGAGCGCGCACATCGACAGGCTGCTTGCCGAGGTTCAGGCAGAGGGCTCGCTGGCCCAGGCCGAGATCCGGCTTCAGCTCCGTCCGGAGCGGGCCGAGGTCCGGGGACTGCTCGGCCGCGTGTACACACAGCGATGCGTCGATGGTGCAAAACTGGGACGCAGCCAGGCGGCCTGCGCCAAGGATGCGCTCGCGTCGGCTGACCATTACTACAAAGCCTACCGGGAAGCGCCGATCGAGAATCTGTGGCACGGCATCAACTACGTAGCGATCGCGCGCTATGCGCGGAAGAATCTACAGGTCCAGTTTCCGGAGGCTTCGCCCGAGGAGGTCGCGACCGGGATCCTTCGGGACCTCGCTTACCTCGAATCGCTCGACCGGATGGCCATCTGGGATTACGCGACGCGCGGAGAAGCTGCCCTTGCTCTGGGCAATGTCGCTCAGGCGAAGCAGAGCTATCAGCTCTATCTCTCTCATCCGAAGATGAACCAATTCATGAGGGCCTCCAGCCGGCGTCAACTCGTTGAGCTGTGGCAGTTGCCGGAGACGCACGAGCTCGTTCAATTGTTCGACCACGCCGGTGTGCCGGAGAGGCGTCCGGTCATCGCGACGCAGGTGCGGCCTCAGGCGCGGTTCCTCGACTCGCGATATGCCGACGTGAAGAATCACCCCAAGGCGCGGATGTGGGCACGCACCGTGGCACGGCTCGGGTCGACGCTCTTCGTCGGTGATGGCACCGGGTTTCTTTTCGACGGCGCGGCGATCTCGAAGAAGCTCGAGGGAAAACCGCTGCTCCTGACGTGCGCGCACGTCTGCCCCGATGCGGTGCCCGCGGACCGGATTCGAACGATGTTTTTCGGCCCGGGGCAGGACGACGAACGGCACGTCATCGTCGAGTATGCAGAGCTCCTGTGGACTTCGCCGGACCTCGACGCGTCGCTGCTGTTGCTCGGCGCAGCTCCGTACGGATTGAAGCTCGCCCCCGTGGCGAAGAAGGCGGTCAAGGTCGGCGATATCGCGATCATCATCGGACACCCGATGGGCGGCGCGAAGCTGGCGTCCCTCGAGAACAACGAGGTGCGGGAGATTGAGGATACGCGCCTCTATTACCTCAGTGCGACGGATCCGGGCTCGAGCGGCAGCCCGGTGTTCAACGCGGCATGGCAACTCATCGGCATTCACCGCGCGGGCATCGACGAGAAGAAGCTGAACCAGGGAAGCCGCATGGATCTCATCGTGACCGCGCTCCGCGAGCACAAGTGGTGAGCGTTACACTTTCCCCATGGTCCGAAGCGCCGCCTATCGCCCTCACGCGGGCACGTTGCCTGGCGGAAAGCCGAAGCTGAGACGCACGGCGGAGTATTCGGGATCGACGCCGCCGTCGCGCGTGCGAATCGTCAGCGGCGGCTCGACGAACGTCTCGTAGGTCGTCGTGATGTCGCCCGCGCGCGACGCGGCGAAGAGCGTGATCAGCGGCGGCTCGCCTTCTTTGAAGATGACGTCGCGGCGGCGGATGAGCTTCAGTCCCGCGTCGCGAACGGCGTCCAGCGCGCGCTCCAATTGCGCAGTGGGAAACACGAATGCGAAAAGACCGCCCGGTGCGAGGATGCGCGCCGCTGCGCGCGCGTAGTCGGCAATGGATCCGCGAACTTCGATGCGCGCGGGGATCGCCTGCGCATGCGCCGCCTCGGACGCGGTGCCCGCGGGCCAATACGGCGGAGAGCCGGTGACCAAGTCGAACGGCGCCTCGTTCGCGAGGATCGATTCGTCGCGCAGGTCGCCGTGGTAGAGCGTGACGCGCGCGTCGAGTCCGTTGTAGCGCATGGTCTTTCGCGCCAACTGCAGCGAGATCTCCTGCGCCTCGACGGTGCAGAACGTCGCGCCGGGCAGCTTCCACGCGGCGATCGTCGCGACGGAGCCGATACCCGACCCGAGGTCCACGGCACGGTCGACTCTCGGAGCGTTGGAGGTGCCATACCACGCGGTCAGCACGTCGTCGGTGGAGTAGCGATGACCCTTCGCGTACTGAAAGATGCGGAACCATCCGCAGATGACGTCGAGCGTTTCGCCTTCCTCCGGCTCGACGCCGCCGGGAGGGATCGGACCGGGACGGCGCCAGCCGCGGTAAAACTCTTCCATTCGCGTAGAGTACCGCTCGATGCCTTCCTCGAAACTCGTCTGGACCTCTGACCCGGAAGAAGCGAAGCGCCTCCGCGAATCCGGCAAGCTCGAAGCGGCGAAGGATGTGGAGCCCGCGAAGCAGACGATCCGCGTCGCCGTCGACCGCAAACGCCGCGCGGGCAAGACCGTCACGGTCGCGAGCGGATTCCAGCACACGCCGGAGACGCTTGCATCAGTTGCGCAGACGCTGAAGAAAAAGTGCGGCTCCGGCGGCACGGCCAAGGACGGGGAGATCGAGATCCAGGGAGATCACGTCGCGAAGATCGCCGCGGAGTTGCAGAAGCTCGGCTACAAGGTCAAATGATGGAGCGCCGGCGTCCTCGCCGGCTGGCCCGCAGGCGTCCCGCGCCTGCGTTCTGCGGGGCGGCGAGGACGCCGCCCGGCCAGCCGCCGGGACGGCAGCGCTCCAGAGTCACATCTCCCCGCTGTACCGCTGTACCTCGCCGAGGTTCAGCTCGCGGATTCCGGCCTCCACCTTCTTCAAGTCGCCGACCACGATCCAGATGATCTCCTCGGGGCGCACCACCTTCTTGCCGGCGGCGTTCAGCTGCTCCTCGGTCAGCGCGCGGACGGAGCTCGCGTATTTCGCGTAGTAGTCGTCCGGGTAGCCGTAGTTCACGAGATTCAGCGCGGCATTTTGGAGCGCGCCGAGCGTGTCGAAGCGCGCGGGAAGACTCAGCGACTGGCTGCGCATCGCGCTCGCGAACTCTTCGCCGGTGATCGGGCGCTCGCCCGCGACGCCGCGGATTTCCTTGATCACTTCGAGAATCGATTCCTTGGTCTTGTCCGTCTGCACGGCCGTGGCAACGATGAATGGCCGCTGCCCGCGCGCGTTCGTGAGGCCGCCACCGGCGCCGTACGTCCAATGCTTTTCGAGGCGCAGGTTGCGGTTCAGCCGCGATGTCGAAATCCCGCCGAAGTTGCGGAGCACGCTCTCGATCGCGAGGTCGTCCGGCTGTCCGCCCAGCTCCGACACGTGCGCGGCGATGAGCACCGACTGCGGCGCGTCCGGCTTGTCGATGAGATAGACCTTCTTCCCCGACGTGCGCGCGACTGTCGCGAGATTCTTGCGAGGCGCCTCGCCGCGCTTCCACGATCCGAACGTGCGCTCGAGCTGCGGCAGCAGGTCCTTCAACGTCACGTCACCGGTGACGATCACCGTACTGTTGTTCGGCACGAACCAACTGCGATGCCATTCCGCGAGGTCCGCGCGCTTCAGCCCCGAGATCGTGTTCGGATACCCCGACCCAGTGAGCGGCTTCGCGTACGCGTGATCGTTTCCGTAGAGCAGTCGCGGAAGAATGCGAAGCGCCGAAGCCTGCGGCTGCGCCTGCTCCTGCTTGATGCGCGCGAGGCGCTGGCGGATCGAGAGATCGACGAGGTCCTGCGGGAACGCGGGATTCAGCGCGACGTCCGCGAAGAGATCGAGTGACTTGCCGAGGTTCATCGGCAACGCTTGCAGTCCGAGGACGGAGAGGTCGAGCGTGTTGTACGCGTTGATGGTCGCGCCGAGGGCGTCGAGCTCGTCGACGATCTTGAACGTGTCGCGCGTCGTGGTGCCCTCATCGATCACGTCGAGCGAAAGCGCGGCGAGTCCCGCCTTCGCGGAAGGATCCGATGCGTAGCCCGCGTCGGCCGCCAGCGCGACGTTCACGATCGGCGTCGAGTGCCGCTCGAGCAGGATGACTTTCAGGCCGTTCGACAGCGTCGCGCGCTGCACCGCGGGGAACGTGACTTCCGGCGCGGCGGCGAGATTCGGCAGGACCTTGCGATCCACGTCCGTTTTTCCCGCGGCGAGCTGCGGATACGGATTCACGAGCAGCGTGTAGTGCGGCGCGTCGAGCCACGTCTTCGCGACCTTCTGTACGTCCGCGGGCGCCGCCTTGGCCATCGATTCGAGGCGGTCGAGATACGCGCCGGGCTTGCCGCTGTACGTCTGGCTCTCCGCGAGGATCTCCGAGCGTCCGCCGAAGCCGCCGAGGGTCTCCATGCCGCGCACGAACTCCGCAAGCGAGCGGCTCTGCGCGCGCTGCACCTCCTCGGCCGTCGGTCCCTTCGCGATCAGGTCCGCTACGATCGTTTCGATCTCCTTCTCGACGACCGCGGGATCGACGCCCGGCTTCACCGTCGCCTGAACGACAAACGCACCGGCGATCTCGGAGTCGTCGACGAACGCGGACACCTGGGTGACGAGCTCTTTCTCGTAGACCAGCCGGCGGTCGAGGCGCGCGCTCTTCGAGCCGCTCAAAACCTCGGCGGCGAGCTTCAGGTGCTGCACGCGCGAGTCGCTCCACGTCGGCGCGTGCCAGACGCGGTAGATGCGCGTCTGAGGCACGCGGTCCTGCATCTCGTCGCGGATGTTGCGATCGAGTTTCGGGATCCATTCCTTCGCGCTCGCCAGCGCCGGTCCCGGCGGAATGCCGCTGAAGTACTTCGTCACGAGCTCCTTCGCGCGCTCGACGGTGACGTCGCCGGCGATCGAGAGCACGGCGTTGTTCGGACCGTAGTACGTCGCATACCACTGCTTGATGTCGTCGAGCGTCGCGGCGTTGAGATCCTCCATCGAGCCGATCGTGCTCCACGAGTAAGGGTGCGAATAGGGGTACATCGTCTCGGCGATGCGCGTGAATGCGCGGCCGTAAGGCTGGTTCTCGCCCTGGCGCTTTTCGTTCTGCACGACGCCGCGCTCGCGCTCGAGCATCTCCTGGGAGATGTTGCCGGCCAGGAAGCCCATGCGGTCGGCCTCGAGGTAGAGCGTGCGCTCGAGCGCGGAGACCGGCACGTCTTCGAAGAAGTTCGTGCGGTCGGTATTGGTCGTGCCGTTGCGGTTGTTCGCGCCGAGGTCGTCCATGGCCTCGCGGAATCCGTGGCGGTAGTTCTCGCTGCCGTTGAAGAAGAAGTGCTCGAACAGATGCGCGAAGCCGGTCTTGCCGCGCTTCTCGTTGCGCGAGCCGACGTGGTACCAGACGTTCACCGCCACGACGGGAACGCTGTGGTCTTCGTGCACGACGACGGTGAGGCCGTTGTCGAGGACGAATTTCTCGTTCTTGATCTCGAATCGGGAGCGGTCGAATGGCGCGGCGAGCACAGGCACCGCGAGCAGCAGGAGGAGCGCGAGTTTTCTCATGACGGGCGGCATTTTAGGGGAGTCGCAAAGCCGCGACGTAGCAAAGTCGCAAAGATTGGAATCCCGGCCGCCCGCGGGCGCCGCGCGCTACACACGCTGGGAGCGCAAGATTCACGTGCTCGTGGCGGGTAACGTGGACTTTGCCGTCCTTACGGTTACTTCTCGTCGCCCCCGCGAGAGAACCCGATTCCGCGTTTCGGCTTGTCTGGTGTCGATAGTAGCGACCGCAGCGCCGCAAACATTTCCTGCAGGTCTTTGTCATGGCCTGCGACTTCTCCTCGAGTGCCGTGAGCCGCTTGGCAATCTCGCTGTGCTGGTCGGCGAGCTCACGAATGCGAATAAAGGCGCGGACGACGAAGATGCTCATTTCGACGGCGCGTGGGCTGTTCAAGATGGTCGCGGCCATGATCGCGCCGTGCTCGGTGAATGCGAGAGGCGGCTTTCGCACACCGCCATGCCCAGAACTTGAAGTCACAAATTGTGACTTCAAGTTGGCGATCTCAGCGTCGGTCAAACGGAACGCAAAATCATCCGGGAACCTCTCCTCGTTTCTCTTCACAGCCTGATTGAGTATTTTCGTTGGGACGCCATACAACTCGGCCAAGTCGCGATCGAGGATCACACGCTCATCTCTGATCATGTGGATCCTTGATTCGACGCGTGCCGGAACGAGAGCTCTGGACGCTGCCATCGGACGGCGAACGGTAGCATCGATTCAGAGCCGGCTTCCACTCCGCCCGATGGAAAGCGCGACCTATGCTCGCGCACTTCATGCGCGCAAAGGGAGCAACCGCTTACCAAATGGCGCGCCGGCCAGCGGCCGGCGCTCCAAGCAGGTACACTTCC
This sequence comes from Thermoanaerobaculia bacterium, assembly GCA_035999335.1. Classification (GTDB taxonomy): domain Bacteria; phylum Acidobacteriota; class Thermoanaerobaculia; order Gp7-AA8; family Gp7-AA8; genus QHVT01. The sequence continues at coordinate 51,252 of DASYGV010000070.1, read as the reverse complement.
TTCTTCAATGACGTCACCGGCGGTGGTGCTGTTCGCGCGGAGTCCAGAAAGGGAGGCCGCGGCGAAGCGGATGCGTTCCGGCGCGCCGCTGTTTCGCGCGGTCGTGGCCGCATGGTTGCGCGCCTCGCGCCGTCACGGCGCGATGCCGCTGATCGCATGCACGCGCGAGGACCGCGAGGCGCTGGCAGCGATCGCGCCGGAGATCGAGCGGGGTTGGATCGAACAGCGCGGGCTGACGTTCGGCACGCGTGTCGCGAATGCCGCCGAGGATGCATTCGCGCGCGGCCACGACGCAGTGGTCCTCGCCGCAATCGACGCACCGCCGCACGACCTCGGACGCGCGTTTGCGGCGCTCGCGCACGGGATTGCCGTCGTCGCGCCCGCCTCCGACGGCGGCGTGAATTACCTCGGCATCACCAGCGTCGACCGCTCGCTTCTCGAAGACCTGACGGCGCAACACTGCCGCAAGCACTTCGCGGCGCTGCTCGTCGTGGAGACCACGACCGATCTCGATTCCTCCCGAGCGCTCTCGAGCGCGCGCCGCGAACGCGCATGGCGCGGGTTGCTGGCGCCGATCGCGCCGATCGCGTATGCGCCCACGCATCCGTTGCGCGGCAGTTCGCGCAGCAACACCACGCGGCCTCCGCCGATCGCGTAGCTGCCTGCGCAATCCGCATCCCGCGACTCAAGGAGAAAATTGTGCCCAGCTACTACATGTCCGAGGATCTCGCTCGCTTCGGTGAAATCTCAAAGGTCAATCCCAAGGGATGGGACGCATTCCTCAACTGGTATCAGGCGACGATGGCGCCCGGCGCGCTCGACGAGAAGACGAAGAAACTGATCGCGCTGGCGGTGGCTTACGCGATCCAGGAGCCGTATTGCATCGACTCGTATTCATCGGCGTGCAGCGACGCCGGTCTCTCGCCCGAGGAGATGTCCGAGGCCGTCGCCGTCGCGGCGGTGATCCGGGGCGGCGGGACGATTGCGCACTGGGCGCAGTCGTGCAACGCGCTCACGCGCCGGGAGGTCTGATGCGCGTGCTCGTCATCGGCGCGGGGCCGATGGGGATGGCTGCTGCCATCGGCGCGGCCGACCGCGGGCACGACGTGACCGTGCTCGAGCGGGGAGAAGTGGGCGCGTCGCTCCGGACGTGGGGCCCGACGCGTTTCTTCTCGCCGCTGCACATGAACGTCTCGGCGCGCATGCGCGAGCTTCTCGGTTCCGAGATGCCGGACGGCGACGACCTGCTCACCGGTGCCGAATACGCGGACCGCGTGCTCGTGCCGCTTGCATCGCGCGAGCCTCTGCGCGGCCGGGTACGCGTCGGCTGCAAAGTCATCGCGGTCGGACGACGCGGTCTGACGCGCACGGACTATGCGGGACATCCGCTCCGCGCGGAGCGTCCGTTCCGCGTGCTGTGCAAGGACGACGAGACGTTCGACGCGGAAGTCGTGCTCGATGCGAGCGGCGGACTGACGGTCCCGCGTCCTATGGGCGCGGGCGGCCTGCCGGCCCGCGGCGAGTCGCGCCTCGCGCGCCGCCCGATCCGCACCCTCGGCACGCTCGCATCTCTACGGGATGAGCTGCGCGGCCGCACGGTCTTCGTTCTCGGCGACGGCCATTCCGCCGCGAACGCGATCACGTACCTCGAAGAGCTCGCGCGGGAGGATTCCTCGACGCGCGTGGTCTGGGCCGTGCGCTCGGCGAATCGCCGCCCGTGCGAGGAAGTGTCGAACGATCCGCTACCCGAGCGCGCGAGCGTCGTCGCGCGCGCGAATGCGCTGGCCGAGGCGCCGCCGCACTTTCTGCGCGTCGAACGGCGGGCCATGATCGAGAGCGTCGCGCAGCACAATGGACACGCCGTCGTTGCATTGAGCGGCAATCGCATCGTGGAAGTCGATCACATCGCCGCGTTCACCGGATATCGGCCGGACGGCTCGTTTCTCAGCGAATTGGCAGTCGAGCTTTCGCCGGTGACCGAGGGCGGCGCGCGTCTGTATCGCGCGGTCTCGAACGTGACCGATTGCCTGATGGTGCCGGCCGTCAAACGCGATGACCTGCAGAGCGGCGAGCCGGGATTCTTCTTTGTGGGCTCGCGGGCCTATGGGCGGGCGAATTCGTTCTTGTTGAAGACAGGGCTGATGCAGTTGGAGACGATCCTGGATTCCTTATGACCCCGCACGTCCCGATGCTCGCCCTCGACACGCTCTGGTTCCAGGTCGCGGGAACGATCTGCAACATCGCTTGCACGCACTGCTTCATCTCCTGCTCGCCGAAGAATCATTCTCACGAAATGATGTCGCTCGCGGACATCGAACCGCGACTCGCGGAAGCGCGCGAGCTCGGCGTGCGTGAGTATTACTTCACCGGCGGCGAGCCGTTCATGAATCGCGACATGCTCCCGATTCTCGAAGCGACATTGAAACAGGGGCCGGCGACGATATTGACGAACGGCATGCTGCTGCGCCCCGAGGTGTGCCGGCGGCTGCGCGAATTGTTCGACGGCAGCGAATATTCATTGGACATCCGCGTGAGCCTGGACGGCTTCGATCGCGAATCGCACGATTCGATTCGCGGCAAGGGCGTTTGGGATCGGGTGATGATCGGATTGAAGAATCTCGCGGACGTGGGCCTCAATCCGGTCATCACGGTGACGACGGCGGCGGAAGGCGTGGCCAGCGCGGAAGGGCGTACGCGCTTCCTGGAGATCATCCGCGGTTTTGGCTTTGAACGCCCGCGATTGAAAGTGCTGTCGCTGTTCCGCATCGGCGCGGAAGAGACGCGAACGCGCGCGTATGAAGACTGGGAACGGCTGGAATCCATCGACGAAGAGAACGCGTCGGTGCTGCAATGTTCAGGATGCCGGATGGTGACGAGCAAGGGCGTGTATGTCTGTCCGATTCTGATCGAGGAGCCGGAGGCGCGAATGGGGGAGACGCTGCGCCAGACGTTGCGGCCGTTTCCGTTGAAGTACGGCGCGTGTCACACGTGCTGGGTCGACGGTGTGACGTGCACGACGTGAAGGTGCGCGCGGCCACAGGGAGCGATGCGGCAGCGATTGCCTCCCTCGCCGGCGAGCTCGGATATCCAGTGAGCGCGGAGGAGATGTCGACGCGCCTTTCCGCGTTGTCCGACTCACGGAACGACGCGATCTTCGTCGCCGTTCTCGGCCTGACGCCGGTCGCGTGGATCCACGTCGCGACGGTCACGTCCCTCGAATCGCCACGCTTCGCTGAGATCCGCGGCCTCGTCGTCACTTCGGCCTTACGCTCTCGCGGCGTGGGCGCGCGACTCGTGGCGGACGCGGAGAATTGGGCGCGGGCAGAGGGAGTGTCGCGAATTCGCGTACGCTCGAATCTTGTCCGCGAACGCACTCACGCGTTTTACGAGCGCCTCGGATACACGACCACGAAATCGCAGAAGGTTTTCGACAAACGGTTCTGACGATGGAGTGCGGAAGCCGCGGTGGAACGCCGCCGTCGCGGACGCCGGCGTTCCTGCCGAAAACCATCGGGATCGGCCGCCGTATGTAGCGGTTATGACACCGAAAACGCGTGAGATCGTGTTTCAGCTTTTCGGCGGCGGCGTGGCCTTGGCCGTCGCTTTTGGCGGAGCTTGGGTGGGTCGGACGCTGTTCGGTTCGATCGGGACCTTCGCGCTGGTCGTGAGCGTTCCGGCGGGCGTGATCATCGGAATGTTGCTGATCAAGCTGCTTCAGTTCGCCGATCGCACGCTCATCGACGAGAGGTGAGGACGCTCAGAGCGACAACACCAGCGCGCTGCCGCCGGCGTTCGACGTGGCCGGCTGTATCGCGGCGACGACGAGTTGGTAGGCGCCAGACGTTTCCGGATAGGGCAGAGTCCCAGTGAAGACGCTCGGGATCTCCTGTCCGCTCGCGTTCTTTTCGATCGCGAGAGTCGACGCGAGCGTCACCATTCCATTTGGTCCGACGAGCCACGCGTTCACCTGAAATTCGCTCGTTGGCCACGCCCCGCCGTCCGCGATCTTGCAGCCGCACATCATCGTCACCCAGGCGGTGACGGTGATGGTCGCGCCTTTGGGCGGCGGCGCCGACGGATTGGGCGAGAGAAGCTGCACGTTCAGCCCTGGCAGTTCGAGGACGAGCCCGGGCTCGGTCGTGAGCTGCGCACCCGGCCAGATCCACATCGTCACCGAGGTCCGGTGCTGGTTGGCCACGCCATTCGGCGTTCCCGCCGCGGAGACTTCGATCAACGTCGGCGCATCGAGATCGAACATCGCGAGGAATCCCGCCGTCGGCGATGGAGTGCCCTGCGTGGCCGAGAGCCAGTTCGGTGTCAATGGCGCGGAAAGGACTACGCCCGTCGAAACGCCCGGCGTCAATGTCGTTCCGAGCTGTCCGGAGTCGCCCGCCGCGGTCGATTGCGCGAGGATTCGGCCGCTGGCCACGTCGCGCACCGTAATGAACGAATAGCCGATGTCCGGTCCGAGGAATTTGCCGCCGCGGGCCTGGACCCGAATGAGGATCGATGTGGATGTGCTCATTGCGATCGAACTTACCACGACTCCTCCGAGCCCGCGGATGAACAGATTCGGCTAGACTCTCCGGCCGTGAGCCGCGCCGTCGAGGAACAGAACCGCCGCCTGCTGCGCGCCCGCGACGCGTTGGACCGCACCTACCCCGAGCCGATAGTCAAGTCTCCACTCGAGAGGATGGACCAATGAAGCAAGGCAAGGGCATCACCATGGGCTACTGGATCGCCACGTCGCTCTTTGCGCTGCAGATGGGCTTTACCGCCTATGCCCAGCTCTGCCTTCCCCAAGTGGCCGAGGCCTTTACCCACCTCGGCTTCCCCGGCTACTTCCGCGTCGAGCTGTCGTGGCTCAAGTTGGCGGGGATCCTCGTGCTCCTCCTCCCTGCTCCCAACCGGCTCAAGGAGTGGGCGTACGCGGGTTTCGCGATCACCCTGGTCTCGGCCCTCATCGCGCACTTCTCGGTGGGGGACGATGTGTCGAAGTGGGGTTGGGCCGCGGGTACCGCCGTGCTCTGGGCCTTGTCGTACTTCTTCTTCCGGAAACGCGAGCGACTCTCAGCTCGGTCGTGAGGGCGCGTCACTTCCGCTTGCGCGGTGGCCGTTGTCCGATCGCTCGCACGGCCTCGGCGATCCGCCGCTCGCGGGTCTCCGGTTTCTTCGCGCCCTCGACCGCCTCGGCGTATTCGCGCTGGTGTGTGTAGCTCAGCTCCTGCCATCGGTCCCACGCCGCCAGAGCTGCCTTCAGTGCCTTCACGAGATCGGCGGGCGGCTCGACTTCGCGGGTCGCGGTGTCCAGCGCGAGCGTCACCGTGACGGTCTCTCCACCTTCGAGTCCTGCGGCTTCGCGGTTGCTCTTGCGCAGCGGAATACACGTGACGCCGCCCATCGGCGCGATTGTGCTGCGGTAGGTGTGGCCGTTCACTGTGACGCTCACCGGCGCGCGTACCTTGCCGAACAGCGGTTTCGGGTCGAACGGCACGGGGATGAAGCACATCGAACCGTCCCGGACGATCTTGGTCTTATAAGTTTTCGAGGGCATCGGCGTATTGTGGCATGAGGGATATGTCAAAGATCAGCCGCGAGTGGAATGCGGCGCAATCCATCCGCTCCGTCGACCTCCACGCTCTCGATGCCGATTGTTCGTAGCACGAAATCGCCGACGCGATCCCCGGCGCGCACCGTGAGCACTTCGCCGTCGCGAGAGAATGCGGCCACTGGACTGTGCGGCGGGCCGAACGTGCCGATGTAGCGATAGGGAAACGGCAGCGGCGTTGGTGTGGGCGCGGCGGTGATCTCCACGGGTGTGGCAATCAGTACAGGAAACGGGTCCACAATGACGTTTGTAATGACCGGTCGTTCGTTTACAAGATATGCGAACAGATTGCGGCGTCCGACGGATCCGTTGTCGATCGGCACGCGTTGGATGGCCAGAAACGGTTCCGCGACGGGCGCGGCCTCCACAATGACGGGAGTCGCGTGCGGCGAGGGTGAAGGAACGGGAGTGTCGCCGAAACGAATGCCACGTACGAACCAGCCTGACAACGCCGCGAGGACCACCATCACCGCGATTTTCATCTCGTGCAATGGGACGCGCGACCCGGCGCGCGAGTTACACTGAAACGCAATGGAGCTGGATCAGCGCGTCCGCTGGGTCGTCTACGACGTCACGATGCGCGAGGGCGCACCGCCGCTCGCGTCGGGCCTCGCCACATTGCTCGACATGCCGCTGGATGACGTCCGCGCGTCCCTGCAGCGGCTCGCGAGTGCCCGAATGCTGGTGATGCAGGAAGGCGAGATCCTCATGGCGGGTCCGTTCTCCGCGGTGCCGACGCCGTTCCGCGTCACGACTCCCGAGCTCTCCTGCTACGGCAATTGCATCTGGGACGCCCTCGGCATCGCCGCGACGCTGCAGTCCGACGCCGAGGTCTCGACGAGCTGCGGCGACTGCGGCGCGGCGATGCACGTTGCGGTGCGCGACGGCGCGGTTGCCGGCGAAGGCCTGATCCACTTCGCGCTTCCCGCGCGACAGTGGTGGCAGGACCTCGTTTTCACCTGAAAGACGATGCTGCTCTTCCGGTCGGAAGAGCACGTCGACCGCTGGTGCTCGACCTGGCGTCTGCCGAAGGGCGCGGTGATGTCGCTGGAAAAGGGATGGGCGCTCGCGCGCATCTGGTACAGCGAGGATCGCCGCGATCGAGCATGGCGTCGCCGAACGCTGGAAGAGACGGAGGCGGCGTTCGCGAACCTCGGGTTCAAGTCCTCGTTCTGGAACCTGCGGTGATGGCGCGAGAGTTAACCTCGGCGATCTTCGCCCACTCGAGTTTGGCGATGACGATGTCTTCCGCGGTAGTGAGATCGACACGCGTTCCTGCGATCGTGTGCGGACGACGGCGGCCGAACTCGACTCGGCTGAAATCGCGATCTTTCCGGATGATCAAATCCGCTTTCCACATCGTCGCAAAGTCGATGACGTTGAATTGCGAGTGGTGTTTCAGCGCATCCAGTGCATCCTCCTGGTCAGCGTAATACTGGTCTTCAGGAAATTCCGACATGAGATTGTGAAGCTGGTCCTCCGTCGGAGCGATGACGATATCGATGTCATCGCTCGCGCGCGGCTTCCCGTGCGCCGAGCTCGCGTAGGAGCCGGTGACCATGTAGAGGACCTTCGCGCGCTCGAGCGCGGCGATGAGGCGAACGAAAAAGTCGTCGACGTTCACGGGAACGATCTGCCGTACAGCTCCCGTCCGAGCTCTCGCAACACTTCCGCTTCGGTGTACTCGGGATGCCGTTCCCGTACGCCGGCGAGCGCAAACTCCCGCGCCAGCGCGCTCAGGCGCATCGCGAGGAGAACGCGTCCTTCCGGTCCGATCGCATCGTGGAGCTGATCCTGAACCGCCGCCGCTTTCTCGGACGTATCGCGGGCATGCATCGGCGACGACGATAGCACCGATAGGAAGTTCTTAAGATCGCGATTCACTTCCGCTGCGGCACCTCCGACCTTTTCAGCTCCCGCTAGGAACTTCTTAGCAACCGGCGCATGCCGCGCGCACCTACATTGCGGGCAGCCAGAACGGCAAAGGAGAAAACCAGTGACCATCATGGAAACGGCCATCGATCGCGGAGTCGCCGAGGCGCTCGAGACCATGCTCACCATCCGCACGTTCGAAGAGAAATCCGCCGAGCTCAATGCGACCGGGAAAGTCGGCAGCGTGTGCACTTCGGTCGGCCAGGAAGCGTCGGCGGTGGGCGTCGTCAGCACGCTCCAGAGTAATGACCTGATCCTCACCAACCACCGCAGCGCGGGACACCTGATCGCCCGCGGCGCCGATCCGGGACGCCTCTTCGCGGAGATCGCCGGCAAGGCCACCGGTTATTGCAAGGGCAAGAGCGGCAGCCTGCACATCTCGGTCAAAGAGTTGGGCGTCGTCCTCACCTCGACCATCGTCGGCGGCGAGCTCTCGCTCGCGCCGGGAGTCGGCCTCTCGCTGTCGATGCAGGACACCGACGCCATCGCGGTCGTCTTCTTCGGAGACGGCGCGGCCACCGAGGGCGTCTTCCATGAGGCGCTGAACATCGCCGGAGTCTGGAATCTCCCGGTGCTCTTCGTCTGCGAGAACAACCAGTGGCAGGCGTTCGTGCATCGCAAGGAGGCGATGCTCACCGACCATGTGAGCGAGTGGGCGCGCCCGTACGGCATGCCCGCGGTGACGGTCGACGGCAACGACGTCGAGGCCGTGAACGCCGCCGCGCGCGAGGCGGTCGCGTACGTCCGCAAGAACCGCAAGCCGTATTTCCTGGAGACCTACACCTATCGCCTGCGCGGACACCTCGAGCCGGACGATCAGGCTTACGTGAACAAGGACGAGCTGGCGGCGTGGAAGAAGAAGGACCCGATCGCGACGCTCGAAGCGCGCCTGTTGCAGAACGAGACGTTGACCGCGACGGAGCTCGAAGAGATGAAAGCGCGCGTGCAGCAGACCATCGAGTCCGCCGCCGCGTTCGCGATGGCATCGCCGTATCCCTCGTTCGCCGAGATGACCACCGACGTTTACGCGTAAAGAGAGGACTGCCATGAAAACAATGACTGTAGATCAAGCAATCACTGAAGCCCTCGGCGAAGAGATGCGTCTCGACCCGCGCGTGATCGCGTTCGGCGAAGGCGTGGCGACGAAGGAGCACAAGCTCGTCGAAGAGTTCGGAGCGAAGCGCGTTCGCAATACGCCGCTGTCCGAAGGAATCATTGCCGGGACGGCGGCGGGGGCGGCAGCGACGGGACTCCGTCCGGTGATCGACCTCCTCTTCGCGCCATTCCTCACGTTCGCGATGGAGGAGCTGGTGAACAGCGCGGGCAAGCTGCGCTTCATCTCCGGCGGCCAGTTCTCGTTCCCGATGGTCACCATCGCGCGTACGGGCGCCGGCTGGGGCGTCGGCGCCCAGCACAATCACAACCTCGAGTCGTGGTTCGTCAGCTCGCCGGGCGTGAAGGTCGTCATGCCGTCGAACGCTGCGGATTTCAAGGGACTGCTCAAGAGCGCCATCCGCGACGACAACCCGGTGCTGTTCTTCACCGACATCGGTCTGATCTATCAGCCCGGTGAAGTTCCGGAAGGCGAGTACGTGGTGCCGATCGGCAAGGCCGCGATCCGACGCGAGGGAAGCGACGTCACGCTGATCTCGTACGCGAAGACGGTGAACACGTGCCTCAACGCCGCGGAGACGCTCGCGGAGCAGGGCGTGTCGGCGGAAGTGATCGACCTCCGCTCGCTCAAGCCGCTCGACGAGGAGACGATCCTGGCCTCGGTGCGCAAGACCGGACGCGCGATCGTCGTGCACGAAGCGGCCGGACCGTGCGGTGTCGGCGCGGAGATCTCGGCGATCCTGGCGGAGAAAGCGTTCGGCGCGCTGAAGGCGCCGGTGGTGCGCCTGACGGGTCCGGACGCGCCGGTGGCCGCGTCGTTCCCGCTCGAGGCGGCGTTCGCGCCCCAAGCGGACGCGATCGTCGCCGCCGCGAATAAACTGTCATCCTGAGCCGCGTAGACGGCGAAGGACCCCCTGCGGTTGGCGACACCCGCGCATTCAATGAGGGGTTCCTTCGCCGCGCTGCGCCGGCTCAGGATGACAGAAATGCGCATCGCGTTCATCGGAGGCATCTACTCGAACTACCACGCGTTGACCGCGGCGCTCGATGAGATCGGGCGCCGCAACTGCGACGCGACGTACTTCCTCGGCGACCTCGGCGCATTCGGTCCGCACCCCGGCCGCATTCCCGAGCTGCTCATCGCCCGCGGCATCCGGGGCATTCAAGGCAACTACGAGGAATCGCTTTCCACGCGCGCGAGCGATTGTCATTGCGGCTACACCGATCCGCGCGACAACCACTTTGCGCAGATCTCGTACGACTACACCTTCGCAAATACGAGCGATGCGTACAAAGACTGGATGGGGACGTTGCCGCGCGAGATCCGCTTCGTCGCCGGCGGCCACAGGTTCTTGCTCGCACATGGCTCGCCTCGGAAGATCAATGAATTCTTGTGGCGGTCGACGTCGCCGGAGCCGTTTCTCGAAAAACTCTGCCGCGATCACGACGCCGACGTCATCATCTGCACGCACACCGGACTGCACTGGCACAAGCCATTGAGCGACGGCAGACACGTGATCAACGCGGGAGTCATCGGACGCCCCGCGAATGACGGACGGACGAATGTGTGGATCACGATCGTCGACGCGGATCCGTTTCACGTCGAGTTCGTGCCGATCGAGTATGACCACGCGACACTCGCGGCGGAGATGCGCGAGGAGCAACTGCCCCAAGCGTTCGTCGAGACGATCATGAGCGGTTGGTGGAGCACGTGTCTGGAAGTGCTGCCGACCAAAGAACGCGCGGCGGGTCGATATTAGGGCTTGCGCAGCGGATCGCGTCTTCGATCCGCAGGATCCTCTTCGTCGAGCCCGAAATCGCGGTCCGTCAGTTGGTCGAGCTCGTCATCGGGATGGCGGTCGCCGCGGGCTTCGCCGTCGTTCACGCTTCCATCGTTCTGGTTTCCGCGTTCGAACATGCACGAGTGCGGTGCAAGGTACATGCACTGCGTTAGACGCACCCGGACTCATCCAGTGGCTCGCTTCTTGCGCCTCAGCCCGCATGCGCGGCCCGAGCATTGCCGGCTCGCTTCGCGAGTACGGCCGCGGACTCGCGGGTGGGCTGATCTTCAGCCTTCCCCTGCTCTACACGATGGAAGTGTGGTGGGCGGGATTCATGGCTCATCCCGCGCGGATGCTCGTCTATCTCTTCGCGGTCTTCCTGCTCCTCTTCGGCTACAACCGTTACGCGGGACTGCGCCGCGACGCGAGCTGGTCGGAGGTGGCGATCGACTCCGTCGAAGAGCTCGGACTCGGCGTCGTCATCGCCGCGATCACGCTCTACGCCATCGGCCGCATCGGTCCGGAGGCGACCGTGCAGGAAGCGCTCGGACAGATCTTCATCGAGGCCGGCATCGTCGCGATCGGCGTCTCCATCGGAACGGCCCAACTCGGAACCGGCGACGACGACGATTCCGGCATGGTCGACGAGGACGTCGAAGTGCATTTCGGCGGACAGCTCGCGATCACGTTCTGCGGCGCGGTGCTGTTCGCCGCGAACGTCGCGCCGACCGACGAGATCCTGATGATCGCGATCGAGACATCGCCCGCGCGCCTGCTGCTCCTCGCAGCGTTTTCGCTGGCCGTCGGCGCGCTGGTGCTCTACTTCAGCGACTTCGCCCGCGCGACGCGCTACTCGCCGAAGGAGACGCACTGGCAGGCGTTCGCCGGCACGGTCGTCACGTATGCCGTGGCCATCGTGGCGTCGGCGGCGATCCTCTATTTCTTCGGCCGCTTCGACGGGCAAGCGCCGGAAGTGATGCTTGCCGAAATCGTGGTCCTCGGATTCCCGGCATCGCTCGGCGCCTCGGCGGGGAGGCTTCTGCTGCAGTCATGAAACCTCCGCAGAAGAACTGGCTCGAGTGGAGTGTGTTCGCGATCAGTCTCTGCATCGTGCTCGCATCCCTCGGCTATCTCGGCATCAGCGCGATGCGGGAAAAGAACACGCCGCCGGACCTGCGCATCTTCGCCGGCGCACCGAGCGAGAGCGCGGGCGTGCACCGCGTGCCGCTCCTGATCCGCAACGCCGGCGACTCGACGGCGGCGTCCGTCCGCATCGAAGTGCTGCTGCGCCGCGGCGACGAGGTGGTCGAGAGCGCGGAGCTGGACCTGCCGTTCGTGCCGCGCAAGTCGGAGCGCGAGGGATGGGTGACGTTCCGGCAGGACCCGCGCTGCTGCTCGGTGGTTACGCGCGCCGTGAGTTACGAGAGTCCGTAGCGTTCTATATAGTTCGGAGGAAGGAACGCCGCCGTCCCGGCGGCTGGCCAGGCGGCGTCCTCGCCGCCTCGCAGAACGCAGGCGCGGGACGCCTGCGGGCCAGCCGGCGGGGACGCCGGCGTTCCACTGAACCATGCACGTGATCGCGGGCGACGTCGGTGGGACGAAGACCCTCCTCCGCAAGGTGGACGCGAGCGGCGCGATTGTCGACGAAGCGCGCTTCGATAGCTCCGCTTATGCGACGTTCGATGATCTGCTCCGCGCGTTCGACACGCGCGATGTCGAAGCCGCGTGCTTCGCCGTCGCCGGGCCCGTGTTCGGCGGACGCGCGGAAGTGACCAACCTCCCCTGGGAGATGGACGAGAAAGCGCTCTCGCGCGCGTTCGACATTCCGCACGTCTCCCTCGTCAATGACTTCTACGCGGTCGCGCTGGGCGTTCCGCTTCTCGGCGAGAGCGATTTGCTGTCGCTGCAAAAAGGACAGCGCGACCGCAACGCGCCGATCGGCATCCTCGGCGCGGGCACGGGATTGGGCGAAGCGCTGCTCGTGCACGGTCAGGTCGTTCCGACCGAGGGGGGACATCAGGACTTCGCGCCGCAGGATGAAGAGCAGGCGCGGTTGTTCCTCGAACTGCATCGCCGCCACGGCCACGTGAGCTGGGAGCGCGTCGTTTCCGGCATGGGCCTCACGAACATCCACACGTTTCTCGGCGGCGCAGCGCTCACGCCGGCGGACATCTCCGATCGCGCTGAAGCCGGAGACCCGCGCGCGCGTCACACGTTCGAGATCTTCGTCGACGCCTACGGCTCCGAGGCCGGCAACCTGGCGCTGCGCGCGCTCGCGCGCGGCGGCATCTTCCTCGCCGGCGGCGTCGCCGCGAAGAACCGCGATTGGTTCACCGACGGCCGCTTCCTCGAAGCATTCCTGCGCAAGGGCCGCTTCCGCGAGCTGCTCGAGACCGTGCCGGTCGACCTCATCGTGAACCAGGAGGTCGGCCTGATGGGTGCGGTCGCGCGGGCGTTGGAATCCACCCGCGGCGTCGACCGTTGAGGCTCGCGCGAAAACCTTCGCAGGGAGTCTGAAACCATGGGTTTATCTGTCGGCATCGTTGGATTGCCGAATGTCGGGAAGTCGACCATCTTCAACGCGCTGACTGCCGCGGGAGCGCAGAGCGCGAACTATCCGTTCTGCACGATCGAGCCGAACGTCGGCATCGTGCCGGTTGCCGATCCGCGGCTGGTCAGCGTCGCCACGCTCGCGGACAGCAAGCAGATCATCTTCACCGACCTCAAGGTCGTCGACATCGCGGGACTCGTGCGCGGCGCGAGCAAGGGTGAGGGGCTGGGCAATCAATTCCTCGCGAACATCCGCGAGACCGAGGCCATCCTCCACGTCGTGCGTTGCTTCGAAGATCCGAACGTCGTGCACGTCGAAGGCAATGTCGATCCCGAGCGCGACATCGAGGTGATCGAGACAGAACTGCTGCTCGCCGACCTCGACGCGCTCAGCAAGCGCAACGATCGCGTCAGCCGGCTTACCCGAGTCGGACAGAAAGAGTACGCCGGCGAGGCCGAGGCGCTCGCGAAGGCCATCGCCGCGGTCGAGAAGGGGACGCCGCTGCGCGCGGCCGAGCTGTGCGACGAAGAACAGACCGCGCTCGCGGACGTGAACCTCATCACGCTCAAGCCCGTGTTGTACGTCGCAAACGTGTCCGAGGACGACCTCGGCAGCGAAACGCCGCTACTTCAGAAAGTGCGTCGCATCGCCGCGGAGAAAGGCGGCGAGATGGTCGTCATCTGCGGAGAGCTCGAAGCGCAGATCGCTCAGCTGAATCCGGCGGATCGCGGCGAGTTCCTGAAGGACATGGGACTCGAAGAGCCGGGCCTCGACGTCCTCGTGCGCGCCGCGTACAAGCTCCTTGAGCTGGAGACGTTCTTCACCGCCGGACCGAAGGAAGCGCGCGCGTGGACGATCCATTGCGGATCGCGAGCGCCGCAGGCCGCGGGCAAGATCCACAGCGACTTCGAGCGCGGCTTCATCCGCGCTGAGACGATCGCGTTCGACGACTACCTCGTCCACAAAGGCGAGCAGGGCGCGAAAGCGGCAGGGAAAATGAGGAGTGAAGGGAAGGAGTACGAGGTGCAGGACGGGGATGTGATCCTGTTCCGCTTCAACGTGTGACGAAGAGGAGTGCTGAGTGCTGGGTGCTGAGTGCTGAGTCCCGCCGCACCCGGTTCTACTCAGCACCCAGCACCCAGCACTCAGCACTTGTTCATGCAGTTCACGATCAAATCGGATGAAGGTTTACCCATCCGCGGCGACTTCGAAGCCGCGGATGACCCTCGCGCGCTCGTCGTGATCGTGCACGGATTCAAGGGCTTCAAGGACTGGGGCTTCTTCCCGTGGACGGCGCAGCGGCTCATGCAGCATCGGCTCGCGGTCTGCCGCTTCAACATGTCGCGCAGCGGGATCGGTGAGGATCCGGAGACGTTCGACCGTCTCGATCTGTTCGAGCACGACACGTACTCGACGCAACTGCGGGATCTCGCAGCGTTGGTGCGTCACGCGCAGCGCGAGTTCCCGAACCTCCCGACGTTTCTTCTCGGCCACTCCCGCGGCGGCGGCGTCGCACTCCTCGGCGCCGAGGACGTGCCGAACTTGCAGGGCGTGGTCGTGTGGGCGCCGATCGCGCGCGTCGATCGATGGGACAAGGCCACGCGGCGCGAATGGCGCAAGCGCGGCGTGCTGGAAGTCGAGAACGCGCGCACGAAACAGATCATGCGCATGTCGCCGGTGATCCTCGACGACTACGAGGCCAACGCCAAGCGCCTCGACGTCCTCGCCGCGGTCTCGCGACTGCGCGTGCCGCTGCTCGTCCTCCACGGCGGCCGCGACGAAAGTGTGCCCGTCGACGAAGGCCGTCTCATCGCCGCGCGTGCCTCCGAGTCGTCGCTGGTGGTCCTCCACCGCGCGAGTCACACGTTCAACGCGATCCATCCGCTGGTGCACGTGCCGTTCGAGTTGCTCACGGCCGCGGAGCTGAGCGCGCACTTCGTAAACGCGTACGTGTAGGGATGTTCTACATCCGTACCTGCGCGCCCAGCTCGATCACCTGATTCGGTGGAAGCGAGAAAAACGTCGCGGCGCTCGTCGCGTTGCGGCTCAGTCCGTGGAAGAGGTGTTGTCGCCAGGCCGCCATGCCTTCGCGCGGAGTGGCGACGATGGACTCGCGGCCGAGGAAGTAGCTCGTGTTCATCGCGTTGAATGACACCGGGCCGGCGATGCGCGCGAGAAGCTCGGGCAGGTCGGGATCTTCCATGAAGCCGAAGCGCAGGATGAGGCGGTAAACGCCCTCGCCGAGATCGATCCATTCGAAGCGCTCGTTTTCGGCCAGGTGCGGCGTCTCCTCGACGTTGACGCTCAACAGCACCACCCGCTCGTGCACGACCTTGTTGTGTTTGATGTTGTGCAGCAGCGCGGTAGGAACGCCTTGCTGTTCGCGAGTGAGGAACACGGCCGTGCCGCGCACGCGGACGATCCGTCCGCCCGACAGTTGCCCGAGGAACGAGTCCGTATCGAGACCGCCCTCCGCAAGACGCGTAGCGAGGAGGCGCCGGCCTTTGAACCAGGTCGTCATCAGCGTAAACACGGCCAGGCCGACCAGGATCGGGAACCAGCCGCCGTCCGTGATCTTCACGACGTTTGCGCCGAAGAAGGCGAGGTCGATGACCAGGAACGGCACCGCGAACGCGAGCACCGCGCCGAGGCTCCAACCCCAGCGCTCGCGCGCGATCACCGCGAACAGCGCCGTCGTGATGCCCATCGTCGCCGTCACCGCGACGCCGTACGCGCCCGCGAGATTCGTCGCCGCGCCGAAGCCGATCACCAGACCGATCGCGCAGATCATCAGCAACCAGTTCACCGAGGGGATGTAGATCTGTCCGATCTCGCGCTCCGACGTGTGCTGGATGCGCATGCGCGGCAGATACCCGAGCTGCACGGCCTGCCGCGTCAGCGAGAACGAGCCGGAGATCACCGCTTGCGACGCGACCGCTGCGGCGAGCGTCGACAGAATGACCAACGGCCAGATCGCCCAACGCGGCGCCATGAGAAAAAACGGATCGCTCGCCGCCGCGGGAGTCTGCAGCAGCAGCGCGCCCTGTCCGTAGTAGTTGAGCAACAACGTGGGAAAGACGGCCGTGAACCAGGCCAGACGGATCGGCTTCGCGCCGAAGTGACCCATGTCCGCGTAAAGCGCTTCGCCGCCGGTGACGACCAGGAACACGGCGCCGAGGACGAGATAACCCGCGACCTGGTGCGCGAACAGGAACTGCACCGCTCGCAGCGGATTCACCGCCGCCAGCACTTCCGGCGCACGCACGATGTTGTAGACGCCGAGGGCCGCGAGCACTGCGAACCACACCAGCATCAGCGGACCGAAGAGCGTTCCGACGCGCGCGGTTCCGAACCTCTGCACGCCGAACAGCGCGACGAGCGCAACGACGGTCAGCGGCACGACCCAGGGATCGAGCAAGGGCGTCACCACGCGCACGCCTTCGAATGCGCTGAGCATCGTGATGGCCGGCGTGATCATCCCATCGCCGTAGAGCAGCGCCGATCCGAAGAGGCCGAGGCCGATCAGCACGCCGCGCCGCACGCCGCGCCGTCCCGCTTCGGCCGGCTTCACCAGCGACATCAGCGCGAGGATGCCGCCCTCGCCGCGGTTGTCGGCGCGCAGCACGAACACGAGGTATTTGATCGAGATCACGAGGATCAGCGACCACGTGATCAGAGACAGGATGCCCAGCACGTTGTCGTGCGTCGGCAGGATCTGATGGCCGTGGTGGACCATGAAGCACTCTTTGAGCGCGTAGAGCGGGCTCGTGCCGATGTCGCCGTAGACGACGCCGAGAGCACCGAGGGACAGGGTGAGGAGGTAGCGGCGGGAGGATTCCATGAGGCGGAGCGAATGTAGCGCCGGGAGGGTGGGCCTTTTCGGATCTTTAGGAAGTCTTTAGGCGAGTCTTCGAGTCTTCGAGTCTTCGAGTCGTCGAGGTCTCATAGGCTCACAGTCTCACAGTCTCATAGGTCCACTGTGAGCCTATGAGCCTATGAGCCTGTGCGACTCCTTGAAGACCCGGCGACTCGACGACTCGGCGACTCTCTGGTATCAACACGGGCGTGCGCGTACTCATCCACTGGCTCGCCATGGTCGCGGCCGTAGTCGTCATCACCGCGGGTGGGGTGGCGGCGCGCATCGGTCCGACGACGGTCGCGTTCCTCTATCTCTTCGCCGTCGTGTTCCTCTCGATGTGGGGCGGGTTGAAGATCGGCATCGTCGCGTCGCTGCTCGCGACGGCCTGCTACAACTACTTCTTCCTGCCGCCGCTGCACACGTTCCACATCGACGATCCGCGGAACTGGATGGCGTTGGGCGCGTTCCTCATCTCCGCGCTGCTCGTCACGCGCATCCTCCTCCGCGCGAGAGCGCAGGCGGCCGAGGCCGAGCGGCGGCGGGTGGAAGGGGAGGCCAGCGCGCACATCGATCTGCTGCAACAGAGCGATGCCTTCAAGACCTCGCTCCTGCGCGCCGTCTCACACGATCTCACCACACCGCTCACCGCGATCCGCATCCACACCGCGTCACTTGCACGGCATGCCGCGTCGATGCCGGAGCTCGCGTCCACGGTCAGCGCGATCGCCGGAGAGACCGAACGCCTTCATCGTAGGATCGACAACTTGTTGACCATCGCGCGGCTGGAGTCGGGGCGCTTCACGCCGCATCCCGAGCCGACGCCGCCCGCGGACCTCTTCCGCAGCGTCGGCGAGAGCCTCCCGGCCGTTTTCGCCGCGCGGCCGGTGACGATCTCCGTCGCCGCCGATTGTCCCGACGCGTTCGTCGATCCTTCGCTGGCGCTGGAGATCCTCGTCAATCTGGTCGAGAACGCGCATCGCGCGTCGCCGGCGAAAGCGCCGATCGAATTGGCGGCACGCTCTTCCGGCCCGCGCGTAGTCTTCGAAGTACGAGACCGCGGCCACGGCGTCCCCCTCGACTCCGACGTCGTACAACGCGGCCTCGGACTGGAGATCGCACGCGGGCTGACTTCCGCCAGCGGCGGTGTGTTCACGCTCGAGAACCGCGACGGCGGCGGCGCGGTCGCGCGTGTCGACTTGCCGGCCGCGGTGCTCGAAAGCGCGGAGGTGAGTGACTGAACGGCGAGGCGGTGGTGCTCATCGTGGACGACGACCCGGGCATTCGCGAGTCGCTGTGCGTCGAGCTGCGCGCCGCGGGTTACGACGCGATCACCGCGGCGGACGGCCGCGCAGGATTGGCCGCGTTCCGCGTTCACCTTCCCGACCTCATGATCACCGACCTGGCGATGCCGGGCGCCGATGGCTTCGCGCTCATCTCGGGAATCCGTGCGTTCTCGCGTGCGCCGATTCTGGTGATCTCGGTGCGCGGCGCCGATGCCGACAAGATCCGCGCACTCGACCTCGGCGCCGACGACTTCGTCACGAAGCCGTTCTCGATCCCGGAACTGCTCGCACGCATCCGCGCGCAGCTGCGCCGCAATAGCGCGGGCGCGCCGTCGATGCTGTCGTTCGACGAGCTCGCGATCGATCTCGAGCGCCGGCGCGTCACGTACGAGGGACGGGAGATCAAGTTGACTCCCACGGAATTCGCGCTGCTCGAGCTTCTCGCCACGCGCGCAGGAAAACCGGTGCTCATCGAACAGATCATCGCCCGCGTGTGGGGCTCCGCGCCCGGCACGACGCACGACACGGTGCGCGTCCACATGAGCGCTCTGCGGCGGAAGATCGAGCCCGACCCCGCGCGCCCGCGCTACATTGTCACGGAGCCGTGGATCGGCTACCGCTTCATCGCCGAGCCGAGTCCCGCGTCGAGTCCTCCGTCAAGTCCAACGTAGGGAAGGGACTACTGTGTAGGAGTGCAACCTACAAATCACTTGGAAAACCCGCGCCCGAGTCCGTCTGAATGGATAGAATGCTTTCGGTCCATTCAACAATTAGCGGGGTCCTCATGGAGCTGATCGGACAGCGTTTCGGCCATATCCGTGTCACGGGAGTCATCGGACAGGGAGGCATGGGGGATGTTTACGCCGGCTACGACGAGAAGCTCGAGAGGCCGGTCGCGCTCAAGGTCCTGAACGCGGACCAGCGCCTCGACCAGGATGCGCGCGAGCGCCTGCTGCGCGAGGCGCGCGCTCTCTCACTCCTCGACCATCCGAACATCTGCCGCATCTACGACTACCTCGAGAGCGACGACGTCGATCTGCTCGTGCTCGAGTTGATCGACGGCAAGACCCTCGCCGATGTGAACACCGCGGAATTTTCGCGCGGTGAGAAGCTGCGCATCGCCGGCGCCATCGCCAACGTGCTCGTCGCCGCTCACCGCGCCGACATCGTGCATCGCGACCTCAAGCCCGACAACGTGATGCTCACGAAGGCCGGGGTCGTGAAGGTGCTCGACTTCGGGCTCGCGCGCTGGCTGCAACGCGCGCGCGTCGGTCGCTCGTCCGACCGCTTCGCGTCGGTCGTGTCGATCCAGCAAGCGCGGACCGCGAGCGACGCCCACACGTATCCATACGACACCGCGGCACCGAAGGGCACCGCGGTCGGCGTCACCCTCGGAACGCCGTTGTTCATGAGCCCCGAGCAGGCGCGCGGCGACACGCTCACCCCGGCGAGCGACATGTTCTCGTTCGGCCTCCTGCTGCAGACGCTGTTCACCGGCACCGATCCGCATCCCCAGGGACTGACCGCACGCGAGGTGATCCTGCGCGTGTCGCGCGGCGAGACGGTAGCGATCAGCGGAGTTCCGCACGACGTCGCGGCCCTGGTCGGCCGCCTCAAACAGTTCGCGCCGCCCGACCGCCCGACGGCGGTCGAAGCGGTGGAGCGACTGCAGTACATGACCGACAAGCCGCGACGTCTCGCGCGCCGCGGCGCCGGGATCGTGGCTGCGGCGCTGGTCACGATCGGCGGATGGCGATACACGGCCGATCTCCAGCACGAGCGTGCGAAGGCGGTCCAGGCGCAGGGAGAGGCGGAAAAGCGCCGCGCGCAGCTCGAGGACTTCCTCGAGTTCATGCTCGGCGACATGCGCAAGAAGCTCCAGCCGGTCGGACGCCTGGACATCCTCGATGACGTCGGCAAGCGCACGATCGCGTACGTCGATTCGCTCGATCCCGCGACGATGAACGCCGGTGAGCTCACGCGCAGCGCGAAAGCGCTGAACCAGCTCGGCGAAGTGTGGCAGGCGCAGGGGAAGACTCCCGAGGCCCTGAAGCTCTTCCACCGCTCTCTCGGATTCGCCAACGTGGCGGTTCAGCGCGAGCCGCGCAATCCGGAAGCTTTGCTGGCGCAGGGCACGACGCACTACTGGATCGGCGAAAGCCTCCGTCTGCAGGGGGACAACGAAACCGCGCTGCGGCACATGCGCATCTACATGCACGCCGGCGATGCTGTGGCGTCGATCGATCCGACGAACAAGGAGTACCAGCTCGAACGCGCGTACGGACACAGCGCTGTCGCGCTGATCCTCCAGGCGAAAAACGAATTGCCGCAGGCACTGGAGCACTACAACGTGAGCCTGACCGTGAAGGAGGGTCTCGCGCGCCGGGATCCCACCGACGCAAGACAAGCGGAGCTCGCGCGCGCCTACAACAAGGTGGCTGTCATCCTGTACGAGAGCGGCGATTTGCGCGGTGCCCTCGCCCGGTTCGAGCGCGAGGTTGCGATTTACCGCGTGCTCGTTGCGGGAGATCCGCAGAACACCGACTGGTCCAATCGACTGGCCACGGCCATGGCGTACCTCGCCCGTCTGCTGTACGCGAGCGGCGATGTGTCACTCGCGATCACGCTCTGGCAGGACGAGCTGCAGATCGAGCGGCGTCTCGCGGAACGCGATCCGACGAACGTGTCGTGGCAGCGCAGCGTCGCCGTCACGGAGTGCCGGCTCGCAACGTCGCTCGCCGCGCGTCGCGACACCGCGGCGGCTTTGCCGCTGTTCCGCAGCGCACGCAAACGCATCCGCAACGCCATCCAGCAGGCGCCTACGCGGACGTCGCTGCTTGCCGATGAAGCCTCGATCGACATCGACTACGCGTCCGCTTTGGCTGCCGCGGGCGACGTCGACGCGGCGTGCGACCTCTATCGCTCCGTGATCCGCCGAATGGAAATGCTCCCGCCCGCGGATCGCCTGGCCCGCTTCCAGCGTGCGCGCAGCGCGTATCTTCTCGGCGATCGCCTCGCCGGCCGCTCCGTCAAGAATGCTTTGCAGATGTGGGAGCGCGCCGAACTGGAATTCACTCCGCTTGTGGCGACGACCCGAAATCCGGTGCACCTGGATCTCTGGATGCGCATTCTGCTTCGGCGCGGACGCGTCGTCGACGCGCGCATCTTTTTAGACCAGATCCGCCGCACCGGCTACAACACGACCGAGCTTGAACGCTTGTGCAGAGAGGCCGGGTGCTGAACCGGCAGAGAGAGAAGGAGGAACTATGAGAACCATTCCCATCATCGTCAATATCCGGTCTGATGGCATCGACGTGAATCCCACCTACGTGAACGTCCCCAACGACAATGGCCAGGATGTGAAGCTCAAGTGGACCGTGATCGGCGGCTCCTTTCCAACGAGCGGATGCTTTGCGTGGAAGAACAGTCCGGTCGGGGCGCCGACGGTCGCGTGTCCCACGTCGTCGGGCGACAACAGGATCGAGTCGGCGGGCTACACGAACAACTTCGACCCCGGCCGCGTGTGGCAGTACACGATCACGGTCATCAAGGACAGCGGCGGCACGGTGACGATCGACCCGGAAGTCAACAACGAGCCTCCGACGCCCTGAGCCGGCACGGCCGGCCGTGCCGGCTATTCGCCGCGGTCGTCTCCGCCGCCCACGAGATGTTTCCCGCGGTTGCCCGGCAGCTCAGTGTGCTGTCGGGCGCCGCCTCGGCGGCGGCGGCGACGGCGCGGACCATTCGGCGTCGTTGCGGTCAGTGTTTCGTCTTCATCCGCGTCGTCCTCGCGCGGCGCGATTTTCGTCTCGGGCGCCGCGGATTTCGCTCCGCGGTTCTCGAGCTTGTCCTCGTCGAGCAGCCACACCCATTGCGTGTCGGGCTTCGCCTCCGCGGGAGCCGGCTCGCGGCGATGCTTCGGCGGAGGCTGTTGCTGCGGAGGGCGCGCTTCCTCGCGCTTCGGCATCTCCGAGAGTCCGGTGATGCGGCGCCGCGATCTCGCGCTCTCCGGCGCTTCGAGGCGTTTCACGCGCACCAGCACGTCCTCGCTGAGCCGCCGGTTGACGGCGATGAGATCGGCGAGCAACGCGATGAGCCAGGTATTGAAGCCGGTGATGAGAAAGACCGCGGCGAGGATGAGCGACTGCACGTGTCCGCCGCGCTCGCCTTGCACGAAGTACCAGAGGAACCGTGCGCCGAGCAGGACCCCGAGAAACATCAGCGCCGAGCCGATCGCAAAGAAGGTCTTCAGCGGACTGTAGAGCGTGTAGATTCTGAAGATCGTGGCGATCGACTTGCGCAGGTACGTGCCCATGCCTTGATAGAGGCGCGACGGGCGCGTCGGCGGGTTCGTGCGGACCGGCACGCTCTGCACGCCGAGGTTGCGGTTGCCGGCCTGAATGACCGTCTCCAGCGTGTAGGTGAAGGGATTGAAGACGTTGATCTGCATCGCCGCCTCGCGCGAGAACGCGCGGAAGCCGCTGGTGACGTCGTTGACGCTCAGCCCCGAGGCCTTGCCGACCGCCCAGCTTCCGATTCGCTGGAGCGTGCGCTTGAGCGGCGACATGTGCGGCGACTTCGAGACCTCGCGGTCGCCGATGACGACGTCCGCCGCGCCGCGCGCGATCGGTGCGGCCAGCCGCGCGATGTCCGCCGCGGAGTACTGGTTGTCCGCGTCGGTATTGACGATGACGTCCGCGCCGAGGCGCAGGGCCGCGTCGATGCCGGCGACGAACGCCGCGGAGAGGCCGCGGTGGGTCTTGAGCTGCAGGACGTGATTCGCTCCCGCCTTGCGCGCGACCTCGACGGTCTTGTCGTGAGAGCCGTCGTCGATGACCAGCGTCTCGATGGAAGTGAACCCGTCGAGCTTCTTCGGAATGTCGCGCAGAGCCTGCGCGATCGTAGCCTCCTCGTTGAAGGCGGGGATTTGAACGATAAGCTTCATAGTGTGAAAGTCAGTGTGATCATGCCGGTCGAGCGCATCGGCGGCGACGCGGAACGTGCCATCGCGTCGGTGTTGCAACAGAAGCCGCCGTTTGCCTTCGAGCTGATCGTGGTGTCCGCCGAGCCGCTCGCGCTAGCCGCAGAGACCCGGCTGAGGAACGTCGTCGAGGGGAATCGTAATCCCGCAACTCGAAGAAATCGAGCGGTTTCCGTCGCGCAGGGGGAGATCCTCGCATTCATCGACGACGATGCCGTCGCCGATCCGCAGTGGCTCGCGACGGCTTGTGCCTACCTCGACGACCACGCGGATGTTCTCGCGATCGGTGGTCCTGATCCCGCTCCACCGGACTCGCCGCCGAACGAGTTGATCTCCGACACGCTGCTCGCGACACCGTGGATCGGCAGCGGCGTCGCCGCGCACGAAAATCGCCGCGGCGTGTTCGACGTGAAGCGCGCCAGCGACATCGCACTCGTGAACCTGTTCGTGCGGCGCAGCGCGTTCACCGGCTTCGATGAGGCGATCGGCTACATCGGCGAGGACACCGCGCTGCTCGAGGAGTTGCGCGCGCGGGGACGCGTCGTCTATCACGACGGGGTGCGCGTCTTTCACCGCCGACGCGCGTTCCCCGGTCCGTACTTGCGTCAGCGCTGGCGCTATCGTGTGAAGACCGGACAACTGCTGCACACGCGCCGCGATCCAAGGGTGTCGGCGTTCCTCGCGGCCGGCGCGATCGGTCTGCTCCTAGCGCCGCTCGCCGCGATCCCCTACGTGCTGCTTACGTTCATCCTCGGTGTGCGCGTCACGCGATTGCCGCTGCACTGGTGGCCGGTCATTCCGGTCGCATTCGCGATGCACCACCTCACATACTGGCTGGGAATTGTGACGGGGCTCACATCGGGCAGGAAATAAGGTACGAGAAGTGCAAGCGTGCGCTGCCATGCTCGACCAGGAGGATCTCGACTCCACCCTCATCCGCCGCGGCGTGAGCGCTGCCACGCTCAGCGATATGGCGGAATTCGTCGACACGATCCAAGAGCGCCCACTCGACAAGCTGATGGCCGAGCTCCCCGCGCTCGCAGAGCTGTCGACGACGAAGTTCAGTCTGGCGCGGCAGACCTTCCGCCGGCGCGTCCGCACGCTCGAGCGCGTCGACTACGAGCAGCTCCGCGTGATCGCGTTCGAAGTCGCCGATGATGCGGGCTCCGAGGTGGGCGAGAGGATCCGGTCGCTCTTCGCGCTGGCGTAGGATTCTGGGGCGCGGGCATCCTGCCCGACGCCTGCGGGCTGGAAGCCCGCACCCCTTCATGAAATTGCGTACACTTGCCGTAGGTTGACGACGACCGCGACTGCATGAAGTTCACCGACAAGCTCCATTACCTCAAGTACCTGGTCGACAAGCGCGGCATGCGCCCGGTCTACCTGATCCTCGGCCTGACCTACGACTGCAACTCCTTCTGCCGCACCTGCTTCAACTGGGAGCAGCTGCGGAAGAACAAGGAGCACGAGCTGTCGCTGGAGGAGATCCGGAAGACGCTGTCCTCGATGGGCGATCTGCTCTTCATCGTCATGAGCGGCGGCGAGCCGTTCCTGCGACGCGACCTGCCGGAGATCTGCGAGTATCTCTCGACCAATAACAACGTCAAACAGATCACCATCCCCACCGGCGCGATCACCAGCGATCTGATCGCGCGACAGGTGGAGACGACGCTCCAGCGCTGCCCGAAGACGCAGATCGTCGTGAACCTGTCGATCGACCACATCGGCGAAAAGCACGACTGGATCCGCGGCGTCCCGAACAATTACGAGAAGGCGAAGAAGACCTACGCGCTGCTGATGCCTCTCACGGAGCGTTTCACGAACCTCACCGTGAACGTACACACGTGCCTGTGCACGTACAACGCGGACGATCTCGACGTATTGTTCGAGGGCGTCCGCCGCGATTTCCCGAAGGTCTCGTTCCACTCGTTCGAGATGCTGCGCGGCGATCAGCCCGACAAGAACATCCAGCCGATCACGACCGAGAAGTACCGCGATCTCCTGCCGAAGATGGAGCAGTACTGGAGCGGCTACCGCAACTACGACGGCTTCCTGAAATTCGTGAAGATCTATTCGCGGCAGATGGAGCTGGCCGTGCTCGAGCAGGAGACGCAGGTGCGTCCCTGCCACGCCGGCCGCGTGTCAGGCGTGCTCGATGCGCGCGGCGAGGTGAGGATGTGCGAGCTCCGCGACGCGGTCGGCAACGTCCGCGACACGGGCTATGACTGGGACAAGCTGTGGTTCTCGGAAGCCGCGGACGAACAGCGGCGCTCGATTCGCGCGAAGGAGTGTCACTGCACGCACTCCTGCTTCATGTCGTCTTCGCTCGTCTTCGACTGGAGAACGTGGGGAGCGTATCTGCAGTCGACGGTCGTGAATTTCCTCAGCGCCGCGTGAAGACGATCCTCGTTGGCCCCGTTTATCCGTATCGCGGCGGTGTCTCGTACTGCACGGTCGAGCTCGCGAAGCAATTGCCGGGCGTGGATGTGATCTCGTTCGCGCGGCAGTTCCCGAGGGCGCTCTATCCCGGCAAGCAGGACCTCGATCTGACCCTGCCGTCCTTCCACGCGCGACGCCTCCTCGACATTCTCAATCCGCTGACGTGGTTTCGCACCGCGCTGACGATCCGGCGCGAGAAGCCCGATGCGCTGGTCCTGGTCTGGTACATCTGGGTCTGGGCGTTGCCGTATCTCACGATCCTCGCGTTCCTGCCGAAACGTACGCGCGTGATCCTGCAGTGCCACAACATCAGCCACAAGGAGCCGGCGTTCTGGAAGAACTGGCTGACGAACGTCGTGCTGCGGCGCGGCGATGCGCTGGTGGTGCACGCGAAGACGGAGGCGGAAGACGCCGCGCCGCGCGTGAAGTCTTCGGGCGCCCGCGTCGTGACGTCGTTCCTTCCGGTGCACGAAATGGGCGGCAGCACCATTCCGACGCGCGACGAAGCGCGCCATACCCTCGGTCTCCGCGGCAATGTCGCGCTTTTCTTCGGCCATCTCCGTCCGTTCAAGGCGCTCGACGTCACTCTGCGCGCGTGGCACCTCGTCGGGCGCGACGTCACGCTCGTCGTCGCCGGACAGGCATGGTGGAAGAGCGAGGAGGAGTACCGCGAGCTTGCGAAGGGACTCGACAATGTGCGCCTCGATTTCCGCTTCATCCCCGACGCGGAAATCGCGACGTATTTCGCCGCGGCGGACGTCGTCCTCGCGCCGTACCGCGTCGAGGCCCAGAGCGGCGTCGCGCTGACGTCGTTCCACTTCGCGCGCCCCGTCATCGCGACGAGCGTCGGCGGACTGCCGGAGATCATCGAAGAAGGCCTCAACGGGATGCTCATTCCGCCCGAGGATCCGGCGGCGCTGGCGAAAGCGGTGGACGCGTTCTTCGCGCGCACGGACCGTGAGACGATGGAGCGACACGCTGCCGACGCGGCCCGTAAGTACTCGTGGGAGGAATACGGCGCCGTGTATCGGCGCTTGGTGGCTGGCGAATGAAGTTCTCTCCGTCTCGCATCAAAGTGGGCCTCGAGCTCACCTCCAAGTGCAACCTGCGCTGCGGCATGTGCCCGCTGCCGGTGCTGCGCCGTCCGTACGAGGACATGGAGTGGCCGCTGGTCGAAAAGGCCGAGCGCGAGATCCACGGGAACGGCCTGAAACTGAAGTGGCTGCACGAGATGGGCGAGCCGCTGCTGTACTCGCGCATCGACGACGCCATCCGACTCTTCCCCGAGGCCAGCCTTTCGACGAACGGACTCGTGCTGACGCCGGAGATCGGCGCGAAGTTGCTCGCGTCGCCGCTCAAGCGCATCCGCATCTGCGTCGACTCGATCGATCCGAAGATCTATCCGCAGCTCCGCACCGGCGGCGACTTCGACAAGCTGGTCGACCTCACCCGGAAGTTCCTCGTGCAGGCGAAGGGCGCGCCGATGCGCATCGAGATCCAGAAGATGCGCTCGCGCCTCACGCAGGACGAGACGATCGACGACTTCCGCAAGCTGTTCGATCTGCGCCAGTACAAAAACGCGCGCGTGATCGAGAGGACGTGCGAGGCCCTCGACGTGAACGAGGAGACGGACCTGCACGGGAAGTTCTACGGCTGCGTGCAAGGCGCGTTCTTCACCTGGGTGGTGATCTTTGCCGACGGCCGCGTCACGCACTGCTGCTACGACGCCCACGGCGACCAGGTTCTCGGCGACCTGAAGACGCACTCGCTCCGCGAGATCCTCGACGGCCCGCGCTTCGCGGAGATGCAGGACGCCTTCGACCGCCGCGATTTCTCGAACCTCCCGCGCTGCGGCGAATGCTTCAAGCACGGCGGCGAGTCGCACGCGTTCAATGACGTGCTCACGCGCGTGCAGAACCTTCCGGGACTGGCGAAGGACGCGGTGCGGAAGGTGATCGATCTGCGCTATCGCTGACCTCTCCAGTTTATCCCGCGCGCAGACGCGGGATCTCCGGTGCACTCACGCGAAGCATGGCTTATGCGCTGCCGGTGCACGCAGAGATCCCGCGTCTGCGCGCGGGATAAACTGAAAAAGTGACCCTCCTCCTCAACCTGGCACTCGGCATCATCCCCACGCTCATCCTCGGCGCGAGCATCGCCGCCGGCGTCGAGGACGACGCGCGGCATCGGCGCGTTTTCCTGCTCGTGTACGCGCTCTGGGCGTTCACGCTCGCGGGGTGGAACTGGCTCGAGTCGGCGCACGTGGCGTGGATCGTTCTCTGGGCCTTGTTCGGTTTGGTGGCGCTGGCGCTGCGGCGTAAGTATCGGTAGCTCGAGTCCAGTTTATCCCGCGCGAAGACGCGGGATCTCTCCGTGCACCGGCAGCGCTCGAGCCATGTTCCGCGAGAAGGCACCGGGAGATCCCGCGTCTGCGCGCGGGATAAACTAAAATCCGGATCATGAAACGACTGCTGACGGTGACGTTGTTCGTGGGGATCGCTCTGTCCGCGGAGGCCCGCGAAGGGTTCGGATTCGCGAAGAAAGCGGTGGGGATGACGCGCACGATCCCGCCGGCCACGAACGCAGGCGCGCGGCGCGTGCAGCTCACGGTCGAGAGCGAGCGCGGCGCGGACGAGGACGATGCGCGCACGCTCGGGCGCTACCTCACCGATCACATCGTGAATGGCGGCGGCACGGTGGCCGAGGGCGGGAGGTCCGAGGTTGAGCTGAACGTGGCCATCGACCGTCTCGAGTCGCATGAGACGTGGGAGACGTACACGGAATACGAGCGCCAGCAGACCGGCACGAAGCGGGAGTGGAACGAGGACAAGAAAAAGTACGAGACCAAGCCGGTCTACAGCAACGTGGCCGTGCAGAAGCAGCGCAAGGTCATCGACGCGCAGCTCAGCGGCACGTTCGACATTGCGGCGAAGAACAAGGACGTCAGCAGCGGCTCGCTCGACGAAAAGTTCCGCGAGACGTTCGGCGACTACGACAGCGCGCCCGCGCCGTCGACGATCGAAGACGACATGCTCAAGCGCGCGGCGAAGAAGATCGCGGCGCAGATCGTCCCGACGCAGGAGCGCACGCAGGTGCTCGTCCCGCGGGCGAGCTTCGAGCCGCTGATCCCGCTCGCGGAGAGCGGGGAGTGGGACCGCTATCTCGCCGCGGTCGAAGCAATGCCGGCGAAGAAGAGTCCGAAAGACGAGGCGTTCCGGCATTACGCGCTGGCGATCGCGAAAGAGGCGATCGGATATCAGAAAGAAAATCGCGCCGAGGCGCTCGATCTGCTGCGCGCGGCGCAGAGTCACTACGAGACGGCGGCGTCGTTGAACACCGGCGAGGAATTGTTCCGGAAGGGCTACACGAGCCTGCTCTCCTCAGGCACGATCGGATCGCCGCTCACCCGCGCATCGGACTCGGTCGCGCGGTACGACGCATGGAGCGCGACCGGCTCGGCCGTGCGCGTCGCGAGCACGCAGCCGGTCGCCGGATCGTCCGCGAAGCCTCCTACTCCGTCGCAGCCTTCATCGGGAATTCGGAATCAGACGGTGATCGATCTCGCGAAGGCGGGCCTGTCGGACGAGAACATCATCCTCGCGATCGACGCAGCGGCGCAGACGTCCTTCGACGTGTCGCCCGAGGGATTGATCGCGCTGTCGAAGGGCGGCGTGAGCAAGTCGGTCATCGCGCACATGCAGAAGAGGGCGAAGAAGTAAGACGTCATCGCGGACGCCATCCCAATGCCCGCGCGCGCGGCGCGCGCACGTTCTGGTCGAGCGCCAGCGCGTCCGCGAAGCCGCCGAGTTCCTCGCGCGCTTTCTCGAGCGGCGTCCCTTCGATCTCCGGGAACACATCGCGGGCGCACCGCACCTCGGCCACCGCATGGAAGACACCGCGCGCGCCACTCTCGGCGACGAGGCGATAGAGCTCGCCGACGTCGTCGCGATGGACGAGCGGCCAGCGGTTGTTGCCGTCGCCGATGTAGATCGGATGGTTGAACAGCCATGCGTCGTCGCCCCAGATCATGCCCGGCCGTATGACCGCGCCGCCGCGCTCGAGGACGATGTGCTCGTGCTCCGCGCGCGGACCGCTCGCGGGTGCGGTCTCGTCGGCGTCGTCGACGTTGCCGAGGACGAAGAGCACGGACGTGTAGATCAGCTTCGGACCGGCGACCGCGTCGACGAACACACGATCGACGTCGATGCGATCGCTGCCGCCTTCGACGGCCGCGTGAAGGATCGCGTCCGCCGCGAGCGCCGCGTCGCGATACGACGCGGCATCGCGCAGATCGCCATGATGGGGATGGATGCCGTAGCTCAACACGCGAGCGGCGCTCGTCGAAGAACGAACGAGCGCCGTCACGTCATGCCGCGCGCGGATGAGCGCCGCCGCAATCGCGGAGCCGACGTAGCCGGTGGCGCCGGTGAGAAAGAGATTCATGTGCTGAGTGCTGAGTGCCGGGGTGGGAGTGACTCAGCACTCAGCACCCAGCACTCAGCACTGGTTCACCGGAAGCTGATCGCTATGTCATCCATCGTCAGCACGCCCGGGCGTGCCTGCACGATGCGCGGGATCGAGTTCACCACCATGGCCGCGGTCGCGCGGTCGCCGTGGACGCCGCCTTTGATCTCCATCTCCACATCGGGCACGCCGCGCACGATCACGCGATCGGCCGCCAGGTCCTCGGCGCCGACATACATCCGCAGCTCGAGGCTCACGTCGATGCGGCCCTTGCCGTAGATCGTCTGATGGACGCCCGCGACCTGGCCCGGCGCGACCCGCAAGTACTGCGTGACCACCTCGCGCTCGGCGACGATCGGATCGATCTTCTCCTCCGTGACGTGCTCGAACTCCACGCCGAGGCCCGAGCCGACCATCATCAGCGACTCTTTGAGTCCCATGTGCTTGATTTTGCCGGCGTCGACCGCGCCGCGAAACTCCTCGACGGTCATGCCCGCGCCGACCTTGCGCTGCAGCGGCTCGCGGCGCGTGGACGCGTTCTGGATGCGGATGATCTGGACGGACTTCACGTCCTGACAGACCGAGGTGACCGTGAGCGGGAGCTTGTCCATGACGAAGCCGGGATTCACGCCCGTGCCGAGGAGGCCGACGTTCTTCGCGCGCGCGACGTTCTGCAACCGCTCGCGGATTTCCGCATCGAGAGGGAAGGACAACTCTTCGCAGGTGGAGACGACGTGACAGCCGCGGTCGAGGAGCGATTCGAGCTGGCCGGCGACGTCGCGGAGGCGCGAGCCGGTGGAGTGACAGACGACGTCGGGCTGGCCTTGCAGTTCGGATGTGACGGTGACGCCGACGTTGCGGCCGAGGCCGATCACCTCGCCGAGGTCCTTGCCGATCTTGTTCGGGTCGATGTCGACGGCGCCGGTGATTTGGATCCACGGCTTGGTGAGAAGAAGACGGGCGATCTCGGCCCCGATCGGGCCGATGCCGTATTGAGCGACGGAGATGGTGTGCGTTTGAATCATGGCGGCGCGCATTGTATTCGCGCGCAGCGCCTTCGGTGGAGGAGTTCAAGGTCGCAAGTCTCGAGGAGGGAGGGAGCGGGCCGTGTGTTCACGTTCGGCAAGAGAATGCAGTAGGGTGAGAGCGCGATGCGTCCGAGGGTGTATGTCGAAACGAGCGTGATCAGCTATCTGGTCGCACGTCGCAACCAGCGAGACCTGTTGGTCGCGTCGAATCAAGAGCTCACGCTGGAATGGTGGGAGACTCGTCGGGAACGATTCGACTTGTGCGTCTCGGCCGTCGTGCTCGCGGAAGCTTCGCGTGGCACCCCGACCGTCGCCGCGGCCCGGATAGCAGTCATGCGCGAGTTGACGCTCGTCGAGACGTCGCAGGCAGCGATGGACCTCGCGAGTGCTTTGATCGAAAAGGCGGCACTCCCGCAGAATGCATACGAAGATGCGCTCCATATCGCCGTGGCTGCAACCACGGGGATGGATTACTTACTGACCTGGAATTGTAAGCACATTGCCAACGCTGTAATGATTCCACGTGTGAACAGCGTGATCAGAAGTTTCGGCTTCGAGCCGCCGCTGATCTACACGCCGCAACAGCTGATGGAGGAATAACCGTGCGCAACGATCCGATCGTCGAGGAAACCCGTGCTGCGCGCCGTGAGCTTCATGAGGAGTTCCACGGAGATCCGGCGGCGCTTTTTGCGTACCTGAAGCAAATCGAGGCGGCGAATGCAGATCGCCTGGTGAAGCTCGATCCGAAGCCAGCGGTGCCGACGAACCGGAAGGTTTCGTAGCCGGCCGCATCCCGGGAGAGGCGGGTTGAAGCTGCGCCCTACGTTTGCGCGAACAACGACGGTTCCGCATCCCTGACCGGCTCATCATCCTCATCCAAAAAATTCGACACGCCAACGCGCGGCTGATCGAACTGGTGCAGATCGCGGATCTCGCGGCGGACCTCCTTCCTCGGTGCTACAAACGATAGACGGTCCATTCTTGGCAGTGTGTCAGGCGTCCGAAATCCGGGTCACTTCTCTGGAGGAGCCGCCGTATGGCACCGGCGCCAACGGGTGTGGTCACCGACCCCTCTACGTCTGGATCATGATCGATCGGGACGCCGCGATGATGCAGGTACAGCCGCATTATTAGCTCGCCGATCGGCGCAAGGTGAACAGATCTCACAGGAAGAGCCACTTCGACGATGCATGGAGTTCCGATGGCTTGAAGGATCGGAGCAATCTCGTCGTCGTCCTCGTGACAACGATAAAGTGCCTCGCCACCCCAGTACGCTAGGAGGCGACCAACGCCATCTTCGTCGCGTAGCGGATTCCGCGTGAAGATGAACGCGATCCGATGGCGTCGGCCCTCCTCATCAGCTTCGTTTGTTCTCAGGAGCCGCTGAGCGACAGCCTCGGAGAAGCAGGCCGCTGCCAGTCGGCGTTCCACACGCTCGTGAATCAGGTCCAGTGAAAGCGGACGCAATCCGACGTTCCAGATGTTCTCGATCTCGTCATCCGCCAAGCGCGTACAGTGGTAGCCGATCAGTCGGACGTTGCCAGCAAGCCTGTTGAGATCACGAAGCACACGTTGCTGTTCCGCACGATGTGGATTGGTTGGTGGCCGCACCCGTGCCACGATGTCGGTCTTGCCACGGTTGTCGATGAGTCGCTCGATTTCGTAAGAACGGAGCAGCTCGAATTCACGCTCGAGCAGTTCACAGACATCACGTGGCCACGTATCCCTATCATCGAGCGCAACGACAGATGGTGCATTCTCATTGTTCATCGTTCGTCGCTCGTTGTCGCGAACAAAGTCGGCTCCGTCTCGACCACCTCGTCCTCCTCATCCAAGAAATTCGACACGCCTACACCGACGAGGCGAAATCGCGCGTCCGGTGGAAAATCAAACCGATCGAGGAGCTCCACTCCGATGCGCGCGATGTCTTCGCCGCTCGAGGGAAGATCGGCGGGGCTGTGCTGGCGCGTCTGCGTCTTGAAATTGGGCGTGCGCAGTTTCACCGTCACCGTGCGGCCGCGCATGGAGCGTTGCTCGAGCGATTCCCAAATCTTCTGCGCCTGCTCGCGGATCCACGCCGCGGCTTCCTCGCGCGTCACGTCGGCGGAGAACGTGTTCTCGCTCGACCACGACTTCCGCTTGCGCGACGGCTCGACCGGACTCTCGTCGATGCCGCGCGCGAGCTCCCAGAGGCGCGTGCCCCACTTCCCGAAGCGCGCGATGAGCTGCGGCTGATCGAACTGATGCAGATCGCCGACCGTCGCGATGCCCATCTCCGTCAGCACCGCTTCCGTCGCCTTGCCGACGCCGGGGATCTTGCGCACCGGAAGACCCACGAGGAATCGTTCGACCTGGTGCGGCTTGATGACGAACAGACCGTCGGGCTTGCGCCAGTCGGAAGCGATCTTCGCGAGGAACTTGTTCGGCGCGACGCCCGCGGATGCCGTGAGGCGCGTCTCCTCGCGGATCTCGCGGCGGATCGCCTCCGCGGTCTCGGTCGCGGTGGGGATTCCGGTCAGCTCGTGCGTGACGTCGAGGTAGGCCTCGTCGAGCGAGAGCGGCTCGACGAGCGGCGTGTGCCTCTCGAAGATCTCGCGAATCGCATTCGACACCGCGCGGTAGCGCTCGAAGTCGGGCGGCAGCCACACTCCCGTCGGACAGAGACGCTTCGCGCGCGACGCGGGCATGGCCGAGTGCACGCCGAATTTTCGCGCCTCGTACGACGCCGCGCAGACCACGCTTCGCTCGCCCGGCCAGCCGACGATCACCGGCTTTCCCTTCAGCGACGGATCATCGCGTTGCTCGACGGACGCGTAGAAAGCGTCCATGTCGATGTGGAGTATCTTCCGCACCACGAACGATGCTAACCGACATCTCGACTCCCGCTTTCCTTCTCGATCGAGCCACTGTTCTTCGCAACTGCACGCGGATGCGCGATAAGGCACGCGCGTCCGGTGTGGTATTTCGCCCGCACGTGAAAACGCACAAATCCGTCGAGATCGGGCGGATGCAGCACGGCGGCGCGACGGGGCCGATCACTGTCTCGACATTGGCTGAGGCGGAGGTGTTCGCCGATCACGGATTTCGCGACATCACCTATGCCGTGCCGATCGCGCCGACGCCGCAGAAACTCGCGCGTGCTGCAGCGCTCGCGCGGCGCGTGGAGCGGCTCAGCGTCCTGATCGATTCCGAGCCTGCTCTACGTGCGTTAGAGGAGTTTGACTTCACCTTCGACGTGTTTTTGAAGATCGACTGCGGCACTCATCGCGCGGGTGTCGATCCGGAAAGTCCGGACAGCGTTCGGCTGGCGGTCGCGATCGCGCGCTCGGAAGGCGTGCGCTTCCAGGGACTGCTCACGCACGCGGGACACGCGTATCACGCGCGCGACGTCGAGGAGATCCGCCGCGTCGCGGCCGAGGAGTCAGCCTGTCTCACGCGCTTTCGCGCGCTGCTCGCGTCGGAGGGAATCGAAGACGTGATGCGCAGCATCGGCTCGACGCCGACAGCCTCGGTGGTCGATCGCTTCAGCGAATGCGACGAAGTGCGTCCCGGCAACTACGTGTTCTTCGACGCGTTCCAGGCGACGATCGGCTCGTGCCAGCTTGAGGACTGCGCGGTGTCGGTGCTGGCGACGGTGATCGGCTCCTACCCCGATCGAGGCTCGATCATCATCGACGCCGGCGCGCTCGCCCTCTCCAAAGACCTCGGACCGGACCACATCGACCCTCGCTTCGGCTACGGCGTGGTGTGCGACCTCGAGCTGCGGCCGCTGCCGTCGATGCGCATCGTCTCGCTGTCGCAGGAACACGGAAAGATCGCCGTGCAGACGCACGTGCCGGTGGGAACGCGGCTGCGCATCATCCCGAATCACTCGTGTCTCACCGCGGCGATGTTCGATCGCTATCACGTGGTGGAGCGAGGGAAGGTCGTGGATACTTGGAGGCCGGTGCGGGGATGGTAGAAAAGTGCTGAGTGCTGAGTGCTGGGTGCTGAGTAAAGGCGTTGGTAAACTCAGCACTCAGCACTCAGCACTCAGCACTATGAAATATCTAACGGACGGCCCAAAAACATCGAAGCACGTGTTCCTGTTCGCTCACGGCGCGGGCGGGCCGATGGATCATCCGTGGATGACCAGCGTTGCGAAGGGGATGGCAGAGGAGGGGATTCGGGTGGTGCGGTTCGAGTTCCCGTACATGGCGGCGCGGCGGACGGGCGGGAAGAAGGGTGGGGCGCCGGATCGTCAGCCGATCCTGATCGATACGTGGCGCAGCGTGATCGAGGAACATGGCGGCGGAGCGAAGGTGTGCATCGGCGGGAAGTCGATGGGCGGGCGGATGGCGAGCATGGTCGCGGACGAGATGAAGGTGCGGGGGCTGATCTGCTTCGGCTATCCGTTTCATCCGCCGGGCAAGCCGGAGCAGCTTCGCGTCGCGCATCTCGAGCACATGACGACGCCGGCGCTGATTCTCCAGGGCACACGCGACACGTTCGGGACTCGCGACGAGGTGCCCGCGTACCCGCTCTCGAAGTCGATCCGCGTCGAGTGGATCGAGCGCGGGGACCACTCCCTGAAGGGCGGTTTGCCGCAGGCCATCGCAAGCGCGGTTTTGTTCAATATTGAACATTGATTCATTTCCTTCTTCCCGTTGGCGCACCCTTGCTGCTAGAGTTACTTCCGGAGATGCGCCCACGGATCCTCGTCGTCGAAGACGACCCGACCACGCGTGAAGCACTGCGCCGCGTGCTTGAGCTGGAGGGCTGCGACATCGACCTCGTCGTCGACGGCGAAAAAGCGGTGGGCGCGCTGGCGCAACGTCGCTACGACGTGATCATCCTGGACATCGCGTTGCCGAAGATGAGCGGCACGGACGTGATGGAGTACATCGCCAGCTCGACGCCCGAGGTGCTGACGTCGATCGTGGTGGTGACGGGACTCGAGCCGCAGGAGATCCGCAAGCTCTTCCCGACGATCTCGGAGACGCTCTCGAAGCCGGTGATGCCCGGCCGCCTGATCTCGGCCGTGCGCCGCTGCCTCGCGTTATCGAGCCGCGGCGGCGCGTCGGGTGCGGGGATGTCGGGCATCTTTGTGGCGTGAGCTTACAATTCTCCGCGATGAGCGCGCGGAAGAAAGTTCGCGACAACCTCCCGTCGAGATCGATCGATCGGCGATCCGGTATCTCCTGACACTCACGCCGGAGGAGCGCGTGCGCCTGGCCGGCGTCGAAGCGCGTAACTTGCGCCTGTTCGATCTCGAGGTCGAGAAATCGAAAGGGCGATGATGGCGCGGGTCTTTTAGCCCGCCTCTGTCTTCTTCTTTCGCGGCCGCCCGCGCGGTCCGAGGTCGCGGCGAAGGATGTCGACGTAGGCGGCGATCGAAGGGTGCGAACCGTCGCGTGCCAGTCCTCGGGCGATCGCGTAGATCTGCAGCGACTGCCACGCGAGCCTCGCTTTGCGCGACTTCATCGTGAACTTCAGGCTGTCGGCGAGGTGCGTCAGCTGGTCGTGGACGGCCTTGAAGGCGCCGAGGAACTGCAAGGTGTCGTGGCCTTCGATCGTGTCGAGCCTCTTGACGCGTTCGAGCTCCGGCGTCTGCTCGACTGCCGAGATCGTGGTGGCCATGAACCGAACGGGGACGTTGACGTGTGCGCGAATGAAGTCGTCATCCCTGCGATGTGCGGCTTCGAGTTTCGGCATCTTTGCGGCGACGGCTTCCAAGTCGCGCGCGATCTCCTCGGCCAAAAGCTGGTAGCGGGTCACAGTCGGCGGGACCAGTTCACCGTTGGACATCGGACTATTCTACGAGAGCTCGGAAAAGCCATGGGCGATGGCTTTTACTATCCTTTTCGCGAGGTGAAAGCCATCGCCGATGGTTTTTACCTCACTCGAGGAGCAATTCACCCCATCGGGGGTGAGGTAAAAGCCATGCGCCATGGGTTACACGTCGCTGAGGTTCACGTAAAAGCCATGCGTCGTGGCGTACACGTGATCGAGAGTCAGGTAAA
Organism: Thermoanaerobaculia bacterium; assembly: GCA_035999335.1. Classification (GTDB taxonomy): domain Bacteria; phylum Acidobacteriota; class Thermoanaerobaculia; order Gp7-AA8; family Gp7-AA8; genus QHVT01. The sequence goes on along the minus strand of DASYGV010000070.1, from coordinate 14,211 downwards.
AGCCATCAACCGTGGCTTTCGCGCGATCGGTGGTCATGTGTACGCAAGAGGCCGGCACGCTCGTCGCGCTTTCGTTCTCACGATGATGGCGGGGATATAGAGAGGATCGCCAGCGATCTCCCAATGTCGGCCCTTCGGCATGCATCGAGATCCGCCGACTGGAGCGCTCCTCCGGTATCCTTCCTTCCATCCCACATGGCCCAGCGGCGTGTCTTCATCAGCCACAGTGCTCGCGAGCACCAGCGCGCGAATGACGTCCGTCAGGCGCTCAAGGACAAGCTCAAAGCCGATCCCGCGAAGTACGCGGTGCTCATGGACGACGATCGCCTCGATCCCGGCGATGCCTGGCGCTCGCGGATCAACCTCTGGCTCGGCTCGTGCGACGCAGCGGTCGTCGTCATCTCGCCGGCCGCGCTCATGTCCTGCTTCGTCGCGTTCGAGCTCAACATCCTCGGCTATCGTCACTGGAAAGAAAATCGCGAAGGCCGCGACTTCCGCATCATCCCGCTCCTCATCGACGTGACGATGGCCGAAGTCAACGCGAGCATCCTCAAAGAGTCGCAGGCGAATGAGTGGAACGCAGTCATCACGGGCAACGACACGGCCACCTACGTCGACGAAGTCGTCGCCGCGCTCGAAGACGTCGTCCCGTTTGGAACGCTTCCGATCGAACAGCTCGCCAGAGCGCTAGCGCGATCGCTGCCGGACGACGACGATCCGCTCGATCTCGCTGCGGCCGCGCTCGGCGTCGAGATCCCGTTCGACATCCAGCAGTCGAAGCGCGGCCTCCTGGCGCTGCGACTGCTGCACGCCGGCATGTCCGACGACGCCGTCGCCGCGCTCGACCAGATGCGCAAGTACCCGAAGATGGACCTCGACGTCGCCAAGGAGATCCTCTCCTGCACCTGGGTCGATCAGAAAGCCAGCGACCTGCGCACGCACGTCACCGTCGCCGACCGCACGCCGCTCGTGCTCAACGCGCAATACAACGACACCGCGAAGATGTACGTCGCCGCCGCGCGTTACGCCAAGGATCCGCCGTTCCTCTCGCACTTCGCCGAGACCAACTCGATCGTCGAAGAGCTCGACCCCCAGGTTCGCCGCGCGGAAGTCCTCAACCGGGTGAAGCAGGCACTTCTCACCGAGTTGAATGAGACCGAGGAGAATCTCTCGCTCGCACTGTCCGACTACCATCGCAAGCGCGCGCCGGTGTTCGTCGCGCTGCAGGAGCCCAGTCCCGATGCCGAGACGCTCGCCGCCCTGCGCGCGAAGTATCAGTACGTGACGTTCTTCGTCCTGACCGGACCGGCCGGCAACGCCGCCAGGCTCGACGACAAAAAGGTTTACGTCATTCGTCCTTCCCTCAACGACAACGACGAGGCCGTGTGCCACAAGCAATACGACGACTTCTACCGGCTCGTGAGCCGGACGTGAGGAGAGCAGCGTGACGGATGTTCCGCAGCAACCGCAGCCAACCGATTCGATCGGCGACCGCAGCGACGGTCGGATCTACGTGTACACGGACGCGATCACGCTCGCCGTCGACGTCGCCGTCGCTACGGGGCGTCCGCTGCTCGTCAGCGGGCCGACCGGCACCGGCAAGAGCTCGCTCGCGCGCAACGCCGCCCTCAAACGCGGCTGGCGTTACTACGAGAAAACCATCACCTCACTCACGCAGGCGCGCGACCTTCTCTGGGAGATCGATCATCTCCGCCGCCTCAACGATGCCCACGCGCAGCGGATCGATCCCGATTTCACGACCTACACGCGGCCCGGCGTGCTGTGGTGGGCGATGAATCACGACACGGCCAGGACGCAGGCCGAGATCTACGGCTCGGCTGCCAAAGATCCGAACATCGGCGCGGAGCACGAGCGCGCCGTGGTTCTGCTCGACGAGATCGACAAGGCGGATCCCGACGTGCCGAACAATCTCCTCGTGCCCCTCGGCTCGTTCCACTTTCTGATCGACGAGAGCGGCCGCACGGTGACGCTCGATCCGAAGAACCAGCCGCTGATCATCATCACCACGAACGGTGAGCGCGAGCTGCCCGCCGCGTTTCTGCGCCGCTGCATCGAGCTGCACATCCCGCCGGCGGATGAGCAGCGCCTGCTCGACATCGCCGAGGCGCATTTCGAAAAGCCGCGGGCGGACTTGAGCGCGACGCTCGATGTGATCAAAAAAGCTAAGCCCGATGGATTCGCCGAGGGTGCCCTGCCCAGTCCCGCGGAATTCATCGACACCATACGCGCGATTGCGACGCTGCCCAGCGAGTCGCAGAACAAGATCGCCGAGCTGATTGTCTGGAAGCAGAGCCAGTCGGCGAAGGTCGTGTGATGGCGTTCGGGTTCGATCGGCTGACCGATTACTTCATCGCCGTCGCGGCGTTAGGTGCCGCGAACGATCCGGAGAAGCTGATCGCCATCGCCGCGCTCCTCGGTCTTCACGATGGCGCGGCGAAGCCGCAACCTGTGCTGCAGACCCCGATCAAACCAACGATTGAACTGACGCCGATCAAACCCGAAACGAAACCGCCGGCGACGGCGAAGCAACCGCCGGAGCCGGCGCGTCCCGCTAGCCGTCAACCGACGCGGATCCAACACACCGTCACGCGACGTCCGCCGCGAGCCGAGCCTCCCGAGTGGCTCGAGCACGTGAAGGCGCTGCCACCGCCGCGCGCCGTGGTCGTGCCGCCGCCCGCGCCCGCGCCGCTGTTCGCACCGCGCTGGTCGCGCGCGATTCTCAGCACCGCGATGTCCAAAGATGTCGCGACGAACACGGTCGACGTCGAGGCCATGGTCGACGCGATCGCGCGCGGCATGGTGCTGCGGCGCGTGCCGCGGCGCATCGTGCCGACGCTCAGCCACGGTGTGCAACTGCTTGTCGATCGCGGTCCGTCGTCGCCGCCGTTTCTCAAGGATCAAGATCTGCTCGTGCAGCAGATCCAGGTCGTCGCGGGCAACGATCGCGTGCAGGTGCTGCGCTTCGATCCGTCGCGCGGCTTCATCGCCGGCAAGGGACCGCGCACGCGCTGGGAGAGCTACTTCGATCTCTTGCCGCCGCTCCCCGCGATGACCATCGTCGTGATCAGCGACCTCGGCATCGCGCGCGTGCCGCACGAGTCGAACGCCCGCGAGCCGCAGTGGCGCGACTTCCTGGCGCGGCTCCACTCGCGCGGTCATCGCGTGATCGTGTTCGTCCCGTTTGCGCCGGCGCGATGGCCGCGGCTGCCGCGCGGCCTCGCGCATCTCGTGCCGTGGGACCGGCGCACGAGCGTGCAACTCGTACGGAAGATCGTGGGACACCGGAGGCGACGGATGGTAATCGGATGAGCATCGCCGCCGCGATCCAGAGTCTGCACGACGTCAATCCCGACGCCGTGCGCCTCGCGGAGAGCGTGTCGTTCGCGGCGATGATCGATCGCGCGTTTCTCCGCGCCGCGCGACTCGCGCTCGCGCCGCCGGTCGATGCCGGCGCAGAAGCTGACCTGTGGTTCAGCGCGCTCGTGCAGAGCCGCACCGCGGACGGCATCGTGTTCCATCCCGAAGCAGCGGACGCGCTGCGGCAACGGATGACGGCGCAACAGGTCGAAGACGTGTGGAATCTGACGAGCGATACGCACGCGTGGCTCGCGCCGTCGCTCCGGCTCGAGGAGCGCATCGCGTATCTGTCCGTGAGCAAAAAGCCGACGGCGAGCGAGGATCTCGCCACGTGTTTGCGCTCCGTGCTCGCGGCGATGGTGAGCGGCGAACGCGCCGGCCTGGCGCAGTGGGCCGTGCGCGCGCTGGCGATGTTCCCGAGCCGCGTGCAGGCGCTGCCCGAAGCGCGGATGCTCGAGACCGGAACGCGGATGCGGCTCGGCGATGCGATGGCTGCATCGTCAGCGGACGAGCCGCTGCCTGCGTGGATGACGTGGCTCGCGCCCGCATCCCTCGGCACGATCTCGCTCGACCTCGAGCTCCGCGACGGCGAGCTTGAGATCAGGACGACGACGCAGGATCTCCCCGTCAAACTGCCGAAAACGAATCCGCTGATTCTCGAAGTGTCATGGCGCAACGACAGCCGTCTCCAGCACACGCGCCAGATCACGTTCCGGGACAAGATCACGGTGCCGGTCGGCTCGCGCGAGCTGACGCTGCGGACGATCACTGGCGAGGAGTTCGATCTGCACGAGACGGGACTGGGCACGTCGCGGCTGCGCGAGGCAATCGTCGATTTCTCGCGGGAGATGCAGAGGCATGTGGAGGTGGTGGGGCGGGAGCAGGAGATCCAGGACGTTCTCGATCTGACAGAGAGCACCGGAAACATCGCCATTACAGGCAGAAGAGGACTCGGTAAGACCGCGTTCCTTTGCGAGTTGATTCGCGAGGCAGAGCGCCGCGGGATTCCAACAGCGGCACACTTTTTTCGCTTCGGCGACTTACGGCTGGAGTCCATCGACGCAGCAGAGCGTTCTCTTATCGCGCAGATCGCGGTCCGGTTCGGCCTGGCCGAACGCGTTCTCGATCTGCGATTGATGGAGGTCCTTCGCGGATTGCCGGCCGGGAAACGCGTCCTGGTTGTGGTCGACGACGTTGATGAGGCTCGTGATTCGAATCGCGAGCGCGTTTCCGGCACGTTGTATGAGGCATTCGAGAGACTTCCCGCCGGCATCGCGGTCATCGCTTCTGTGACGAAAGAAAGAAATCGGGCGTGGCGGACGCACGGCCTGAGGCCGGCAGGGGACAGCACGCCAAACGAAACGATTCCTTCGGGCAATTACGCGAAGAACGAGTTGATCGCCCAACTCAATATTTATTCGTTTTCCGCGGACGTTGCTGGTATCCGAGGCCTTCTCAATGTTTACGCGGCAGAATTACGACAAGTTGTCAGTTTCGGGGCGGTAGCGCTCCAGCCGCTATCGATCCAGATCCGGGGGCCTAACTCTAGCGACACCTTTCTTCGCGTCGAAGGGGACGAGTTTCGGATCCTGAACGATGTCGCGCGGAAGCTCGTGATCGAAGCGCTCGGACCGGAAGGCGTAACGGAGGCTCATCGTGTCCTCGTCGATCGCCTCGAACAGAATCGCCACCTCGGTAGCGTGGAACGCTACTACCTCACGAACGCGGTATGGCATCTCGTCGAGGCTCGCGAAATGCACGCGGCGCGCGAGCTCGCGATGCGCGTCGAGTTCATGATCGCGAAGATCGAGATGTTCGGCGTTCGAGCGCTCAGCAGCGATTTTCGGATGCTCGAGCACACGCTTCTCACCAACCTGGTGATGTCCGCGTTGAACGACTACGAGTCCGAGCTCGAAGCGTCGCCGCGCGATCTCGCGTCGATCCTGCACACCGCGACGCTAAGCGAGGATTTGCCTCCGCCCCATCTCCCGCTGCGTCCGCAAATCATCAGGAAAGTCGACACGAAGGTGCGCCGTCCGCGAAAGCACGATGGCCCGATCCGGGGCAGCCGCCTGATCATGGACGCAGACGGCAACTCCACGCTCGCAACCTGGTCGGACGACGGAACGGTGAGGATGTGGTCCGTCAGCTCCGGCGAACTGATCGACATGTTGAGCGTCGGCGCACCGGTCACCGCCTTGGCAATGCGCTACCCATACGCCATCACCGCGGATGCGATGGGCTTTCTGCAACTGTGGACTTCGGCGCCCAACGCCATCGCCATACGAGTCAACGCGCACGACCGCGCCATCGACGGGATGCTCTTCAACCCCACCAACAACCTCATCGTCACGTGGGCCGGAAGCGATCCGATTCGTTTATGGCTCCTGAATCAGGCCGGAGGAACGATCGAGTCCCTCGGCGAGCTGCGCGGCCACAGCAGTGCCGTCGTGGGGTGCGGCCTCACGGTCGAAGGGCAACTGCTCGTGTCGGCGTCTCGAGGCGGCACGTGCCGGCTTTGGAGCATCAGCTCGAAACTCGAGCTCGACTCGGCGTCGCTTTGGGGAGCAACCGGGATGGCGTTTCACTGGGATGCGGCGTCACGGTTCATCCTGACCGGAAAGCGTACGCTCGACGTCGTGCAGGTCACACAGTCGAGCCTCAGCGTCGCCTCGCGATCGATCGACACCGGCCATGAACTTCCCGTCACGGGCGTTGCCGTGTCCCGCGACGGCAAGTTCGTCGCGACGTGGTCCGACGATCAGACGATCCGTTTGTGGGATGTGCCGACGATGTCCGGCCCGCGCCATATCCTTCGCGGGCATCGCGCGGCGATCACTGCTTGCCAATTCGAAGGTCGGGGGCTCATCAGCACCGATGCGGAGGGCATCGCAATCGTATGGGATCGCGAACGAGGCGAGATCGTGTCGCGCCTGGACCGTCCCACCCGCGCAATTCGGACGATTGCGATCGACGGCGAGTCCATTTTCATCGGCGGCGACGACGGAGTCGTGCTCGGGTGGAGTGTCGTGGGCGGCCCCTTCATCGACGACTTCTCGGAGCCGGTAGGGAGGATTGACGAGTGCGTCGTTCTGCCGGGCGACGATCTGCCTGTTCTCATCAGCGACGGCGAAACGGGAATCCGGACCGGCAGTTTCGAGAGCATCTTGCTCATGCCCGAACCGATTCTCGCGACGTCGCGAGATGACGTCTTCGTCTGCGCCACGAATGCGAGCACTGCCACATACTTCACGGCAGGTCAATCGCGCCTGATCCCGCTGCCCGATGTTCCCGACATCGCGGCGTGCGCCGTCACAGACAACTCCTACTTCGCGATCGCGACGCGGGACGGTCGCCAGTTCGCCGTGGGGCCGGAGTTTTACTGGCAGGAGCTCGTCGACGACAGTCCGACAACGCACCTCGCGTTCGCCGCCCGCCCCTTCCTCGTCAGTACGTCCGTCGACGGAACGATCTCCATCTGGGACCTCGGGCGCGGCGAACGACTCCATCGCCTCGACGCGCATCGCTCGCGCATCCTCGCGCTCGCCGCGCTCGAGAATACGGCCGTCACGGGCTCCGCCGACGGCACGCTGCGCATCTGGGACCTTCGCACCGGCTCCGCGCAAACGATCGAAGCCGCCCACGTGGGACCGGTCACCGGCCTCTGGATGGAAGGCAACATCGTCGTCTCGGCATCGCTCGACCGCACCATTCGCGTATTCGACTCCAGGATCGCAAAAGAGCTCACCGTCTGCCGCGGCCACCGCGATCGCATCACCGGCGTGGCCATCGCCATGACGGACGAAGTCCTCTACTCGTGCAGCGACGATCGGACGATCCGTCAATGGGACATCGAGACCGGCGAGCAGAAGGCGATCGTCTACGGCACCGCGCCGTTCCGCTGCATCAGCTGGCGCGACGGCAAGCTCGCCGCCGGCGATGACGCGGGGAATCTGTGGACGGTGAAAGCGTCCACACCGGAACCGTCTCCCCGCCGGCTCATTTATCTGAGTTTTGCTCGTCGCGATCGAAGCCAGAATGAGTTTGCGCAGGTTCTGGCGGGCGATCTTCGGAGATTCGGCATCCAGCTCGCGAACAATCTGTTCTCGTTGCCGACACCGCAGGACATGGAGCGGGCAACGGTCGTCGTGGTCATCGTGCCGAAGGAACACGATTTCTCGATTCAGTCGGACATCGACATGGCATCGCGGCTGGGCAAGCCGATCATCCCGATCAGCCTCGAGAAGCGATCGATGATGCGCTTCACGCTCGGACTGGGCAATCGCCAGCCGATTGTCATGGGCGACCCTAAATATTATCAAGCCGGCCTGATTCAACTGAGTGACGCAATCCTGAAAGCGTTCACGGCATCAGCGTCGTGACGCTGTTGTCCCAGAGATCGATTCGTCGGCATTGGTGCGCCCAGTAGGATTCGAACCTACGACCTCTCGCTCCGGAGGCGAACGCTCTATCCAGCTGAGCTATGGGCGCCTGATGGAAGGCAGCGGCAAGATACCTTGCCGTGATGGGGAGCGCAACAGCTCCCTGGCGGCGAAAATTTTGGCGGAACCATAGCACCACGGAATGTGGACCGAGCGATGCCCGGTTCCTCCATTGCGGAGGAACGCTCGTGGCCACGCTGAACATCAAGAACTTCCCGGACCGGCTGTACCGCCGCATCAAGCTGCGCGCCGCCAAGAACCGCCGGTCGATTGCCCAAGAGGTCGTTCAGATCCTCGATGAGGCGGCGGCTTCGCCCCGGATGTCCCTTCTCGAGCTCGAGGGACTCGGAAAGGAGGTCTGGGAGAAGGCGCTGGCCGGACGGGACGCTTCCGAACACATCGGAGAAGAACGCGAGTCGTGGAGCTGATCGCCGCCATCGGAGCCGGACCGGTTGCCATCGATACTCCGATCTTTATCTATTGGATCGAGCAGCATCCTCGCTACCTTCCGTTGCTCCGGCCCCTTTTCCAGTTGGTCGACAGTGGTGAAATCCCGGCCGTGACGTCGGCCCTTACGCTTCTCGAGACGCTGGTCATTCCATACCGTGCGGGCGAGCGTGAGCTGGCAGAGAAGTACGAAGCTATTCTCACGAATGGACGCGGCCTCACTCTGATTCCGATCCACCTGCCCGTCATCCGGTTGGCGGCGAGAATTCGCGCAACGACCTCTCTCCGAACTCCGGACGCGCTCCAACTCGCGACGGCTGCGTTGACGAACTGCACGACCTTCCTCACCAACGACGCACGACTACGTGGAATCGGCGGCATCGAGGTGCTGCATCTCGATGCATTCGTCCCGTCCGCCTGATCGGGAGGTTCCTCCTCAAAATTTTCCCTGTAACGAATCGCCTTCTCGCGTCACTATCCTCGCATGAGCGTACTTCGGCTGACGTTCTCGTATCAGGGGCAGGCCATCGAGCTCGTCTCCACGCAGGCCGTGGACATGAAAATCCCGCCCGCGGATTCCCTCGCGTGGGACGAGAAGTCGTCCGGATTCTGGGTCGTTTTGCGCGATGGCGGCGGGCAGCCGCTCTACCGCCGGGTGACGAACAACCCGATCCAGACCAGCGTCGAAGTGCCGTCGGACGATCCGCAACGTCCTCTCGAGCGGCACGAGGTTGCGTCGCCCGAAGGCGTATTCGTGCTGCTCGTGCCCGACCTGCCGCAGGCGCGGACGGTTGCGCTGTTCAGCAGCCCCGGCACGCAGGAGCTCTCCGCCGCGGCGGCGCGTGAGATCGCGTCGTTCGATCTGAAGCGGAGGCGGTCATGAGCGCGGCCGACGGCACCGTCATCGGCACCACCCAGATCGTCAACCACGGCCCGGCATCCGAGCGCTGGAACCTCGTCATCGTCGGCGACGGATACCGGAACGCCGAGCTGCCGCAGTTCGCCGCGCACGCTCAGCAGTTCGTCGACGCACTGTTCGCGACTCCGCCGTTCGACACGCTCCGCTGCGCGATCAACGTCTTCCGCGTCGACGTCGCCTCCACCGACAGCGGCGCCGACGATCCGGTCGCGTGCGGCGGCAGCGGCGCGACGCCGGCGACGTACTTCGACGCGCGCTATTGCAACGGCGGCATCCGCCGACTCCTGGTCGTCAACGGGATGACCGTGCTGAACGTCGTCAACGCGCAGGTGTCCGCGTGGCACCAGATCCTGGTCATCGTCAACAGCAACATCCACGGAGGCTCGGGCGGACAACCCGGCGTCACCGCGGTCGCGGGCGCTTGGGAGCTCACCGCGATTCACGAGATCGGGCACTCCGCGTTCGGTCTCGCGGACGAATACGAATACTGGGCCGGCTGCGGCCTCGACACGACGCAGAACTCGCACGTCGGACCCGAGCCGGTCCAACCGAACGTCACCAAGAACACCGACCGCGCGACGATGAAGTGGAAGGACCTCGTGCTCGCCGCGACGCCGATGCCGACCACGTCGAACGCGAACTGCATGGTGTGCGATCCACAACCGAATCCCGTCCCCGCGGATACGGTCGGCACGTTCGAGGGCGCGCAATACTTCCACTGCGCGATGTTCCGCCCGCAGTTCGACTGCATGATGCGCAACTTCGCGCCGTTCTGCGCGGTCTGCCGCAAGCGTATCCGCGAAACCCTCACACCCTTCCTCGGCGACTGCTACGCGCCGGTGTTCACGCCGTCGGGATGCATTCCCTGTCTCGTGCTGATCCTCGTCTACGCGTTCGTGATCGCCATTCTGAGTCTCTTCAGCTGGATCCCGAGCGTGCGCTGCCGGATCAAGCAACTCCGCTATCGGATGCAGAACTGCGGGAGGGGGAACACGGATCCGTGTATCGCCTTGTGAGCGCAGCGACCCAACCCTGAGCGAAGCCGAAGGGTCAACTGAGCCCCCTCGTTGCGCGTGCACGAAGCGCGTCGGTGCGTGCCGTCGCCTGTTGGATCGCGCTGCGTGAGGGCTCCATTGACCCTTCGGCTTCGCTCAGGGGTTTACGAGCTTCCGGAGATCGGCGGCGATCTCGAGGATCGCCCAGGTCCACATGTCCGCGAGCAGGTTCACCTGCCGCGGCGTGTACTGCAGCAGTTCCTTGATGCCGAAGAGGTCGCTGTTCTGCTGCATGGTGCGGAGATTCGGGAAGTTGGCCATGAACTCCGTCTTTCCCTTGCTGTCCAGGAACGCCGCAACCTCGGGGCGAAGCTGGCTCACCCAGTTCGCGATGCGCTGGTTGTAGAGCCACACGACTTTGACCGTGCCGTCGTTCGGATACGGTGAGATGCCGAATGGATTCTGGTCGTAGATCCGATGTTCGCTCGCGAAGTACACCGGGCCGCCGCCCGCAAGCGCCGTCTTCAAACCATCGCGCACGGCCGGCCAGTCCTCGGATGGGAAAACCTGGATCGGCTGCTGCGGGATCTCGAACTTCAGCACGTCGGGAGTCTGCGTTCCGACCGGGATCGACGGCAGCGGCGACGCGGGTTTCTCTGCGCCGTCCTGACGCACGGGCTGGCGGATCTCGCGCGTGGCCTGCGTATGTGGGGGTGTGAATCCGAAAAGCGCGGCGATCTGTGAATCCACGCCTTCGTACGTTCCCTTGTCGGCGCCCATCGGGGCCAACGTGTTTACGCCGACGAGGATGAGCGGATACTGCCGGCGCAGCAGCGCGACGATGCCGGTGTTCTCGAGATCGCCGCCGTCGACGATGCTCATCTTCTGCACGGTCGGATCGGGCGTCGTCCCGGCGCTGCGCGGGTCCCAATAGTGAAACTCGGCGAAGAGCGACGGGAGTCCGTGTGCGTCGAGCACCGAGCCCGGCGCCGCGCCGCTGCTGCCCATGAGATCGGAGATCGCGAAGCGATGCAGTGGAGCGTCGACGGTGATCAGACCGTTCGCGTCCGGCGTCTGCGGGTTGCTGGAGTCGAACGCGAAATTCTGCACGTAGCCGCCGCCGAACGCGCCGTTCGGACTGGCGCCGGTGGGGAAGAACTGCGGCGTGCCGTCGTAGAGCGGCGAGTACTCGAACTGCCGCATGACGAGCTGCTCGTTCACGGGATAGACCTGCGTTGCGCCGGCGATGAAGTACGGACGGTTCGCGCGCATCGTGTAGAAGTCGGCCGCGGTGAGCCCGGGCGTGTTGTTGGCGACGATCTGCGCGACGCTCGCGTCGTCGAGCGAGAAGAACTTCTTGACGTCGTCGATGCCGAACGTGCCGAGGAGGAAGTGGTTGAGCATGTTGGCGTAGCGCCGGTTGTCGGGGACGCCGGAGAGGACCTCTTCCGCGAGCAGTGCCTGGATGCGATCGTTGTAGATCTGCGTGAGCCCGAAGCCGAGTCGCGTTCGCGGCATTTGCGCCGCGGAGTCGAGCGTGATGTCGCCCGGTTGGGTGACCGGCCCGAGGAGGTCGGCGTCACTGATCGACTTGTCGGCGAAGCTGAAGATCGAGCCGAACCAGCTCCCGCCGGAGATGCAGGAGATCGCACCGATGAGGTCGTAGAGCGGCGTCTGCATCAGCGCGCGCATCTGGCCCATGGCGCAGCTCATCGCGCGCGGGCCGCCTCCCGAAAAACAGACGCCGATCGGATGCGAGGTGGGGCTGAAGCGGTCGATCGTCAGCTCGGGATAGACGGGCTCTTGCGTCGACGGAAAGACGAGCGTTCGGAGAAGGGGCTGGGGCTGGGGGCCTTCGACCGTCATCGGGCTCTCTCCTTGCAGTGAATTCTGGAAACAGGTTGTCCGGAGGATTGTCTCTTGAAACTGCAAATCGCCGCAGCGGCGTTTCTGACGCTGCTCGTTGGATGTGGAGTCGATCGCGGAAGTGGGAAGGCGTTAGAGCAGAGCATCGCGTCGACCGAAACGGAGGTCGTCGCGGCGGGAACATTTGCCCTCGGCACCGCGATCACGTTGAGCGGTGCGGTGCCGCAGGATGCTGAGGGTGAGACGTTCACACGCGGCGATGAGGTGTTTCTCTCTGTCGACCTGAGCGGTGTGAGCAGCGATCCGATCGTCGAGGTGAAGTGGGTCGATCCGTTCGGACAGATCCTCCGTCGCGAAGTGAGGCACGCGCTGAAAGGAGCGCATCACCTGCCGTTCTCGTCCGGCGCAACCGCGCGCTGGACGCGCGGCGCGCATCGCGCGGTGGTTCTGATCGACGGGAGAGCGGTCAGCGAGAAGATGTTCAGCCTTCTGTAAGAAGCGGACCGCCGGCGTCCTCATCTGTCGTGGCGGCGTCCCACCCCGGGCGGGGGACGCTACACTCAGTTCGCCGCGATCAAGCTGCGGAACTCGAGGTTCTCGCGAATGATCCGCGGGTGACGAGCCGCAATTCGCAACAAGGCGATTGCGGGACCATCCGGGTGTCGACGGCCCTGTTCCCAATTGCGAAGCGTGTGAACGCTGATGCCCATCGCCTGAGCAAACTGCGTTTGGGTCAGTCCGACAAATCGGCGAAGCGCAGAAACGTCTTCACCGGATTCGAACCGTCCGAGCATGAGGCGCTTTCGGAGACGTGCGGGAATGGCTCTGGCCAGCTGTTTGGCTGTCAATTCAGGAATATCGGTCATTTCATTTCTTCCAGATGAGAGCGGTAGAGCGCCTGCTCGCGCTTCGTTGCCCACCGAGCACTAATGATCCGAATCGTTTCTTCGTCTCGCTCGGTCCAAAACGACCAGAACGAGCCCGCGTCGAATCGGACCGATCGCAATGAAGCGATCCTCGGTGACGGAATGTTCGTCGTCAAAAATCTCCAGGTAGTCGACACCCGACCGGAAAAGATCACTCGCTTCTTCGAAACTGACGCCGTGGGTCCGCTGGTTCACGCGGTTCTTCACATCGTCCCACGCGACCTTCACGCGGATAGTGTAGGCCATTGACTGACTAAGTCAACGGCTTACCAGATCGGTGTACAGCCGCTAGGGCAGGATGCCGCGGCAGGAGCGGGCAGGATGCCCGCTCCCCAATTCAAGGCCGCGCGTGGCGGGGTTCGTAGACCCCGAGCTTGCCGCCGCCGGGGAGGGTCACCTGCGTGAGCAGGCCCCAGCCGGCGTTGTGGACCGGCGTGCAGACGATGCCGCGGCTCTGCATGTCCGCGACGAACGCGTTTGCGTCATCGCACATGAGATAGAACTCGTGCACGTCGTTCTTCTCCGACGGATGCACGGCCACTTCCGCGGGCGGGAGTCCGAAGATCAGCCAGCCGTCGCCGGCGTCGACGTGCGGGAATCCGAGGACATCGCGGAGGAACGCGCGGTCGGCTTCGGCGTTCGTGCTGTAGAGGATCGAGTGCGCACCGGTGATCATGTCGCCTCCTGTTTGCTAATGTGCGAATCGTAAATGAGCGAAGGTCAGGTCGTCGGATTTCTCGCGTCGCTGGTGATCATCCTCGGGATCACGTTCGCGGAGCATCGCCGTTGGCTGCCGCGTGGAGGGAAGTTCAAGTTCGTGCTGGTGTTCCTCGCGGGCGCCGCGGCGATCGGTTCGCTGCGCGCCACCGGACTTCCGCCGACGTGGTTCGACGGGAGCAAGGGCGCCTTCGGTATCGCGGTGATGTTCCTGCTCAGCGCGTTCGTCGGCCTGAAAACGCCCGATCAGTCGTTCGTGGTGCCGTTTTGTCTCGGCCTGGGTGGGACGCTCGCGGTGCTGAACGTCCTACCGCACGTCTCCTAGTTTCGACTTTGTCCGATTCGTAATCGCTGCATTCGCGCGCGACGAACACGACGAAGGGCCTCCGGCGGGGGTATGACCGGAGACATTCCTGACAATCGTGTACAGGGACATATTTGACAGTCGCGTGGCGGCGTGGGCGAGCGCCGGACGGCGACAAGGACGCGGAGCGTCAGCCCTTTCCGCCTCGGAGGAGCTC
>DASYGV010000063.1:0-31224 GCA_035999335.1 Thermoanaerobaculia bacterium | reverse complement strand
ATCGTGAGCTGGAGCAACACCCAGATCGTCGCCACCGTCGCCTCGGGCTCGGTCACCGGCAGCGCGCAAGTGCAGCAGGGCGGTGTGTGGAGCAACTCCATCGCCTTCACCGTCACTACGCCGAATCTCACCAGCGTCTCGCCGACGACGGCCCGCGCGGGCGATTCGATCACGCTCACCGGAACGAACTTCGGCGCGACACAAGGCAGCGGCAGCGTGTGGCTCGGCAACAAGCTCGCCGGCAGCATCGTGAGCTGGAGCGATACGCAGATCGTCGCCATCGTCGCCTCGGGCGCGAAGTCCGGCAGCGCACAGGTCCAGCAGGGCGGCGTCTGGAGCAACTCCATCGCCTTCACGGTCATCACGCCGAACGTCACGAGCATCTCGCCGACGAGCGGCCCGGTCGGAACGCAGGTGACGATCACCGGCACCGGCTTCGGCACCACTCAGGGCAGCGGCCTGGTGTGGCTCGGTACCAAATACGCGACCGTCGTGAGCTGGAGCGACACGCAGGTCGTCGCCACCGTCGCCAGCGGCTCGGCAACCGGCGGTACACAGGTCTATCAGAACGGCGTCTGGAGCAACGCAGTCACTTTCACCGTGACGCCCTGACGTTCCGAAGAAATCGCAGTCACGAACGGCGGCCATGAGGCCGCCGTTTTCTTTTGGCCACGCCGCCCACGTTCAGACATGCGAGATCAGAGCGTCTTCGCAGGGTTCCGGCGTTCGAGCGCCATGGCCACGATCTTGGCGACGAACCGCTCGTAGCCGATGGACGCAAAGTCGGTGGACTTCGCGAGGCGCGACATCTGCGAATTGGCGTTGGCCTCGATGAAGACGGCGCGCTCGTCGCTCACGCGGAGCTCGACCTTCGCGTAGGAGTTGATGCGAAGCGCGCGATAGGCGGTGCGTGCGGCGTCGACCACGCGCCGTTCGGTCTGCGGATCGAGTTGCGTCGGCGTCCGGTAATGGATGCCTACGCTCTCGCGGTACTTCGCGTCGAACTTCGCGCGCTGCGTCGCGAACTTGATTCGCGACGTCTCCGGAAACACGAGCTCGCAAATCGAGTCGACCGTGACTTCCTTCGTTCCCGAGAGAGTGACGATGATCTCTCGTCCGGGAACATACTCCTCGCACAGCAGCGGTCCGCGCGAACTGCCCAGGAGCTCGGAGACGCTGCGCCGCAGCGCGTCGCGGCTGTTCACGTACGAGCGCGACGTAATCCCGTCGGAGCCATCGAGAGCGAGCGGCTTGACGATCGCAGGCAACGGCACGTCGCGAAGGGACGTTGCGTTCTTGCGCTCGATGATGACGCCCTTCGGGACCGGCACGCCAGCCTCCGCGACGACCAGCTTCGACAGATGCTTGTTCCGCGTCAGCACGAGCGTGTCCGGCGATGCTCCCGTGTAAGGGATGTTCATCACCTCGAGGACCTGCACGAGCAGGTTGTCGTACTGCCGATGTCCGCCGATGTCCTCGACCAGGTTGAACACGAAGTCCGGCCGCGCCGCCCTGATGTTGTTGATCGCGGCAACGATGTCGACGGCCGCCGGGACGGCGGTCACTTCGTGGCCGAGACGCCGCAACGCGTCGCAGACGTAATACTCCGCTTCGGAGACCTTTCGCGGACCACGCCTGCTGAAGTGCGGATCGTCTGGATCGTACAGCAGCTCGTCGATGAGGACGACCGCACGCATGCCCGGCAATGTACCGGCCGGGCTGAAGGCCGTCAAGAAATCGCGGCGACGATCTCCTCCAGGACCGCGGCACGTTCGGTCTCGTGCTCTCCGAGCCACGGATGAATCGCGTGGCCGCATTGCTCGAGCCAGATCACTTTCGAATCCGCGGCCGGCGCGCTGGCCGCGTATCGCTCGACCGTTTCCGCGCCACTGACCTCGTCCTTTCGGCCGGCGATGATGAGCAGCTTCCCCTCGAATTGCCGCAGCCCGGCGAACGCGGGCGACTCGGCCTGATCGCAGGAATAGGCCGCGGGACAGAAGAGAATCAGAGTCCGAGGATGCAGTTGCGGCGATAGCACGGCCGCGAGACGTGCGCCCATGCTCGTGCCGATGATCCCGCGCGGAGACGGCGGGCAGAGAAGAGTGGCGGCTTGGAACGCTTCACGGATGCGCACTCCGAGGTTCGCCGCCTCGAAGGGTCCACTGCTTTCGCCGTGACCCGAGAAGTCGAAGCACGCCGACGAAACACCGCGCTCCGCGAGAAAGTCGAGCACATACCGGATGCGCCCCCGATGCGCTGTCGTGCCGGTTCCGTGAAAGGAAACGATTGAGGGGGGTTCGCCAGAGGACGCGAGGATCCGTGTCGCCGCGAGCGTTTCGCTCCCGACGGAAAAGCGTAGATCTTCCGTGTGCATCGATTGCGTCGATAATAAGCGAAACGCAATGACCGAATTCATCAACCGGATTGCGCTCGCGCGGAATCACGACAGTGCGCACCGGATTCATTTCGTTCGCGAAGGACGGCTCGAGTCGATGCCGCTCGCGGAGCTCGACCGGCAAGCCTCCTGCGTCGCCGCCCATCTACGCGGCCTCGGCATCGGCCGCGGCGATCGCGTCGGCGTGATGGCCAGGAATTGCATCGAATGGATCCTCGTCGATCTCGCAGTATTGAAACTCGGCGGCGTAATCGCCGGCTTTGACGCCAACCGTTTCGATGCCGCTACAGCGCTGCAGCGCTACGGCCTGCGCCACATCTTCGTAGACGACGCATCGAGTGGCGGCGAACGGATCGTGAGCATTGCCGCCGTCCGTGAATGGACCGGCGGACCGGAGCTCGCCATTCCGTTCCATGACGGCTATCGCCCGGAGGACATCTGCACGATCAAGTTCACTTCCGGCAGCACGGGTCAACCGAAGGGTCTCGAGACCACCACCGGCAGCATCGACGATTCCATGACCTCGGTTCAGGAGATGTTCGCCCACGGTCCCGGCGACAATCTCCTGGTCTTCTTCCGCCTGGCGTTGCTCCAACAGCGTTACTGGATCTATTCCGCGCTCACGAACGGCCACGACGTCACGATCGCGAGCCACGACGACGCCCTTTCCGTCGCTCAGTTTGTACATCCCACGGTCATCATGGCCGCACCCGGTTTTTACGATGAGGTGAAGAGACGACTGGAGTCTGCCGCTGACGAACTGCATCGTCCCGACGTTCGGTATGACGCGATTCAGTCGATCTTCGGCGGCGCGGTGCGCTATTTATGGACCGGTTCCGCGCCCGCCGACCGCGCGACGCTCGATTTCTACAATGATTGCGGCGTGCCGCTCTATCAGGGTTACGGGCTCAATGAGACCTGCATCGTGTCGAAGAACTGCCCCGGTGCGCATCGCATCGGTAGCGTCGGGAAAGTGCTGCCCAACAAGAGCGTCCGCTTCGACTCCGACGGGATGGTGATCGTCGGCGGCCGGCATCTCGTCAATACGCATTACTCGTGGTGCTCTCCCGGCGACAACGAGAGGATGTTCCTCCCTTCCGGTGAAGTCCGCACGCACGACCTGGGATATCTCGACGCCGACGGTTTTCTCTACATCCGAGGCCGCGTGGACGACATCGTCGTGCTCAGCAGCGGCCGCAACGTGCTCGTGCCTCCTCTCGAGGAGCGTGTCCGGGCTCATCCTGCCGTCCACGAGTGCGTTTTGTATGGCACGGCCAGACCGTTTCTCACCGCATTGATCTCTCCCGCCGATGGCACGGCGGAGGCAGCATCGATTCAGGACTTCATCGACGAGATGAACACGACGCTCTTGGCGGAGCAGCGGATTCATGCGGTGGTCGTGGCAGACGAAAGGTTCTCCATCGACAACGGCCTGCTGACGTCGCAGTTCAAGCCCGTACGGAAAGAGATCGCGCGCCGTCTCGCTCCTCGCATCGAGGAAATCTACGCGACGGTGGAGCTAGACTCCTGCCCGAACTTTGTCATTGAGGCGTAGCGCCTCTTTTACGTCCGGCCACTCGCGCCGGAGGATGCTGTAAAAGATCGCGTCGCGGCGGCGGCCGTCGGGCATGAAGTTGTAGCTGCGCAGAACGCCTTCTTCCTTCGCGCCGATATTGAGCAGTCCCTTGCGCGCCTGCAGGTTCAGCACGTCGGTCTTGAACTCGACGCGCTCGCAGGCCAGCGTCTCGAATGCATACTCCAGCAGCAGATATTTGGCCCACCGATTGATGCCCGCGCCGCGGTACGGCTTTCCGAGCCACGACCAGCCGATCTCCAGCCGTTTGTCTTTCTCCGCCATGTTGCCGTAAGACATGCTGCCGGCAATCGCACCGGCGGCTTTCGAGATCACCGCAAAGGCGACCCGCCGCCCGGCCGCGATGTCGTCAATGGCTGTGGCGATGAACCGGTCGAGATCCTCTTCGGTCGTGATCCGACCCACGAAATAGCGCCAGGTGTCGGGATCGAAGGCGATCGCGCCGAACTGTTCCCGGTCCTCGGCGACGATCGGGCGGAGGAGCACATGTTCATTTTCCAGTCTCGCCTCACACGCCTGTTCCCACATTTCTTCTCCATCCTACGTCAGCTCCATGGAGATCGAACGCGTGCGGGTGGCGTAGACCGGCCCCAATTCGATGTCCATGTATTTCCCAGGCTGAAAGCCTGTAATGGGCACTCGCCGTTCGGGGTGGGTCATCAAGTGATCGGCGAGGACCGCGTAGATCTCCGATATCCACAACGTCCGGCGTCGCGTCCGCAGCATTTCCTCGGTGGTGTATTCGCGTCCGGTCATCCGGACCACGCGCACATCATAGAAGCCGCGATAAGGGCGGCCGCCGATGAGAAGCGGAGGCATCGACATGTCGGGCCCCGGTGCACGCACCGAATATTTCACCCGCGCCCGTTCATGTCCAGCGCGATGAACATCGGAGTGAATGGCGATGTCGGGGACCACGGGCGGGTAATACCAGTGCCGGGCGCCCGGGATCTGGACCCGCTCGAGGTTTCCGGGGATGAAGTGCCAGCGATTGAACATCATCCGACGCTGTACGGAATCGGCGATCGTGTCGCCGACACCGTCCTCGAGAAGCTCGAATCCCTTCGACACGAAACAAGTGAAGAAATCGGCCGGCTTCAATGCGTGAATCGTCTCGAGGAGCAGGGGCTCGTCGCGATTGACGAGGATCGAGAGATCGCGGAGAGAGCTGGACATCCCGTAATCGGAATCGGTGGCCACGATCGCCGACGCGACGACCTTCTCCATCCACGACTCCGTCCAGTTCGTCGCCGTGTCGTTGTCCTTGTCATACGGCACGCCGCGTAGATCGCGATCGAGCGCCGCAGCTGCAATTTTGTGAAAGAACCGTCGCTCGCCGATCTCTTCCGACAATGGACCGACGAGTTCCTCGTAATCCTCCGCAAATTCGTGCAGATATGCGAGCGGGCGCTCGGTCGACGTCATCGAAGACAGGATCCGTTCCGTCTTCTGGAACGTCAGGCCATAGATCCAGCGGTAGCGGAGCCACGTCGCTCCCTCCGACTTCAGGCTCTGTATACGGATCAAACGGGCCAGGTCGAAAAGATCGATATCCTCTGCACAATCGCAGACGCAGCCCGCGTCGCGGTACGCCTGCAGCAGACTGCGAAGCTTCGCCCAGAGCGCCGTTGCCGTCAGAGCCGTGCCGTTGAACTCCTCGAACCGCACCGACCGGCCGGAGAGGAACAACGCATGCAGCGCGGACATGATGAGGATCTCTTCGTTCGACCATTCCTCATAACGCACGTTCCGCAATCTCGGCAGAAGCCCCTTCGATCCATTGCGTGAGTCGATCAGATTGTTGATGCGCTCGATGAGCGCGAACAGCGTGTCACCGACATAGAAACAGACCGATTCGACATGCTGTACATGGTCGATGACCTGTTCAATGACCTCCGGCAGAGCGCCGCTGTCGTGCACGGCGTCCAGCGCCCGGCGCAGGTTCCCGAATTCACGCTCTTCGAGCCTCGCGGCTTCAGCGACGCTTCCGGCGATCCGACTGACGAGATGAGGCGGAAGGTTCACATACCCGATCTCGATCCGTCTGTCGGCGGGCTCGTACGAGACCCGCTCGTCGGCCGCATTGCGGATGTGCAGCCGGCCGATGGAATTGATGTACAGGATGAGTGGTGTGTTGACGCCGTCGGTTGATGCCTCGGCAATCGGAAGGTCGCGATGCTCGCCGAGCGTATCGAAGACCGCGCGATCGAACGGGGCGAGGGAGGCGATCGCCAGTTCGACGGGACAGCGGTGTCCGTGCGTCAGCAGGTACAGCGCGGCGGCGTACGCGGAAGCGGTATGCGCCTGATACTCGCCGACGAACTGGAGCATGTCCTGGCCGTACAGGCTGGGCATGGGCCGACTTCCGGTCTGCATGGTGTCCATCGAGTGTACACCAGCCGTCCCGACGGCCCTACGGACGTAAGGACTGCATGGGCCGCTGCGTTATACTCAGGCCCATCCATGACGAGCGTTGCCACGGCGGCTCAGAACCTTCTGAAAAACCGGGACAAGGAGACGATCGACGCGATCGAGACGTCCTTCGCGAGCGGACGGTTGAGGCAAGCCATCGAGCAGGCCCCGCAGATCGAGCGCTGCACCCGGCTGACGGCCGCGGACTTCGAGCGCGACTACCGCAGGCGATTCGAGCCGGTCGTCGTCGAGGGACTGATCGAAGACTGGCCGGCCCGGCGGACGTGGAGCTTCGACGTCCTCAATGACAAATGCGCGGCCGCGACGGTGGTCGTCGACAGTTACAACAGTAAACGGGCGCGGAAAGCGACGTTCGGCGAGTTCGTCGCCATGATGCGCGCCCGTCAGCGGGATGAGGAGCCGATCTATCTACAGGAATGGCTCTACATGGCCGATTGTCCGTTTCTCGCGGACGATCTGCCGGAGCTGCCCATCGCCCAATACGATTTCCGCCGCGCGCTGTACGGCGAGAAGATCTCGACGAATCATCAGCTCTGGATCGGACAGAAGGGCGCGACGACGAGACTGCATCAGGATTCCTATGTCGTGGACGTCCTCCACGCGCAGCTCGTCGGCGACAAGCACTGGGCGGTCCTGAGTCCGGACGCGCACCTCGGACTCGATGCTTCCGGCGAGCTCGATTTCGACGCGCTCGCCGCCGACCCCGGCACGCGCATCCTCACCTGCGTGCTTCATCCCGGCGATGTTCTCTATCTGCCGGCTCTCTGGTGGCACCGCGTGAAGCTCCTCGATGACTCGATCGGCCTCGGCCGGAAATGTCTCGACGAGGCGAACCTCCGCACGCACGTCCGTCTCCGTCTCGCGGAATTGCTCGCCCTGGCGCTGAATCATGAGCACGTCCGCGAGACCCATCCCGAGCTCTATCAGGTCGTCGTGCTGCGCAACCGCGCCTGGGCGAAGCTCCTGGACATCGACCTGACGAACCTGCGGCCTTAGCCCCCTGTCATCCCGAAGCCGCGTAGACGGCGAAGGACCCCCTCCGGATGCACGATGAGCGCACGAATTAGGGGGTCCTTCGCCGTCTACGCGGCTCAGGATGACAGTCGTGCTCAGCTCGGAAAAGCGACCGCGGTGTAGGCGCGGAATTCCGACCGGCACGGATGTCCAAACGCGATCCGCAACTCGCGATTCCGTGGAACCATCACCACTCCGGCGACCGTCTCGATCTCCCGCAAATCCCCGTTGTTGTGAACGCAGATGCTGTTCGGAAATCCGTCGTGATCTCCCAGCATCTCCTGAGCGTCCACGCCGCGCGCGGCCAGCGATGCAATCCGCTGGAGGCGGTCGTGGGAGCAGGCGAGCTCCGCGCCGCTCTTCGTTTCGAGGCTCTGCAGATCGGGATGAAGAAAATGATTTGCATGAGCGAGCAGCGGGGCGCGAAGGATGCGCAGGTCGGTGACCGTCATCTCGACTCCGACCGCTTCGCCGGGATCCGCAAGCACGAAGTATCGCGAGCTCGCGCGCCGGATTCGCGCGAGCTCGTCGAGCGCCTCGGCGATGGAGGAGCAGCCGAGGATGTGCCCGACCAGCAGGTAGGGCGGCACGCCCGCACGCCAGCCGGCCGAAGTCACCATGTTGATGCCGACTGCCAGGCCGTGACTATTGATCCCGAGGTACGCGCAGAGGCCGACGAACGTGAGCAGACAGATCTTCGGACGCGACGCATCGGAGCTCTCGACGTGGAGCACCAGCGAGAGCTCGCTGAGATCGCCGACGAGATCCACGTTCTGCGCGATCAGAGGTCCCCTGCCGTTGCCGACGTGCGCAATCGACGTGCAGTCACCCGCCTCTCGCGGATGGCGGATCAGCTCGCGGCGAAGCTGCAGCGACATGGCCTGCTCGTACGTGATGCCGGCGCCGGCCGCGAGGCCGGAGACCTGCTCTGCGATCGCCGGGATCTCCTTTTCGATCCAGAACGCCGATTCGCCGACGAACTTCGACACGGCCGCAGCGGAGAGAGGCGTGTCGCGAAGCCGGTTGATGCGCGCGAGGCCGTCGTGGAGAAAACGATCGATCTCCGCGGCCATCGCGTTTCCGTACTGAACGCCAATCTCGTACGGAACGCCGGCCACGAACAATTCAGGTCGAGTCGTGCTCACCCCCACGCCGCCCTCGAGTATGGCACGTAGGCGACGAATCGGCTTCGTCGGCTCGCTCACGACGTTTGACGACAACCGTGAGGACACCTGTTTGCGTGTATCCTGCTCTATGTGCATACCACGCAAGGAGTGAACTGATGCCCCAACTCCACCTCTATGTTCCTGATGAAATCGCGGAAACAGCGAAGGCCAGGGCGAAGGCCGCTGGAAAGTCGCTTTCTTCCTATCTCGCCGACCTGGTCGTGAACGAAGTGGCCGGAGATTGGCCGGAAGGCTTCTTCGAGCAGGTCGTTGGTGGCTGGAATGGTGAGCCGCTCGAGCGGCCGAAACAGGGTCGCATTGAGCGACGCGATCGGCTCTAACACATGTATCTGCTCGATACGAACGCGTGCATTCGAATTCTCAACGGCACATCACCGCCGCTCATCGAACGCCTGCGAACCGTTCCCCGATCGCAGATGCGGCTTTCTTCGGTCGTCAAAGCGGAACTTCTCTACGGTGCGAGGAAGAGCTCACGGGTCGCCGAGAACCTGCGCCTGCTGGAGCGATTCTTCGAGACGATCACAGGCCTTCCCTTCGACGACCGTTGCGCCGAGGACTACGGCTTGCTTCGAGAGGAGCTCGACCGCATGGGTACACCGATCGGACCGAGTGATCTGTTGATCGCGGCGACGGCGCGCGCTCACCGGGCCGTGCTCGTTACGCACAATGTTCGCGAGTTCTCGCGAGTCGCCGAGCTGCGAGTCGAGGATTGGGAATCGCGCTGAGCTCCCATCACTGCAACCGCCAGCTCCGAACGCCGTATCAGGAAGGCATGAAGACCCTCACGACGTGCGTGCTCGCTCTCGTGCTGTTCGCTTCGGTTGCCTCTGCCGACGAGAAGAAGGACGGCATCTCGATCTCGTTCAGCTCCGACGACTCGCGTACGCGTCTCGCGCCGCGACATGACGCTCGCGACGCACGCCTGGCCGTCACCACGCGCAACGGAACGGCAGTGCTGCTGCTGACGGGCGACGTCGTTGCCGTGCAGCTGAGCGATGCCACGCTCGCCGGCGTCGAGACCAAGGACGACGCCGACTTCCTCGAGGAACTGATCGTCTCCGGCGTCCGGCTCGCCGTCGGCAAGTCGGTCGAGTACCCGATCGCGAACATCCGCAGCGCCGAGATCCGCGCCGGCGTGCTGGTGTTGACCAACGATCAGGGCAAGCCGGTCTTCGACGAGATCAAGGTCAACGGCACCAACGTCACGCGCAACATCTCCGCCGGCGACGCCGCGAGATTCGTCAACGCCTTCCGCCACGCGAAATCCAGACGCTGATCCATTCGCGTTCCCCGTACGATAGTACGCAGGAATGCGCTCCTGCGTCGCTCTGCTGCTGCTCCTCCTCCTCGCCGCCACCGCCGCCGGTCAGGAGCGCGTTTTCTCTGTCGACGCCGAGGCCGTTCGTGCCGGAAAAGTGATTGATCTTCCGCGGACCTGGACGCTTCGCGATGTCCCCATCGATCCGCAGCTCTGGCCCGATCGTGTGCATCCCGCGTGGACCGGCGAAGGATCATTCGCGCTTCCGTTCGAAATCCCTTCGGCATTGGTCGGCGCGCCGCTCGCGCTGAGGATCAACGCGCCCGGGACCGCGGTCGTCCATCTCGACGGCCAGCGGATCGCCGTTCGTGGTGGTCTGACGGGTGAATGGGACGGCGACGCATTGATCCCCATCCGATTCGACCGCGCGGGGCGCCACGAGCTCCTCGTGCATTACGCGAATCCGCTGACTCGCCAGCTTTTGCGCGCCGGGAGGCCCGCGGGCTTCACGATGGTCCTCGGACGCGCCGAGGCCGTGTACCGCGGGACGATCGCCTCCAGTCGCCGTGCGTCGTTCATGGTGTGGTTCTTCACCACCGTCTTCCTCGCCTTCGGGCTCCTGCACTTCTGTCTCTGGCTGTTCCAGCGGCATGCGATCGACAACCTCTGGTTCTCCGGCCTCTGCCTCGCCAACGCGTCGCTGGTCTTCTTCCTCTTCTACAAAGACCTGACGACGAGCCAGCGCTTCATGCTGATCTCCGAGCCGGTGATGAACGTCTCCGGTCTTCTTTTCGGACTCTTCGCGGTGCGGTTTGTCTATGGCGTCTTTCCCTGGCGCTTCGCGAGACCCGTCTTCCTCACGATGACCGCCGCGGCCGCGATCGTCGCCGTCTGGTCGGTGATCCACACTTGGAGAGCGCTGCCGTTCGTCTTCGGCTTCATGCTGCTGAGCTGCGTGGAAGTCGTGCGCGTCGTGGTCGCGGCCTTGTGGCGGAGACGAAGCGGTGCGCGCCTGATCGGCTTCGGCGTCCTCGCCCTCGGCCTTGGATTCGGCATCGCGCTTCTACGGAATCTCGGCTGGATCCCGGCAGCATGGACGCCGGGAGGGAACCTGATCCCGTTCGCGTCGATGGTCGTCCTCATCGGGACGATGTCCCTCTACCTCTCGCGCGAGTTCGCGCGTACTGATCGCGAGCTGCGCAGGCAACTCGTCGAAGTGGCGGGCTCTCCGAGGAGAAGCTCGAGCAGGAACGCCGCGCGCGGAAAGAAGAGACCGAGCGCAAGCTGCTGGAGGCTGAGTACCGCCGCAAATCCGAGGAACTGGAAGAGGCGCGGGCGCTCCAGATGTCGATGCTGCCGCGCGAGATTCCGGTGCACGAGCGGCTGGAGATCGCAACCTGGATCTCCACGGCCTCCGAGGTGGGAGGCGACTACTACGACTTCGTATCGGACGACGGCGTGTTGCTCCTCGGCATCGGCGATGCCACGGGCCATGGCATGCGCGCTGGAACGATGGTGATCGCCGCGAAGGCTCTCTTCGGCGCGCTGAACCGAGAGGATCTCCTTCATCAGATGGAGGAATCGAATCGCGCGCTGCGGCGGATGAACCTTCGCCGCCTGGCGATGGCGTTCACGCTCGCGCGGTTCGATCACTCGCGCATGCATCTCTCCTCCGCCGGCATGCCGCCGGTCTACGTCCGGCGTGCCGAAGGATCGGTCGAAACCTTCGAGCTCCCCGGCTCTCCCCTCGGATCGCTGGCGCGGTTCCCTTACCGTCAGATCGAGGTCCCGCTGGCGACCGGAGACTTCATCGTCTTCATGAGCGACGGGCTGCCGGAGCTGATGAGCGAGGAAGGGGAAATGGTAGGTTATGAACGCTTGAGCGTTCTCCTGAGCGATTCGGTGGCGACGACCGCGGAAGCACTGGTCGCCGAATTGGCCGCGTTCGCCGGTCACTGGAAGGGCTCGCGGTCGCAGGATGACGACATCACGTTTGTTGTGGTTCGCATGAAGGAGTGAACGATCGAGTGGAGCTGGTCCAGCGCTGACGCGCGAGCTGCCCCGATCCTAAACAACGACCGCTGCCAGAGGTCGCCGTGGTGAAGAGCTCGTCACCGCCTCTCCGTGGCCGATCCGCACGATGAGCTGCGCCGGACGCTTCGAGCCCGCGAGCATCTCGACTCGATCGCGAAGATCCGCACGCTGGATCGGTGCGTTGAGGAAGGAGTACTGCAATCCGACTTGCGTGATCGTCAGGAGCAGGTATTCGAGTGCCTCACCCGCTTGAAGGAGGGAGATCGAGTCGTCATTGGCGGCGACGATGAGCAGGGCGGTCGCCGACATCGTCAGGTCGCGGTCGCGGTGCGCCTGCAGTGAGCCGAGGTCGAAGTGGCGGAGCGCGAACGACGCTGCTCCGCCAAGCGGAGCTGGAATACCCAGCGCATCCGCGGTCAATCCGTCCTCGGCGCCGCCTTTCGGATGCACGCACGCGGCAAGCTCGTTTCGGTAGGCATCGTCGGCCATGAGCAGTTGATCGGCGAAGGCGATCAGGTCGGCGGCACGCTGCTTGTCCTGGCGGAAGACGACGTGAAACGTGTCCGGGTACGCGTCGACGACATCGAGGAGAGTCGAGAGCGCATCCGGTTCGATCCTCTCGTCGTCGAACGGCGTCCGATTCGTGTGGCGGCGCTTGATCGCGCTGAAGAGGCTCTTCATCTTCACGTCGGGGCCCGAGGTCTCCCGGAGTGCGATCGTTGCGACGGCGCCGGCGCCGGGGGATTCAGGGAAGAGCAGCGTAGATTCGAAGCCGAAGTGCGCGGCTGCCACTCGGAGATTGGCGATCGCGGCTCCGATGCTCATCGTCAGTTCACGATCACCGGGGTCGATCACCGGCAGCCGGCGCGTGGTGTCGGCGAAGACCTCGACGCCCTGCGGCGTGATCTGGAACGACCACGGCTGCTGATTGTGCGCGGAGGGAGCGAGGACGGCGTACCGCAGAAGGAACTCGATCTGTTCACGCGGCGACTCCAGTTCGTAGAAGTCGTCATCGTCGAAGTTCCAGGGTGTCGTCCGCGGGTCGTATCGCTCGGGCATTGTGTTCATTCCTCCTGCACGATCAGAGCCGCGGACGGAATGTTCAGCGGACCCGATCGTGCAGAACAGTCGTTTCGGAGAGTCCAGATGAGCGTCACAGCAACCTACCCTTCCCACCTCGAGAGCGACGTCGTCCTTCGCACGGGCCGGACTTTGCGAATCAGGCCCATCCGGCCTGACGATCGAGAGTCGCTGCTCGCGTTCTTCTCGTCACTCTCCTCCGCCAGCCTGCGATCTCGGTTCTTCGATACGTGCTCGCCTGACGCAGCGCTCGATGGAGCGCCTGTGGACGTCGACTACAACAACGATTTCGGTCTCATCGGAGAGCTCGGCGGCGGCATCATCGGGGTCGCGCACTACTTTCGCGGCGCACACCGCCCGACTGTCGCGGAGGTCGCCTTTACAATCGCCGACCTCGCGCAAGGGAGCGGGATTGGAACGCGACTGCTGGAACGGCTGGCCGAGATCGCGCGCGAGAACGGGATCGAGCGCTTCGAGGCCGACGTCCTCGCCGACAATCAGCGAATGCTCGACGTTTTCCTCGGCTCCGGCTTCGAGGTCACGATGGGCTCGCGCGAAGGCGTTGTGCAGGTATCGCTTTCCGTCGACCCAACCTCCCGATTCGCCGACCAGGCGGCCGACCGCTCGCGCAAGGCAGCCTACGCTTCCATCCGATCGATCTTCGAGCCTCGCTCGATTGCCGTGATCGGAGCCAGCCGGCGTCCCGGCCAGCTCGGCACGGCCATCCTGCACAACCTGCGAACGACCGGGTTCCACGGGTCGCTCTACGCCGTGAACCCCAACGCCGAGACGATAGACTCGGTCCGATCGTACCCGTCGGTGCGCTCGATCCCTGAACCGGTCGAGCTGGCCATCGTCGCGGTTCCCGCGCCGCTCGTGGCGGACGTGATCGACGACTGCATCGTCAAGGGTGTCGCCGCCGTGGTCGTGATCACCGCGGGGTTCGGAGAAACGGGTGAGTCAGGACGGGAGCACGAGCGCCGTCTGCTCGACAAGGTCAGAGCGGCCGGCATCCGCATGGTCGGACCGAACTGCATGGGCGTGATCAACACCGATCCCGCGGTAAACATGCACGGGACGTTCGCGTCCGTGTTTCCGCCGCACGGCAATGTGGCCATGTCCAGCCAGAGCGGCGCACTCGGGCTGGCCATTCTCGATTACGCACGCTCGCTCAACATCGGGTTCTCGACGTTCGTGTCCGTCGGCAACAAGGCGGACGTCTCCGGCAACGATCTCATTCAATACTGGGCCGAAGATCCCAACACCGACGTGATGCTGCTGTACCTCGAGAGCTTCGGCAATCCGCGCAAGTTCGGCGAGATCGCCCGCCGCGTGGCGAGAAAGAAACCGATCGTGGCCGTGAAGTCCGGCCGGTCGATGGCAGGTGCGCGAGCCGCTTCGTCCCACACCGGCGCGCTCGCGACCAGCGACGCCATCGTCTCGGATCTCTTCCGGCAAGCCGGGATCATCCGGACCGACACGCTCGAAGAGATGTTCGACGTCGCGTCCGTCCTCGCAACGCAGCCGCTTCCGGCGGGCCGGCGCGTGGGCATCGTGACCAACGCCGGAGGACCAGGCATCCTCGCAGCAGACGCATGCGAAGCGAATGGGCTCGAGCTTGCGCCGCTCTCCGATGAGACCGCGGCGCACCTGCGTGCGTTTCTTCCCGCAGCCGCGAGCGTCGGCAACCCGGTCGACATGATCGCCTCCGCGTCCGCCGACGACTATCGGCGCACGATGCAGCTCCTGCTGGCCGATCCAGCGATCGACGCCGTCATCGTCATCTACATTCCTGTGTTGCCGACGGATGCGGAGAACGTCGCCACGGCCATTCGCGAGTCGACCCTCGGCGCGAACGGCAAACCACTGATCGCCACGTACATGGGTGCGAGCGGAGTTCCTGCGGCAATGGGCTCGGTTCCTTCGTTCCCCTTTCCCGAGCGCGCGGTACGCGCGCTGGCCCGATCCGCGTCGTACGCTGAATGGCGCCGGCGACCCGCGGGAACCACGCGTCGGTTCGAGGATATCGACGTCGCCAGCGCTCGCGAGATCGTGGATCGCGGTCTCGCCGGTGATGGTGGCTGGCTCGACGCCGCCGAGGTCGACGCGTTGCTGCAGGCAGTGGGGATCGCCACGCCTGCCATGGAGATCGTGCGATCAGCGGATGATGCGTTCGAGGCCGCGACGCGCATCGGGGCCGCGGTCGCGCTGAAAGCACAGGGCCCCGAGCTCCTGCACAAGACGGAGTCGAACGCTCTCCGCCTCGGTCTCGCCAACGAGTGCGACGCGCGCGATGCATACGTTGATCTGCAGCGCAAACTCGGCGCCGCCATGACCCACGCTATCGTCCAGGAGATGGTGAGCGGTGGAATCGAAGTTATGATCGGCGTGACCGAGCGAACCACCTTCGGGCACGTGCTCGTTTTTGGCGCGGGAGGCACGCTGGTGGAGCTTCTCTCCGACGTCGCCTTTCGCATCCATCCCATCACCGATCTCGATGCGGAGGACATGCTCGCTGAAGTGCGGTGCACGAAGCTGCTGCGTGGTTTTCGCGGAGCCGCACCGGCAGACATCGAGGCGGTCAAGGAAACGCTTGCCCGCGTATCGGCGCTGATCTCCATCTGTCCGGAGATTCAAGAGCTCGATCTGAATCCGTTGAAAGTGCTCGAGCGCGGTGCTGTCGTCGTCGACGCACGCATTCGCGTCGAGCACCGCGCGCAGGCGGGGCCTTCGCGGAGGATTGCCTACTGAGCTTGGGCTCGCCGGCACACTCCATTGCCTTTGCCCAATCGGCAATCCTGAGAGG
The DNA here is from genome assembly GCA_035999335.1 of Thermoanaerobaculia bacterium. Taxonomy (GTDB): domain Bacteria; phylum Acidobacteriota; class Thermoanaerobaculia; order Gp7-AA8; family Gp7-AA8; genus QHVT01. The sequence goes on along the minus strand of DASYGV010000063.1, from coordinate 15,423 downwards.
ATCCGTTGCCTCCGAGGCAAAGTCCGGCTCGCTCTGTGCAAGAGCTGTCTTCATACACGCCTGATAGCCAGTCGCGACAGGCGCGCGAGGAGCAGGTCCGCCACTTTGGCGATCCTCCCGCGCGTTCCGCAACTCTCCAATCCGCAGACGAGTATCCCCGGGCTCGACCAGGAGAGGTGTGTCATGAAAAAGATCGTTGGAGTTGCGTCAATCGTACTCGCGGCAGTCGTTTTTTCAGGGAGTGACGCCACCGCGGGAGGCGACCCACTGAGCGCCGGCGCCGAGACCTTCGCGGCGAAATGCGCCTCCTGCCACGCCAAAGACGGAAGCGGCAACACACCCGTGGGAAAGAAGATGGCCGTGCGCAACCTCGGCTCCGCGGAAGTACAAAAACAAACCGATCAGCAGCTCTACGACGTGACGGCAAAAGGCAAAAAGAAGATGCCGGCGTATGAAAAGAAGCTGAGCACAGAACAGATCACGAATCTCGTCGCGTACATGCGCTCACTGGCAAAGACATAGGCGAACGGATCATTGGAGGGCTGCCTTTGGGACCCCTGACATTCGCTGTGACTGGCTTGGTTGTTCTGGGTGCTTTCTCGGCGCTCGTGCTGATGACCCGGCCGGCCGTCGTGCACGTCATGCTCGGCCGCGCCTTCGCCTTTGCGGCCTTGTTCATCCTTCCGCTGTTCGCGCTGACACTCGGAGTCGCCGATCACGTGGAGCGCTCCAAGACGACCGAGTTCTGCCTCTCCTGTCACGTGATGGAGCCTTATGGGAAATCGCTCCTGGTCGACGATCGATCGCTGATTCCGGCCGTCCACTATCAGAATCATCTCGTTCCTGCGGACAAAACCTGTTTCACCTGCCACACCGACTACACGATGTACGGCGACGTGACCGCGAAACTCCGCGGACTCCGCCACGTGTACGTGAACTACATCGGCGGCGCTCCAAAAAAGATCGCGCTCTATACGCCTTACAACAATCGCGAATGCCTGCACTGCCACCTCGGATCGCGATCCTTTGAAGAAGGCGCGACGCACACGCTCGAGGAGGGCTCGATGGCAGCCATCAAGACGAATCGGCTTTCATGCATGAGCAGCGGCTGCCACGAGTCCACGCACAACGTCGCTGCCCTGGGAGACGCAACGTTATGGAAGGAACCGGGTAAGTAGCGATGGAAAAACGATTGCGTATCGCCGCTGCGCTCGTATTGGCGGGACTTCTGGTCGAGCTGATGACGCTCTTCTGGTCTCACCCGACATCGTTTCTGTTCTTCCTCATCCTCGGCGGTTCGCTCATCGTCCTCGGTGTACTCGTCTACCTCCTGTCGTTGCTGAAATGGACCGCGTTACGCGCTCTCGACGCGTCGCGCGAGTAACTCGTGAGGTGTCGTTCCATGCGAAAAATCCTGCTGCCGATTTACACGCTCATCGTCCTGTCCCTAGCACTGCCAGTGAGCATCGGTCGGCCGGTACAAGCGCAGACGGCCGTTGCACCGCCACCAGCCACCGAGCCGGTCGACTTCTCCGCGTGCACAAACTGTCACGAGAAAAGCATCGCCGGCTTCGAGCACACCAAACACAAGGACGTGCCTGAGAACTGCGCGCAGTGTCACGCAGGAGACCTCACGCAGCATGCCGAGACCGCGGACCCCGCGCTGGTGACGACACCCCGCGAGATGCCCGTGAAGGAGGCCAACGGCAAATGCCTCACCTGTCACGAAAACGGTCAGCGTTCGCATTGGCTCGGAAGCGTCCACGACCGGCGGAACGTGAAGTGCGCCGACTGTCACAGCGTTCACGACTTCAAATCCACCAAAAGCCAGCTCACCAGAGTCCGCGGTGCAGAAACATGCTTCTCCTGCCATCCCGCCATCCGCGCCCAGGGCCTACGAGCGAGTCACCATCCGGTTCGCGAAGGGAAGATGGATTGCGGGACCTGTCATAACCCGCACGGCGCTCCGACGCCAAAGCTCATTCGTGCGAATTCGGTCAATGAGCTTTGTTACACGTGCCATACCGAAAAGCGCGGTCCGTTTCTCTGGGAGCACGCTCCCGTCCGCGAGAGCTGCATGAACTGCCATAACGCGCACGGCTCCAACCATGACAAGTTGCTCGTGGCCAAGCAGCCGTACCTGTGTCAACGCTGCCACTTGAACACCCGTCACCCGGGATCGCTTTACGACCTCCGAAACACGGTCGCCGGAGCCAATACGAGCAACCGGTCCGTCGAGCACGGATGCCGGAACTGTCATCAGAACGTCCACGGCACAAACCACCCATCCGGCCCGTACCTGGGACGTTGAGATCGAAGGAATCGATGATGAAACGCCGCGCCCTTGCCCTCGTGATTCTCGCGTTCTCGACTTCGGCCATCGCGCAACAACCGGAGCCGCCGGTACCGCAACCAGCGCCGGCGCAGGAAGCAGCCGAAACGACGGCGCCCGAGGAGCCGGGCGAGACGCCCGTGGCACCGCCGATGCTCGGATGGCCCGAATCGCAGATCTTCGCCGGCTTCAAGCCGGGACCGACTCAGTTCCGCATCGACTTCGGTGCGCAGCGGCTCACGATCGACACGGAGTCCTCGAAGTTCGACGAGTACCGCGACGTTCCGGATGGGGCGCTTCTCTCCTTTTTCGGTCTGTCGTCGATCACGGACAACGCGCGCTACGTCATCACAGGCGAGGACGCGGGACAGCAGGATGTTCGCTACGCCCTCGAAGCGGAGCGAGGCGATTTCGGGATCAACGTCCTCTATGACCAGATCCCACACCGGTTCGGCAACGACGCGCGTACGCTGCTCGAGCCGACATCGCGCGGCAGGTTCGAGGTCAGCGATACCCTTCAGCGCAGCTTTCAGACCTCGATCGAGCAGCGGCGCACCATCAGCCCGGCTGGCGTGAACTTCGCGTTTCTGCGCGACCTCGTCACTCCGTCGTTCGCCGCGGCGAACACCATCGACATCGGACTGGTACGCAAGCGTGGTCTTGTGGAGCTGAGCTACGGGCCGGGCGAGTTGTGGGATTGGGGTGGTCCTGACGCCGACAATGACGCCGCCGGCATCGGCCCCTCCTTCGGCAGCGCCTACGGCGTGAAGGTGTCGTACTTTCAAGAGAACCGCGTGGGCGACCGACAGGCCGGGACCTCCTTCGGCTTCGGCAACGTGGTGGAGACGCCCGAGCCGATCGACTACGTCACGCGCGACGTTGGTGTCAGCGCCGAGCTCCCGCTGCGCAACGCGGTGATTCGCGGCGGCATCCAGTACAACGACTTCGAGAACAAGATCCCCGCCATGCTGTTCGACAACCCGTTCCGCGTCACGGACGCAACCGACGGAAACGCGTATCAGTCGCCGAGCTCCTCGTCGATCCTCGGATCCTCGCGCGGGCAGGTGGCGCTGCCTCCGAACAACAAAGCGATCACCGGAACGGTCGGCTTTCTCATGAAGCTCCCGGCGTCATCGCGGCTGAACGCCGATCTCGCGCTCTCGCAGTGGTCGCAGAACGAGGCGCTGCTTCCATACACGGTCAACACCGCGATCACATCGCCGCTGAATGCGTCGGACCCCGCGTCACTCCCTGTCTCGAGCTTCGACGGAAAGATCACGACGCTTACCGGTGGGCTCAGCTTCGCGTCCCGGCCCCTGCCGAAACTCGGAATCACCGCGCGCTATCGAGTCTACGACATGGACAACAAGTCCGAGCGCGTGGAGTTGCCCGGCTATGTTCGTTTCGATGCGGTGTGGGAAGACATCCCGCGCATTTCGGTTCCCTACGAATACAGCACCCAACGCGGCGACCTCGCCGTCACTTACGACCTAGGCCCGGTCACGCTCGAAGGCGGCTACCGTCACGATGTGACGGACCGAACCTTCAGGGAGACCGAGGAGACTACCGAGAACGCGTTTCGCGTGGCTGCCGACTTCCGTCCGCTCGCATGGGTGGCGGTGCGGACGAGCTACGAATTCGGCAGCCGCGATTTCGACCACTACGATCCGGAGGGCGCCGAGCATGCCTCGTTCCTCGACCCGGGTCCGGCGGTGAACCTTCCGCTGCTCCGCCGCTACGATCAGGCCGCGAAAGACCTCAACCGGATCAGCGCGCTCGTGCAACTCACACCGTTTGACGGCAACCTGGGGATCACCCTTCATCTTCTACAGAGTATCGACGACTACGACGACGAATCCGATTTCGGTCTCCTGAAATCGGAAAGCCGGTCATGGACGGTCGAAGCGGACTACGCTCCCGCTGATCGGTGGAACGTGTACGCGTTCTATTCGAACGAGTCGTACGACACCTTCCAGCGCGGCCGACAGAGCGGCGCCACGCCGTCCACGAATCCACTGGACGACTGGACCGCGACGATTCAGGACGACGTCGGCTCGCTCGGAATCGGCGGCACGTATGCGATCACCGATCGTGCCGACCTGAAGCTCTTCAGTCGCTATCAAAAGGTCGACGGCAACAATGATCTCGGCAGCCCGCCGGGAGGCACACCGGATGTCGCGTTCGACATCGTGAACTTCGACGACACGACACTCTGGACCTCCTCGGCCGAGCTCGAATATCGGCTGACGGATGTCTGGCGCCTCTCCCTCGGAGGCTGGATCGAGGACTATCAGGCGCGCGACGCGCAAACGACCGGCATCGGGAACTACATGCCGGGCGGGTTTTTCCTCGCGCCAAACGACGCGGACTATGACAGCAACGCGCTGTACGTGAGAGCGTCGTACCGCCGCTGAGTTTTCTCGTCGAGAAAATTTTTCCGCGTGTCGATTCCTCCGTTCGTCGTTCGACGACTGAACGGAGGAAGAAAAACATGCGTAGTAACGTCAGGCTCTGGACAGGACGCGCGATCACCGCGCTTCCGATTCTCTTTCTGCTGTTCGACGGCATCATCAAGTTGATCAACATCCCGCCGGTCGTCGAGTCGTTCACGCGGCTCGGTTATCGGACGAGCATTGCCATGACCATCGGGCTCATCGAGCTCGCCCTCATCGCGCTCTATCTGTTCCCCAGAACCGCGATTGCCGGCGCGGTCCTTCTGACCGGCTTCCTCGGCGGTGCGATCGCCACACACCTGCGCGTCGGCGATCCGCTGCTGACTCATACGCTTTTCCCTGTCTACATCGCCGCGCCGCTGTGGGGCGGACTGTGGCTCCGCGACGCGCGACTGCGCGTGTTGTTCTCGACGAAAATGGAGAAATGACAATGCGATTCATCAGCATGCACAAAGCAACGAAAGACATGGAGGCGGGAGCGCCTCCGCCTCCCGCGGTGATGGCCGGAATGGGTCCGCTCATGGAAGAGATGATGAAGACCGGCATCTTCCTGGCGGGCGAGGGCCTGCGGCCGAGCGCGCACGGCGTGCGCCTGACGTTCTCCGGAGGCAAGCGCACCGTCACGGCCGGACCACTCACGGGATCGAACGAGCTGACCGACCGCTACCTCATCGTGCGCGTGCGTTCGATCGACGACGCGATCGAATGGGCCACGCGTTTCGCCGGAGCCGACGACGCGGAGATCGACGTCCGTCCCGTCACCGAGCCGTGGGACCTCGGCTTCATGCCGAAGCCGCCGGAACTCACGACGACGCGTTTCATGATCCTGCGCAAAGCCAACGCGCACTCCGAGGCTGGTGCCGCGGACTTCACCGCGTTCACGAGCCTGAGCATCGACATGGAGCGCGCGGGCGTGCTCGTGTCCCGCGAAGCCTTGCAGCCGAGTGCGACCGGCGTCCGCCTCCGGTTCCGCGGCGGCGACTGCAGAGCGATCGACGGTCCGTTCACCGAGTCGAAGGAGTTGATCGCCGGCTTCTCGATCATGCAGGCGGTTTCGCGCGAGGAGTGCATCCAGTGGGCGACGCGTTTCGCGGAGCTGATCGGCGACATCGAGATCGACATTCGGCCGTTGTATGAAGTGCCGTAGGTAGGCCCCACGAGTGCCCTCTCCCTGTTTTGCGGGGAGAGGGCACTCGGTGATGATTTGATGCGCGACTGCGGATGCTAAGATGTCTTCATGCGAACGACGCTGACCATCGAGGAACGCATCGCACGCGACCTGAAACAGATCGCCCACCGCTCCGGAAAGCCGTTCAAGGTCGTCGTGAACGAGACGTTGCGGGCCGGATTGGCGGCGGCGCAGGAACGACCAAAACCGAAGCGCTATCGAGTCCGCTCGGTTTCGTTGGGCGCGGTCCGCCAGGGCGTCAACCTCGACAAAGCCCTCGCGCTGGCGGATGCGCTCGAAGACGAGCAACTGGCAAACAAGATCGAGCAGCGGAAGTGAAGCTCGTCGACGCCAACGTACTCATCTACGCCGTCAACTCGGACGCCGAGCATCACGAGCCATCGCGACGTTGGCTCGAGTCGGCGCTATCGGGGACAGAGCCGGTCGGCATGACCTGGGGTGTCTTGCTCGCCTTTCTCCGCGTCACGACCCGCCGCGGAATTCTGGAGCGCCCATTGTCTGTCGCGGATGCGCTCGAATACGTCGACTCATGGCTTCAGCAACCGCCGGTGGAGCTCGTCGTTCCAGGCCCGAGCCACTGGACCATCCTGCGGACGCTGATCGCCGCGTCCGGAACCGCCGGGAACCTGACCTCGGACGCGCATCTCGCCGCACACGCTCTCGAAGGCGGGTGGACCCTGGTCTCGACAGACCACGATTTCCGCCGGTTCAGCGGCCTGGCCGTACTGAACCCGACGCTGATCGAGTGACGTCCACGCTTGCCGCGATGGAAAGCGGCAGCTGGGGGATGCCGAGGGGACACGGTAGCGCGAGTACTCTGCTGCCGCTTTCCACACGGCTCGAATCGTGCATTGTTGAAACTGACTGCCCGCGCCTTGCGATCGCGTCCGGTTGACTCAACCAGGAGGCGATCCATGACTGAACCGCTCAGCGCAATCACCAGAGCCAAACCCCTCATCCCGGACATTCAGAATTTCGCGCAGGATGTCTTCGACACGGTGCGCGAACCGCTGCTGGTCCTCGATGCGGCTCAGCGCGTCCGATCCGCCAACAGCGCCTTCTATCAGACCTTCCGGGTCTCCGTCGACGAGACGGAGAACAGGCTCATCTACGAGCTCGGAAACGGCCAGTGGGACATCCCGGCTCTCCGCACGCTGCTGGAAGACATCATCCCCAGAAGCTCGGTCTTCAATGACTTCGTTCTCGAGCACGATTTTCCCGGCATTGGACGTCGCGTCATGCTGCTCAACGCGCGAACGCTGCACGCGGAGCTCGTCCTGCTGGCGATGGAAGACGTCACCGAGCGACGGCGCTCGCAACATCTGCTGGAACAGATCGAGACCTATGCTCAGGACGTCGTGGCCACGGTGCGTGAGCCTCTTCTGATTCTCGACAGCAGTCTGCGCGTCCACTCCGCGAACAACGCCTTCTATCAGACCTTTCACGTCTCGTCGGATGAGACCGAGAACCGGCTCATCTACGAGCTCGGAAACGGCCAGTGGGACATTCCGGACCTCCGCACGCTGCTCGAAGACATCGTTCCGAAGAGCTCCGTCTTCAACGACTTCGAGCTCGAGCACGATTTCCCCGTCATCGGACGCCGGGTCATGTTGCTGAACGCCCGGAAACTGCGCCAGGGAAGCCACGCGGAATTGCTCGTGCTGGCAATGGAAGACGTCACGGAACGGCGGCGCGCGGAAGGGGAAGTGGCCAAGGCGAAGGAAGCGGCCGAAACCGCCAACCGGACCAAGAGTCTGTTCCTCGCCAACATGAGCCACGAATTGCGCACACCGCTCAACGCCATCCTGGGCTTCTCGGAGATGCTGCAGGAGGAAGCGGTCGAGCGGAACCTGCTGGACTTCAACACCGACCTGCAGAAGATCTCCACGTCCGGCAAGAACCTGCTGGGACTCATCAACGACATCCTCGACTTGTCGAAGATCGAGGCCGGCAAGATGGAGCTGCATCTGGAGCACTTCGACGTCCGCGCCTTGATCACCGAAGTGGCCTCGACGATCGAAATGCAGATTGCGAAAAACGGCAACACGCTCGAGATCGAGTGCATCCCGCCAGACATCGGCTTCATGCGCGCGGACCTGAGCAAAGTGCGCCAGGGACTCTTCAATCTCGTCTCAAACGCGGCGAAATTCACGCATGGCGGCCAGATCCGGATCGACGCCGAACGACAGACCATGGACGGCAGCGAGTGGATCCTGTTCCGCGTCTCCGACACCGGCATCGGACTCAGCTCGGAGCAGAGCGTCCGGCTGTTTCAATCGTTCACGCAGGCGGACGCGTCGACGACGCGAAAGTTCGGCGGAACGGGCCTTGGTCTCGCGCTCACGCGGCGCTTCTGCCAGATGATGGGCGGCGACGTCACCGTCCACAGCGTGGTTGGCGAAGGGAGCGTGTTCACCATCAAGCTGCCGGCAACGGTCACCGAAGGCGCGGGGCTCATCGAGGACGATCCGCTTCCGGCCGCGATCGACGGCTCGGCGCCGCATGACGTAGAGCCGCTTCCGGCGGTCGGAACCTGCGTGCTGGTCATCGACGACGATCCCCTCCAGCGCGACCTCATGCAGCGCTACCTGCGCAAAGAAGGGTTCACGGTGTGCACGGCGAGCGGCGGAGCCCAGGGGTTGCTCATGGCCCGGCAACTTCTGCCGGCAGCGATCACGCTCGACGTGATCATGCCGGAGATGGACGGCTGGATCGTGCTCTCGGCCCTCAAAGCCGATCCGGTGATGTGCGACATCCCGGTCATCATGTTGACCATGGTCGACGACCCACAGCATGGGTTCACGCTGGGCTCGTCCGACTACGCAACCAAGCCGGTCAATCGCCGGCGCCTCTCCCGGATGCTCAAGAAGTACACCTGCCCCAGCCCGCCCTGCCCGGTCCTCGTCGTCGACGATGACGCTTCGACTCGGGCGCTCACGCGGGCGATGCTGGAGAAGGAAGGCTGGGCGGTCTCCGAAGCGGAGAACGGAATCGAGGCGCTCCGAAGCATGGAGCAGCAACGCCCGAGCCTGATCTTCCTCGACTTGACGATGCCCCAGATGGACGGCTTCGAGCTCGCCGCCGAGGTGCGGCGCCATCCGGAATGGCGAACGATCCCGATCGTGGTGGTGACCGCGCAGGACCTCACGAGCGACGATCGCAAGCGGCTGAATGGGAACGTCGACAGCATCGTGCGGAAGAACGGCGACTCGCGCGAATCCCTGCTCGCACAAGTGCGCGATCTGCTCGCCGGCAGCCACGCCACGCGCATGCCTCGGGAGCAGCCGGAGATGGTGACGGCATGAGCACGATCCTCATCGTCGAAGACAACGAGATGAACCGGGACATGCTGTCGCGCCGGCTCGAGCGCAGAGGCTATGCCGTGCTGCTCGCCGTCGACGGAGAAAACGGAATCGACATGGCGCGGGCCAACGTGCCGGACCTGATCCTCATGGACATGAGCCTTCCGGTGATGGATGGCTGGGAAGCAACTCGACGCTTGAAGGGGGACGCTGCGCTCAAACACATTCCCGTCATTGCCCTGACCGCGCACGCCATGGCCAACGACCGCGAGAAAGCGCTCGAAGCGGGATGTGATGACTACGACACCAAGCCGATCGAGCTGCCGCGGCTTCTCGCCAAAATGGATGCGTTGTTGTTCCCGTCGGCAGTGGAGCAGGTGTCATGAGTACCGCGCCGCTTTCCGTACGCGATCTCGAAAACGGTCCCGTGAGAACGAGTCTCTCGTCGCGACTTCTTCATGACCTGCGCAGCCATCTCAACCAGATCATCGGATATGCCGACATGCTGGCCGAGGAAGGCGAAGGGCGTCCGCGTGAGGAGTTCGGGGCAGACCTTCAGAAGATGGGCTCGGCCGGCCGGCGGATGCTCACGCTCATCGAGGAGAACTTTGCGTCCCGCGATGAGAACGCCAACGCGGTCGAGCACAACGACGAAGTAGCGCCGCAGGAATCGGCGCCGGTCGGACAGCAGGCTGTCGTTGCGCCGGGCGTCATCCTGGTCGTCGATGACGATGCGATCAACCGGGACGTGCTGTGCCGCCGATTGAAGTTGCAGGGCCACGACGTCAGGATCGCCGCCACCGGGAGCGATGCTCTGCAGATGATGCGTGAAAGCGCCTTCGACCTGGTTCTGCTCGACATCATGATGCCGGACATGGACGGCTATGAGGTGCTGGGGCACATCAAGGAAGACGAACGGCTGCGCCACATCCCCGTGATCATGATCTCGGCGCTCAACGAACTGCAGTCGGTGGTGCGTTGTATCGAAGCCGGCGCCGAGGATTACCTGGCCAAGCCGTTCAATCCGACCTTGCTCAAAGCGCGCATCGGCGCCTGCCTGGAGAAGAAGCGCGGACGCGACCGCGAGACCATTCTCTATGCGCAACTGCAGGACAATTACAAACGGCTGCAGGAGGTCGAGAAGCTTCGCGACGACATGCGGAACATGATCGTTCACGATCTCCGCACGCCGCTCACGGCAGTGATCATCGGCATGGAGATGCTGGAGAAGTTCGGCGCGTTGAACGAAACGCAGCAGGAGCTGATCGCCATCGCCGGCGGCGGCGGCAAGACGCTGCTCGGAATGATCAACGACCTTCTCGACGTGGAGAAGATGGAAGCCGGCTCGATGCAACTCCGGTACGTGGAGCTGTCGGCCGCTGCGCTCGTGGCCGGAGCGATCGAACAGGTCGCGGCGCTCGCGGGGAATGGACAGATCAAGCTCGCGACCGAGATCGCCTCGGACCTGCCGGACTTTTCGGGCGATGAGAACAAGCTGAGCCGAACGCTCGTCAACCTCATCGCCAATGCCATCCGGTTCGCGCCAGCCGGCACCGTGACCATCACCGTGTCTCCGGCCGACGGCGAAACGATCCGCTTTGCAGTCCGCGATACAGGCGCAGGCATCCCGGCGGAAGCGTTCGAGCGGATCTTCGAGAAGTTCGGCCAGCTCGACTCGGGCAGGCAGGTCGGCACCGGTCTTGGCCTCGCCTTCTGCAAGCTGGCGGTCGAAGCGCACGGCGGCCAGATCCAGGTCGCGAGCACCGTCGGCGTGGGGAGCACGTTCTCGTTCACGATTCCGCGGGTTGCGCCAGCTCTGTCAGCGTGAGTCGCGTAGACGGCGATGGACCCCTCCGCATGCCCGCGAGGGGCGGATCGAACTAACCCGTAAATACGGTAATATGGGCTCATTGAAGACAACCATCGAGATCCCGGACGAGCTCTTCAAAAAAGCCAAAGCCACGGCCGCGCTCCAGGGCGAGTCCCTCAGAGAGCTCATCTGCGATGCACTCGAAACGCGCCTGGCCTCGGCGTCTCTGCCTCGAACGGATCGATCCGGGTGGCGAAATGTTTTTGGTCTGGCCGAGCCCAAGGCCGTGGCCAAAGTCGACCAGTTCATTGATGCGGATCTCGAGCGAGTCGACTCGTCGGAGTGGCGATGATCCTCGACACAAACGCCGTGTCAGCCCTTTTCGGAGGGGATCCCTCGATTGCAAAGGTTCTGGACCAAAGCGAGCGGCATCATCTTCCCTTAGTCGTGATCGGAGAATATCGATACGGTCTTGCCCGGTCGCGCGATCGTGGCCGGCTCGGTCGTCTTCTCGACCTCCTGATTCATCACTCCATCGTTCTTCCGGTCGAGGTCGAAACCACGAGTCACTACGCGGCTGTGCGGGAAGAGTTGCGCCAGCAGGGACGGCCCATCCCCGAGAACGACGTGTGGGTTGCGGCGCTGGCTCGCCAGCACGACCTTCCCGTTCTCACGCGGGACGACCACTTTGACCATGTTCCCAACCTGCAGCGAGTGAGGTGGTGAAGCTGCGGCCCCTCGCCAACGCTCACGCTCCGCGCTGCGTACTACGGGCATGAACCCCCGGTCCCTCATTCTCCTTCTCCTTCTCCTCCTCTCCCTCCCCGCCGCCGCGCAGCTCCCGCCGAACGAGGTCTCGCTTTCCCTCGGGCGATGGGACTCCTCCGAGCTGGGCGACGCTCCGGTATTCGGGGTGACCTACAACCGCTACTGGGCGCGGATGTTCTCGACGCGATTGGGCGTGTTCGGCTCGCGCGAGGGCGATTTCACCAACGCGGCCGCGCACGCGGGAGTGGCGGCTCACCTGTTCCGCGCGTCGCGCATCTCTCCCTGGGTGGCCGCCGGCGTGGCACAGGCTTACGCGCGGCGCGCCGGGTCGGACGATCATTTCGTGGGATTCGAGATGTTACTGACGGGGATCTACAGCGGCGGCGTGGACGTGAAGGTGTCGCCGCGGTTCGCCGTGGGCGCGGAGATGTCGTACATGAACTACGAAATGATGCTGGGGGACCGGTACGGGTACCGCGCGGATCCGGTGATGGTGATGGTCACTGGCCGGTGGCGCTACTGACGACGTCGATCTCGCTGTAGAACGTATTGCCCCACGCGTCGTCGCTCTCGGTCTCGAAGAAATCGAAGAGGAGATAGCGATGGCGGCCGGCTCCGTCGATGCGGACGGCGTACTGCCCGCCACCCTCACCCTCCTCGGGGCGCGTGTCGACGAACGCGATGAGGCTCCAGCCGCAACACTCGGGATCGAGCTTGCTCGACGGCGCGGCGTCGAACGCGGGATGCGTGCCGTCGCTGCCGTAGACCTTGTAGAGCTGCGGTCCGCGCGTGCTCGGATGCCAGGAGTACGTGAGGATCGCGGCGATATCGATCTCGCGGCCGAGGTCGAGACGGACGCGGCCGCCCCAGGTGTCGGCCTGGAAAAACACGTTCGCCGAAGGCTGATCCGAATCAGTGGGCAGCTCGCCGTCGGTGAGCGCGCTCAGCGCGGCCCCGTTCTTGTCGGGTGTGCCCGCGATCAGCGTGACCGTCGCTTGTGCCGCGGCGTCGTCCGCCGCGCAGCGGAAGGGAACGGGATTGTGATCGATGGTGATCGTCGCAGCGATCGTCGCAAAGAGTGCCAGCGCTGCGAGTGTCATGCAGATGCCTCCGCCGCGCGGGATGCGCGCCAGCGATCGGCAGCGACCGCGAGGACGATGATCACGCCGATGATGATCTCCTGAACGTAGTTCGGCCAGCCCATCTGCTGACATCCGTTGCGCAGCAGCGACATCACCAGGGCGCCGATCATCGCGCCCGCGATGCTCCCCTCCCCGCCGCTGAGACTTCCGCCGCCGATCACCACCGCGGCGATGACGTCGAGCTCCACTCCCACCGCCACGGTCGGGTCTCCCTGGCGCAGCCGGGACATCTGCATCACGCCGGCCAGTCCGAAGAAGAGACCGGCGATGGAGTAGATGCGGATCTTCAGGCGATTCGTGTCGATGCCGCACGCGCGCGCCGCCGCTTCGTTGGATCCGAGGGCGAAGACGCGGCGGCCGAAGACGGTGTTGCGCAGGACGAGCGTCATCAGCGCGGCGAGCGCGATCGTCAGCCAGACGCCCGGCGCGAAGAGCATCCACGGACTGGACGGGAACGTGACCGCGAGCTCGTTGATCCACGTCGCGGGTGCGTTGACGGTCTGCTGATCGGCGACCCACTTCGCCACGCCGCGCGCGACGCCGAGCATGCCGAGGGTGGCGATGAACGGGACAACGCGCAGGGCCGTGATGGCGACGCCGTTCAGCAGGCCGACGATACCGCCGGCGAGGATGCCCGCGGCGACGGCGAGCACGGGAGGCAGGCCCTCGCGCAAGGCGACGGCGGCGATGACGCTGGCCAGCGCGATCGACGAGCCGACGGAGAGGTCGATGCCGCCGCTGATGATGATCAACGTCATCCCCAATGCGCCGATGGCGACGATGACGGTCTGGGCGAGGACGACGCGCAGATTTGCGGCCGACAGGTAGCGCTCCGGCGCGCCGGTGAGAACCGCGAACAGAATCGCGACGCAAATGAGGCCGAGGAGTGGAGCGACGAGGTTGGCGAATCGTTTCATGCCGCGCTTCCGATCGCCGTCTGCATGATGGTCTCGGGAGTCCACTCCGACGCCGGCCGCGCGGGGGAGAGCACGCCGCGCGTCATCACGGCGATGCGATCGCAGATCGCGAAAAGCTCGGGGAGATACGAGCTGACGATGAGGATCGCTTTCCCCGCGGCGGCCAGCGCGGCGATCTCGCGTGCGACGTCGGCCTTGCTGCCGATGTCGATGCCGCGCGCGGGCTCGTCGAGCAGGAGGATGTCGGGATCCTGATGCAGCAGACGGCCGAGTGCGACTTTCTGCTGATTCCCACCCGACAGCCGCGCGACGCGAGCGCGCGGACCCGCGGCCTTGATGCGAAGCCGCCGGATCACTTCCTCGGTCTGCCGATCCTGTTTCGTTCGATCGATCCACCCGCCGCGCGAGCACGACGCGAAGCGGCTCATCGTCACGTTGTCGGCGATCGGCAGCTGCAACGCGAGCCCTTCGCCTTTGCGGTCTTCGCTGAGGTAGCCGATGCCGCGCCCATGCAGGGTGATGCGACCGGTGGACGGCGTGAGCCCGAAGATCGCGCGCACGAGCTCCGTGCGGCCGGACCCGATCAACCCGGCGATACCGAGGATCTCGCCGCGATAGAGATCGAACGATGCGGAGCGGAGGCGGGGGGCGGAGGAGAGGTTGTGGACTTCGAGGAGGACGGAGTCGTCGAGTCGTCGAGTCGTCGAGGAGGTTCTCTTGACGACTGGTCGACTCGTCGACTCGTCGACTCGTCGTCCGACCATCATCGCGATCAGTTCGTCGTCGCTCGCCGAGGGGATTGCGCCAGTGCCGACGCTCCTTCCGTCGCGCAGGACGGTGTATCGGTCTGCGATCTCGCGGATCTCTTCGAGGAAGTGACTGACATAGAGGATGGCGATGCCCCGCTCGCGCAGTTGATGAATGAGTCGAAACAGCCGTTCGACGTCTGCGCGCTGGAGGCTGCTCGTCGGTTCGTCCATCAGGATCACGCGCGCGTCGCAGGCGAGAGCCCGGCAGATCTCGACGACCTGCTGATCGGCGAGGGAGAGGTCGCGGGTGCGGGTGCGCGGATCGATGTCGCGGCCAAACTCGCCGAGGAGCGCGGCCGCGCGCGCGAAGAGCTCGTCGCGACGCAGCCAGCCGCGTGTTGCCGGCTCGATGCCGAGGAGGATGTTCTCGGCGACAGAGAGATGCGCGCAGAGCGCGAGCTCCTGATGAATGTGTGCGATGCCGTGCCGCCGCGCATCGGCCGGGCCTTCCGGTCGGTAAGTCGTGCCGCCGAACTGCATCGTTCCGCCGTCCTGCCGATGAAGACCGGAGAGGATGTTCATCAGCGTGCTCTTGCCGGCGCCGTTCTCGCCGATGAGCGCGTGGACCTCGCCGGGCGCGACGTCGAGGTCGACGGAGTCGAGCGCGATGGTCGGCCCGAAGCGCTTGGTGACTTTTTGCAGTGCGAGGAGGCTCATAAGTCTAGGAGTGCGGTGGCGAGGGGAGGTTGGCGGTGGGGGCC
>DASYGV010000004.1:0-44918 GCA_035999335.1 Thermoanaerobaculia bacterium | reverse complement strand
ACTTCCGCGTCGATCGTGACCGGAGCGTGCAGCTCGACGTTAGCCAAGCGCGCGGCAAACTGCTGCAGCTCGAGCAATGCGTCGACGAGAATCGATGCGTCAACGACGACCGCGGATGTTGCGCTGGAAGTCAGGATCATCTTCGGGTAGCGGTCCGCGGAACTCGCGAATGTCGTCCGCCGACGTCCAACCTTCCGGCATGTTACCGAGCTTGGGAAGTTTCTTCGCGATCGCCAGCCACTCCTCGCCAGTGAGCTTTTTTTCGGGAGGCAACGCCTCGAGCTCACGCATCACTTCGCGGAGCGCCTGTTTCCTCTCGATGTCTTCCACCGTCTTCGCCATGACTCTTACACAATGCAACCCCCTCTCCCCGCTGTCAAATTGCCTTCTGCTATCATCCGCGCCCGATCTCACCTGTAGGAGCACTACTCCCCCATGACCAAGAAAATCATCGTGCACGTGATCGGCACTGGCACCATCGGCGAGCCGCTGATCGGACTCTTCACCGACTTCAAGGACCGCTGGGGCATCGACGAGGTCACGTTCCACAAGCGCACTCCCGCCGTGAACGACCGGGCCATGGTCGATTTTCTCGTCAACCGCGGCGCCTCGCTGGCCGCCGACGAAGCCGCGCGCGACGAATTCGCGCGCCTCGGTCATCGCGTTTCGTACACCGCCGAGGAGGCGCTCGAGCGCGCGACAGTCGTCGTCGATTGCACGCCCGCGGGCAACGACAACAAGCACACCTACGAGCGCATCAAAGGACCGAAGGGCTACCTCGCGCAGGGTTCCGAATTCGGCTTCGGCCGTCCTTACGCACGCGGCATCAATGACGAAGTCCAGAATCCTGACGACCGCTACGTGCAGGTCGTCTCCTGCAACACGCACAACATCTCCGTACTGCTGAAAACCCTCGCCTCGAAGGACGGGAAGATGAGCCTCGAGGCTGGGCGCTTCGTCTGCATGCGCCGCGCGAACGACGTCTCCGACGTGAAGTCCTTCATCGCCGCGCCGGAGGCGGGCAAACATGACGATGCCGTGTTCGGCACGCACCACGCGCGCGACGCGCACCACCTCTTCCAGACGATCGGCGAGAAGCTGAACCTCTTCTCCTCCGCGATCAAGCTCAACACGCAATACATGCACACGCTCTGGTTCGACCTCGACCTGAGGCACGACACCTCGCTCGAGGAAGTCAAAGCGGCCCTGCGCCACAACCCGCGCGTGGCCTGCACGAACAAGCGCTCCGTCAACCAGATCTTCTCGTTCGGCCGCGACCACGGCTACTACGGACGCATCCTCTCGCAGACCGTCATCCCGACATCCACGCTCGCCGTCCCGAACGCGCGCAAGATCGTCGGCTTCTGCTACACGCCGCAGGACGGCAACTCGCTCCTGTCCTCGGTCGCCGCGACGCTGCGCTACCTCGACGCCTCCAAGCTCGACGAGCGCCTCGACGCGCTGCGGCCTTACATGTTCCGAGAGATCTGAAGTGATCGCACGCCGCGTCATTGTCTACGCGGCGGCGATCCTCTTCGCCGCGGCCACGATCCATCGCTTCCACTGGCTCGGCGGTCCGTACTTCACGTTTCCCGACACGATCCAGGACCACGTCTGGCCCGTTCGTTTCGCCAGCGCCGACGCGATCGTCCTCAGCCGCCGCGCCGAGCCGCTTCTTCCGCGCGGCGCGAAGGTGACGCTTCTCACCCCGTCCGAGGCTCCGAATTACGACCAGACGCACTGGCTGACCGGATTGGGAATGCTTCCGCGACAACACGTCGTGCCTCAGAAGCTCGACGGCGAGACGATTCCCGATTACGTGATCGCCATCCGCGGACCGTTCGATGACCAGCGGTATCGCGAGATCGCAAAGTTCCCCGAAGGCTTCCTCTACCAGCGCAAATGACCGACGTCCTCGGCCTCGTCGCCTATCTGTTTCTGCCCGTGATCGGGATGGTCGTCTGGCGCCTCGACTTCATTCGCGAGATGCCGCTCGGCGCGCGTTTCGGCGTCGCGACAGCCGCAGGCTCGTTAATCGTTGCGCTGCTGATGGCGGCGCTGTCCGTGATCGGCGTGGAGTGGAGCAGGACAGTGATCTTCACGATTCTCGCGATCGTGCTTGCGTACGTAGGGTGGGCTTTAGCCCGCCTCCGACGGAAGGGACGGGCTGAAGCCCGTCCTACGTTCAACGCTGTCGCGTTGGCGGGCACCGCCTTCTGCTGGCTCCTCACCCTCTACGGCACACTGACCGCGCGCAACAGCTGCGGCGATCTCCAATTCACCTGGGGACCGAAAGCGATCCGCTGGTTCCGCGCGGGAGGACTCGATCCCGACGTCCTGCACACCTGGCCGCAGCTCACCGTCGACTACCCGCCGCTGCAGACGCTCCTTCTCGCATTCTCCAACACTGCCTCGCGCCAGTTCCCGTGGTGGGCGGCCGTGCTTGCGTCGCCGCTGTTCTTCCTCGCGCTCCTCGCCGTCATCCGCTCCTGGACGCGCGACGACCTCGGCACGCTCCTCATCGCGGCAACGCTGACCTATGCGTACACGCTCGCCTACCCCGCCGGCTGCGCGGAGCCGCCGCTCTTGCTCTTCGAGGCGATCACCATCGCCGCGCTCACGTTCGTCGACAACCCGCGCGCGCAGACCTTCCTCGCCAGCCTCGGCCTCGCCGGCGCGGTCTTCACGAAGCTCGAAGGAGCGACGTTCGCCGTCGCGGTCTTCCTGACCATCCTCATCGTGCAGCGCAAACCGAAGCGCGCGTTCATCGTGATCGCGCCAGCAGCGTTGATCTTCGCGGCATGGATGACGTTCGTCTTCAAGAACGATCTTCTCTACATGTACAGCGGCGCGAAGATGCCGATTTACTGGTCGGCGCTGCCGGTCACGCTGAAGACACTCGCGAAGGTCGCGAAGTTCAACCTCTGGTGGATTCCGTACCTCGTGCCGATCGTACTGATCGCCATCGGCAACGTGAAACGGGCGCTCGTCCCGCTCTCGATCGCCCTCCTCACGACCGGCGCGACGGTCTACTTCTACGTTCACTATCCCGACCCCGTGTGGTGGATCGAGAGCTCCTCGCCGCGCGTGATCCTGACTCCGCTTCTGGCCCTCCTCATCGGAGCCATCGCCGCGCGTCCATATGCTAGAGTCCCCGCCCATGGCGTGGTTCCGGAAAGAGAAGAAACCGAAGGAGGCGGTGGACCGTCAGATCGCCATTCCGGAGGGCCTTTGGGTCAAGTGTGACGACTGCAAGGAGATCGTCTACCGCAAGGAAGTCGAGGCAAACTTCAACACCTGCCCCAAGTGCGGCTATCACTTTCGCCTCACCGCTCGCGAGCGCTTCGAGATCCTCTTCGACGACAACAAGTACAAGGAATTCGCGACCGAGATCCGCTCCGGAGATCCCCTCGGGTTCCGCGACACGAAGCGCTACGCCGATCGCCTGAAGGTCTACCAGCAGCGCGTCGGTCCCGGCGACGCCGTGCTCTGCGCCGAAGGGAAGCTCGAGGGATTGCCGGTCGTCATCTGCGCCATGGACTACGCGTTCATGGGCGGCTCGATGGGCTCCGTCGTCGGCGAGAAGATCACCATCGCCATCGAGCGCTGCGTCGAGAAAAAAGAACCGCTCCTGATCGTCTCCTGCTCCGGCGGCGCGCGCATGCAGGAGGGCATCCTCTCGCTGATGCAGATGGCGAAGATCTCCGCGGCACTCTCGCGACTCGCCCACGCGGGCCTGCCCTATATCTCCATCCTCACCGATCCGACCACCGGCGGCGTGACCGCGTCGTACGCGATGCTCGGGGATCTCAACATCGCCGAACCGAAGGCGCTGATCGGCTTCGCCGGACCGCGCGTCATTGAGCAGACCATCCGCCAGACGCTCCCCGAAGGCTTCCAGCGCAGCGAGTTCCTCGTCGACCACGGCATGGTCGACCTGATCACGCCGCGTCCGGAGATGAAGCCGGCGATCGCGCGTTTTCTGCGATTCTTCACCGGAAAGTGAAGTGCTGAGTGCTGGGTGCTGAGTGCTGAGTCCCGCCCAACCCCGTTCCCCGCACTCAGCACTCAGCACTCAGCACTCAGCACTTCTCCACTGGCTCGATCAGCTGCAGGGCAGCGGCATCCGCCCCGGCCTCGGGCGCATGCGCGTGTTGCTGCGTGCGCTGAACAACCCCCATCGCGCGTACCCGTCCATCCTCGTCGCCGGCACGAACGGCAAGGGCTCGACGTCGGCGGTGTTGACGTCGATCCTCAACGCCTCCGGCCGCCGTGCGGCGCACTACACCTCGCCGCACCTCGTCGACCTCAACGAACGGTGGACCGTCGCGGGCGAGCAACTCGATCCGACCGGCGCCATCCTCGAGTTGCAGAGCGCGAGCGAGCGCGCCGGCATCGTGCCGACCTACTTCGAAGCGCTGACGCTGATCGCATTCATCGCGTTTGCGCGCGCGAAGTGCGACGTCGCCGTGTTGGAAGTGGGGATGGGCGGACGCCTCGACGCGACGAATGTCGTCAAGCCGATCGCCGCCGTCATCACGCCCGTCGGGATGGACCACATGGAGTACCTCGGCAACACGCTCCGAAAAATCGCGATGGAGAAAGCGGGCGTGATCCACCGCGGAGCGATCGTGCTGACCTCGAATGACGATCCCGTCGTCCTCGACGTCATCCACAAACGAGCCGCGAAGTTCGGCACGCGCGTCATCCATGTCACCGCCGAACACGACACGCCGCTCGCAGGAAACTTCCAGCGACGTAACGCTGCGCTCGCGGTGCGCACCGCTCGCGAGCTCGGCATCGACGAGACCAGCATCGAGCGCGGCGTGCGGAACACGCGCTGGCGCGGACGCCTCGAGCACTTCCGCGTGAACGACAAAGACATCTGGATCGACGGCGGACACAACCTCCACGCGATCAGCCAGACCGCGCCGTTCTTCGACGCGAACGTGCAGCGTCCTCGGTTGCTCGTCTTCGGCATGATGAGCGACAAAGACGTCCAGCCCGTCGTCGACCGCCTCTTCCCTCTCTTCGATCGCGTGATCGCCACCGAGCCCTATCCGCCGCGCTCGGTGAAGGCGGAGACATTCGCTGGCGCAACGCCAATCCCGGATCCGAACGACGCCTTCAAAGCCGCACTCCAGTCGAACGAACCGTCGATCGTCATCACCGGCTCGCTTTACCTCGCGGGCGCGGCCATCGCCTTTTTCGATAAGATCGCTCGGCCATGACGACTGCCGCAACCGGCCACGATTTCCTCCACCGCGCGCTCTCCGACGTCGACCCCGAGATCTTCGACGCCATCGATCTCGAAACGAAGCGGCAGAACGACACCCTCGAGCTGATCGCCTCCGAGAACCACGTCTCGAAAGCCGTGCTCACCGCCATGGGGTCGGTCTTCACGAACAAGTACGCGGAAGGCTATCCGGGCAAGCGCTACTACGGCGGCTGCGGCCCGACCGACATCGTCGAGACCATCGCCATCGACCGCGCGAAGCAGCTCTTCGGCGCCGAGCACGCGAACGTCCAGCCGCACTCCGGCTCGCAGGCGAACATGTCCGTCTACTTTGCCATGCTCAAGCCGGGCGACACGATCATGGGCATGGACCTCTCGCACGGCGGACATCTCACGCACGGCCATCCGCTCTCCTACAGCGGCCGCGATTTCAGAGTCGTCGCGTATGGCGTGCGCAAAGACGACGAGCTCATTGACTACGACGAGATGCAGCGGATCGCCGAGGAGTCGAGGCCGCGGATGATCATCTGCGGGGCGTCGGCTTACTCGCGGGTCATCGACTTCAAGCGCATCCGCGAGATCGCGGACGGCGTGGGTGCGCTGATGATGGCCGACATCGCCCACATCGCCGGCCTCGTCGTCACCGGCCATCATCCATCGCCGGTGCCTTACGCCGACTTCGTCACCACCACGACGCACAAGACGCTCCGCGGACCGCGCGCCGGCCTCGTGTTGTGCAAAGAAAAGCACGCCAAGGACCTCGACCGCGCGGCGTTCCCCGGCGTGCAGGGCGGGCCGCTCGTGCACATCATCGCGGCCAAGGCGGTCGCGTTCAAGGAAGCGCTGACGCCCGAGTTCAAGGAGTACCAGGGCCAGATCGTGAAGAACGCGAAGGCGCTCTGCGATGCCGTTCGCGACACCGGCTTCCGCATCGTTTCCAACGGCACCGACAACCACCTCTTCATGACCGACGTCTTCTCCAAGGGCATCACCGGCAAGGACGCGCAGAACATCCTCGAGTCGGCGAACATCACCGTGAACAAGAACACTATTCCCTTCGACCAGAACAAGCCCATGGTCGCCTCGGGCGTACGCATCGGAACACCCGCGGTCACCACGCGCGGCCTGCTCGAGCCGGACATGGCCGCGATCGCGAAGCTGATGGCCCGCGCGCTCGATGCGAAAGGCGACGCGAACGTGATCGAAGAAGTGCGGGCCGGCGTCAAGGAGTTGTGTGATCGCTTTCCGATCTATTGACTCATAGGACGAATAGGACCTATAGGACGAACAGGATCTATCCGTCCTATTCGTCCTATAAGTCCTATGACGAAAAACTTCCCCTACTACCCCATCTACATCGACATCGAGGACCGCGACGTCGTCATCATCGGCGGGGGCAACGTCTGCACGCGCAAAGCCGAAACGATGATGAAGTACGGTGCGCGGGTGACCATCGTCTCGCCCGGGGTCACGGATGAAATCGAGGGATGGGCGCGCGAAGGCCATCTCGCCCTGAAACGCAAGACTTACGATTCGAGCGACATCGACGGTGCGAACATCGTCATCGCATCGACCAACGACCCGAGCGTCAACGAACAGATCGCCGCCGACTGCCGCGCGCGCCGCATCCCCGTGAACGTCGTCGACGTGACGCCGCTCTGCGAGTTCATCGTCCCGGCGATTCTCGAGACCGGCTCCATCCAGGTCGCCATCTCCACCGGCGGCAAGTCGCCCGCACTCGCGCGCACGCTGAAGGAAGACCTGCAGCGCTCGATCGGTCCCGAGTACGCGGAAGTGAACGACGTCCTCGGCACTCTGCGCGAAGCAGCGAAGCGCGTTCTTCCGACCGACGTCGACCGCAAGCACTTCTTCGACGGCATCATCGCCGAGGGGATTCTGGATCTGTTGCGGGGCGGCAGGCGGCGGGAGGCGTATGAGATCATCGCGCGCGCATGCGAGAGAGCGGGAGTGCCGCTGAGCGAACGGGTGCGCCGCGAACTGACCTGATCGCGCTGGCGATCCTCACCGCGCTCATCACCCTCCTTTTCATCGACGTCCTCCTCGGCATCAACGCGATGTACATCCGCGACATCGCGCACGCCGCCTATCCCGCGCGGCTGATGCTGCGCGAGACCGTCCTCAGCGGCGATTTCCCGTACTGGAACCGCTGGATCTCCGCCGGGCAGCCGATGGCGGCGAATCCCGCGCATGCGGTGTTCTATCCGCTCACCTGGCTGATCCTCCTGCCGAAGTTCGAACTCGGATTCAACCTCATGCTCCTGCTGCACATCTACATCGCAGGATGGGGGATGTACGCGCTTCTGCGGTCGATGCGCGCTGGCGCGCCGGCGGCGTTCTTCGGCGCGCTCTCGTTCGCACTCGGAGGCGCGTGCCTCTCGATCCTCGACCTCCTCCCGCTGCTGATGTCCTTCGCGTGGCTACCGCTCACGTGTCTGTTCGGGCGGCGCTTTCTTCTCAGCGGTGCGCGACGCGACTTCGCGCTCGCTGCGTTGTTCTTCGGCATCCAGGCGCTCGTCGGCGAGGTCGCGATCCTTCTGCAGACGGGAATCGTCCTCGGGATCTACTCCCTGCGCCACGGCGTGCGCGGAGTCGCGCGCGTCGGAATCATCGCGGTCTTCGCGGTGCTCATCGGCGCGGTGCAGATGGTGCCCGCGTTCGATCATGCGGGCGACTCCGTCCGCGCGCAGGGCTTCACCTTCGACCAGGTCACGAGCTGGAGCCTTCCCCTGCCGCGACTCGGCGAACTGCTGCATCCGAATCTCCTCGGCCATCACGTGCTGAACGGCCGGCGCGTGTACTGGGGCGGCGTGCTCTATCCCGACCGTGGCATCCCGTTCATCCGCACGATCTACCCGGGGATGATCGTGATCACGCTGGCGATCGCGGGTCTGATCGCCGGCGTGCGCGGACGCGCGGTCTTCGTCGGGATCACGCTCACGTCATTGCTGCTGGCGCTCGGCGCGCACACGCCTCTGTGGCGTCTCTTGTACGAGATCGGCCTCGCGCGTGCGATCCGCTATCCAGAGAAGTTCCTCCTGATGGGCATCTTCGCCGTGACGGTATTCGGCGCGATCGTGCTGGACCGCATGCTCGCGGGCGACGAGCGGCTGGCGCGAATCGCGCGAGCGACCGTGGTCGCGATCGCGTTGATCCTCGGCGCCATCGCGGCGGTCGCGGCGACACCCGTTTATGCGCGGATCTTCACCGGCCTCTGGAACCCACCGGGCCACGTGCTCTCGGAGATGCTCGCCGCGTCGCGTTCCGGATGGATCCTCGCGGCATTGCGCGCCGCGCTGCTCTTTCTCATCCTGCGCAACCTCACGCGCCTGCGGCGGACGATCGGCCTCGCGCTTCTCGGCGTGTTGCTCCTGCTCGACCTCGGCACGCTCCTTCCGGAGCTTGCGCCACGCGTTTCGCCAGCGTTCTTCCGCGAGCCGCCGCTCGTCGCCCGGCAGCTTCCCGGCGACCGCGACGAGTGGCGGCTCTTCCATGTCGCCGCGTGGCAGATTCGCTCCTCCGCCGCGTACTTCACGCCGAAGCCCGATCTCTATTGGGTGCATCGCAACGCGATGTACCCGATGATGCCCGCCGCGTGGGGCATCCGCACGGTCATCGAGCCCGATTTCGACAAGACGACGCTGCTGCCGACTGCGGACTTTGCCAAGGCGGTTTGGGCGCTGAGCAACAAACGACCCGACTGGCTCGGCGTCACCGCCTCGATGTCGAACGCCTGGTTCGCCGCGGTCTACGTCAATCCCTACGAAGCGGCGGTGAAAGCCCACCATGAGGCTCGGAAGCTGGAGCCGGTGCGCCTGATCGAGCTCGAGCCTTCACCGCGCTACTTCTTCGCCGATCAGCTCGTGAGCATTCGCGGCAAGGACGACTTTGTGGAGAAGCTCGTGCGCGCCGATGCCTCCCCCCACGCGGCATTCATCGCCGGACCCTCGTTCGCTCCCGCGCCGGGACTCGTGCGTCGCGTCCACGAGCGTGCGAGCTCCTCCCGCATCGAAGTCGAGACCCGCGGACGCGCGTTCCTGGTCATGAGCGTCACGCCGCACAAATACTGGCGCATCACCGTCGACGGCGCCAATGCGCCCGCAGTCGTAACGAACGTCGGTTACCAGGGTGTGGTCATCCCCGGTGCCGGCCGCCATCTCGTCGAGATGCGCTATCGCAATCCGCTGATCCCTGTCGGCGCGGCGATCTCGCTTCTGACAGCTCTGGCGCTCGTTTTGATCGCTCGCCGCTGACTCGGATTTGTTCATCGTTCATCGCTCATCGTTCATCGTTTGCCGTGCTATTCTCCGCCGCCTGCCATGCCCCTTCACGAGAGGAAAGTCATCGCCGTCCTGCCCGCCTACAACGCCGAGCGCACGCTCCAGGCGACGTATGACGACATCCCACAGGACTGGGTCGATGAGATCCTGCTCGTCGATGACTGCTCCAGGGACCGCACCGTCGAGCTCTCGCGCGAGCTGGGGATCAAGACCGTGGTCCACGTGAAGAACCGCGGTTACGGCGGCAACCAGAAGACCTGCTACCGCACCGCGATGGAAGAGATGGGCGGCGAGATCATGGTCATGGTCCATCCCGACCATCAGTACGATCCGAAGATCATCCCCGAGCTCGTGAAGCCGCTGCTGCGCGGCGAGGCCGACGCCGTCTTCGGCTCGCGCATGCTCGGCGGCCGTCCCATCGAGGGCGGCATGCCGAAGTGGAAGTACTTCGCGAATCTCTTCCTGACGATGGTCGAGAACGCGACGTTCTACGTCTACCTCTCCGAGTATCACTCCGGCTTCCGCGCTTACTCGAAGAAGTTCCTCGATACGGTCCACTTCGAGGCGAACTCCGACAACTTCGTCTTCGACACCGAGATCATCGCCCAGGCCGTGGCCAAGGGATTGCGCATTCGCGAGGTGCCGATCCAGACTCGCTATTTCGACGAGGCCTCGCAGGTCGGCTTCTGGCGCGGCGTGCGTTACGGCCTGAGCATCCTGAAAACGATGGTCTTCTACAAGCTGCACAAGAAGAAGATCTGGAGCCATCCGATCTTCCGCGACCGCGTTCACAGTTCATCCCGCGCATAGACGCGGGATCTCCGGTGCGGCCACGAGGACGGTGCCTTAGGCACAAAGCGCGCGGGATCACCGGAGATCCCGCGTCTTCGCGCGGGATAAACTGCCAGCCGTGACTGAACCGACGCGACGACAAGACGCCGTGGCTCTCGCCGTCCTCGCGGCGATCATCACGGTGCTCTTCGCCGACGTCCTCCTCGGAATCAACGTCCTCTACGTCCGCGACGTCGACGCGTACTACTACCCGGCCAAGCACATCCTCCGCGAGATCCTGCTCGGCGGCGAGATCCCCTACTGGAATCCCTACTTCGGCGGGGGACAGCCGATGGCCGCGAATCCCGAGCACGAGGTCTTCTATCCGCTGAGCTGGCTCGTTCTCCTCCCTAGCTACCGCGTCGGATTTCATTTGCTCACGCTGGTCCATCTCTACATCGCCGCGGCGGCGATGTACGCGCTGCTGCGGTCGATGGGACGCAGCGCGGCGGCCGCGTTCTTCGGCGCGCTTTCGTTCGCGATCGGCGGTATCGGCCTCTCCTATCTCAACCTGCAGCCGTGCCTCTTCGCGGTGGCGTGGTTGCCCCTCATCGCGCTCTACACGCGCCGATTCCTCCTGCATCGCTCACGCGGCGATCTCGCCCTCGCGTGCTTTTTCTTCGGCATCCAACTCCTCGTCGGGGAGCCGTCGACGATTCTTCAAACAGGCCTGCTCCTTGGCTTCTACGCTCTCTACGCGGGCTGGCGTCGCGGCCGCGTGCGTGGAGCCGCGTTGGCGGTGGCCATGGTCGGTTTGATCTCGGTGGGAGCACTGCTCGTCGGAGCGGTGCAGATCCTGCCGACCCTCGATCACGCCGCGGACTCCGTCCGCGCGCACGGACTCCCATTCGACGCCGTCTCGAACTGGAGCACGCCGCCGGTGCGCATCTTTGAGCTCCTGCATCCGAACTTTCTCGGGCACATCGATGTGCGGGGACAGCCTCTGTACTGGGGATCGTCGCTGTACGGGGTGCGGCATTCGCCGTATCTCTTTACGATCTATCCCGGCATTCTCGTGAGCATCCTCGCCATCGCCGGCTTTTTCGCTCGCGTGCGCGGCTGGACGTTCGTCCTCGCCGTCTCGGGGTTCTCCTTCCTGGTCGCCCTCGGCGAGAACACGCCGTTCTGGCGCCTGCTGTACGACCTCGGCTTCCGCGCGATCCGCTATCCCGAAAAGTTCCTGCTCCTGCTGATCGTCGTGTGGATCGTTTTCGGAGCGAAGGCACTCGACGCCCTGCTGGACGGCGATGCGCGCGTACGCAGAATCGCGTTGTGGACGGCAGCGGTATTCACCGGAATCGCCGCGCTTGCGACTCTTCTCGTTTGGACGCCGATCCATGAGGCGCTCTTCGAATGGCTCTGGAATCCATCGCCGCGCCGGATTCACGACATGCTCGCCATGGCGGCCATCGGATGGCTGGTAGCAGTCGCGCGCGGAGGAGCGGTCCTGCTCCTCGTCCGCAACGCCGCCACCGCGCGACGCAGGGTGTGGCTCGTCTTCGCCGGTGCGTTCATGGTGATCGATCTCGGAATGGTGATGATCGAGACCGTGCCTCGCATGCCGAAGGAGTATTACGATCCGCCCGAGCTGCTCCGCTACTTCCCCGCGAATCGCGCGCCCTTCCGCCTCTTTCACCACGCCGACCTGCACAAATTGAAGCCGCCGGTGTGGCCGTACTTCCGCGACCATCCCGATGCCTACTGGGTACGCCGCAATGCCATGCTCCCGATGATCCCCGCCCAGCACGGCATCCGCACGGTCATGGACACGGACTATGACCTGACCGCGCTGCGGCCAACGTTCGACTTCGTGCAGTCTGTTGCCGATCTCTCCGATCGACGCCGGGAGTGGATCGACATCATGGCGTCGATGTCCAACGCCTGGTACCAGGCGAGCTTTCGCGATCCGAGGGAGGCTTTTGCGCAGGCACATGGCGACCGGCGCATTCTGCAGCCCGTCCGCATCATCGCGCTCGAGAAGTATCCGCGCTATTACTTCGCCACGCGGGTGGAGACGATCACCGATCGCGCCGACTTCGTGCGCAAACTCGCCAGTCCGAAGTACGTCAAACGGACGGCACTCGTGCGCGCCGCGTCGTTCGCGCCCGCACCCGGCCGCGTGTTGAAGGTCCATGAGACCGCGAACAGCGCGCGCATCGACGTCGAGACCTCGGGCCGCGCATTCCTCGTCGCCAGCGTCACACCGCACAAATACTGGCGGTTCACGATCGACGGCAACGAGGCCGAGTCGATCGTCACCAATGTCGGATACCAGGGAGTGATCGTGCAGAGCGCGGGCCGCCACGTCGTTGAAATGCGCTACCGCAACCCGCTCGTGGCAGCCGGCGGCGCTGTCTCCGCGGCCGCGCTGCTCGCACTCGTGCTGCTCGCCAGGACGAAACGCGCGTGACGACGGCTCGTCGCAAGGACGCATTCGCGTTGGCGATCCTCACGGCGCTGATCACGCTGCTCTTCATCGACGTTCTCGTCGGCTATCACGCGCTCTACCTCCGCGATCTCGCGCATTACTACTACCCCGCGAAACATGTCCTGCGCGAGATCGTCCTCGGCGGTGAGTTTCCGTACTGGAACCCGCTCCTCGCCGCGGGCCAGCCGATGGCGGCGAACCCCGAGCACGAAGTCTTCTATCCGCTCACCTGGCTGATCCTCCTGCCAAGCTATGACCTCGGGTTCCGCCTGCTGCTTCTCGTCCATCTCTGCATCGCAGGTTGGACGATGTACGCACTCCTCCGCTCGATGAGCACGTCGCCCGCGGCAGCATTCTTCGGCGCGTTGTCGTTCGCCATCGGCGGCATCGTGCTCTCGTGCTTCACGCTCCTGCCGATTCTCTTTGCGCTCGCGTGGCTTCCATTGACGTGTCTGTTCACGCGGCGTTTCCTGCAGCACCGCAGACCGCGCGACTTCGTCTTCGCCGCCGGATCCCTCGGCCTGCAGGTGCTCGTCGGCGAGCCGACGACCATTGGACAGACGGGACTTCTTCTCGGGATGTACGCGCTCGCGCTCTGCATTCGCGAGCGAGCCCTGCGGCCGCTCATTCGACTGGTGATGATCTCGATCGCAGGATTCGCGGTCGGCGCGGCCACGCTCCTGCCGGCGATCGATCACGCGAGGGATTCCGTTCGCGCGGAGGGCTTCACGTTCGAAGTCGTCACGACGTGGAGCGCCCCATTTGCGCGGGCGGCGGAGATGGTCTTCCCCAACGTGCTGGGACACCATGCGCCCGACGGCGGCGGGGATCTCTACTGGGGCCGCAGACTGCACGGCGAGCGCAAGACGCCGTTCTTCCTCAACATCTATCCCGGCCTTCTGCTCGCGACGATGCTCATCGCCGGATTCGTTCTTCGCGCCCGAGGAGCGGGACTCACCGGAGCGGTGCTCGCGGTGTCGTGGCTGCTCGCGGTTGGACATCACACGCCACTCTGGCGGTGGATGTACGACGCCGGGATCGCACGCTCGGTGCGCTTTCCGGAGAAGTTCCTTCTGATGGGCATCTTCGCCGCGACCGTGTTCGCCGCGCGCGTGCTCGGCCGCATCCTCGACGGCGACGAAGCTGCGCGCAGGGTGGCGATCCGTGTCGGCGCGGGCGTCGCGATCGTCGCGGGAGTCGCCGCGCTCATCGCCATCACGCCGATGCACGCGAAGATTTTCATCGCGTTGTGGAAACCCAGCCCGGCGCTGCTCCCCCAGATGCTCGTTCGCGCGCGCTCGGCGTGGATCGTGGCGGCGCTCTTCGCGACGCTGCTCACCCTCCTGCTCCGCAACCTCCCGACCGTTCGTCGCCGGACCTGGCTCGCGCTGGCGACGCTGTTCGTCCTGCTCGATCTCGGACTCATTCTTCCCGAGATCGCGCCGCGCGTTCCGACGGAGTACTTCACCGAACCGCCGCTCCTCGCGAGACAATTGCCGGGAGACCGCCACGCTTGGCGGCTGCTCCACGTCATCGAGTGGCAGGCGCAGGACGTCGCCGTCCGCCCCTTCACCACCGGACAGGATCTCTACTGGATCAGCCGCAACTCGCTCCGCCCGATGATGCCCGCGCGCTGGGGCATCCGCACGGTGATGGAGGCGGACTACGACATGACTGAGCTCCTACCGACGGCCCAGTTCGTCGAGAGCGCGTGGTGGCTGGCGCACGCGCGCGAGGATTGGCCCGTGATCATCGGTGCGATGGCAAACGCACGCTTCTTCGGAAAGTACGACGATCCGCAGCAAGCGCTTGCCCGCGTGAACGGCAACCGCCGCATCGTTCAACCCGTGCGCGTTCTCCCGCTCGGCGACAACCCGCGCTACTTCTTCGCCGAGCGGCTCGTCCGGATTCGCGACTCGCGTGACTTCGCGGAGCAGCTCTCTCGCGTTCGCTCGACCGTGGGAACGGCCTTCGTCCAACGAGCTCCGTTTTCGCCCGCGCGCGGCATCGTTCGCAGCGTTCGCGAGACCGCGAACACCGCACGCATCGAAGTCGAGACCGCGGGCACGGCGTTTCTGGTGATGAGCGTGACGCCGCACAAGTACTGGAGCATCACCGTCGACGGCATCCAGAGCGAAGCCGTGATCGCCAACGTCGGCTTCCAGGGAGTGGTCATTCCGACGGCCGGCCGTCACGTCGTCGAGATGCGTTATCGGAATCCGCTCATCACGGTGGGCGCTGCGATTTCCGTCGTCGCGCTGCTGGCGCTCGCATTCGTTGCCATTACAATGCGCGCCCTGTGACCGAACCTCGGCGCCACGACTGGATCGCGGTCGCGATTCTCTCCCTCCTCGCCACGCTGTTCTTCCTCGACGTGCTGGTCGGGTCGTCGAACTTCTACATGCGCGATCTCTCGCGTTACTACTACCCGACCAAACAAGTCCTGCGCGAGATCGTGCAGGACGGCGAGTTCCCGTACTGGAACCGCCACTTCTCCGCGGGACAGCCGCTGGCCGCGAACCCGGAGCACGAGGTCTTCTATCCGCTCACCTGGCTGATCCTTCTGCCGAGCTACGACCTCGGCTTCCGTCTGCACATCCTCGTGCACATCTACATCGGCCTCCTCGGCATGTACGCGCTCCTGCGCTCGATGGAGCTGCGCATTCCCTCAGCATTCTTCGGCGCGCTCGTGTTCGGACTGGGCGGCATCTATCTGTCCTACGTCAACCTGCTGCCGATCCTCTTCTGCGCGGCGTGGCTTCCGCTGACGTGTCTCTTCGTGCGGCGCTTTCTGCTTGCGCCGAACCTCCGAGACTTCGCGCTGGCATCGCTGTTCCTCGGTCTGCAGTTCCTCGTCGGGGAGCCGACGACGGTGGCGCAGACGGGCTTTCTCATCGGGATGTACGCGCTCTATCGCGGCTGGTACGCGGCGAGGGAGTGGGGGCATTCGTGGACCCACGCGATTCCGGAGATGCTCTCGCGCGTCGTCTTCATCGGTCTCATGTCCGTTTCCGCGATTGCGGTGGGCGCCGCGCAGATGCTTCCGGCGATCGACCACGTCGGCGAGTCGGCGCGCTCTCGCCCATTCGACTTCTCGCTCGTCAGCGCGTGGAGCATGCCCTGGGCGAAGTTCGCGGAAGTGATCTATCCGAACTTCCTCGGCTACATCTCGGTCAAGCGGGTGATGTGGTACTGGGGCGGCGGGCTCTATCCCGGAATGGGATCGCCGTTCCTCT
Source organism: Thermoanaerobaculia bacterium (assembly GCA_035999335.1). Lineage (GTDB taxonomy): Bacteria > Acidobacteriota > Thermoanaerobaculia > Gp7-AA8 > Gp7-AA8 > QHVT01. The sequence continues at coordinate 28,889 of DASYGV010000004.1, read as the reverse complement.
TCAACATCTACGCGGGACTGCTGGTCATCGCTCTCGCCATCGGCGCGTTCTTCGTGAAGCCGCGCGGCGGACGCTTCGTCCTGCTTCTGGTCATCTGCTCTCTGCTCATCGCGCTCGGCGGACACACGCCCGTACTGGGTCTGCTCTACAAGGCCGGCATCGCCACGGGGATCCGCTATCCCGAAAAGTTCGTCCTGGTGGCGGTCTTCGCGGTGATCCTCTTCGCCGCGCAACTCTTCGACCGACTCCTCGCCGGCGACGACGCCATCCGCGACGCCGCTCTCGGCTTCATCGCCGCGACGACGATCGTCGCCGCGGTGCTGGCCATCGCCGCTTTCACCCCGCTCTACGACGCGCTGTTCATGAAAGTGTGGGGACTCAAGGCCGGCGGTTCAACGGAACGAATGCTCGTGCTCTCGCGCAACGGATGGCTCATCGCCGTCGCGCGCGGCGCGATCCTGTTCGGCCTGCTCTGGTCCGTGCGCTACCTCAAGCGTCCGCTCTGGCTCGCGCTGATGTTCCTCTTCGTCGTCGCCGACCTCGGACCAGTCGTGCATCAGCTCAATCCGCGCATGCCGTCGGAGTTCTTCACCGGCGAGCCGCTCGCGAACCGGCATTTCCCCGGCGACCGCCACTCCTACCGCGTCTTTCACGAGGCCGACTGGTACGGACAGGAGGAGACCGCGAAGAAATACTTCTCCTCCGGCGACGCCGTCTACTGGATCGTGCGCAACGGTCTCTTCCCGATGACTCCCGCCGGCCAGGACCTTTCGATGGTCCTCGAGCGCGACTACGACAAGACCGCCCTGCTCCCCACGATCGATCTCGTCGACTCCGTATGGGGCGTGAAACGCGCCGGCCGCACGGACTGGTGGCGTCCCTTCGTCGCGATGTCGAACGTCCGCTTCCGCGGCGTCTACAAACCGTTCGACGAAGAGCGCAAGCGCGTGAAGAAGCACCTCAAGCGCGCCGAGGCCATCGAGTTCATCGACGTCGGCCACCACCCGCGGTATTACTTCGCCGACCAGATGGTCGCGATCACGGATCGCCACGACTTCGTGCGCAAGCTGGCCGACGGCAGCTACAGCGATGCCACCGCCTTCGTCACCGCGCCGACGTTCGTCCCCGCGCGCGGCGTCGTGCGCGGCATGCGCGAGACCGCGAACACCGCCACCATCGACGTCGAGAGCTTCGGCAAGGGATTCCTCGTCATGAGCGTGACCACGAACAAGTATTGGCGCATCGCCATCGACGGCAAGCCGGCAACACCGGTCGTGACGAACATCGGCTACCAGGGCATCGAGGTTCCCGCAGGCAGCCATCGCGTGGAGATGCGTTACCGCAACACCCTCGCCGCGCATGGCGCGAAGATTTCGATCGCTGCCGCCGTTCTCCTCCTCGCCGCGGCGTTCCTGCCGCGACGGAGAGCCGCAACCGCATGAGTCTCATCGACCCGGCTGAGCGCGAGCGCAAACGGCGCCGCCATCGCAACGAGCGCATCGTTGCGTCGATCATCGTCCTTCTCGCGATCGCCGGCACCATCGCGCTCATGCTCTGGAAAAAGCGCGAGACCGAAACACTCCGCAGCGACACGCGCTACATCCCGAAACCCTTCAAAATCACCCCCGAGGTGACGATGCTGCAGGACCTCGTGCGCATCGACAGCTCGAAACCCGAGGGCGTCGCTGCCGCCGCGCGCTACATCGCGGCCTACCTCCAGCGCAACGGCATCCGCGCGGAGCTCATCGAGTCCGCGCCATCGATGCTCAACGTCTACGCGCGTATCGAAGGACAAGAACCGGGCGGCGGGCTGATGCTCTTCAATCACATCGACGTCGTTCCCGCCGGAGAGGGGTGGAAGCGCGCGCCGGCGTTCGAGGCGCGCATCTGGGGCGACTTGATGATCGGCCGCGGCACGATCGACATGAAGGCCCTGACGGTCTGTCAGCTCGTCGCGTTCGTGGAGATCGCCAAGACTGGACGCAAGCCCGCGCACGATCTCGTCTTCCTGGCCACGGCCGAGGAAGAGCAGGGCAGCCGCCTGGGCATGCAGTGGCTGCTCGCGAATCGCCCCGATCTCTTCGAGGGCGTCGCGTATGGCATCACCGAGGGCGGCATCACCGAGATCATGGGCGAGCAGATGACCTACTTCGGCATCGAGATCGGCGGCAAGCAGTATGTGCAGACGGTCGTCGCCGCGCCGACGCGCGAGGCGCTCAAGGAATCGCGGATTGCCCTCGAGCCCTTCATCTTCTCCCGCGTTCCCGATCGCGTTCTTCCCGAGGTGCGCAAGCACTTCGCACAACTCGCACCGACTCGCATTACCTTTCGGGAACTCCTCGCGGACATCGACGCCACGATCCGGAATGGACAGTTCTGGAGGCTTCCGCCGACGTATCGCGCACTCGTGCAGAACAACGTCGTCACCGGACCACCCGCGCGCGCAGGCGACGAGTGGCAAATGGCGGTGACGCTGCTCAATCTTCCGGACGAAGATCCGGACCGGCGCGTCGCCTGGCTTCGGAACACCGTCGCGCCGTCAGGCGCGCGCGTCCGCGAGATCCTCTCCAGGGAAGGTCCGGTGCCCCTGTCGCCTTCCGACACGCGTCTGTTCGAGCTCCTCGCTGCTGAGGCGCGCGCGCGATACAAGGTGCAGGCCGGCGTGCAGGTCCTCTATCGCTCCGCCAGCGACTCCCGTTTCCTCCGCACGCGCGGCATCGCCGCTTATGGCGTCTCTCCGTATCCGGTGACGTACTACCAGTCCATCACCATCCATCAGCCCGACGAATCCATCACCATCGGCTCGTTTCAGGAGGGAATCGCGTACCTCCGGGACGTAGTGAGGGCGTGGGCATTCGAGTGACAACATTTGTCACCGCATATCGCCAGTTAGTGTCACGACCGCGTCACAAGTGGTCGTAAGTCATTGAAAAAAAGAGAGTTTATTGTGGCACTTGCCTTGCGGATTGGGCCTCCGTAAGGAGGGCCTGAATGAACAGGAAACAAAAAGGTTTTACCCTGATCGAGCTGCTGATCGTCGTCGCGATCATCGGCATTCTGGCCGCAATCGCCATTCCGAACCTTTTGACGGCGCTTCAGCGCTCGCGTCAGAAGCGCTCGATGGCCGACATGCGGTCCATCGCAACAGCATGGGAAGCTCGCGCCACCGACACCAACGGCTATTCCGCCGCGGGTGCCACGATCTCGTGGCCGGATCCCAGCCTCGAAGTGTCCGTGCTCGCGAGCATGCTCGCGCCGGTCTACATCAAGAAGTTCCCGGAGTACGACGGCTGGGGCACCACCTTCAAGGTCGGCTTTGACAATCGGAACTACTCGATCACCTCGTGGGGCGCAGACAAGTCGGATAGCGTGACGGTCACTAGCGCCGCCGCCCCGATCACCACGGGCGATTTCGACTGCGACATCGGCTTCTCGCTCGGCAATTTCTACATGTATCCGGAAGGCATTCAGACGCAGTAGTCCGGAAACGTCCACTCGTTCGACGAAACGAGAACGGTCCATACGGAACGGGCGCCCTCGGGCGCTCGTTTTGTTTGTGTTGAATGACTGTCAGGCCAGCTGCCGCTCGCGCACCACCGCGTTCATGCTTGCGTACAGCCGGGCATGCGCGTTATGGGCCTCGCGATAGATGTCGGGAAACTGCGGCAGGTCTTTGCGCGACACCACCAGGTTCACTCCGTAGAGAAACGCCGCGTTGCCGTCGAGCGTGCGGAGGTTATCGGCAACGAGGACGAAAAACGACTTGCGCCGGTCCGCGGGCAGGAGCGAGATGATCGGAGCCATCGCGTCCAACGGCGGCGGGGTCATCTGCCCGGGATGGACGAACACCACCTGCGGGAACTCCTGCATGTAGAACTCGCGCGCTTTCGCCGGCTCGGCGAAGAACACCGGCAGGAAGCCGACGAGCTTCGCCGCTTGGCGCAGCGCGGCGTCGTCGACACCGACGATGATCGCCTTCTCTCCAAACTCGTTCTCGTGCTGATCGTCGTCCTCGTCGGCGACGCGCACCGGAGGAGCGGGCGCCGCCGTCAGAGCACGGCCGTCGACGGTGATCTTCGTCTTGCACGCGGGGCATGGAAACGCCACCTCGCGCGGCGGCAGCTTGGTCTCGTCGAGCGAGAGCGGCTTCTGGCAGTGGGTGCAGGTGATTCGGATCATCTCGTACCTCGTGGTGCTGAGTGCTGAGTGCTGGGTGCTGAGTCCCACGCGCCCGGGTGGGTGGGTCTCAGCACTCAGCACTCAGCACTCAGCACTCAGCACTTCGTCTTTACTCCAGCATCGAAAGCATCGAGTTACCGTCGCCGTCGCGCGTCACGGTCTCGGGCTCGTCGGTCAGGCGCAGCGCGAGGTTCACGGGATTCGACGCGTACGCCAGCGCCGTCTCCTTGCTGATCACGCCACGCTGCCAGAGCTTCTCGATCTCGTCGTCGAACGTCTGCATGCCGTCGACCGAGCCGTCGTGCATCGCGTCGCTGAGCGAGCGCCCCTCGCTCTCCCCCTTCACCACGTAGTCGCGCGTGCGCATCGTCGACTTCAGGATCTCCAGCGCCGCGATGCGGCCGCCGCCGACCTTCGGCAACAGCCGCTGCGAGATGACATAGCGGAACGACTGCGACAGGCGCGTGCGGATCTGCGGCTCCTGGTCTTTCGGGAAGACGCCGATGATGCGGTCGACCGTCTTCGCCGCGTCGATCGTGTGCAGCGTCGACAACACGAGGTGTCCCGTCTCCGCCGCCTCCATCGCGATCTCGATCGTCTCCACGTCGCGCATCTCGCCGATGAGGATCACCTTCGGCGCCTGCCGAAGCGCGGCTCTCAACGCGAGCGAAAACGTCCGCGTATCCGCTCCCACCTCGCGCTGATTCACCGTCGACTTCACGTGGCGGTGCATGTACTCGACCGGATCTTCGATGGTGATGATGTGGTACGCGTGGTTGTGATTGATCTCGTTGATGAGCGCCGCGAGCGTGGTCGACTTGCCGGAGCCGGTCGGCCCGGTGACCAGGACGATGCCGTTCTTGAGCCCGGGGATGTTCCACAACTCCTTCGGCATCTTCAGCGACTCGAGGGACGGCACGCCCTCGGGGATGACCCGCAACACGATGGCGTACGTGCCGCGCTGCGCGAAGACGTTCACGCGGAAGCGCGTCTTTTGCGGGATCGAGTAGCTCAGATCGACCGAGCCGTTCGCCATCAGCGTGCGCGTCAGATCGCGGTCGCCGCGCAGCATGTGCATGGCGATCATCTCCGTCTGGAACGGCGTGAGCCGCGGCAGCCCGGGGAAGTTGACCGCTACGAGCTGTCCGTCGATTTCCACCTGCGGCGGACGGCCGACGGAGAAGTTGAGGTCGGACACGCGATCCGACACCTTCAACATCGCCTCGAGGATGGCGTCCAGATTGAAGTTCTTCATGGGAGAGGAGATTGTAGTCGTCGAGTCTTGGAGTCGTCGAGGAGTCAAGCCCCTCGAAGGCTCGACGACTCGACGACTGGTCGACTACGATCCGCTCGTGTCGGTCATCGGAATCGATCTGGGAGCCAGGCGCATCGGCATCGCCGTCAGCGACTCCGGAGTCATGGCCACTCCACACTCGGTGATGCGCAACGAAGGAGACGTCCTCGGGAAGCTCGCGAACCTCGGGCGCGAGCTCGAGGCGGAGCGCTACGTCGTCGGAATCCCGCGGCGCACGTACGCCTCGGCAAACGATCAGAAGTACCGCGACTTCGCGGACGCGCTGCGGCAGAAAACCTGCAAACCGGTCGACCTCTGGGACGAGGCCCTCTCCACCGTCGAAGCGATGGAAGCCTCACGCGCCTCGGGGATGAATCGCCGCGAGGCCCAGAAAGACATCGACATGCACGCCGCCGCGGTCATCCTCCAGTCCTATCTCGACGACCCCGCACGACGGAGGTCGCCATAGCACGCCGCTCCTCCAAACGCGGCTGCCGCAAAGTGCTGCAGTCTCTGCTCACGATCGCCGTCTTCGGCGTGTTGCTGGCCATCGGCGCGGGTTGGTTCTTCTGGCGCGCCGTGACCGAGCCGTACAAGGGCTTTCCCGAGCCGAAGAAGCGCGTCGAGGTGCGGCGAGGCCTGCGCACTGCCGCGATCATTCAGCAACTCCAGAAGGAAGGCCTGCTACGCGACGAGTGGATCCCGCTCGCGTACATGAAGTTCTTCCGCGGCCGCGACTCGCTCAAGGCCGGCGTGTACGAGTTCGACAAGCCCCTGTCGGCGATCGAGGTGATCGACAAGCTCGCGCGCGGCGACGTGATCCTCGCGAGCATCACCATCCGCGAAGGACTCGATCGCTTCGCGATCGGGAAACTCTTTTCGGCCGAGGGGTTCGGCACGGAGGCGGAGTGGAAGCGCATCACCGGCGAGCCCGATCTCGTGCGCGATCTCTCGCCCGAGGCGGATTCGCTTGAGGGGTATCTGTTCCCCGATACGTACAAGTTCGATCCGGGCACGCCCGTCACGACGATCGTGCAGGCGATGGTCGCCAACTTCCGCAAGCATTGGGGGGAGGAGATGGCGTTCATCACGACGGGATTCAACCCGCACGAGACCGTGACGCTCGCGTCGATCGTGGAGACCGAGGCGCAATTGCCGCAGGAGCGGCCGATCGTGGCATCGGTTTACGTGAACCGCGTCCGCAAACGCATGCTCCTCGGCGCGGACCCGACGGTGATCTACGCAATGAAGCTGGCCGGAAAGTGGAACGGCAACATCCGCCGCGCGGACCTCGACACGCCGTCGCCGTACAACACCTACCGCACGCCCGGCCTCCCTCCCGGCCCGATCGCCAACCCCGGCCTGGCGTCGCTCCGCGCCGCCGCCGCACCCGCGACGACGCCGTATCTCTACTTCGTCGCGCGCAACGACGGGTCGCACGTCTTCTCGACGAACATTGCGGAGCACAACCGCAATGTGGAGAAGTACCAGAGGCAGTATTTTCGGGATAAACGGAAAGCGGCGGGGAAGTAGCCGTCGAGGAGTCGAGTCGACGAGTCGACGAGGAAGTCGGGCTCAGCCGCTCGGCGACTCGAAGACTCGGCGACTCGAAGACTCCAAAAATCGGTGGTATCCTGCCGCGGTCCACAACCACTTCCCGGGGGTCCATCAGCATGGCCGCGCGCAATAAGCCGTACGAGCAGTTCGGTCCGTACATCCTCTTCAAGAAACTCGAGCAGGATTCGCTCGGGGATCTTTGGCGCGCAGGGCGGATCGAAGACGCCCAACTCGGGGCGACGGTCGCGTTACGGCGCATCCTCGGCGGCAATCGCGGGGCGCTCGCGTCGAGCATCACCGCCGCATCGCCGTCACTGTCGCGCCTCGCCGGCACGTCGTTCGCGCGCGATCAGGTCGCGGGCGTCGTCGACGGCGTTCCGTTCCTCGCCTGGGACTATGCGGGCGGGCGCTCGCTGCGTCACATCATCGACCGCGGACGCGGCGGCAAGGACACGCAGCCGAATCCGCTGCCGATCGACCAGGCCATCGTGATCGCCGAGAAAGTCGCGCTCTCGCTCGCGACGACCGCGGAGATGCGCGACGGCACGAACAATCGCCTGTCGCATGGCGCGCTCCTGCCGCAGTTCATCTGGATCAGCGACGACGGCGAGATCCGCGTCGGCGGTCAGTTGCTCGCGAGCGGCATCATCGAGTCGCTCGTCGATCCGAAGGTCGCCGCGGACATCGGCCGCTACGTCGCACCCGAGATCCGCACGCCGGGGCAGGTCCCGAAGAGCGCGGACGTCTACTCGATGGGCGCGATCCTCTTCCTGCTCGTGACGGGACACGAGCCGCCCGACGCGATGACCGCGAGCGCTTTCGTCTCCGCAGTACGCGCAGCCAAGACGCCGATGGGTGCGCCAGTCCCTGACGACATCCGCGTCATTCTCGACAAGTCCTTTAACCTCGATCCTTCGATGCGCTACGCGTCGATCGCGGAAATGAAGCAGGCCGTCTCCACGCTCGCGCATGGCGGCAAATACTCGGCCACGACGTTCAACCTCGCCTTCTACCTCAGCAACCTGCTGAAAAAGGAGATGGAGAGCGAGGCCGCGGAGCGCGACAAGGAATCGAAGCTCAACGTCGCGCCGTACCTCGAGGTACCGGCACCGGCGCCAGCGGCGGCAGCACCCGCGCCGACGCCGCTGCCGGCGATGTTCGCGGAGCATGAGTCGGCGGCGAAGCCGAAGAGCAAACTGCCGCTCGCGATCGCGGCAGCGGTCGTGCTTGCGGCGGCGGGAGTCGGCGGCTGGATGTTGATGGGCCGCACCTCCGCGAAGCCCGCGCCGGTGCCGGCGAAGGCGGCGATGGTGCCGGCACAGGCACCGGCACCGCGCGTGATTTCCGAGCCAATCCTCGTCGCCGGCGGCGCGACGAGCACGGGCCCCGCGACCGCGACCACCGGCTCGGCCGACCCGGAAGCGCAGAAGAAAGCGTTCGAAGACGCCGTGCGCGAGAAGATGCAGGCCGAGATGATGAAGCTCCAGTCCGACTACATGGACGAGCTGAAGAAGCAGCAGTCTCGCAACGCGCCGGTCGCCGCGGCCCCCGCGCCTTCGTCACCGGCTCCCGCTCCGGCCGAAGAGCGCGCATCGCTCACGCCGGCGCAGCTCACGCAACAGATGCGCGAGACGCGCACGGAGGAGACCGCGACCGCGCCGGCGCCCGTGCAGCAGACGCAGACCGCCGTGGCCACCGCGCCCGCTCCGACCGTTGCCGCGCCCGCACCTGCTCCGGTGACGCCGACCATTCGCGAGGGCGACGTCGTCGATGTCGGAGCGCTCGATGTGATGCCTCGCCCCGTCCGTGCGATCACCGCGGTCTATCCGCCGATCGCGCGGCAGCAACGCATCTCCGCGACGGTCGTCGTCAGCGCGCTAATCGACGAAAACGGCGAGGTCTCGCAGGTGAAAGTCCTCCGCGGCGTCGGCCGCTTCGGCATCGACGAGGCCGCGCAGCGCGCGATGAAATCCGCGCGCTTCACGTCGCCGATGAAAGCCGGCAAGCGCGTGAAGACGTGGTACCCGCAGACGATCGAGTTTCGACCCTAGCCCCCGGCTTCAGCCGGGGGATGTGGCGAACGCGTTCGATTCGAGTCCGCGTACGCGGACGACAGGCTCGTTTCTGCCGCGCAGATTTCTAGCCAGGCCTTCTCCCGAAAATCACCGACACTTCGAAATACCGCGGCCTCGCGATCGCCGAAAGGCGATCGCGGTCTCGCATGAAGTTGCGCGCGTTCGGCGCGGCGCTCGCGCCTTCGCGTAGCAGCGCGGCGCCCGGCTCCTCCACGAACGGCGGCGCGACGCGCACGGTGCGGTGCACGCGGTTGGACATCAGCAACACCGCGTGCGCGCCGAGCCGTTCGTCGACATAGATCGTCCCTTTGAAATCGCGCAATGACTCGATCGCGGCCACCGGCGGCGACGGAGTCGTGTGCACGACCCGCAGCGCGGGCCAGGTCCAGACGATCATCAGCGCGACGACGACCGCAAGCACTGCTTCGCGTCCGCGCTCCGGAATCCCCGCCGCGGCAAGCATCGCGAACATCGGCATGTATGCGATCGAGAAACGGCTCGCGCTATGAAAATCGAGGAAGAGCCACGCAAACAAACAGAACGGCCCGAAGATCGCGATCGCGAGCCATTGTCGACGGCGGACCACCGCGATCGCCACGAGCAACGTCACGATGATGTTGATGACCGGCGCGCGATAGGGTCGGAAGAAAAAATCATCCGCGACCTTCAGCAACCCGGGATGCCGCGGCGCGAGAAACGAATCCGTATGGCGGATGTACTCCTCGTGCCTCGCGAGCGCGTCACGATACACATCCCATCCTCCGCTGAGCGACGCCGCGGCCGCGTAGCTCGCGATCACGATCGCCGCGGTGACGAGCGCTGCGCCCACGGCGGCGCGGCGATGCCGCACGAACGCGATGACGAAAGGCACGAACCCGATGAGCAGGTTCTGCGGACGAAAGCCGGCGGCGATGCCGAGAACGATCGCGCCGAGGAGGAGTTGGCCGCGCAGCAGGAGCGCGCATGCGGTCACGACCAGCACCATCGACGGCACGTCGGATAGCGCGGTACCGCCGTAGAACCAGACGTTCGGAAAAAAAGCCAGCAGCAGGCCCGCGCCCATCGCGACCGGCGCGCTCGCACGCAGCGAGCGCGCGAGAAAGAACATCGCCGGAAAAACGAACAGCGACGCGACGAACGCGATCGTCTGCAGCGCGTGAAACCCGTCCATCGGGATCAGCTTCGCCAGTCCGATGAAGAGCGGAAAACCCGGCGGGTGCGGATGATGCGAGGTCACGTCGTAGTCGCGCAGCGCGAGCGCGAACAGCGCTTCGTCCCAATCCCACAGCGTCTGTGAAAGCGCAGGCCAGCGCGTGAGAGCGACCAGGACGGCGAGTGCCCATGCGACGAGCGACTCGCGCCGCGAGAGCGGTAGAACTTCGTGCGTCAAGGCGCGGGCGTCCATGACATCGCGTCGATCCGCAGGCCGAGCTCGCGCGGATCGCCGTTGCCCGGCACCACGACGTCGCTCGTCGCGATCACCAGTTCATTCGGCGCGTCCTTGCGCGAGTCGATCGTCCACGACTTCTCCATCAACGCCTCGTGACCGACGAAGCGCTCCACCACCGCGCCGTTCACGCGCACCTCGATCGTCGGCGGCGGCTGGATGGTGTCGACGGGGACGTAGATGTGCATCGACAACTTGCCGCGGCCCGCCATCGCCGGAAGCACGGCGTGCGCTTCCTTCTTCATCCAACGGAGCGTCTCCGTCCCTGATCCCTCCTGCATGTACCAGCCGTCGCCGAACGTGATCAGGCTGGAGAGGCGCAATACCGCGGCCTCGAAATTGCGGCGGCGGATGATCTTCCAGAGCGTGCCGCGCGGCCAGACGAAGTTGTGTGCCCCTTCGATGATGCGCGGCTCCACGACCCAGGTGTCGGGACGGATGCGCGAGATCTCGGCCGCGTCCTCGTGGAACGTCTTGTTCCGGTCGCGGAGCAGGTAACGCCCATGCGGACCCAGCGCGCCGTGCACGAAGACGGCCGCGCTCTTCGGCACATTGCGCGCGACCCACGTCAGCGCACCCGCGACCGGCGCGTCCGTGGTGCGCTGTTGGCGCAGTGCCGGCCACGTCCAGACCGCGGAGACGAGGACGAGCGCCGTGACCAGCGCGGCCTGCACGACTCTCTTGCGTCCGATGATTTCTAGCGCATGCGCGGCGTAGAGCGCGTGCAGCGCGAGATACGCGATCGCGTAGCGGCCCGCGGCCTCCACGTCGAGGTTCAGCCAGGCCAGCACCATGAACGGGACGAACACCGCGAGCGGCAGGAGCAGCGACCAGCGCCGCCGTACGAGCGCGGCCAGGATACCGATCAACGGGAGGAAGCAGAGAAGAGTCATCTGTCTCGGTTGCTGGATCGGCCAGAGAAGAAAGATCTTGGCCACGTCGCGCAATGGCGCACGGTTCGGACTCCGCCACGAGTCCACCCGGCTCACGTATTCGCTCTGTGCGCGGAGCATGAAGCGGTACTGATCGATCGTTCCCGACGCGAGCGCGGCGCCGAGGTAACTGCCGCCCGCGATCGCGCCGCCGAGGAGTGCTGCGAGAGCGACGTTGCGGAAGTCGCGCACGCGCAGGCGATGCACCGTCGCCACGAGCGCCGGCGCCGCGCCTATGAGCAGGTTCGGGATGCGGACGCCTGCAGCGATGCCGAGCACGATCGCCCCAAAGAGATACGCGCGCGCATCGCGCCGTCCGGCAAGGAGGAGCCAACAGGCGGCGATGCCCAGCGTCGTCGCAGGGACGTCGCTGAAGCCCGTGCCGCCGTAGATCCAGACGTTCGGAAGGAAGACGAAGATCAGCGCGCCGCACACCGCGGTCGTGAAGGTGAACCCGCACTCACGGGCAAACATCACCAGCGCAGGGAAGAGCAGAACCGCGCCGAAGAACACGATCACCTGCAGCGAGCGGAACTCGTTCACGCCAAAGAAAGCCACCGCCTTCGCGGCGGCAATGAACAACGGATAGCCCGGCGGATGCGGGTGATGGAGGTTGATGTCGTACTCGGCAACGCCGAGCGAGAAGAGCGCCTCGTCCCAATCGTTGAGCGAGCGCGCGACGGCCAGGAAACGCGTCAGGCCGACGACGATGGTGAGGAGCAGCAGGACGCGTTTCTGAAGCGGAGTCATGTTCGGTTGGCGCTTGACGGTTGGCGGGTTGACGGGAGAGCCGGGCGTCGTTCTCCCGCCAACCCCCAACTGCCAACCGCCAACCGGTCGCGGCACCATTCTCGCAAAATCGGCCGCGAGATGCCGATCAAGGGTGTGCGACGCCGGTGGTACCTCGACGAACACGGCATCCGTCGCGAGGGCACGAAGGAGACCGGGTTCGTCTACCGCCTTTCCAAAGGGTCTGCCGTCGAAGACGAACGAGTGCTCGCGCGGATCCGGAAGCTCCGCATCCCTCCCGCGTGGAGGGACGTGCGTATCGCCCGCGGCGATGCCGCGCCGCTGCAGGCCGTCGGTCTCGACAAGAAAGGGCGCACGCAGTACCTCTATCACTCGCGTTTCCGCGCGCAGCGGGAGGAAGCGAAGTTTCGCCGCGTGGTCGAGTTCGGCGAGGCCTTGCCGTCGCTGCGCCGCCGAGTGCGCGCGGACCTCGCCGGCGCGGAGCTCGAGCGCCGGCGTGTGCTCGCGACGATGGTGCGCCTCATCGACCAGGGCTTCTTCCGCATCGGCAACGACAAGAGCGCCGCCTCGGAGTCGACGTACGGCCTCTCGACCATCCGCGGCGCGCACGTGAAAGTCGACGGCGACGCGGTCCTGTTCGACTACGTCGGCAAGTGGAAGAAGAAGCATAAGCGTGCCATCCGCGACGCCGACGTCGCCGCGACGGTCGCTCATTTGAAGGAGACGAAAGGCGCGGAGCTCTTCAAGTACGCGCAGAACGGGCGTGTGTTCGACGTGAAAGACCGCCACGTCAACGACTACATCCAGTCGATCATCGGAAAGGACTTCACGGCGAAAGACTTCCGCACCTGGGCCGGCACGCTCCTCTGCTCGATCGCATTGGCGATGCAGGGCCAGGGCACGAGCAAAGCGGACCGCAAACGCCGGGTGCGCAAAGCGATCGTCGCCACCGCCGAGCAGCTCGGCAACACCCCCGCGGTCTGCCGCTCCTCGTACATCTGCCCCCGCCTCATCGACGAGTACATGGAAGGGACGCCGCTGGAAACGCTGCGCAAGCAACGGCGAGGCTCGCCGGTGGTGCGCATGGGTCTGTCGGTGGAGGAGAAGGCGCTGTTGAAGTTTCTGCGGGAGACGATCGCGGATCGGCGGCGGAGGCCGCGGGCGGCATGAAGTGACGAACCAGCTGAGAAGTCTGGACGGCCCCAGCTCGGAGGTGTAGGGTTTCTAGGATGCCTCGCGTGATGGTGAACTCGAACATCTCTCGTCATGGCTTTTGGATCTGGCTGGGAGATCGAGAGCTGTTCGTCTCGTTCGCTGAATTTCCGTGGTTTGAAGACGCGCCTGTTGGAAAACTCTTGAATGTCGAATGGCCGTCAGCGGATCACCTTTATTGGCCTGATCTCGACATCGATCTGTCTGTGCGGTCGATCGAGCGTCCGGAAGAGTTTCCGTTGAAATCGCGCGGCGCCCAGCTCACAAGAACTGAGGCCTAATCGATGCGCGTCGCCACGGACGGCGCCCTCACGATCACCGCGCAGTTGGACGCGTCTCGTGAGGGCTCCATTGACCCTTCCTCGCTTCGCTCCTCAGGGCTTCAGAACGTCTCCCCGATCCAGAAGCTCGTGCGGAACCCGCCTTCCGTGTCCTTGCCGTCGAACCGCTTCGCGAAATCCCAATTGAGCTGTAATCCGAGCATATTGAACGACAGGCCCCAGCCCACGGACGCCTTCGCGTCGACAAAGCGGTTGTCGTCGTTCATGAACTCGAAGGGCTGGTCCTCGAACTTCGCGGCGCCGATGTCGAAGAAGATCACGCCGCGCATCTGCTGGATGACCATGATCGGCGTGGCCAGGACGTCGACGAGCGGGAAGCGGAACTCGAAATTCGCGAACGCCGCCTGCGATCCAAGCAGCGTGCGGAAGTCGTAGCCGCGGAGCGTGTTCAGGCCGCCGAAGTAATAGAAGTTCGGCGCGTTGCCCTGCGAGTACGCCGCGTACAGGCGCGCGGCCAGCAGCGTGCGCGAGCTGAGCTGCTTGTACTCGCGCCAGTCGAGATTCACGTCCGAAGTCAGCGTGCCTCCGTCCTTGGTGTCCGGGGCGTAGGAGAGACTGATCTGATAGCGCCGGCCGGACACCGGACCGAAGAACTTCCACACCGCGCTGTCGCCGCTGAACGTCGTGCTGACGACCGGGAAGTTGTCCTTCCGATGCTCGAAGTCGGCGTCGTCGATGTCGATGTCGCCGTCCCCGTCGTAGTCGGTCGTGAAGATCGGACGCCAGTAGTCGCGCGACAGGAACCCCAGTCCCGCGTCGAGGCGGTGATACCGCGTGAACGGATAGCTGGTCAGCCCCATCGCGCCGGTCTCGCGGTAGATCTGCCGCCGCTCGTAGCGTCCCGCCTCGAAGTTCGGAGTGATGAAGAACGAGCGGTTGTCGAACACGCGCGCGCCCCAGCTCATGCGACGGCGCATGTCGAGGTAGAGGAAGTCGAAGTTCGAGAACGTGTTCACCGAGTCGAGCGACGCGATGAAGCGGCGGTTGCCGAGCATGTCGCTCATGAAGATCGTCGAGCGCGAGACGAAGAGCTGATCCGAACTGACGCCCGCGGCGACGTTGATGTCGTCGATGAACAGCCGGAAGCCGCTGGTGCGCTCGATCTTGTCCTCGTCGAGGAAGAACTCCGAGGTCGAGCGGTACGTGGAACGGTCGGCGGCGAGGATCGGCGCGGACGGGAGCGTCGTCTTCTCCGCTGCGTGCAGCGGCTTGTCGGTCGTCGTCGAGTAGAGGCGCCAGCCACCCTTGTAGTACGACGCGAAGACCATCCGCTCCTTGTTGTTCGCCCCGGTGAAAACGACCGGCGAGAAGCAGCCGCCGATGACATCGGTGTACTGCAGGATGTCCCCGGTCTCGAGGTCCAACGAGTAGATGTTGAACGCCGCGTAGTTCGTCGGATCCGCCTTTGGCGTATCTCCTTCGGTGCGCGCCTTGTCCTCCGCCGCTTCGAGGATCGCCGACGCGGTCTCGACGTTGCGGCCGGTCTGCTTGTCCGAGGCGAAGAAGAGGCGCTTGCCGTCGGGGCTGAAGTAGGCGTCGATGTCGTTCCAGTCGCCGCTGGTGAGCTGATAGCGCTCGGTCGGATTCGCGAGACTGAGGCGATAGAGCTTCGCGTACTTCTCGCCGACGGATGAATAGATCAGCCACTTCCCGTCCGGCGAGAACACCGGCGAGGCGTCGTAGAACGCGTCGCTGGTGATGTTGGTCATCGTGTTCGCGTCGAGGTCGTAGATGAAGATGTCGGACTGATTGCCGCGGATCGCAGAGAAGGCGATGCGCTTCCCGTCCGGCGAGTACGCCGGGTTGAGCTGCTGCTCGACGGTCATCGGAATCGAGCGATCGAGCGCGCCGCTGAGCGGATTGATGAGCAGCAGGTTGCGGCCGCGCTCCTTCTTCACGAACAGCGCGATCTGGTCGCCGCTCGGCGAGAACGCGGCGTCGCGTCCCATCACCGGCCCGGTCGTGAACGACTGCACGATCGGGTACTCGTACTCGCTCGTGTATCCCCTGGTGAGGTTCTTCAGAAGACGGCGCTCGGGGATGTTGAACAGGACGACGTCGACGTCTTCCTTGTAGGTCGTGAAGGCCGCCAGGAGGTCGCCCGACGGCGACGGCACCGCGGAGATCTCGTTGCTGGTGTAGTTGTCCGGGCTGATGCGGAACACGTCGCCGTACTCCTGCGGCTCGCCTTTGGCGACGAGCGCGGGAAGGTACTGCTTGCGCAGCCACGTCCGGAACCGCGTGTCGAACTCCTCGGGCGTCACGTTGAACGCGCGCTTGAGTGCGCGGTCGATGTTGTTGCCGAGGGTGTTGCGGTACTCGTAGATGAAATCGCGGAGTCCTTCCCAGCCGTACGTCTCCACCATGTACTTGAAGACGCTGTGGCCGAAGCGGTACGCGAAGTAGCCGCCCGCGCCCTGGCTCACGCGCGGGATGCGGTCGTTGACGACGGCGTCGCGCAGGACCATGCGGTCGCGCGAGTCTTCGTCCTGGGCCATGAACGACGCCAGGCCTTCCATCATCCACTGCGGGGGATTGGCGGTGATGTTCTTGCCGAACTTGCCCTGGAAGAGGATCTCGTATTCGAAGATGTGCGTGAGCTCGTGCGTGATCAGCTCGAGCAGCTCGTCGTCGGGCATGTCGATCGGCAGGACCATTCGATTGCGGGCCGGCTCCGCGAACGCGCCCACGCCCTCGGGGATGAAGTTGAGGATGACGTTCGTCTGCTCGAACGCCGAGTGCGTCGCGTAGTAGATCAGCGGGATCTTCTTGGAGATCTGGTAGTTGAACTTCTGGGAGAGATCGAGGTACGCCGTCTCCGCCGCGTCGACGACCCTCTGCAGCGAGTCACGCTCTTCGTCGTAGAAGTACACGTCGAAGTGCGTGGAGTGGTAGACGTTCCACTTGAAGGTGTCGTAGACGATCTTGTTCTGGCCGAACGGATAGGCCGGCTTGGCGAGCACGAGCAGGGCGACGAGGACGACGAGTCTCTTCACGAAGCCTCCATCTCAGTTTTGCGGGTTGCGAGTTGCGGGTTGCGGGTCTCGCAACTCGCAACCCGTAACTCGCAACTAGTCAGTGAACACGTATCGGGTCGCCGAGGTCTCCTGGGCGACGAAGATGCCGACGAGCTGGGTCTCGAGCGCGCGGAGGTTCTCGAAGAGGCCGAGGATCTCGTCGTAGTTGCGCTGGTCGAATTCCTTGAAGTCGCGGAAGTTCTCTTCCAGCACCATCTCGCCGGTGTCGGCGTTGAAGACGGCGAGGTCGATGTCGAAGACGAAGCCGGTGGATTCGACGAGCACTTGCCGGTAGAACGTCCGTCCATCCGCCGGCGACGTGTACTCCTCGGTGCGATATCCCGACTTGTCGTTGATGTCGAAGTCGACGATGCCGGAGACGATGAAGTCGGCGCCCGTGCGTGCCCCGATCTCCTTCCAGTAGTCGCGCGCGCCGGAGAGCGAGCGGATGTCCGTACCGGGAAGGCGGGTCGGTCCGACGTCGATGAGGCGCAGCTTGGTGGACTTCGCGAGCTGCTTCTTGAGATAGCGGTTGAATTCCGTTTGGACGTCGACTTTCGCGGCGCGGTCGCTGCGGCGCTCACCCTTCGAGGCGATGACGAACGGCGCGACGGCGATCTTTTCCTCGCCGGTGATCTGCAGCTTCGGTTTCACCGGGAGCTTGAGCTTGACCTCCATCACGTCGGCGGTCAACGGCAGTGCAAGTGCGAAGATCAATGCGATGCGCTTCATGTCGTCGTTCCCGTCGTTCCCGTCGTTCCCGTCGTATCCGTCTTATCCGTCGCAGTCGTCGTCACCGCCCCTGCTTCACGCTTCTTGGCCTTCTGCGTGAACTCGACGAAGCGGCTGTAGTTCTTCTGGATGTGCTGATTGGAGCGATCGAGGCGGAGCGCCTCGCGGTACTCCTTCGCGGCGCCGTCGAAGTCGCCGATGGCCTCGAGCGCGACGGCGAGGTTGTTGTGCGCCTGGGCGTCGCTGGGATTGATCTCGACGGCGCGGCGGAAGCGGAACATCGCCTCGCGCCACAGATTCATTCTCGCCATGCGGACGCCGAATTGACTCTGCGTCTCCGCTTTCGTGGTGTCGCCGCTGGTGCCGCAGCCGATGGCAATCAGCAGCAATGCCACGACGGTGAGAGAGGAGGTGAACGCGCGCCTCATTCGATCTCCTTATCCTGCTTGGCTGTGCAAAGTCCCGCGATTATACTTCTCGACGTTCCCACCGTCCGGCGACCCCGCCGCCCTGGTGCAGCCGCGCGCCGCTGCCTCCCGACACCAACACACGAATGAACGTAAACACCTCGCGCGATCGCCTGATCGCGCTTTCTCTATTGCCGTTTCTCACCCCGAATCGGACCCGCCTGCTGCTCGAGGTTTTCGATCCGGTCGCGCTCGCAAGCGACGCATCAGCGGCTCTCCTGCAAGGGCTTTTGAGCGTAACGCCTGAGCAGGCGGAGCAAGTCAGGAATCCGTTAACTGTTGACGTGCTCGCGCGCGTCGCGACGCTGCGCGATCGCGTGATCACGCTCGACGACGAAGCGTATCCCACGCTTCTGCGGGAGATCATCGACCCGCCGCTCGCGTTGCATTTCCGCGGCGACACGACGTTGCTCGCGCGGCCGGCAGTCGCAATCGTCGGCTCGCGCCGCGCTTCGCCCTACGGCGTGAATGCCGCCGAAACGCTCGCGCGGCAGATCGCCGGCGCGGGCATCGTCATCGTCTCCGGAGGCGCGCGCGGCATCGACGCGGCGGCGCATCACGCGGCTCTCGACGTCGGCGGCGCGACCATCGCCGTCCTCGGCACGGGCATCGACATCGTCTACCCAAGCTCGAACCGCCGCCTCTTCCGCCGCATCGAGGAGCACGGTCTGATCGTCAGCGAGTTCCCGCCGGGCACACCGCCGAAGCCCGAGAACTTCCCGATCCGCAACCGCGTGATCTCCGGCCTCGCGCGAGGAACGGTGATCGTCGAGGCGACGAGCCGCAGCGGCTCGCTCATCACCGCGCGCATGGCCGCGGAACAGGGACGCGACGTCTTCGCCGTGCCGGGCTCGATCTTCTCCGCCGGCTCCGAGGGAACGCATCGCCTGATTCAATACGGCGCGAAGCTCGTGCATGACGCGAACGACGTCCTCGAAGAATTCCCCGGCGGCTTGCGCGCGACGCAAGCGCAAGAGATCGAGCCGGAGTCGCCGCTGAAGGAAGTGCTCGCGGTGTTGTCGAAAGACGACGGCGCGCACGTCGACACCGTCGCCGCGCGCGTGGGACGCACTCCAGCGCTGGTCGCGGAGTCGCTGCTGCAACTGGAGCTGGAAGGATGGATTCGGGCGCTGCCGGGAGCGAGGTACGTGCGCGTGCGATGACGTGCTCGCAACTACGGCTGCGATTCCCGCGCCTTCTTGATCGTCACGGCGACGATGGCGATCGGCACGCCCCAGGTCACGAGCTTGCGGAAGACCTTTGGGAGGGCGAAGCCGACGATCACGCCGAGGACGGCGCCGCCGGCGATCAGGTGCGGGGCGTAGGTGCGGGCCAACGTCTTCGGGTCGAAGTTCGATCGCAGATGCTGGTCCAGCTCGTCGATGCGATCGCCCACGCCGTCGCGCGCGCGCACGATCGCGCGTTGGATGTGTTCTTTTTCGGTGTGCTCCATCAGCGACTCCTCATCTTCGCGACGTCGGCCTTGATCGCGTCGATGTCGCTCTTGATGTGCTCGATCGACTCGTTCGGGATGAAGTCCACGTCCTGCAGTTTCTTCTTCCCGAGCACCACCAGCACCGCGGCAGCCGCGAAGAGCACAACCGTCACGATGAGCGACGACAACCACGGCGGCGCGCCCAGCGCGATCATGCCGAGAGTGATCGTGACGAAGAGAAACGCTAGGCCGATGAGGGCAAGGAAGAGCGCGCCGGCGACCAGCGCAGCGCCGCTTCCGAGCTTCGACGCCGCGTCCTTCAGTTCGAGCTTCAGCAGCGCGATCTCGCTGCGAAACAGCATCGAGAGGTCCGCGGTGAGGTCTTTGACGATCGTGCCGAGCGTGCGCTCGGCTTCCGTTGCGGTGTAGTTGCTCATGACATCCGTTCCAGGGAGCAAAAGAGTGGCCAGTAGCATATCGTTACTGTCGGTAATGGCGCACAACGTCGAGCTGGTGAAGGATTTCCGATTCGAGGCCGCGCACTTTCTCCCGAATGTGCCCGAAGGGCACAAGTGCCGGCGCATTCACGGCCACTCCTTCCACGGCGAGGTGGCCGTGCGCGGTCCGCTCGATCCCGTGCTCGGCTGGGTGATGGACTTCGCGGACCTGAAGAAAATCGTCGACCCGATCGTCCACCGCCTCGACCACTATCTCCTCAACGAGATCGAAGGCCTCGAGAACCCGACCTCGGAGATTCTTGCGGTGTGGATGTGGAACCAGCTCGTGCACGAGTTGCCGATGTTGTATCGCGTGACGATCGAGGAGACCTGCACGAGCAGGTGCCACTACTTCGGATAGGACGCCCTCTCCCGCAGCGGCACAAATCTCACCGCCTCCAGCCTCCTCTTCACTACCGCGCCGTCGCGGCGCTCGATCAGCCATAAGTGCTGCGAGTCCGTCTCGCCGACGGGGATGATGCAGCGGCCGCCGTCCGCGAGTTGATCGATCAGATCGCTCGGCAACGATTCGGGCGCGGCGGCGGAGAGGATCGCGTCGAACGGCGCTTCATCGCGAAAGACTGCCACGCCGTTGCCGACGCGCAATTCGACATTCGTGAT
This sequence comes from Thermoanaerobaculia bacterium, assembly GCA_035999335.1. Taxonomy (GTDB): domain Bacteria; phylum Acidobacteriota; class Thermoanaerobaculia; order Gp7-AA8; family Gp7-AA8; genus QHVT01. Next base: position 8,333 of record DASYGV010000004.1, on the reverse strand, counting down.
CCCGATCTCCTCGAGCCGTTCGCGCACCGACGCCGCCAGCGCCGGCTCGACCTCGGCGCTGTAGACGATCCGCGCCAGCCGCGCGAGGATCGCGGTCTGGTAGCCGGACCCCGTCCCGATCTCGAGGACCTTTTCGTGTCCGTCGAGGTGCAGCGCCTCGGTCATGAACCCGACGATGAACGGCTGCGAGATCGTCTGGCCGTGCAGCAGCGGCAGGGGCGTGTCGTCGTACGCCGAGGCGCGGAGGTGCGGCGGGACGAACCACTCGCGCGGCGCTCGGCGGAAGGCCTCGATCACCCGCGGATCGTGCACCCCGCGCGCAACAATCTGGTCGCGGATCATCTGCTCGTTGTCCATCGAATGATGCATAAGCACGTCCCGGTCCGTACATTGCACGAGGAGGTTGCCGGCGTGCAATACGGCGAGCTCGATCGTTATCTCGTGCCTCTCGACGCGCCGCTCGCGCGCCGCTGGTTCACGGACGTACTGTACGCGCGACGCGCGCTCGAACGGCCGCACCTGCAGCGCGTATCGGACATGAAAGGCATCGAGCAGCTCGTCGGTTTGCTCGATGAAGTGCCCGGCGCCGTTCCCCGCGCCGCGGCAGTCTACGTGCGCGACCCGATGCGCACGCTCGGGTTTTTCTTCGAAGAAGGCGCAGACGCTCCTTCGGCAGTGGCCAAAGCGCCGTTCTCGCGCATGGAGGCGCAGACGCTCGAGCAGATGCGGGCATTCCTTCCACCCGCGCTGCAACCGACCCTGCCTCGCGTGCTGCGCTTTCACGAATCGCCGCGCGGTCAACTGCTGGTCATGAGCATGCTGCCAGGCCGCCCCGCCTACGTGGAGATGCAGGTGTCGCTTGCGCCGTGGCGCCTCGTCGACGCGCACTTCGACGGCGCCGTGCGGTGGCTCGCCGCGTTTCACGACGCGACGCGCACGACGGCGACGACGACCGTGAATGGCGTCGCCGTTCCGCACTCGGCGGTGCACGGTACTTTCTCGCCGCGCAATGTCCTGCATGACGCCGGCGGCACGATCGGCGTCGTCGATTGGGAACACTTCATCCCGGCCGGTTCGCCCTTCAACGATCTCTTCGAGTACGCGGCCACATACGGCTCGAGCTACTTCCGGCGCGCGACGAAGGAGGAGGCGTTCCACCGGACGTTCGCGGCGAACAACCGTGTGTCTCGCGCCGTGCAGCGCTACATCCGCGAATACGCGACGCGCGTGGGCCTCCCGCACAAGGTGCTGTTGCCGGCGTTCGACATGTGGCATGCGGCGGGAAAACTGCCGCTCTAAGACCTCAGCCACGCGACGGTGCGCATCAATCCATCCGCGAGCAGCTCGGGCTCCGGCAGATTCGCCGCCTTGCGAAGTCGCGTTCCATCGAGAACGCTGCGCATCTGCTCGCCCGCCTTCGCGGGGCCGTGGTCCGCTGGCACGTCGACGCCGACGGCCTTCGCGATCGCGGCGTAGAGATCGTTGACCGAGGTCTCGATGCCGGTGCCGACGTTGTAGACGCCGTCGAGATCGAGCTCCGAGGCGGCCATGTTCGCGCGCACTACGTCCTCGACGAACACGTAGTCGCGCGTCTGCGCGCCCGTGCCGTGGATGCACGCCGTCTGTCCGGCGAGGAGCGCGCCGCCGAAGATCGCGACGACGCCGGCCTCCCCGTCTTTCCGCTGGCGCGGCCCGTACACGTTGCCGTATCGCAGCGACACAGCCTGGATGCCGTGGACATTGCGAAAATAGCCGAGGTACTGATCGATGGCCAGCTTCGCGCAGCCGTAAGGAGAAACCGGATTCACAGGATGCTGCTCGTCCTGCGGCGCGTAGTGCGGCTCGCCGTACGCCGCGCCGCCGCTGGAGGCGAAGACGATCTTGCGCACGCCGTCGTCGATCATCGCGCGGAACAGACGCAGCGTCGCGACGATGTTCAGCTCCGCGTCCGCCGCGGGATCGGCGACGGAGATCCGCACGTCGATCTGCGCGGCATGGTGGTTGACGAGGTCGAACTTCCCTCCGCGCAACGCGTCGATCGTTTGTGCATCGCACAAGTCGGCGGCGATCAGCTTCGCCTTCGCGTTCACGTTCTCGCGCAGCCCGCTCGACAGATCGTCGACGACCGTCACGTCATGCCCGCGCTCGACGTACCCGTCCACGACATGCGAGCCGATGAACCCCGCGCCCCCCGTCACCAGAATCCTCATCGTTCCGTTTTCCTCGGGCAGCCACTGTAGTCCGCCGCGGCCACGACCGCGAGATGGTTTCCGACCTTCCGCTCCGCGCCGTCGCTGGGACGGTTGACGATCGCGTCGCCGACCCACATCGCGCTCGAGCCGCCGCCGTCGACGTTCATCGCCTCGCACGCGCCGAGCTCGCTCGCGAGAAACTCCGCGAGCTCCGGCAAGGTCATCCCCGGCACGTCCGGGCGTCGTCCGTCCGCGACGACGAAGTAGAGCATCCGGCCGTCGCCAGACTTGCCGACGGCTGTGCGCGGATGCGGTGCGCGCGTAAACGAGTCGCTGCCCGGCAGATCGCGAATGACTGCGCAGCCTTGGACGAGCATCGGCCAGCCGGAGATCGCGCCGCGCATCCACCACTTCGTCTTCTGCGTGTTGCGCTGGATCTCCGCTCGCCCGCGTCCGACTCCAACCAGGCCCTGATTCCTCTGCACGTTCGAGCCCTTCCACCAAAGTCCGCACGCGCCGACGGATTTCCCGATCGGCTTCAGTTGCGGATCGAAGTAATCGCCATTGATCGCCGCGATCGCTTTCGTTTTCTTCGCGAATTCGCTGACGGTAAGTCCGCGCTCGGTTCTGTCCGTCGCGACCACGATCGTGTTCGGATGCCTCATGTCGATGCGCGTCACGTGCACGTCGATGTTGTCGCGAGTGATGTGTTGGTAGTCCACTCCGGGCGCGATGGTGCTCCACTGGGCATGCGCGGCGAAGGTGAAGAGGAGGACTGCGAAGAACGCACGTTTCACGCGGGCATTGTAGGGAACACCGGGTTCGTGCCGGCGTTCCTATAGAATCCCGGCCCTGTGAAACCCGAGCGCGCGCAGCTCGAGGACGTTCTCTCGTCCCTCGCCAATCCTTCCCTCCGCTACGCCGACCTTCGCTACACCGCCACGCATCAGCAGCACGTGAAGGTGCGCAACGGCGAGGTCGATCATCTCTCCTCCACCGTCGACCGCGCCGTCGGCGTGCGTGTGCTCGTGGGGAACGGGTGGGGATTCGCGGCGTCCAGCGACATCAGCGAGGCCTCGATCCGCCGCGCGGCGAAACGCGCGCTCGAGGTCGCCGCGGCGAGCAACATCGCTTCGACGCAGGAAGTCGTTCTCAGCGACGTCGAGCCGCACGTCGCGACGTGGGAATCGGAGTACCGCATCGATCCGTGGTCCGTGCCGATCGAGAAGAAGCTCGAGCACCTCATGAGCGCAACCGAGCCGATGCGCGGCGATTCGCGCATCCACCAGGCCGCGGGCGAGATCTCCTGCTATCGACAGCAGAAAGTCTTCGCATCGACCGCGGGCAGCTACATCGAACAGACGGCAACACAGATGGGCGGCGGCATCGAAGCCGTCGCCATCGACGCGGGCGAGTTCCAGCGGCGCACGTACCCCAATCCGTTCGGCGGCGATTTTCAGTCCGAGGGATGGGAGTTCATCGAGCGGCTCGACCTGCACACGAAGGCGCTGCAGATTCGCGACGAAGCGCTTGCACTTCTCTCCGCGCCGAAAGCGCCCGCGGGACGCTTCGATCTGATCGTCGGCTCCGCGCAGCTCGCGCTGCAGGTCCACGAATCGTGCGGCCACCCCACCGAGCTCGATCGCGCGATGGGGCTGGAGATCTCGCTCGCGGGCGGCTCGTTCCTGCAGCCGTCGATGCTCGGCACGTTCCGCTACGGCTCGCCGATCGTGAACCTCGTCGCAGATGCCACGATCCCCGGCGCGCTCGGATCGTTCGCATTCGACGACGACGGCGTCCCCGCGCAGCGCTTCCACCTCGTGAAGGACGGCATCTTCGTCGACTATCTCACCGGCCGCGACACGGCGCCGACGCTTGGCCGCGCGTCGAATGGCACGGTGCGCGCGGAGACCGCGGCGCGCATTCCGATCATCCGCATGACCAATATCAACCTCGAGCCGGGCGACACGCCGCTCGGCGACATGATCGCCGACACGCAGCGCGGCATTTTCGTGGAGACGAACAAGTCGTGGTCGATCGACGACCTCCGCCTCAATTTCCAGTTCGGCTGTGAGGTCGCCTGGGAGATCGAGAACGGCCGCCTCGGCCGGATGCTGCGCAACCCGCTGTACACCGGCGACACCCCCGGCTTCTGGCGCTCGTGCGACGCCATCGGCGACCGCGAGTCGTGGCAGATCTGGGGATTGCCAAACTGCGGCAAGGGCGACCCGATGCAGACCATGCGCGTCGCGCACGGCGCACCCGCGGCGCGGTTTCGGGCGGTGGAGATGGGATAGGACACATAGGACCAATGAGACGAATGGGACGTCGTATGCGTCCTATACGTCGCATATGTCCTATTGATATCGTCCGGCGCCATGTCCCAGGAACGCTCCTTCATAGACGCGATCGAGACCCGCAACGCCACCGTCGGCGTCATTGGTCTCGGCTACGTCGGGCTGCCCCTGGTGCTGCTGTTCTCGGAGAGCGGGTTTCGCGTGATCGGGTTCGACCTCGACGAGAAGAAAACCTCGGCGCTGGCGCGCGGCGAGTCGCACATCCGGCACATCGGTCCTCAGCGCGTCGCCGCCGTGTTCAACAGTGGACGCGCCGAGGCGACGACCGACTATGACCGCCTGGCCGAATGCGACGCGATCCTCATCTGCGTCCCGACACCCCTCGGCGCACATCGCGAGCCCGACCTTTCGTACGTGCGCCAGACCGCCGAGGCGATCGCGCAGAGGTTGCGTAAGGGACAGCTGATCGTGCTCGAGTCGACGACCTACCCCGGCACCACTCGCGAAGAACTGCTCTCGCGCTTCACCGCGCGCGGACTCACCTGCGGCACCGATTTCTTCCTCGCCTTCTCGCCGGAGCGCGAGGATCCAGGCAACGAGCGCTTCAACACGAAGAACATCCCGAAAGTCGTCGGCGGCATCGACGCACCGTCGCTGCGCGCCGCGGTCGCGTTGTACGAAGCCGCGATCGATCACATCGTGCCGGTGTCGTCAGCCGAGATCGCGGAGTCGGCGAAACTGCTCGAGAACATCTTCCGTTCGGTGAACATCGCGCTCGTGAACGAGCTCAAGATCGTCTTCGACCGCATGGGCATCAACGTGTGGGAAGTCATCGCCGCGGCGAGCACGAAGCCGTTCGGGTTCATGCCCTTCTACCCCGGACCAGGACTCGGCGGACACTGCATCCCGCTCGACCCGTTTTATCTCTCGTGGAAAGCCGCGGAGCACGGGACGTGGGCGCGCTTCATCGAGCTCGCCGGCGAGATCAACACCGGAATGCCGCGCTACGTGATCGATCGGACGACCGACGCGATCAACGCGCAGGGACGCAGCGTCCACGGCGCGAAGGTGCTCGTCCTCGGCCTGTCGTACAAACCGAACATCGACGACGACCGCGAGTCGCCATCGTTCGAGCTGATCGAGCTGCTGCGCGAGCGCGGCGCCGAGGTGTCGTACTGCGATCCGTACATCCCGGTTGCGCGGCGCGGGCGGAAGTTCCATCTCGATCTGGCCTCGGTTCCGTGCACGGCCGAGGAGCTCGGTCGATACGACGCGGTGCTGTTGTCGACGCCGCACGATCAGTTCAAGGACGCCTCGCTCTATCGCAACGTGAAGCTGCTGATCGACACGCGCAACGCCGTTCCGGCCGCGGAGCTCGAGAGCACGACAACGCTGGTCCGTGCCTGACGCATGCGAGACGAACGTGAGTCGCACGAGATCCTCGAGCGCGCGCTGAACGCCGCGCGGACGGACGAGGCCGACGCCGCATTCGTCTCAGTCGATCACAACATCACCCGCTTCGCGAACTCCCAGATCATCCAGAACATGTCGGAGGAGAGCGCATCGCTGACACTGCGCGTGATCCTGAACGGCGCGATGGGCGTCGCCACGACCACCGGCTTCGACGACGAGGAGATCGAGCGCACCGCGTCGCTCGCACGGGAGGCGGCGCGGCATTCGAATCCGGTGCAGGGATTCAAGGGGCTGTATCGCAATGGCCAGTTGGCGGTTGGCGGTTCGCGGTTGGCGGGAGAGTTACCCACTGCGATGGACAAAGCGCGCTCGTTGCGCGCGATGTTCGATCGACACGCCGGGGTCTCGATCGCGGGTGCGTATGCCAGCGGCATCGCTTCCGTCGCGTGTGGGAACACTCATGGCGTGCGGCGTTACGCCACGATGACGGATGCCGACGCGACGGTCATCGCGATCGCGGAGAAGGGCTCCGGCTACGCGACGCAGCGCGCGCGCATCGCGGCGGACGTCGACCTTACGGAACTCGGCGCGGAGGCGACGACGAAGGCGACGCTTGCGGCGGAGCGCATCGAGGACCTCGAGCCCGGCACGTACGACGTCATCCTCGAGCCACCGTGTCTCGCGGAAGTGTTCGACTGGATGAACATGATCGCGTTCACGGGGCAGTCGTTCGAGGACGGCTCGTCGTTCTTCGTCGGCAACCTCGGCAAGCGCGTCCTTGGCGAAAACTTCACGCTTCTCGACGACGCGCTCGATCCTTCGTTCCTCCCCTTCCCTTTCGACATCGAGGGAATGCCGAAACGCGTGGTCGCGCTCGTCGAGAACGGCGTCATCCGCACGCCCACGCTGGACAAGGCGTGGGCGGACCGTCTCGGCCTCGAGCCGACGGCGTCCGCGTGGAACCTCGGCTCGCCCGAGCATGGCGCGGCGTTTCATCTCTCGATGGCCGGCGGCAGCGCGACGCGCGAGGAGATGATCGCGTCGACGAAGCTCGGCATCTGGATCACGCGCTTCAACTACGTGAACGGCCTGCTCGAGCCGAAGACCGCGCTCATGACCGGCACCACGCGCGACGGCACGTTCCTGATCCGCGACGGCGAGGTCGCAGCACGCCTGCCGAATCTGCGATGGACGCAGTCGATGATCGAGGCCTTCTCGAACATCGAGTCCCTTTCGCGCGAGCGCCGCATCGTCGGCACCTGGTACAACATGTTCGGCGGCACGCTCGCCCCGGTGGTCAAGATCCGCGGCTGGAACATCACCGGTAAGCAGGAGACACAGTCATGATCGGCCAGCTTGTTGCACTTCGGGCACGCGGAAGTGCTGAGTGCTGGGTGCTGAGTGCTGGGTCCCGCCCAACCCCGTACTCAGCACTCAGCACTCAGCACTCAGCACTTTTCTCATGATCCAGTACATCATCCGGCGCGTCCTTCAGATGATCCCGATCACCCTCGGGATCCTGACGCTGATCTTCTCGCTGATCCATCTCATCCCGGGCGATCCGGCGATGCAGATCGCGGGCGAGGGGGCGCGTCCGGAGGACGTCGCAAATGTGCGCAAGGCCCTCGGACTCGATCAGCCGCTGTGGAAGCAGTACGTCACGTACATCGGCAACGTGGCGCGCGGCGATCTCGGCCGCTCGTTTCGGACGAACGAGAGCGTCGCGAAGGAGATCGCGGCGCGCTATCCGGCAACGATGCAGCTCGCATTCGGCTCGATGTTCGTCGCGCTGCTGGTCGCGTTCCCGTTGGGGATCATCTCCGCGATCTATCGAAACTCCTGGATCGACAACGTCGCGCGCTTCTTCGCGCTGATCGGCGTGTCGATGCCGAGCTTCTGGTTCGGGCCGCTGCTGATCATCGCATTCGCGATCAACCGCCAGTGGTTCCCGGTGTCGGGACGCGAGGAGGGTCTGAAGTCGCTCGTGCTGCCTTCGGTGACGATGGGACTCGCGCTGGCGGCGATCCTCACCCGCATGATCCGCATCAGCCTCGCGGACGAACTGAGTCAGCTCTATGTGACCACGGCGATCGCGAAGGGCGTGACGCGCGGGAAGGCGATCTTCCGGCACGCGCTGAAGAACGCGCTGATCCCGGTCATCACGATTCTCGCGCTGCAATTCGGCTCGCTGTTGACGGGCGCGATCATCACCGAACAGATCTTCTCGTGGCCCGGACTGGGGCGACTGCTGATCCAGTCGATCACCACGCGCGACTACCCGCAGGTGCAGGCGTCGATTCTCGTGATCGCGCTGACATACATCATGGTGAACTTCGTGAGTGACTTGCTGTATGGGATCGTGGATCCGAGGATCAAACTGCAATGAGCACAGAGGTTGTCATCCTGAGCCGCGTAGACGGCGAAGGACCCC
>DASYGV010000130.1:0-8181 GCA_035999335.1 Thermoanaerobaculia bacterium | reverse complement strand
ACATGGGTCTGATCGAAGAGCGCTTCGATTCGAACGTTCTCACAACGAAGGTCGACCAGTTTTTCAATTGGGCCCGCAAATCGTCCCTCTGGCCGATGCAGTTCGGCCTGGCTTGCTGCGCCATCGAGATGATGGCCGTCCTCGATCCTCGGCATGACATGGCGCGTTTCGGCGCGGAGGTGTTTCGCGCGACGCCGCGGCAGGCGGACTTGATGATCGTCTCCGGCACGGTGACCGAGAAGATGGCTCCGATCGTCCGGCGGCTGTGGGACCAGATGCCGGACCCGAAGTGGGTCATCGCGATGGGCTCCTGCGCGACGTGCGGCGGTCCGTACGACACGTACGCGGTGACGCAGGGCGTCGACCGTCTGATCCCCGTCGACGTCTACATCCCCGGATGTCCTCCGCGTCCTGAGGCGCTGATCTGGGGACTGATGGAGCTGCAGAAGAAGATCGAGAAGATGCACATCCTGCGGAAGGGCGGCGAGGCGTACGACTTCGCGCGCGCCGCGATGCGCGACTCGCTCCGTCCCGCACATGAAGGTCCGGCGCTGCGCGCCGAGCAGGCGGCCCAGCTCAAGCCCGCGCCGATGTCCGGTGTGAAGCGCGCTCCAGCTGCTCCGGCCGCGCCGAAGGCGACGCCCGTGGCCGCGGTTGCCGAGGCGCAGCAGGTCACGGATGCGGAGATCGCCGCTGCGCCGGAAGTTCCGCTCGAGCAGGAAGCCGAAGCCGGTGCGCCCGCCGTTCCGTTCCATCGCGACGACCTCACGCTTCCCGAGCGCATGGAGCTCGCGAAGGAAGTCGGAAACAGCTGGGAGACGAGACTCTTCGCCGCGATGGCCCAGACCGATTGCGGCGCGTGCGGGTGGGACTGCGAAGGCTACGCGAACGCGATTGCGACCGGAGAGACCGACGACATTTCGCTGTGCGTTCCGGGAGAGTCGGAGACGCTGGACATGTTGGAGATGCTGATGAAGGAGCAGGGGAAGAGTTACTCGGGCGCGTAAGGACACGAGGAACGAGCAACTGAATGTCGGAGCAAACCCCGCCAAGCCCAACACCGCCGCCACCGGCCGCTCCGGCGGGCCGTAGTGTCGAGGAACTGAAGCGCGATCCGCTCGTCGCGGACGCGGTCAGCCGTGTCGACGACGCGCTCCTCGGCGCGAAGGAGCTCGTCGGCGAGATCACGCTCTTCTTCGACCGAGACCGCATCGTCGAAGTCGCCCGCGCCTTCAAAGACGCGGGCTTTGTGTATCTGGTCGATCTCTCCGCCGTCGACTATTCGAAGTATCCCAATCACACCGGCCTGCGCTTCAGCGTCTCGTACACGCTCTACTCGTTCCAAAAGAACGCGCGCGTGCGTCTGCGCGTCTGGACCGACGAGCAAGGCCCCGTGCCGTCGGTGACGTCGGTGTGGCGCACGGCGAACTGGCACGAGCGCGAGACGTTCGACATGTTCGGCATCCAGTTCTCCGGCCATCCGAACCTCGAGCGCATCCTGATGTGGGAAGGCTTCAACGGCCATCCGCTGCGCAAGGACTTTCCCATCCGCGGCATCGATACCGGCGCGCGCATCTACCCCGAGGTCTTCCCCGAGGGTGGTGGCCCGAAGGCGGGATCGACGGGCAAGGACGTGAAAGACGTCAACATCTACAAAGGCGAATGGAAGCGCTACGGACAGTGGCCGGTCGCGCAGATCGGCGGCGGCGGAAACGGCGCGAAGGCGGCCGCGCCCGCGAAGCCCGCACCAAAGCCGGTTGCCGCCGCGCAGACGGAGGAAGGCGAATGACGACCAGCGGAGCGCCGGCTTCCAGCCGGCCGCTACGCCGGCATCTTGCCGGCCGGCTCTCGCGCGAACTGCCGCCTGGAAGGCGGCGTAGCGGCCGGCTGGAAGCCGGCGCTCCGGAGGTGGGAAATGTTTGACGTCCACGAGATGGAGGTCAACTTCGGCCCTCAGCACCCGTCGACGCACGGCGTGCTCCGCGTCCTGTTGAGGATCGACGGCGAGCGCATCATCGACGCGAAGCCGATCATCGGCTACCTCCATCGCGGCACCGAGAAGCTCTTCGAGCACATGGCCTATCCGCAGTGCATCCCGCACACGGACCGCATGGACTACGTCGCATCAGCCACGAACAACCTCGGCTTCGTCGAAACGGTCGAGAAGCTGATGGGCATCACCGCCAACATCCCGCGCCGCGCGCAGCTCATGCGCGTGATGCTGTCGGAACTGCAGCGCATCTCGTCGCACCTGTTGTGGCTCGCGACGCACGCGATCGACCTCGGCGCGATGACGCCGTTCTTCTACACGTTCCGCGAGCGCGAACAGGTCCTCGATTTCTTCGAGGCCTACTGCGGCGCGCGTCTCACGCTGAACTGCATGCGCATCGGCGGCATGCCGGACGACCTGCCGCACGGCTGGCTCGAAGACGTCGAAGCATTCGTCGACAAGTTCGAAGCCTGCGTCGACGAATACGAATCGCTGCTGACGAACAACCGCATCTGGAAGAAGCGCACGATCGGCATCGGCGTGCTCAGTCCCGAGGATGCGATCGACTGGGGCATCACCGGCCCGCCGTTGCGCGGCTCGGGCGTCGAGTGGGACCTGCGCCGCGCGCAACCGTACGAGTGCTATCCCGAGCTTCAGTTCGAGATCCCGGTCGGCAAAAACGGCGATACGTACGACCGCTACCTCGTGCGCATGGAAGAGATGCGGCAGTCGACGCGCATCCTCAAGCAATGTTTCCCGCTCGTCCGCGCGACGCCCGAGGGCGACATCAAGGCGAAGATCTCGAAAGTGATTCGTCCGCCCGAAGGCGAGGTCTATCACTCGATCGAATCGCCGAAGGGTGAGCTGGGCTACTACATCGTCAGCGATGGCAAGACCCAGAACGCGTATCGCTGCCACGTGCGTCCGCCATCGTTCGTGAACCTGCAGGCGTTGCCGGCGATGGCCCGCGGTCACCTGGTCTCCGATCTCGTCGCTCTGATTGGAACGATCGACATCGTGTTGGGTGAGGTGGATCGGTGAGACTCATGGGACTCATAGGACTCATAAGACCTATATGTCCTATTGGTCCTATCCGTCCCAGGGAGGCCGCAGAGTGAACAAGGCCCTCATGACCTACCTCATCTGGCCTGTGGTGAAGTTCTCGATCGCCTTCATCATCGTGCAGGTGATCGTCGCGGCGATGAACTGGGTCGAGCGCCGGCTCCTCGGACTCTTCCAGGCGCGTCTCGGACCGAACCGCGTCGGCTACAAAGGCCTGCTGCAGATCATCGCGGATCCGATCAAGTTCCTTCTGAAGGAAGACATCGTTCCGTCGAGCTCCGAGAAAGTCGCGTACTTTCTCGGTCCCGTGCTGCCGCTGATCCCGGCGTTCATCGTCTTCTGCCTGATTCCGTACGGGCCGCCGCCGACGTTCACGGTCACGCGCGTGAATGTCGGGTTGCTGCTGATCCTCGCACTGACGTCGACCGCCGTTTACGGGATCATCCTCGGCGGCTGGGCGTCCAACAACAAATACTCATTGATGGGCGGCCTGCGCTCCGCGGCGCAGATGGTCTCGTATGAAGTTCCGTTCGGGCTCTCGATCGTCGGCGTGCTGATGATCACCGGCTCGCTCGATCTCGTGACCATCGTCCGCTACCAGGAAGTCAACGCCTGGAACTTCATCCCGCAGATCGTAGCCTGTTTCATCTTCCTCGTGTCGATGAACGCGGAGAACAATCGCACGCCGTTCGACCTGCCGGAAGCGGAGTCGGAGCTCGTGGCCGGCTACCACACCGAGTATTCGGCGATGAAGTTCGCGTTCTTCATGCTCGGCGAGTACTCGATGATGATCGTGAACTCGTGCCTGATCGTGACGCTGTTCTTCGGCGGCTGGACGCTGGGCATGTTCGGCGTCGGATTGACGACGGACGTGTTGCGCGGCATGGGCATGCTCGGCGGTCTCCTCGGCGCGGCGATCTTCTTCGTGAAGGTGATGATGTTCCTGCTGATGTACGTCTGGTTCCGCGCGACGTTCCCGCGGTTCCGCTTCGATCAGCTCATGGACCTCGGCTGGAAGTTCATGATCCCGCTCGCGCTTGCGAACATCTTCGTCACCGGAATCTTCATCCTCGCGGGGCAGGAGCGGCTGATGTACTGGATCGGCATCGGCACCATTGCGCTGACCGCGTTCTATCTCTTCAAGCCAAAACGCCCAGCCGCGAAGCAGAAGGTGGCTCATGCAAGTTGAGTATCCGAAGCCGAGGTGGTCCGAGAAGTTTCTCGTGCTCGACCTTCTCGAAGGATTGAAGACGACGCTCCGCGAGCTCTTCAAGCCGAAGGTGACGATCCGCTATCCGGAAGAGCGCATGGAGCCGGCGGACCGCTTCCGCGGGATGTTCAAGTTCTCCTACGACCGCTGCATCGCGTGCAAGCTCTGCGCGGTGGCCTGCCCGATCGACATCATCTACATCGACGTCCACGACGACATCATCGAAGAGGGCGGCAAGAAGAAGAAGGTCAAGGTCCTCGACCGCTACGACATCGACGTGAAGCGCTGCATGTTCTGCTCGCTCTGCGAAGAGGCCTGCCCGACGAAGCCGAAATCGATCTGGCTCACGACGAAGACGTACGAGCTGGCCAGCTACGACCGCAACGATCTCTATTTCAACATGCAGGAGCTCGAGTACTGGGACGACCGTCCGAAGTACACCGGGTTGCCGGAGGAGGACGAGAAGCCGCGGCTCGATGATGCGCGCCTTCTCAAATGAGCATGGACGAGATCAGCGCACAGATGCCTCTTCTCGTGTTCCTGGTGATCGGGACGATCGCGGTCGCATCGTCGATCCTCGTGGTCGCGATGCGCAATCCCGTGCATTCCGCGCTCTTCCTGCTGCTGACGTTCCTCTGCGTCGCGGTGCTGTTCGTCATCAAGTCCGCGGAGTTCGTCGCGGCTGTTCAGGTGCTCGTCTACGCGGGCGGCATCATGGTGTTGTTCCTGTTCGTGGTGATGCTGATCAATTACCGGCAGCTCCCCGAGGAACGAGTGATGTCGAAGGTGTGGATGGCGGGGATCGGCGTTGGGCTGGCGGTTCTGGTCCTGTTCGTCTCGCTGGTTCGCAATGGTGCGTACGCCGATCAGGTGCCGGACGCCGCGAAGAAACTGAGCACGGTCGAGGAGACTTATCTCGCCGAGCACCCCAGCGACCCGAACAAACTCGTCCGCCGCACGCGCGAGCGCGAGAACCGAAACGCCGAGGCCGTGGGGATGGCGCTCTATCGCGATTACCTCGTGCCGTTCGAGGTCGTGTCGCTGTTCCTGCTCGTCGCGATGATCGGCGCGATCGTCATCGGGAAACGCGAGCTTTCCGCCGAGGAGGAAGAGTCGACGCCGCAGTTCATCCTCGAGAGGGCGGAAGTGGAGAAGGAAGTGAAGGAGTCGATGCGTGCGTAACGACTGCGTCCGTGCTGAGTGCTGGGTGCTGGGTGCTGAGTCGCCCAGTGTTCCCCCTCAGCACTCAGCACTCAGCACTCAGCACGGCATGGGGAGGCGGGCAAATGCCTAGTACCGCTCAGTACCTGATGCTCTCCGGCACTCTGTTCGCGGTCGGATTGATCGGAGTGATCGTCCGCCGCAACATGATCACGGTGCTGATGTGCATCGAGCTGATGCTCAATGCCGTCAACATCAACCTGGTCGCCTTCTCCCATCGCCTGGCCGACCTTCAAGGGCAGGTCTTCACGGTCTTCGTCATTACGATTGCGGCCGGCGAAGCGGCGGTCGGTCTTGCCATCATCATTCAGTTGTACCGCATGCGGTCGACGGTGAACGTGGACGAGGTGAAGACGCTCAATGGATAAAGCGCTCCTGGCCATCGTTCTCCTGCCCGCACTCGGTGCGCTGATCAACGGCGTGCGCGCGTTCGCGCGTCCGCTGACGCCAAAGAATCGCGCGGTGACGAACGCGATCGCCCTCGGCAGCACGGGTGCGTCCGCTGTCATCGCCGCCTGGATCGTCATCGCCAGTGCGGGACACCCGTGGCAACACACTTACTTCGAATGGATTCCCGCCGGCATGGGTCATGTCGGTGATCTTGCCGCGAGTTTCTCCATCGACTTCGCGTTGCGCATCGACGCGCTGTCGTCGACGATGCTGCTGATCGTGACGTGGATCGGATTCCTGATTCACGTCTATGCGACCGGCTACATGTCGCACGAGAAGGGCTACACGCGCTTCTTCACCTACCTGAACCTGTTCATGTTCATGATGCTGTTGCTCGTCCTCGGGGCGAACTACATGGTCATGTTCGTCGGGTGGGAAGGCGTCGGTCTCTGCTCGTATCTGCTGATCGGTTTCTATTACGACAAGAATTTCGCCGCGGATGCGGGCAAGAAAGCGTTCATTACGAACCGCATCGGCGATTTCGGATTCATCCTCGGCATCTTCCTGATCTTCAATACCTTCGGGACCTCGGATTACGAAAAGGTCTTCGCACTCGCGGCTCAGGGCGGGGCCCAGACCTACGGATGGATCGCGACCGCGATCTGTCTGCTTCTGTTCGTCGGCGCGGCCGGTAAGTCCGCGCAGGTCCCGTTGTACGTCTGGCTGCCGGACGCAATGGCCGGTCCGACGCCGGTGTCCGCGCTCATCCACGCGGCGACGATGGTCACGGCGGGCGTGTACATGGTCGTCCGTTCCAACGTGCTGTTCCGGATGTCGCCCGAGGCTTCGCTGGTCGTGGCCATTGTGGGTGCGATCACGGCGATCTTTGCGGCGTCGATCGGATTGGCGCAAAACGACATCAAGAAAGTGCTCGCGTACTCGACGGTGTCGCAACTCGGATTCATGTTCATTGCCGCGGGCGTCGGCGCATATACCGCGGCGATCTTCCACGTCATGACCCACGCGTTCTTCAAGGCGTGCCTCTTCCTCGGCGCCGGCTCGGTCATTCACGGCTGCGGCGGCGAACAGAACATGAGGAAGATGGGCGGCCTGCGCAAGTACATGCCGTCGACACACCGTACGATGGCCATTGCGACGTACGCGATCGCTGGGCTGCCGTTCCTGGCGGGCTTCATCTCCAAAGACGAGATCCTCGCCAATGCGTATGGATATGCGCCGGCAATTTGGATCATCGGTGCGATTGCCGCCGGCTTCACCGCGTTCTACATGTCGCGCCTCTATTTCATGACTTTCTGGGGTGAATACCGCGGCGGGCATAAGGACGACCACGCGGACAAGGCCCACGGACATGATGCGCACGCGCACTCGCACGATCCACACGAATCGCCGTTGTCGATGACTGGCGTGCTCTGGGTGCTGGCGATCCTGTCGATCGTCGGCGGTCTCGTCGGCTGGCCGGCCGCATTGGGTGGCGGACATCCGACGCCGTTCCAACGCTGGCTCGAGCCGGTGCTGCTGCCGATCGCCGACCTCGGACCATTCCATTTCCACGAGATGGCGCATTCGACCGAATGGATCCTCATGGGGATCTCCGTGGTCATCGCATTGTTCGGGGTATTTCTTGCGCATCGGCTGTACGTCCGTCGCGCGCCGGTTCCTGACGTTCTCGAACAGCGGCTCGGTCCCGTGCATACGCTGCTCGCGAACAAGTACTGGGTGGACGAGTTGTACAACGCCACAGTGATCGGCGGGACGCTCGCGTTCAGCCGTCTGATGTGGTGGTTCGACATGTGGGTCGTGGACGGGATCGTCAACGGCGTGCGCCACCTCACGGTGGTGGCCTTCGGCCACGGGTCGAATCTTTTCGACAAATACGTGGTCGACGGCGCGGTCAACGGCGTCGGAGCCGGCGCCAAGAGCGGCTCAATGATGTTTCGCCGGGTGCAGAGCGGCCTCGTGCAGAACTACGCGTTGATCATGGGCGGCGGCGTCGTTCTGATCGCGTTGGTGTACCTGTTCATGAAGCCGTAGCAGGGGAGAGACGAGTCGATGGATCACATACTGAACATCATTACCTACATCCCGCTGGCGGGCGCGCTGGTGATTCTGTTCTTCGTGAACAAGAACAACACGCGCGCGATCCGCGTGATGGCCACGGCCACCGCCGTCGTGGATTTCATCGTCTCCCTTTATCTGTGGATCAATTTCGATCCGAACAAGCTCTGGCAGTTCGAATTCAAGGTCTCGTGGATTCCGTCTCTCGGCGTCGACTATCACTTCGGCGTGG
>DASYGV010000093.1:0-54238 GCA_035999335.1 Thermoanaerobaculia bacterium | reverse complement strand
CGCCGTACTCGACGTGTTGGAGGAACGAGCCCGGATGAGCAACAAGGGGGGCGAAAACGAACGGTTCGCCAAGGCCCTCGCTCTCCGCAGCGAACTCGCGCTTCGACTGGGCTCCTTCGCCGACGCGGCACAGCTAGCGCGTCTCGCGGTCAACCAGGTCCGGCCGGCCAAAGACTTCGACGGGATCCGCGCCATCACCCTTCTCCAACTGGGACGGGCCCTGCGCGCCGACGGTCGAACCGACGAGGCCATCGCCGTCCTTCATCAGGCCATCGGCGTCGCGGAAAGTCAGCGCGAGGCGCTCCCGCGCGACGCCATGGTCCGCGCGCTGTCGGTGGACGCGTTGTTGCGCGGCTATGCCGTCCTGGTGGAGTTGCAGGTCGAACGGAACGACGTCGAAGGTGCGCTGCAACTGGCCCAGCAAATGAAGGCGCGGCCTTCGCGATGCGCTCGCGCACGGCCGCATCGACCTCTCCGCGGCGATGTCGCCCGAGGAGCGCGTGCGCGAAAAAGAGTTGGATCAGCGCGTCGAAGAGTTGAACCGTACGCTCATCGTCGAAACGCCGACCGACGAGATGCGGGATGAGCTTCGGGCCGCGAGCTCCGAGCTCGACGGGTTCCGTAATGAAATGAGCCATGCCCATCCTTCCTTCGGTCGCGGAAGGGTCGACGGGACGCTCCCCGAGACATGGCCCGACGCCTGGCGCTCGCTCGCCGTCGTCGAATACGTGGCCGGAGAGAAGTCGACCATCGCCTTCGTCATGACGCTCGGGACGGACGGCAAGCGCGCGGTCCGCGCCGTTCGCATTGCCGTGACGCATGAAGAGCTCACGCGTGAAGCGAATCAACTCGCCGAGCTGGTCGCCAAACGCGCTTACGGCTATCGCGCTTCGGCGCGGCGTTTGTACGACCTCCTGCTCGCGCCGCTCGAGCCCTCGCTCGCGGCATACGAAACGATTTGCGTGATCCCGGACGACGTCCTCTGGAACGTGCCCTTCCAGGCGCTGCTCGCGCCGAATGGCAAGCCGGTCGTGGATCGCCATGCGGTGTTTTACGCACAGTCGCTGGTCCTCCTCGCGAAGACCGTCACCCGCACGACCGAAACTCGGCCGCGCCTCCTCGCCTTCGGGAACCCGACGGTCGGCGCGCCCACACGAGCGACGTTCCGCTCGCTGTTTCGCGACAGGTCTCTCGGCTCGCTCGAAGACGCCGAAACGGAAGTGCGCGCGCTCGCGCGCATGTACTCACCGGAACGTTCGCTGGCGTTCTACGGCAGGGAAGCGCGTGAAGACGTGGCCAAGAAGGAAGCGCAGAGCTTCGACATTCTCCATTTCGCCGCACACGCGATGGTCGACGACCGGGCGCCGATGTATTCGTCGATCGTGCTCGCCGCCGGTCCATCCCAAACAAGCGAAGACGGCCTGCTCGAAGCGCGCGAAATCGTGGACCTTCCCTTGCGCGCGGAACTCGCCGTCCTCTCCGCCTGCGACACGGCCCGCGGCAAGCTGGCCGGCAGCGAAGGCGTGATCGGCCTGGCCTGGGCCTTCTTCGCCGCCGGCTGCCCGACGACGGTGGTCAGTCAATGGAAAGCCGACTCCCGCGCGACGTCGCTGCTGATGATCGAGTTCCACCGCCGCCTCCTGGCCGGCGACTCCACCGCCGCCGCCCTCCGTCACGCGCAACTCGCGCTGCGCCGCAATCCGGAGTACGCGCATCCGTTTTATTGGGCGCCGTTTGTGGCGATTGGGGCGGCGCAGCGGGGGGTGGGAGGGCTCGAATCCAAATGAATCGCTTCCCACGCGAGAGAACCGTTGCGCTCGATCACCGATCGATCATTTTCTTCTTCCAAGTTCATAAGCCCCGCACCGAATTAGCGATTGCTCGATCACTGCGCTCACCCATCATCGTTGTTGTCGATGCGCATGCGAAGGAGCGCATGGGCCGGGATGGTACCGCAGCAGCGACATCATCCCGGCGGCAAAGTCGATCAAGATTTCGGAGTTGGTGACGCGAACGCGATGACGCTCAGTTCCGCAATGGCCAGAACAAGGACGATCCATACTGCGGTGATCAAGATCCCCAGTACAAATACCGAAACAAAGGCAGCAAAAACAACTGCCGTTTCCACGACTGATAAAACGAGATTGCCCGCTCGGTGCCATGACACGCCACATGAGGGACACTGTCGTAGCGTTCCAAATCTCAGACGAAAGCGTTCCCGAAGGGAGCCAACCGTTTGACGGCACGTCGGGCATTCCAGTTCGAACATTTTCATTTGCCGGCGAGTACGGCCTCCAAGATATCCTCGAGCGTCCGTGCACCCTTGGAGATCTTCCACGTTGCATCTCCGATCCCGGCCGCGGTGCCGAGAAGCATACCAGACCTTCCACCACCCGCGCGGCGGGTCAAATACGAGATCGCCGCGCCAGTAGCAAAGCGTCCAGCAAAACGTTGCTGGTTCTCTGTCGTGGAGACTTTCGCGCTAACCTCGTTGGCCACCGCGATCAGTGTAGTCAGGCATACGGAGTCTCCCATGCAGTCCTCTATCGCCGCGCTAATGTCGCCGCCGTGCTTTCGAATGTATGCCGCAATTGGGGGGACTCTTCTCACGAGCTCCGCAACTATCGTTACTTCCGTGTACACACGTCCCATCTCTTCCTGGCCGTACAGACCGAGGGCGCGATTCCGAAACTGATCGAAACGGTATATTCCTCTAAAGTAGGAGAACGAGCCCACCGCAAAGTTGTAGCCGGTCGACACTTTTAAGAAATCCAGCCCTATTTCTTGCGTAGTATCAAACCACCGCTGGGCATCGCTGATGTGACCGGGACCTGGTGGCCGAGGGTTGCCCCAGATGATGATCATCCCTGTCGGATCGCTAGCGTTTATGGGATTGTTCTCCACATAGGCATATCGATTCAACGATTGAGGATTTGTTTGATCAGGCGGGAACACTGGATCTACGGACAAGAACCGCCCCATATTCGGATCGTAATACCGCGCATGCATGTAGTCGATGTAATCCGTGTTCTCCACGTTCAGCAGGCCGTGGAAGTCCCGCTCGTGGCCCGTGAACTTCATCGACTCCGGACGTTGGTTGTGGGCGGTGTCCTCCTGGATGAAAGGCGTCTTCTCCGTCCCGAACGGGTAGAATTCGTGAGAGCTGAGACGCTTACGGGCCTGGGTCGTGACCATGCGCACCGAGCCGAGGTGGTCGGTGTGGAAATGCAGCTTCCCGCCGTAATAGCTCTCTCGTTCCCCTCCGATGAGCCGGCCCTCGCCGTAGACGTAGTCCTCGACCCACACCCATGAGCCGCCGACCGCCCCGCTGAACTCCCGGAGCACTTTCCCGTTGAAGTCGCGGATCTTCCATCGGCTCAGCCCGGGGTCGAGGATCACTCCGATCCGCTCGTCGTCCGGGCCGTAGATCATCCGCCGGGTCGCGTTGAGAGGCGTGACGATCTGATCCATCATTCCCATCGAATCGTATTGATAGGCCGCCTGACCACGCCGCGTGGTCAGGTTTCCGGCGGCGTCGTAGCTCTCGCCGGACAGGCGATTGCTCGAGGAGTCCACGCCAATGACGGCTGGCGTCGCGCCGAGGGCCTTTTCGGTCAGGTTCCCGAACGAGTCGTATTTGTACGTCTCCGTGGCTCCGCTGACTACCGCTTTGATCAGACGTCCGGCCGAGTCGTAGGTGTAGGTGTTGTCACCGATCTTCTTGACGTTGCCGCTGCCATCGTAGAAATACTGGCCGGTCGACCATGTGAGATCGGTCTCGGAATCCGTTTCGTACTTGTGGCGACGATCGCTGGCCTCCTCTCGCTCGTCCCAGTTTTCCAGCGACTCGCCCATCCACACGCGCTGCACGTAGGCAACGTTTTCCTCTTTGCGGAGCTCATTCGCCGCTTCGACTGACAGCTTGACGATGCGCGTGTTGTCCTTCTTGTGCAGGACCTCTCCGCCGAGTTTCGCGACGTCCGGCTCCGTGGCCTTTTTCTTCCCGGTCTTTTCGTCGACGATCTCCGTTCGACCGTCCTTGAGAACGACGACGTATTTCCCGGTTCCCGGCTCGAACTGCTCCTTCTCGGCCGCTCCGGCCGTGAGGGTTGCCATGAAAAGAACGCAGCCAATTACGACCGCTGGAAAGTGTCTCGAGAGTGACATCGTTTGTCTGCTCCTCATCACTGCGTCCGCCCCATGACTTCGTTGATGTGCACCGCTTTGATGACCTTGCCATGCAGGTCGGGATCGGTGTAGCCGGCAACCGGCACACCCAGAGCCTGCAGCGCTTCGTTCATCCGCGCGCGGCACATCGCGATGTGGGAAATGCGCACGGCCGCTGATGGTGCCGGTATTGGATCGCTCGGGGACAGGATGTGCGTCCAGGTCACCGCCGGCCAGCCCGACACAGCGCGGACCGCATTGACCGCCGCCAGCATCGGTGCGACGGAGCTTGCCGTGATCGAACCTCCGCTGATCACCTGCTGGAAATCGATCGTGCTGGCGACGTCCGCGTTGCTGTACGCGGACTCATTCGCGCTATTCGCGCCGATTGCCTTGACCCGGTACGCGAACGTAGCGCCGGAAAATGCAAGGTTGTCCACGTAGAAGGGAACTGTCGGCTCCTCCGGCAGGACCTCCCATCCGTCGATGCCGTCGCGGCGCTCCACTTTGTACTTCGTGGCCCCAGGCACCGCCGGCCAACTTACCGTGATCTGGTTCGTGCCCGTGCGCGTGGCCACGAGACCGGTGGTCGTGATCTGAAGTGACTTATAGATCGTGACACTTCCGGTGGTATTGCCGCATTCGTTGGTCGCGGTCAGGTTGTAGGTCGTCGTCGTCGAAAGGACACCGACGTTGACCGTTCGTGTATCGCCGATGAATGCGTTGTCCGAAGCGCGACGCCAGAGATAGGTACTGGGCTGGGTGCCATCGGGATTGGCGACCAGCGTATAGGAGCCGTCCAGATTCTTCTGGGAGCCCGGTCCCGCGATCGTAGGCGCCACACAGGCGCCGACGGTGATCGTCGCGTGACTGGACGTCACCGAGCCGCAGTTGTTACTGATCTCCACGGAATATTCGGTCGTTTCGTTCGGCGAGCCGGTATAGGAAGGTCCGTTGGCGCCGACGATCGCCTGACCGGTGTTGTGGTTCCACCACTGATACGACAGAGGTGCCGTTCCGCTGGAAGTAACGGTCATCGTCACGGACGGCGTCGTCGATGTGATCCGCCCGCCGACCGGATCCCCCGTGATCTGCGGCATTGTGCAGGCGTCGGAGAGGCCCGACGTGATCGACGCCGGACGGGACATACCACTCGGATCCGGAATTTGCGTATCCGTCATGCCGCTCGCTCTCGATAACTGCTTCCACATTCCATTCGGCCAATACGTCAGAGTGCCGAATCCCGTCAGGGACGTGACTCGGCCGCGCTCATAGCCGAACGTCTGAAGGCGGAGCGGATGCGGCGGAGCGCCGCAACCGATGCACATCGGGTATCGGACCAGGCTTGGCTGGTCGAGGTCGTTGTACTCGAGCGAAGTCTCGATCTCACGGAGCGTGTCCCAGAAGGTCTCGTCGATCTCATCACCGTAGGTGATTCGCGTGATGCGACCCGTCTTGCGCCCGGCAACGTCGCGATGCATGTACGTTTCAGCCACTTTGTAAATGCGATCATCCCAACCGCCGTCGGAGGGGTCGTAGTTGTATCGAGACGCCGTGAGCAGCTTGCCTTTCCGATTATCGGAGAACGGCCCGTTGTCTGTTGCGTAGGTGAACGTCTTCAGTACGCGGAAAGGAGGCTGGTTCGGATCATTCGGATTGGCCAGGTCGTAGAACGGGTTCCGTCCGTCGACGCGCAGCAGACGCCCGGCTTCATCGTAGTCGTATTGAAGATCGAACTCCGACTGTGCGGCGCTCTGCGTTTTCGTCAACACGTTGCCGCGGACGTCATACGTATACGACGTCATCCCGGCCTCCGGATGGGATTCCCATCGCAGAAAGCCACGTCCATCGTAATCAAAGGTCCGGCTCTGGACGACGTTCTCGGCGCCGGTCATCTTCACGAAGACCAGCCGGTCCGCCGGGTCATACGAGTATTCGGTGGCGACACTCGCTCCCGATAGGCTCGCGGCAGACGTTGGCCCGGAGGGTTCAGTCACCCGGATCAGGCGGCCCAGCAGATCGTACTGTTCCGTCGTGACTACGGGGGCGTCGGCTCCCGCAACAGACATCGAAATCTTCGAAGTACGGCTTTTCGCGCGAATTCCCGTATAGGTGAATGTCGTCAGCGAGCCGTCCGGGCCCGTTGCCGTCTTGACGCGTCCGAAGTTGTCGTGAGTGAAGATAGTCCGAGGGAGGGTCGTGGCGGTCCCGAGCTCCGTGACTTCCGTCTGCCAGCCCAGGATGTTGTAGACCGTCTCCCGCCGGCTCTCCCAAACCTGCGGCTGAGGACTCTCGGCCGGATCTACGGGCCTGGGCATCGTTTCGCGAATCACCCGACCGAGAGCATCGATCTCATGTCTCGAATAGGTCAGGGCACCGGTCGTCTGCCCGTTCGGGAACTGCTCCACTAAGATGCTTCTATCGGAAGGACCGGTGAATGTCGGGAAAGTGTATTTCGTCCAGGCTCGGCCGGGTGGCTTGACCCAGCTCGGCCTTCCTGACGTGTCGTATGTGAACAGCGTTTCGACTTGCGCCGTGTCCCGACTCTTGCTGACCAACCCCGTATTCTGATCGATGTCGTTGTCGACAAAGACCAGACCAAACGGGTCGCCATTGGGCATTTTGTATTCAGAATGCTTCAGCGAACCGTATTGATAGATGTGGTCGATACGATATCGGGGATTGCCTGACGTTCCGGTCGGGCAGTTCGTCGTCCATGTGGGGGCGTCGTCGCCGCCGTAGTAGGCCTCGCTTTGGACATTGCCGCCCAGATCCGGCGTAAACCTGACGACCACATCGTTCGATCCGCGCGTGCCGGCCGTGGTGTCCTTGATCGTTCGGCGCTCATTCAGGAAGCCCGTGGTCGTGTCGAAACAGGATTCGACCCTGAGCGTGCGGCCATTTTCGGTGGTCGTCGCATGGCTGTGCAGGCTCGGGAACCACTCATTGGTCGTCGCGACAGGTGTGTAGAGCGTTGTGGAGACGCGCGTCGGAATGTCTGTTCCGGTCGTCGTGGCCGTGCGGAACAGACCATATCCGGCGTAGTCGCTGAAGTCCGTGTTCAAAAAGGCATTGCTGTCATCGTGGTACACAGTCCGCGTCGACTCGACTCGCGGCGGGAAAAGGTCGTTCGCATAGCGCACCCAGACAGAACGGATCGTGCTGGGGATGGGGCCAGCCGGAACGAATTCCTGCGACAGCCGCCGTTGTCCGGAATCGGAGATTTGCGGCGTGAACGGCAAGCCGTATCCCGGATGAGCAGGGTCCCAGCTTCCGACGTCGAAGTAACTGACAGTCTTGTTTCCCAGCGGGTCTTCGATCGTAACCTTGGACTGTCGTGGCGGGGGCTCTGCTTGCCAGTGGCCGTCGAGATTGAATGAGTGCGTCCACGTGCCGAGGGGTGTCGTGGACGTGAGATCGGCAAATACCTTGCGTGTCTGAACACCCGGCGGGTTATTCCACCCGGGGTGGTCAGCCGTCCAAGCGGGAAACTGATAGTTCATGTACTCCCACTCGATACGACCTCCGGTCGGGAGATCCATTCGCTTAGGAAGACCGGAGCTGTCGTCGCTCTGATTGCGGTACTGGAAGGCGAACGATGTTCCGTCCGACAATCCAATAGAGGTCAGAAGTTGCACCTTTCCTTTTGCAGGGGCGTAGTCGATCGGGATATTGTGCCAGTCAGGGCGAAACAGATCTGTTTCCGTGTAGTTCAGCGTGTAATGAGCCGTCTGTCCGCCGAACACGGCGACATCCACTGCGGATACGAGCATCCGCTGGTTGACCAACTCGTCATTCGGTGGGCTGCTCCACGCCGGTACAGTCCCGCTTTCGAATGGCAGAGGTACGAAATGGATGGTCTGTTCGCGGGAACCGTCGTTCAACACAATCTTGGGCGCCGTCGGCACCGATCGATCATGCGTAATCGTCAACGCGCTACCAGGATGCCGAGAGGCGATCTTGGTGAGAAGCCACGGCAAGATGAGACGGTTATCAATGTTCGGGGCATTCGGGTCCTCGTCAGAATTGAATGTGTGCACTTCCCCGTTCGGGAAATCGATGTACATCTCAGTCTCCGAGGTGGGATGTGTCCGCAAACGAAGATTGGATCCGTCCTTCGTCACGAAGACTGTCCCATTCGGCTCCGGGTAGAAGCGGTGCTCAGCGCCACTTGGACTCTCGTAAACCCAGTTGCTCCATTCGTTTGTCTGTTCGAGTCGTGGAAACAAACGACCTAACGACAGAGTCCAACCGACACCGGCATTGCCGCGGCGGTCCGGAAACGCCTGGACACAGGCTTCCGGCATCGTGTGTGGAGGCGCGGAGCAATCGTTACTCAACTCGGCAAGGTTGCGCTCCTCCGGCTCCCAAAGGTTGCCGTTGGCGTACAACCTCAATTGATACGTCAGGCCGCCGCCTATGGAATAGACCTGTCCGATGGGGATGGTCAGGGTCAGATTGCCATTGAAGGCGCTGATGTTGTCGATCCCGTTGACCTGATACACGCCGTTCGGACTGAATCCCTTGGCGGCGTTCGCGTGCTGCGCGGACAATTGCTGGGCGAGCATCGCGCTCAGTGCGAGCGTTGCAAACGCGGTCTTCATCGCTCGACCTCCAGCGTCGCGGTACGCATTCCGTTGGGATCGATGACCAGGAGGAGGTCGCCCGTTTCGACCGTTGCCGGAGGATGAGGATTGCCCTGGTATGAGATGAGAGACTGAAGCGGAATGACGATCTGGCCGTTCTGGCTCAGATCGGCGTCCCGTGTTCCCCCGTCGGCCACACTGAACGACCACGCTCCGAACCTGGGCCGGACGTACATCAGCTCGATCGCGCTGCTGTCGACCTGGATGACCGCGGCGCCGGGCGTCGCACGAATGACGATGCCTCTCGACGAATGCGCCATCGTCGGCGACTTCGCATGCCGTCCCGTTCCCGCATCCACGTCGGCAATCATCCAGATCGACCGCTTCAGGTCGGCCTCGGGATGTTCAATCGCAAACGTCGAATTCGGCGTGATCGGCCCGAATCCGCGGATGATGCGGGTGGCCCAGTAGCCTTTCGTCGGCTCGCGGACCAGTGCCATCCAGGCCAGCTTCGTCCCAGGCTTATAGCCACCGATGGTGACACCGCTGCGAGCGAAATCTACGGTGGGAGGTGTCGCTTTGCTCGCGGCAAAGACGAGCGATCCCATTGTGAGCGCAAGGAGAACAGCACCTGTTCGTATCACGATCGACGTTCCTGTCTTGGATTCACTGCAGCGAAAGCAGCACGAGAATTTCGCCCTCGCCGGACGGCAGCGCCTGCAGCGCTTTCCCGACGACGGTGCCCGGCCGATGCATGGAAATCCCGGCGACAGCAACCGGAATGGATTTCATTGCATAGCCGGGGCGGTCGCTCGTGACCAAGAGGTCGCCGATGGCTATGGGCGCACGGCCGGCGTCGACGCGGACGCGCACGCGACCCGTTGTGGCAATCTGCTCTTTCGACTCACCGGCTTCACCGAGAATGAGACCTGGTTGTTCGGATACGACGCCGGCAACCGCGGTGTCGTATGGGAGAGTGGAGGCCATGACTTCGTTGTCACGCTCGGGGTTGAGCACGACTACCGTGCCCGGAACGAGATCCTGCTTCGCGGGTACCCATTCGGCGACGTCCTGATACTTGGCGTGAATGACGCCGTTGGCCCGGATATCGCCGCTGGCCAGAATGTTACCGACGACCTCCAGCGCCTCCGAGGGGCCAATCGTACCGATTCCAACTCTGCCTGCACCGTCGATGAGAAATGTCTTTGGCGGGGTCCCGTTTGGCGTATTCGACTTGCGAATACTCATCCGAACCGCGGCAAAGACCGGCAATGCGCCGGCTGGATATTCGTAAAGCTCGTATGAGTTCGCGGGAACACCGATCGCGCCCGTGGCCGAGCCGACGAACGTCATCCATCGGTTCCGCTGTCCACCGGGACCGCTCGCCGTCATGTCCAGCATCGCCGGGTAGTCGTTGGCGTCGACGGCCGCCTGCACGCGCAGACTGCCTGTGACATCCAGGGGATGCGCCGGCGACGGGTTGCCGATTCCGACCCGGCCCGCCGAGTCGATACGCATGCGCTCCGTAGGTTGTTGCCCATTGGCTCGCGTAGAGAAAGTCATCGCCGCGGCGTAGTCGCCATCTGTGCCATTGTCCTTCCGTGCCTGAATGCTCGCGAAGTTCTGGGCCAAGGGTCCTGTGGCGGTGTAACGACCACCGAATACGATTCCGCCTCCCACACCCCCGGCCATCGGGCTCATGTCGTACACACCCAAGACCTCGCGTGCCGCACCGTTGATCGTCGCCGCGCCATACACACTGAATTTCTGCCACATGCCGCTCGTCATGCCGACGCTGACCTTCCCGTCCGCGGCGACGAAGAGGTATTCGGGGGACGAGTCCTTCGAGGTAAGTGACAACCCCATGTTGTCGGTGGTGCGATTCGCGACCATTGAATAAAGGTTGTTATCTGAATAGTTGGCGTTGACGTACATCACCTTCGAGCCGCGTTGGAACGTCGCCCACTGGTTGGCCCCACCGACGACGTGAAAAAGCGAGGACGGCGATGTCGTGCCGATGCCCACATTTCCGCTGTTCAGGATTGTCAGTGCGGGAGCGGCCGCACCATCCTTGATGATCCCGAAGTAGCCGTCATTGAAGTTCGTCAGATTCCACGCGCTGGTATTGTTGCTGTGGAGCGACAGATGGTGGACTGAATTCGAGAAAACCGAGAGCTTCGAGGGGGGGAACGTCATCCCAATCCCCACTCGGCCGGTCGCCGTGACTCGAAGGAGCTCCGAGCTGGGATTGAAGACGCGGAAGGCTGACGCCGTCGTATCCCCCGTCGTGACTGTGACGTCGACTGAGCCGGCAGGCAGATCCGTGTAGAGATCGGAACTGACGGAGCTCTGTGCAAAGACCGCACTTGCGGCAAAAAATGTCACGATGGCGCCAAGACATGCGTTACGAAAAGACACGAATCCTCCCTGTACTTGAAAAATGTGTTTCGGGCCTGCGGGGTTTGTCCGATTCACTTCCGACCGACGCGCGAAAACGCGGCCGTATTACCACCACGGAAAGAAAGTTTTCTCCGGAGAGGATCAACGCGCGAGAATCTGCGCCATGCGCAACTTCCTGCTCGCCTGCCTGCTCGTCGCCACGCCCATGTCCGGCGACGAGGCGGCGGACCTCCGCGCCGCACGCAACGTGTTCGAGGAGAACATCGCCGCGATCCGCAACAAAGACCGCGGCAAGTACATCTCGCTCTACCTCGACAGCCCCGGCCTCGTCCGCATCGGCCCGACCGGCTTCACCCTCGGCTACGAGGAGTTCGCCAAGGGCGCGGGCAGCGGGTGGCCCGACACCATCGAGGCGACGGACATGCGCCTCACGCCGCTACGCCCGGGCGTCGTGTACGGAACGTATCGCTACCGCGTGCGCTACGGCGCGAACGAGATTACCGGCATCTCCGAGCGCGTCTTCGTCGCCACTCCCTCCGGCTGGAAGATCGCGCTCACCGGCGCGATCAACGCGCCCCCGGGCACGCCGCCCTCCGCGCGCGCCATCACCGGCGCGACGCTCATCGACGGCCGCGGCGGCGCGCCGATCCCGAATGCGACGGTCGTCGTCCGCGACGGCAAGATCGAGTGCGCTGGCAAGTGCGAGGTTCCCCCCGGCGTCGATGTCATCGAGGCGCGCGGCATGTGGATCACGCCCGGACTCGTCGACGCGCACATGCACTTCTCGCAGACCGGCTGGGCCGACGGACGTCCCGACTCGCTCGATCTGCGCGCGAAGCATCCGTACGAAAGCACGATCGCCGATCTCCGCGCGCATCCGGAACGCTTCGCGCGCTCGTATCTCTGCTCCGGCGTCACCGGCGTGTTCGACGTCGGCGGCTACGCGTGGACGACCGAGCTCGCGAAACGGCTCGAGCACGACACCGCCGCGCCGCACATCTCCGCCGCGGGTCCGCTCCTCTCGACGCGCGATCACTGGCTGAACCTCGCGGCCGAACGGCAGTTCATTCATCTGAAGGACGAAGCGACGGCGCGCGATGGCGTTCGCTATCTCGCCGCGCGCGGCGCACGCGCCGTCAAGGTCTGGTACCTCGAGGCGAACGTTCCCGGCATCAACGCCGCGGGCGAAGCGGCAAATGCCGCGAAGCTCCCGCTGATCGTGCACGCGACGGAGCTCGAAGGCGCGAAGGCCGCGGTGCGCGCGGGCGCGAAGCTGCTCGTGCACAGCATCTGGGACTTGCCGGTCGACGAGGAATTCATCGCCCTCGCGAAGCAGCAGGGCACGATCCTCACGCCGACGCTCACGGTGATGGGCGGCTACGTGCGAATGTTCGAATCGGCCGTCTCCCATAAACCGCCCGCGATCGACGATCCGAATCGCTGCGTCGATGCCGCGACGCGCGCGAAGATCGAATCGACCGCGACGGTCGACGCCGGAGTCACGGAAGCGCAGATACGCCAACGTGCGCAACGCACGGCGGAGCGCGAGGCCGTCGCCGCCGCGAACCTCAAACGACTCGTCGCCGCCGGCATCCCCATCGCGACGGGCACCGACGCCGGCAATCCGCTCACGCTCCACGGCCCCGCAATCTACGCGGAGATGGAGGCGATGCAGAAAGCAGGGATGACGCCGATGCAGGTGATCGTCGCGTCGACCACCACGGCCGCGCGCGCCGCGCGCTTCGACGACGTCACCGGCACGATCGAGAAAGGCAAGAGCGCGGACCTTCTCTTGCTCGCCGCGGACCCGGCGCAGGACGTGACGAACTTTCGGAAAGTGCGGTTCGTGATGCGGGGCGGGGTGATTCGGGGCGTGTCGGAGCTTTCCAGTCAACCCTGAGCGAGCGGCGCGAGTCGAATGGGTCAGGTGAGCCCTCTCGCTGCGTTCGCATTGGATATCCGCACGCGCAGACGCCAAGGCAAGCGCAGCGTGAGGGCTCAGTTGACCCTTCGACTCGCAGCGCTCGCTCAGGGTTGACGAAGGAGCAACACCGCGTACGACTTCGACACCTCGTCCAGCACTCCCACCGCCACGCGGTCCGCCTTTTCGTTCAGCACGAGATCGAGCGCGTAGGTGAAATGCCCCGACACCGCCTTCGGCAGGTCGGCGGGCGGGATCTCGAAGCGCTGCGTGTGCTGGCGGAGCGCGCTCACCTCGTCGCCGCCCGCGCCGGCGATGACGAACACCGAGAACACGCCCACGTGCGTGCCGTTCTCCGGCACGACCGTCAGCGCGCCGATCGGGATGCGCACCTGAAGCGGCACCATCTCCTTCGCGCGACGCTGCTTCTTCGAATCGCCGAGCTGCGCCTCGATGAGGAACATCGAGTCGTTGCTCGTGCGCACCAGCGCGGCCATCAGCCGGTCCTTCATCCGCGTCTCGTCCGACTTCTCGACGTAACTGCGGCGCGCGCGGACGATCAGGCTCGCGTCTTTCGTCTTCACGACGATGTCGCGCTTTCGGTCGTCGCGGCTCGAATCGATGCGGTACGCGAGCGAGTAGTAGTCGCTCATGTCGTCCTCGACGCGGCGCATGAGCGTCACGAATTCCGCGGTGCCTGCGGCCTCGAGCCCGCCGGTCTGCTTCGCCAGCTTCTGCAGCGACTGCATCTCGTTCATCACCGTCAGATACTCGGCGCCGCCCGCCGCCGACTTCACCGGACGTCCGGCCGGATAGACCGGATAGATCGTCACGCCGCCGGCGTTCGCGTTGCGCACGATGGAGTCGATCAGATCGCGCGTGTTGAAGCGCGTCTTCACATCCTGCGACAGGAGGTCCTCGCCCGCCTCGTAATAGAAATCGCCGCCGGCGATCTCGCCCAGGCGATGCGTCGCGAGGAGCAAGACCTTCTTCCCTTCCGCGCTGGCCATGCTGTTGATGGCCGCGTTGATCGCGTTGACCTTGCGCTTCATGCGCGTCAGCTCGCTGAGCGAGGCCAGGCTACCGACATGCTCGGTGACGACCGATCGATCGGACACGGTGTAGGCCATGTCCAGCTCTTCCGCCCGCGCGGCGATCTCCAGCTCGAAGTTCATGATGTCGTCGACGTCGGCGATGAGCTGCTCCGGCGTCTTGCGTTGCGCGCCCGTGAGCTCCTGCCGCAACGTGGTGAGGACCAAGTCGATCTTCTCCACGTCGTCCGTGAACTCGACCCGGACCTGCCCGGTGTCGCTCCAGATGACGACGCCCGCGGCGTCGCCGCGGCGGATCGTGTTGCGCACCGTGTCGCGGAGCGAGTCGATGAAACGCTCCGCGTCGAACGGAAGGAGCTTCGTGTCCCGCTCGATGAAGAGCAGCACCGTTCGCGGTTGCGCGGGCGGGGAATCGACCGTCGGCCGATCCACGATCTCGGCATTTCCCGCATCAGGCGGCAGCGGCGACGCGAATTCGGCGAAGTTCGAGATGTCGCGCGGCTTCCCGTCCTCGATGATCGTGAAGTCACTCTTCGCCAGGCCGCGCACGCGCTTGCCGTCCTTGTCGGTGACGATGACGTCGACGTTGACGATGCTCACCTCGATCGTCTCGCCGAGGGCGGGGATCTGCGGGCGCTTCGGCGCGGCGCCGGTGAGCGTGAGGAGCAATGCGAGAGCGAACGCCAACCGCCGGACGGGAACGTGCACGCGATCTCCTTGTAGAGGTACGTCGATTCTATACTGCGCCCGATGCTAGCCCTTATCATCGCCGCCACGTTGCAGCAACAAATCGATCAGGCCGCCGCGCGCGTCGAGCCGTCCGTCATCGCGACCCGGCGCGACATCCATCAGCATCCCGAGCTCGGCAACCGCGAAACGCGCACGGCGAAGATCGTCGCCGACAAGCTGCGCGCGCTGAACATCGAGGTCACGGAGAACGTCGCGCACACCGGCGTGATTGGCATTCTCAAAGGCGGAAAGCCGGGCAAGGTCGTCGCTTTGCGCGCCGACATGGACGCGCTGCCTGTCACCGAGCAGGTCGACCTCCCGTTCGCGTCGAAGGTGCGCACGACCTACAACGGCCAGGAAGTCGGCGTGATGCACGCCTGCGGACACGACGCACACGTGGCCATCCTCCTCGGCGCCGCCGAAGTGCTGGCCGGCATGCGCGGCGAGATCCCCGGTACCGTGAAGTTCATCTTCCAGCCCGCGGAGGAAGGCGCGCCGCAAGGGGAAGAAGGCGGCGCGGCGCTGATGGTGAAAGAAGGCGCGCTCGACCATCCGAAAGTCGACGCGATCTTCGGACTGCATGTGGGGTCGCGCTTCGCCGTCGGGGAGATCGGCTATCGGCCGGAAGGGATGTTGGCCGCCGTCGATTCGTTCAAGATCGTGGTGCGCGGCAAGCAGACCCACGGCGCGTATCCGTGGCTCGGCGTCGATCCGATCGTCGTCGCCTCGCAGATCGTCCTCGGACTGCAGACCATCCCCAGCCGGCAACTCGACTCGACGCTCGCGCCGTCGATCGTCACGGTCGGCGCGATCCACGGCGGCGTGCGGAACAACATCATCCCCGACGAGGTGGAGATGATCGGCACGATCCGCTCGCTCGATGCGCAGATGCGCGAGGACATTCACGCGCGCATCCGCCGCACCGCGGAAAGCATCGCCGCGTCCGGTGGAGCAACAGCGAACGTGACGATCACGACCGGCTATCCGATCACGTACAACGATCCGGCGCTCACCGAGCGAAGCCTACCGACGCTGCGCCGCATCGCCGGCAGCGCGAACGTGAAGCTCGTCAACGCCGTCCTCGGCGCGGAAGACTTCTCGTTCTTCCAGCAGAAAGTGCCGGGAGTCTTCTTCTGGGTAGGCACGCGGCCGAAAGACCAGACGCCCGAGCAGGCGCCGTCGAATCACTCGCCGCTGTTTTATGTCGACGAGAGCGGGTTGCTGTTGGGCGTGCGGACGCTGGCTGGCCTCGCTCTCGAAACCCTGAGCGAGCGATAGCGAGTCGAAGGGTCAGGTGAGCACCTACGGAACGCGTGCCGTTGAATGCTAACTTGACCCTTCGACTCGCTGCGCTCGCTCAGGGCTACCGGGGGGAAGGCATCATCTGCTTCAGGCGCGTGAAGTAATCGGCGCCCGACAACCACTGCCCGCCGTCGAGCACGAAGTTCTCGCCGGTCATGTACGACGAATAGTCGCTGAGCATGTACGACGCGGCTTGCGCGATCTCCAGCAGGGTCGCGAAGCGCCGCAGGGGGATCGTCTTGCGGATCCCTTCCGCGATCTCCTCGCTCGGGAACAGACGCTCCGACGCACCGGACGTGTGCACCGGTCCCGGAGCGATCGCGTTCACGCGGATCTTGTAGCGCGCCCACTCCACCGCGAGCGTGCGCGTGAGCGCGAGCACACCGGCTTTCGCGGACGCGGAGTGGATCACGCCCGGACCGCCCGTCCACGCGTAGTTCGCGATGACGTTCAGCATCACGCCGCCGCTCTTCTTCTCGATCATCCGTTTGCCGACCGCGCTCGAGCAGTAGAACGTGCCATTGAGGACGATGCCGATGACCGAGTTCCAGCCGTTGACCGACAACTGCTCGGCCGGGACGATGAAGTTCCCCGCGGCGTTGTTGAGGAGGAAGTCGATGCGGCCGTGATCGGCGTCGACCTTCGCGGCCATCCCCTCCACCGCCTCGGCGTCGCGCACGTCGAGCACGTGATAGTGCGCGGCGTCGGCGCGTCCGGTCTCGGACCGGATCTGCTCGACGGCCTTCTGCAGGTTCTCTTCTTTGCGGCTGGCGATCACGACCCGCGCGCCCAGGCGGGTCACCTCGCGCGCGATGGCGAAACCGATTCCGGTCGCCCCGCCGGTGATGATGCCGACGCGGCCTTCGAACGTTTTTTCAGGAAGCATGCGATGCGGATCATACAATTAGCAGACTGATGAAACGCACCGCTCTGGTCTTCGTCGTTCTCTTCCTCTTCGCCTGCGCGAAAGAGAACTCGAAGCCGCTCAGCGAACCGGGCGAAAAGCTCTACACAGTCCGAGGCATCGTCCTTTCCCGCAACACCACCGAAAACTCTCTGAGTCTCGACCATGAAGAGATCCCCGGGTTCATGTCGGCCATGAAGATGGATTACAGCGTGCGCGGTGCGGACGTGAAGACGCTTCCGGCGGACCGGAAGCGCATCGAAGCGAAGTTGCATGTGACCGAACAAGCGTACTGGATCACGGACGTAAAGCAGATCCCGTGAACGACGAGCGACGCGCTTTCCAGCGCCTCACCCTGGCCGAGCCGCTGGACGGCTGGTTCGGCGACTTCGCCGTGCGCCTGGTGGATGTGAGCGCGAGCGGCGCGCAGATCGAGTTCGACGATCCGATTCCCCACGACGCGCGCGGACTGCTTCGCTTCTTCTGGCGCGGAAGCGACGTGGAGATCCTCGCCGAGACGGCGCGGCTGATCCATCACCAGCGCATGGGCGTGAAGTTTCTCGAGGAGAGCGAGCCGTTGCGCGCGTTGCTCGCGATGTCCGCGGCGGAGGTGCTGCGCGCGCTCGAGGCAAATGCGCGCGGCGACCGTGCAGCGAACGTCATCGGCGACGAGACGCTCACGTCGGCGTGGCGCACCCAGGCCACCGGCTATGTCAGCTGGGTCTTCGAGAACGACGCGTGGCAGCTGCATCCGTCGAGCGATCCGGAGCAACCGGAGAACGGCTTCACGATCTCCGCCGGAGAAACCGAAGAGCAGGTGGAGATGCTGAAGCAGACCTACGAGACGGGAGATGAGGAAGCGCGCACATTGACGCGGATGCTCGCGCAACTCAGCGTCGCGGATGCGTTGTAGGAACGCCGAGCAACACCACCGGCACTTCCTCGCCGGCCTCGAACTGCTCCCCCTCCCTGACCACCGCGAGTCCATTCGCCGTGAGCATCGACGTCAGCGCGCCCGAGCTCTGCGACGTCAGCGGCGTCGCGAACAGCTCGCCGTCGCGCGCCGTCACCTGCACTCGCGCGTAGACCCGTCGCTCCGCGGCGCCGCGCACGGCGGCGGTGAGCCGCGCGCACACCGTCGGTGCGTAGAGCCGCGCTTCCTGCCCCATCGCCTTCCGCAGGGCCGGAGCGACGAAGAGGTGGAAGGACACGAAGCAGGAAACGGGGTTCCCCGGAAGTCCGAACACGACGCGATCGCGCAGGCGCGAGAGCACCACCGGCTTGCCCGGCTTCATCGCCACGCGCCAGAACTTCGTCTCCGCGCCCAGCGCCTCGAGCGCGTCCTTCACGAAGTCGTATGCGCCGACGGAAACGCCGCCCGACGAGATCACGAAATCCGATTCGATCGCCGACTCGAACGCGGCAATCGTGGCCTCGCGCGTGTCGCGCACGATGCCGAGGGGTCGCGCGATCGCGCCGGCTTCACGGACGAGCGCGGCGAGGAGCGGGCCGTTCGTGTTCACGATTTGTCCCGGCAACGGCGTTTCGCCGACGTCGATCAGCTCATCGCCTGTCGAAAGGATCGCGACCGTTGGACGCCGACCCACCTGAACGCTCGACTTGCCGGCCGACGCGAGGATCGCGATCTCCGCGGGACCGATGCGCACGCCCCCGCGCAGAACCACTTCGCCCGCGCGCATGTCCTCGCCGCGGCGGCGGATGCTCGCGCCGCGCGGGACCGCCTTCGCGATCGTCACGCGCTCGAGACCCCCATCCGTCAGCTCGACTTGCACGACCGTATCCGCACCCTCGGGAACGAACGCACCGGTCATGATGCGCATCGCGCTGCCCGGCTCGAGACGCAGATCCGTCGGATGCCCCGCGGGGATATCCGCGATCACGGGAAGCGTCACCGGCGCACCGGCGATGTCCTCGGCGCGCACGGCGTAGCCATCCATCGCGCTGTTGTCCGCAGCCGGAAGATCGTGCGTCGCGGTGACACTCTCGCGCAGCACGCGGCCAAGGGATTCATCGAGCGGCACGGACTCGGCCGGTCCGGCCTCAACCTCGGCCATCACCCGCGTCTGTGCCTCTTCGACCTGCAGCATCGCGTTCAGATGATATGGCGCGCCGGCCGCTGTCCGGCTCCCTATAGAATCGCTTTTTGCAAGGGAGCCCATCTGATGACTGCCATTCTTCCCGTCGCCACCGAGCTCGCATCGCTGCGCACCGAGCGTATGCCGGTCGCCGTCCTCGGCGCCACCGGCTCGGTCGGCCAGCGTTTCATTCAACTCCTCGCGAATCACCCCTGGTTCCGCGTGCATGAGGTCGTTGCCTCCGACCGCAGCGCGGGCAAGAACTACGGCGCCGCGGCGGACTGGCGTCTCGAGACGCTCGTCCCCGACGACATCACGAATCTCACCGTGAAGAACCTCGGCGCGGACCTCGAATCGCGCCTGCTCTTCTCCGGGCTCGACTCTTCGGTCGCCGGTGAAGCGGAAGACGACTACGCGAACCGCGGCTGCGCCGTGATCTCGAACTCGCGCAATCACCGCATGGACAGCGACGTCCCGCTGCTGATCCCCGAGGTCAACGCGGAGCACCTCGGCGCGATCGACGTGCAGCGGCAGCGGCGCGCAGGCTACATCGTCACGAACCCGAACTGCTCCGTCATCGGTCTGGCGATGGCGCTCGCGCCGCTCGAGCGCGCGTTCGGACTCGAGGCCGTGCACGTCACGACGATGCAGGCGATCAGCGGCGCGGGTTACGCGGGCGTCGCGTCGTACGCGATCCTCGACAACGTGATTCCGTACATCGGCGGCGGCGAGGAAGAGAAGATCGAGACCGAGCCGCGCAAGATCCTTGGCACGTGGAAGAACGAACGCTTTGCCGACGCGCCGATGAAGATCTCCGCGCAAGTGAACCGCGTGCCGACGATCGACGGACATCTCATGACGGTCTCCGCGAAGCTGCGCAACGCCGCGGAGATCCGCGAAGTGCGCGAGGCGATCGAGAACTTCGCAGGCGAGCCGCAGAAGCTCGGACTCCCCACCGCGCCGAAACATCCGATCCATTTCATCGACGCGGTCGACCGCCCGCAACCGCGCCTCGACCGCGACCGCGAGCGCGGCATGGCCGTCTCCATCGGACGCCTCCGCCCCTGCCCGATCCTCGACTTCCGCTTCGTCGCCCTCGTGCACAACACGATTCGCGGCGCGGCGGGAGCGGCGATTTTGAATGCGGAGCTTCTGCGCGCGCGGAACCTGCTGCCATGATCGTCATCAAGTTCGGCGGCACGTCCGTCGGCGATGCGGACCGCGTCGCCAACGCCATCGACATCGTCGCCGAGCGGCAGCACCTTCATCCCGTGATCGTCGTCTCTGCGCTGGCCGGCGTGACGAACGATCTCGTCGCGGCGAGCGAGGCCGCGTGCGCGCAGAAGCCGCGCGAGGTCGCGGAGATCATTCGCAGGGTCCGCGCGCGTCACGAAGACGTGGCGCTGCGCCTCGTGCAGCAAAAGTCGGATTTCTTCGAGACGTTCATCCGCAATCTCGACAAGCAGATCGAAGAGATTGACACCATCCTCCGCGGCATCGCCCTCCTCGGCGAGATCACGCCGCGCGCGAGAGACAAAGTCGTCTCCATCGGCGAGAAGCTCTCGTCCGTCCTCTTCACCTACACGATGATGATGCGCGCGCTGCCCGGCGAGCATGTGCATTCCGAGGAGGTCATCTGGACCGATGACCGCTTCGGCGGCGCGACGCCGAACATGGCGCTGACCGCGCAGCACGCGAAGCGCGTCCTGCTGCCGCTCCTCGAGCGCAACCGCATCCCGGTCATGGGCGGCTTCATCGGCCGCACCGAATCCGGTGCGACCACGACCCTCGGCCGCAACGGCTCGGACTACAGCGCGGCCATCGTCGGCGCGGCGGTCGGCGCGAAGGAAGTGCAGATCTGGACCGACGTCGACGGCCTGCTCACTTGCGATCCGCGGGTCGTGCCGGGCGCGCGTGTCATCGACGTCCTCTCGTTCGAGGAAGCCGCGGAGCTCGCGCAGTTCGGCGCGAAGCTGCATCCGCGCACGCTCGAGCCGGCAGTCGAGGCCAACGTGCCGGTGCGCGTGCTCAACACGCACAACCCGTCGTCGCCCGGGACGCTGATCACACGCACCGGCGCGGCAGTCGCGGCGGGACCGCGCTCCATCGCGCGCAAACGCGGCGTCACGATGGTGCACGTCACGTCGAACAAGATGCTCGGGACGCACGGTTTCCTCGCGAAGTTTTTCCGCGTGTTCGCCGATCTCGAGATTTCCGTCGATCTCATCGCGACGTCCGAAGTCTCGGTGACGGTGACGGTGGACGAGAAACACGACATCGACGAGCTGACGAAGCGCCTGAGCGAGCTCGCGAACGTGGAGCTGTACGACGGACAGTGCATCATCGCCGTCGTCGGAAAAAACGTCATGTCCGACGCGCGCGTCGGCGCCCGCGTGCTGGAAGCGCTCGGCAACATGCCGGTGAAGATGATGTCCCTCGGCCGCTCGGGCCTGAATCTCAGCATCGTCGTCGACGACGCGAACGCGGATGCGGCCGTGAAGGCCGTGCATCACGCTTTGTTCGAAACGGCGGTGCCGGCGTGAGAATCGCGCTCCACGGCTACGGCAAGATGGGCAAGACCATCGAGCGCGTTGCGACCGAGGCCGGTCACGAAGTCGTGTGTGTCCTCGACGTGGATCGCAACGATCCGATCGCCGGCGCCGAAGTGCTGATCGACTTCTCGCACGCGAGCGCGCTCGATCACGCGGTCGGCGTCGCGTGCGACAACAAGCTCGATCTCGTCATCGGCACGACCGGGTGGAACGAGCGCCTCGACGAAGTGCGCGCGCGCGTGGAGCGCGCGGGCATCGCCGGCGTGTATGCGTCCAACTTCTCGCCCGGCGCGAACGTGATGTTCGCGCTCGCGCGACGCGCGGGAGAGCTCTTCGCGAAGTTCCCGCAGTACGCCGCGGGGATGGAAGAGCGCCATCACGCGCAGAAGAAAGACGCGCCCAGCGGCACCGCGCTCAAGATCGCGTCCGAGGTGAAGGAAGGGAGCGGCGGGAAACTCGATCCGCCGATCGTCGCGTCGCGCGTCGGTGCCGAGTTCGGACTGCACACCTTGTTCTTCGACTCGGCAGACGACCTGGTCGAGATCTCGCACCGCGCACGCGGGCGGGAGGGATTCGCGAGAGGCGCGGTGTTTGCGGCGGAGAGAATTCGAGGACGGAAGGGATTGGTGAGGTTCGATGAGCTCTTCTAGTTTTCGTGGAGTCGGCACTGCACTCATCACCCCGTTCGCCGGCGACGGCTCGCTCGATGAGGCCGCGCTCGAGAAATTCGTCGACTGGCAGATCACCGAGGGCGTGAACTTCCTCGTGCCGTGCGGGACGACGGGCGAAAACCCGACGCTCAGCGCGGACGAACATCGCCGCGTGGTCGAGCTCACGGTCAAGACCGCGAACGGGCGCGTGCCCGTGCTCGCGGGAGCGGGATCGAACGCCACGCCGCGCGCGGTCGAGCTCGCGCTGCAGGCCGTCGACCTCGGCGCGGACGGCATCCTCACCATCACGCCGTACTACAACAAGCCCACGCCTGATGGTTTACGCCGCCACTTCGGCGCGCAGGCGGAAGCCGTCGAGAAGAAGAAGTCCGGCTTCCCGATGATCATGTACAACGTCCCCGGCCGTACGGGCCTGAACATGACCGCGGAGACGACGCTGCGCATGGCCCGCGAGATCCCGAACGTCATCGGCGTGAAGGAAGCGTCGGGCAATCTCGAACAGATCCTGACCATCCTCCGCGAGCGCCCGAAAGACTTCCTCGTGCTGAGCGGCGACGACGCCTGGACGCTCCCGCTGATGGCCGTCGGCGCGGAAGGTGTGATCTCCGTCGCCAGCAATGAAGTCCCACGCCTCATGCGCGCGATGGTCGACACTCGAGACGCCGCGATTCACACGCGTCTCCTCCCCCTCCTCCTCGGCAACTTCATCGAAGCCAATCCCGGCCCCGCAAAGGCCGCGCTCGTGATGATGGGCGTGCTCGCCTCGGACGTCGTGCGGCCGCCGCTGGCCCCGATGACCGAGGGGAACCGCGCGAAACTTCGCGCGATCCTGGAGGAGTGCGGGCTGCTGTGAAGAGTCATCAAGTCTTCGCGTCGTCAAGTCGTCGAGGCTCTTCTGGACGACTCGAAGACTCGAAGACTCGTCGACTCGAATAAACTCCCGTTGATGATCACCATCGAAGACCGGGTCAAAGCCCTCCCCAACCTCCTTCGCACCGAGGCGTTGAAGACCATCGGCCTGTTTCTGACGGAGCTCGAGAAAGGGACGATCCGTGCGGCCATGCGGAACGAAGACGGAGTGTGGACCGCGCAGGCGTGGGTGAAGGAAGGGATCCTGGCCGCGTTCCGCGTCGGCGTGCTCGCCGAGTTCGCGTCCGGGTCGCTGTCGTTCGTCGACAAGGACACCATTCCCCCGCGGCGCTTCAAGATGCAGGACGGGATCCGCATCGTCCCGGGAGGCTCGTCGGTGCGCCGCGGCGCGTACGTCGGGAAGGGCGTGGTGATGATGCCGCCCGCGTACGTGAACATCGGCGCTTACGTGGATGAAGACACGATGATCGACTCGCACGCGCTGGTGGGCTCGTGCGCGCAGATCGGCAAGCGCGTCCATATCTCCGCCGCCGCGCAGATCGGCGGAGTGCTCGAGCCGGTCGGCAACGTACCGGTGGTGATCGAAGACGACGTCGTGGTCGGCGGCAACTGCGGCATCTACGAGGGAACGATCGTGCGTGGACGCGCCGTCATCGGCGCGGGGGTCGTCCTCACCGGCTCGACTCCCGTGTACGACACCGTGCGCGGCCAGGTCTATCGCCGCACCGCGCAGCGCCCGCTCGAGATCCCGTACGCGGCGGTGGTCATCCCCGGCTCGCGTCCGATGAAGGGCGCTTTCGCCGAACAGCACGGCCTTCAGATCGCCGCGCCGCTCATCGTGAAGTACCGGGACGAGAAGACGGATTCGTCGACGGCGCTGGAAGACGCACTGCGATGAGTGCCGAGTGCTGGGTGCTGAGTGCTGAGTCACTCCCGCCCGAATTCACTCAGCACCCAGCACCCAGCATTCAGCACCATGCGACACGCTGACCGCCTCGCGAACATCGAGCTCTCGCTGATCCGCCAGATCAACGCCCTGGCCACGCCGTACTCCGTGAACCTCGGCATCGGCGAGCCGAACGTCGTCCCGGACGAAAGGTTGCGCGAGATGGCGCGGCGCGCGGCGACGACGCCGTGGCAGTACTCGCCGAACGCGGGGCATCTCTCATTGCGCAAGAAGTTGTGCGAGGACACGCCGTACGATCCGAAGTCCGAGGTGTGCGTGACGGCGGGGACGCAGGAGGGACTGTTCGCGGTCTTCACCGCGTACGTGAATCCCGGCGACGAAGTGCTCGTGCCCGATCCCGGATTCCTGTCGTACGCGACGCTCGCGAAAGTGTGCGGCGCGACCGCGGTGCCGTATAAGCTCGAGCCGCCGGACTGGGCGATCGACGTCGTCGCGCTCGAGAAGAGCATCACTCCGAAGACGAAGCTGATCGTCGTCAACTCGCCCTCGAATCCCCTCGGTGCCGTCGCCGATCGCGCGACGCTCGAACGCATCGCTGCCCTAGGTCCGCTCGTCGTCAGCGACGAGGTCTATCGCGAGATCTGGTACGACGCACCGCCCGCGTCGATGACGGGACTCGGCGACAACGTGATCGTCCTCGGCGGTCTTTCGAAAAGTCACGCGATGACCGGCCTGCGCCTCGGATGGGTGCTGGCGAGGGAACCGGTGATGAAGCCAATCGTCACCGCGCATCAGTACATCGCCACGTGCGCGTCTGTGTTCTCGCAGGCGCTCGCGGAGATGATTTTCGAAGACCGCGCCTGGAACGCGTCGTGGCTCGATTCTGTCCGCGCGCAGTTCCGCGAGCAGCGCGAGGCCGCGCTGTACGCGATCCAGCACGAGCTCGAGATCACGATCCCTCCGCCCGCCGGCGCGTTCTACGCGTTCGCGCCCGTCCCGGCGTGCGAAACGATCGCGTTCGCGAAGACCCTCGCCACCGATGCCGCCGTGCTCGTGATTCCGGGCGTCGCATTCGGGACGCAGGGACAAGGCTTCATCCGCATCTCGTACGCCGCGGCGGTGGATCAGCTCACGTCCGGAATCGAGCGCATCGGCCGCTACTTGCGTACGGTTGGAATCTAACAGCGGGCCGCTGTTTCACCTTTGCGGCTCGTCGTCCGGCAGCGCCTCAGTTGCGCGTTCGTTGAGCTCGTCGGCTTCCGCTTTCCGCGCGGGATCATCCTTGATCAGGTCGCGCAGGATGCTGTACATCGCCGACAACGTGCCGCATTTCGGCCCGCAGGCCGCTGATGCTGTCGCGATGGCCTCGCGGTACAGTTCTTCCGCCGCCGCGCGACTGCCGTTCCATTCGTGCAGGTGCGCCAGGGTCGCCAGCGCCAAAGCGTACGGCTCGCTCTGGGCTCCATGCGCCTCCTCCGCAATCCGCTGAATGTCATACGCGATGCCGAATGACTCTGCAGTCGGCCCGCCACTCGCACGGTTGACCACGGCCAACAGACCGTGTTGCAACGTCAGCAGCGCCGGAGCGTTCGGCCCGTGGTCTACCGTGACCTCCCGAATCGTTTCCCGGTACATCGCTTCCGTCGCCGCGAGATCCCGCTGGCTCAGAATTTGTGCCCATCGCTCGACGCTCGCCGCCCGCAGGTCGGGAGCCATTGAACGCGAACGGCACAGCGTGAAAGCCTTCTGCACGGCGGCGATCTCCGCTTGCCGCTCAAGGGGCGTCGGATAGGGATTCGACTGCCTGAATTTCAACGCCGCCCGGCATTGTTGCTCGGGCGACTTCGCGCTGGCGCTGACCGTCAGCAACGTGGTCAAGCAAATCGTGGTGATGAGGATCGTTGATCTCATGCTTTCCTCTCTAGAGACCGCATGCGGCTTTGACCGCAGCCATGATCTGTGACGTGCTCGGAGGCGTCTGGTCGCCATTGTTTCCGCCTGCCGTCTCGCGTTGACCGGCAACATGCATGGCCTCATGAATGAGCGTTGCTACTCGGTCGTCGGGGCCGTAGTTCATGAATTCGTTGCAAATCAGTACGTATTTGCCATGCTCACAACACATTGTCCATGCCGCGATTCCTTCGTTGCACGGAATGCGAGTGCTTTGGTTCGGATCGGAGACCGCCTCGCCGTTCCGATACCGGATGTACCCATTTAGCAACTCATAACCGCTCTCGCTGAATGAAGAACCGTAGAACAACCGAGTGCAATTGTTCGGCGTGTAGTAGTACTTGATCTCCGGATCGTAACGCCGGTCGCCGCGGACTTTGTTCTTGGC
Organism: Thermoanaerobaculia bacterium; assembly: GCA_035999335.1. Classification (GTDB taxonomy): domain Bacteria; phylum Acidobacteriota; class Thermoanaerobaculia; order Gp7-AA8; family Gp7-AA8; genus QHVT01. The sequence continues at coordinate 27,743 of DASYGV010000093.1, read as the reverse complement.
GGTATTGTTTGCCTGGTTCACCGCCATCGCCACCACGGTTTCCAACGGCATGCCCGGTGCGGGCGAGTTTGGCGGTGTACCTCCACCGCCCCACGATCCATCACCGGGTATCGGTAGTGTCGGCGAGCTCGATGGCGACCACCCACCATCGCCGTTGCAGCGCACCTCGACAGTCGACGAACCCGGTCCGTCCCAATAGATGCAGATGCATGTCTGGTTGCAGACCCCAACCGAGACATTTGCGAGAAGCGGAAAACAAGGAAGCAACAGCGCTATGGCGATGCCTATTGTGACGCGCATCTGCATAGATCCGTAATAATGCATGTCCTGAAGTCCGCGTCAAGTGCGGTAGCAGGCGGGAGCCGCCGCTCTCTGGTAGGTCGAGGCGGCGTCGGTGAAGGGCCGCCACCTACCAGATAGGCGGACCAGATCACCTCGGGGATCGAGCGCATCGGACGCTACCTGCGCGCACAAGAGAGACGAAACGGTGCTGAGTGCAGGGTGCTAAGTGCTGAAACCACCCACCCGGGCGGGCGTGACTCAGCACTCAGCACTCCAGGCGCATACTCTCCACCTGTGCAATTCGATGTGATCATCCCGGCGCGGAATGAGGCGCCGACGATTGCCGCCGTCGTGCAAGCCGCGCGGGAGTCGCGTGGAGTGAGCCGCGTCCTCGTCGTCGACGATCACTCCACCGACGACACGGCATCCGTCGCGCGAAACGCGGGCGCGGAAGTCATCCTGTCCAACGGCAACGCGAGCAAGGCCCTCTCGCTCGCGACCGGCGTCGCCGCGACGACGAGCAAAGTCATCCTCTTCTTCGACGCCGACATCCTCGGCGCGAAGGGTGAGCATTTCGACCTCCTCGCGGCGCCGGTGCTCGACGATGGCTACGCGATGTCGTGCGGCATCGTCGACTACGGCCGCAAGAGCGCGATCTTCATGCGCTTCCCGCCGATCACCGGACTGCGCGCCGTGCGCCGCGACGTCTTCGAGGCCATTCCCGATGAGAAGCTCAACGGCTTCCAGATCGAGATCATGATCAACGAGGTCGTCGCGCGCGGGCGCATGCGCACAGCCATGCGCGTGCTGCGCGGCACGAGCCACCGCTCAAAAGTCGAGAAGCTCGGACGCATCCGCGGAACGCGCGCGCGCGTAGCCATGACGCTGGAGCTCCTCCACTGCCTGACCTTCGTGCCGCTGTGGACGTACCGGAGCTATCTCGAGAACCTGACCATCCTGGACTGACGACCATGAAACGACTCGCCGCGCTGCTCCTCTTCGCCTGGACCCTCGACGCGCAAAGCCTCGCCGACTGGAACCGCATCCTGACCGAGCACTACAACCCCACCGCCGGCTTCGACTACAAAGCCCTGAAAGCGAAGGATGCTGCGAACGTGCAGGCCATCCGCCAGCAGCTCGGGCGCGTGAACGTCGCCGCGCTCACGCCGAAGCAGCAGCTCGCGCACTGGATCAACGTTTACAACGTCAACACCGTCGCCACGATCATCGAGAACTATCCGGTCGCCTCGATCCGCGACATCTCTACCGATCCGATCATCCGTCTCAATGTCTTCAAGAAGGACCGCGTGCCTGTCGGCAACGCGAAGCTCTCGCTGAACGACGTCGAGAACGACAAGATCCGCGAAGGCTTCAAAGACCCGCGCATCCACTTCGCGATCAACTGCGCGGCGAAAAGTTGCCCGCCGCTGCGCACGGAGGCGTACGTGGGCGAGCGGCTCGACGCACAGCTCGACGAGCAGGCGCGGATGTTCCTCAACGGACGACTCGGCGCGCGTTTCGTGAGCAAAGGGGACAAACTGACCATCCATGTCACCAAAATCATGGATTGGTTCGGCGACGATTTCGAGAAGTGGGGTGGCGGAAAAGCTGCATTCGTCCGAAGATACGTACCTCCGGACAAACAACGTCTGATCGACAACGCGAAAAAGATCACATTCGAGTACGACGATTACGATTGGAAACTGAACAACTGGCAAAGATGAAATGCCATGATCGGCGAGCCCCGTTCGCTGTCGCGCGCATGGTCGCTGTTCCGTGACCCGGTCACGGCGGAGAAACGTGCGCTGCTCGCAGAGCGTTGGTCCACGCTCGATCCCGCGGTTCGCGTACCGGGCCAGGGCCTCGGACAGAAAGCCACCGGCTGCGGCGCGACCATCGGCATTCAGCCGAAATGCGACTTCTCCTGCACCGGCTGCTACCTCGGCAGTGAAGCGAACCGTATCCCCGCGCTTCCCGTGTCCGCGGTTCTCGGACAGCTCGACCTCCTCCGCTGTCACCTCGGACCGAAGAGCAACGTCCAGATCACCGACGGCGAAGTGACGCTCCGCCCCGCCGAGGAGCTGATCGAGATCCTCCACTACGCGCGCTCGATCGGCATCGTACCGATGGTGATGACCCACGGCGACAACTTCCGCCGCCAGCCGGGTCTCCTCGAGCGGTTGATGATCGAAGGTCAGCTCACCGAGGTGTCGATTCACATCGACATCACGCAGCGGGGACGCGACGGCCATCGCGCGCCGAAGTCAGAGGTCGAGTTGATGCCGCTGCGCGACGAGTTTGCGACGATGATCCGCGACGCGCGGCGCATCACCGGCCGCAAGCTGCGTGCGGCGATGACGCTTACCGTCACGCGCGACAACCTCTCGCAGATCGCGGACGTCGTCCGCTGGACGCTGCGCAACCGCGACGCGTTTTCACTCATCAGCTTCCAGCCGCTGGCGCAGGTCGGCCGAACGCGCAAAAACATCGAAGGAGTCACGCCCGCGGAGCTGTGGGACGAGATCGGGAACGCGACGCGCGACTTCGGGCTCGAGCTGCCGGACGCGGAGCCGATGCACTTCGGCCACGCGGACTGCACGCGCTTCGTGCCGCTGGTCGCGATCGAGCGCGCGGGCAAGATGCAATTGATGCAGTTCATTCGCAACGCCGACGAAGACATCGCGGTGATGCGCGAGTTCCTCGAGTCCGGGGACGGCGGCGCGGCCTTCCGCGACGATCTCCCGCTCGAGCTCTTCGCACGCGGCGCGGGCCTGCTCCTCCGCCGCCCGGGGTTGTACTTCGGCCGCGCGCGCCGCTGGATGGATGCGCGGCTGCGCAGCGAAGCCGGGACGTCGCTTGCCGCGCTCGTGCGCGACGTGGTCACGAAACGTGTGCGCGTCGATGGACTCACGCTCACGAGCCATCACTTCATGAGCCCCGCGGAGCTGACGACGGACACCGGGCAGTCGCGGCTCGCGGCGTGCGTGTTCCGCCTGCCAGTGAACGGAGAGATGGTCCCGATGTGCGCGGTCAACGCTGGTGGGGTGCGGGAGAAGTTCTACCGAGAGTTAGAAACCGCTCCCACAACCGCGCGCGATCGAGCTTCGTACACACCGTGACCTCGCGCGTCCCGCGTCCGAATTCGAGGAACGTGTTCTGGCGCATCACCGCGGTCGTCCGCTCCATCGTGAAGCCGTCGTCGCCGAGCGCGTAGAGCGCGGCCGGCAGATCGTAGATCGCGAACTTCCGCGTCGCTCTCAGAAACATGAGTCGCCGAAACCACCGCCGCGCGCCGTCGCGCAGCACCTCGCCGAGCTCACCCGAAATCGCGAGGAGATCGCGCTCGAGCACCCACAGATTCCGCGCGACGTCGAGCGGGAAGATCGTCAGCGGCAGGTGTGTGGCGAACACCGCCTGTGCGGCGCGCGCGTCTTTCGTCAGGTTGAATTCATGCGGGAAGACCGGCGGCCAGCGTCCGATCGTGTGCAGACGTCCGCCGACGACGATCACTTCGCTCGCGCCGCGCGCGTGCGCTACATTCGTCAGCGGTCCGAGCGCGACGATGCGCCCCGGAAACGTGCGCAACACCGCGTGTGCGTCGTTTCCGCGCATCAGCGGACCGCTCCATCCGAGGAGCTTGCAGAGATGTTGATTGTTCGCGAACGCGCGCTCCTCGCTCGTGTTGCCGGCGACGGAAGAGATGCCGATGATCTCCGCGCCGCTTCCGATCAGCGCCGCGAGCGCGAACGCATCATCGACGTCGCCGGACGGCGAGCCGAGTGCGTTGTCGGAATCGACGAACAACATGACAGTGCAGCACCAGTCTTGCACATTCGTTAAGATTCGGAATGGTGGCGAAAGCGAAGGAGCACGAAGAACGTTTGCCCGTTCCGCCTGAACGCGACTCCGTGGCCGCGTCCGAGGTGTCGCTGTATCGAAACGTGCTGAAGATCAAGCGCGACCACGATCTTCAGCACCTCGGCATCTCCTTCTACGACTGCGAAACGACGATCCAGTGGTCGTACAACGCCGACTCTTGGTTCCACGCCGCGTCGACGATGAAGCTGGCCGTGCTCCTCGGCGTCTTTCGGCAGGTCGATCGCGGCGAGCTGCAACTGGACGCGCCGGTGCACGTGCGCAATCGCTTCACGAGCATCGTGAACCAGGAGCCGTTCATGCTCGAGCTCGGCCGCGACGCCGATCCCGACGTCTACGGCCACCTCGGCAAGACGCTCACCGTGCGCGAGCTCGCGTACTGGATGATCATCAAGTCGAGCAATCTCGCGACGAACCTGCTCGTCGACGTCGTCGGCATTCCGACCATCCAACAATCGCTCAACGAGCTCGAGATCGACGGCGTGAAGGTGCTGCGCGGCGTCGAGGACTCGCGCGCGTTCGACGCGGGCCTGAACAACGAGGTCACCGCGAACGGGTTGTTGAAACTGCTGCGGCTCATCGCCGACGGCAGGGCATATTCACCAAAAGCGTGCGAGGAGATGCTGGAGATCCTGCTCGATCAGAAGCACAAGAGCGGCATCCCGGCCGGCCTGCCGAAAACGGCGCGCGTCGCACACAAAACCGGCAATATCTCAACCGTGCATCACGATGCCGGCATCGTCTATCTCCAGGAACGGAAGCCTTACGTGCTGGTGATCCTGACGGCGTTCCCGGCGGAGCAGGGGCGCGGCACGGCGGTCGCGGAGCTGTCGCGCGACATCTTCAACTCGATCGCCGGAAGTGTGCATTGAGTAGTGTGGACACGGTCCAGGGGCTGAAGGTCGTCGACGCGTACGATCTCGACGACGAGTTGCGGGGGATCCTCAAACCGGGCGACATGGTGCGCGACGGCGAGGGCCGCCGTCACCGCCTGCCGCGGTATTTCTACGAGATCCCGTCGCACGACGTGGCGATGTCCACGCGCCTCACCGCGCACTTCGGGCTGAACGAGTTCATTCTCGTGGACCTGAAGGAAGCGTCGCGGCTGCACGACTATCCCCGCTACGTGCCTTGCGCGATCCGCATCCTGGCGTTCTATCTCGAGCAGTTCCGCGAGAAATGCGGTGCCTCGGTGCACATCGCCGTGAACGGTGGTTACCGCTCGCCGTCGCACAGGATGTCGGCCAACACCGCATCGCCGCACATGTGGGGCACGGCCGCGGACATCTTCCGCATCGGCGGGACGATCCTCCGCACCGAGGAGGCGATCGTGAAGTTCAACGAGATCGCCGAGGACCTGAGTGACGAGGTGAACGTGTTGCCCTACGGCCCCGTCACCGGCAGCAACGCCGACGATCACGTCCACCTGGAGCTCGGGTACATCACCCTGATCCCTCGGGAGATCAGCGAAGATCGGATGGAGCAGCCTCAGGAGAACCGCCCCCGGTTCGCGTTCGAAGAGCGGCGGGGGAAAGAACGACGGCGAACAGACGAACCAGAAGGATAGTGCTGAGTCCCACCCCACTCTACTCAGCACCCAGCACTCAGCACCCAGCACCCCCCAGTTTCTGGTTCGCCGTTTGCTTCTGTTGAAACCGCTGTCGCAGTCCATTTTCCGGAGTCTCCGTGCTATCTCCAAACCTCAAATCCGAGCTCAACAGTGAAGTGGCTCGCGGGCGCCGTAACTGGCTCGCCATGCCGGTCATCGGCATGGAGTCCGAGTTCAACGTTTGGCTCGACGAGAAAGAGATCAATCCCGAGCCATTCTGGAAACACCCCAGCGCGTTCATCGACCGGCCGCTGTTGAAGCGCGAGAAAACGTCGCTGCAACTGCCGACCGGCGGCGCGGTGTACTTCGACCGCGGCGTGATCGAGGTCGTCACGCCCGTGATCGAGCTCGCGCCCTCGAGCACGGCTCGCATGGTTCGCAACCTCTGGGAGCAGATCGGCTTCGTCCGCGAGCAGCTCACGAACTGGGGAAACGCGAACGGCCACACCGTTCGCCTCAAGGCCTACAGCACGCACTACAACGTCTCGTACGAGATCCCGAAATCGCGGCAGAACAAGAAGCGCAACGTCAAGGCGCTGGCGCTTCTGCTCGCCTACATCCTTCCACCGCCGGTGATGCTCGCCGGCGCGAACCGCCGCTCGACGGGCGTGGGCGTGCGTCCCCGCGGAAACCGCATCGAGATCACGGTCGACTTCACGCCCGATCCGGGACTGATGATCGCAACGGCGACGCTCATCGTCGGCATCGTGCGCGAGGTGATGGAGTGGCCGTCGTACGACCTCTCGCTTCTCCAGCAACTGCCCATCCCCGTCATCGACGGCGTCATTCCCGGCAAGCACACGACGCGCAAGGGCTGGCTGACGAAGGACTTTCATTACTCGCAGAGTCCGTACACGTCCGACGTCAACGCACCGATCTGGACGACGCAGTTCGGCGATCAGCGCTCGCTGCGGCAGATCGCGAAGGACGTCGCCTGGTACTTCCGCAAGTCCATCCGCCGCTACTCCGATCCATTCAGCTTCCGCCTGCTCTTCGCGATTCTCGACGGCCGCGCGCTGTCGATGCTGGAGTTGGCCGATCGCCCGAGCGCGTACGACGACGTCGGGCGCCTCTGCCGCTGGGGCATGGTGATCGACGAGTTGAAGCACCACATGGCGGAGTTGCGCACGGCGACGCACACCATCGATCCATACGTCCTCGAGCGTCAGCACGAGCGCGAAAAGCAGTCGCGCGTTCGCACCCCGACGACGCGCGCGAAACATCCGAAGGCAGCGCAGGAGCCGGCGTTGCCCGCGCCGCCGCCGACGACGGCCCGGCTCGTTTCTCGGTACGTCGATCGCCGCGCGATCTCACTCCTGCCGACTCGCGAGCGCCGTCGCGGCATCGAGCGACGCCGGAACTCTTATGCAACCCCTTTCCCCGATCGCCGCCTCACGCGATCCGCGTACGAGAAGGTCTTTCTCCAACTCGTCTCCGGCAGTCGCCTGCGCATGGGCGCCGAGGTGTACACGCCGGTCGGGATGAAGGGCTGGTATCACGCCATCTTCCGCCGCGAGTCCGACGGCGCAGAGCGATTGCTGTCGATCGATCAGCTGCTCAAAAAGATGAACGACTGGACGTGAAAGACCTGAGTGCTGGGTGCTGGGTGCTGAGTCCCACCCACACCGACCCAGCACCCAGCACTATTCTTTGCTCCGCCGCTCCCAATCTTCCTTGAACGCCTGCCCCGGAGAACGACCCTGGAGCCGCGGTTTTCGGAGGATCGTCGCGAGCAGGTCGGCCACGCCCCAGGAGAGGAACGTCACGGCGGCGATGGTGAAAAGGGCGGAGAGCGCGTGAAGATCCAGAAGCAGAAAAAGCGTGATCGGGACGGCGATGCCCATCACGATCACGCCGATCAACAGTCGCAGGCCGCTCACGCGCGGCTATTGAATCACACTAAGGCGCTTCGGCTGTCGCGACGATCTCAGTCACATCGCCGGCGGCGTCGGCAACGCGGTTCTCGAAGTCCTGCTCGAAGTTCCGCACCTTCGCCACGTAGTTGCGCGTCTCGCGGAACGGAGGCACGCCGCCGAAGCGTTTCACGTTCCCTTCCCCCGCGTTGTAGGCCGCGATCATCTTCGTTTCGTTTCCATCGAAACGCTCGTTGAGATACTTCAGATACTTCGCCCCGGCGGCGACGTTCTGCGCAGGGTTCGTCAGGTCGCGCGCACCCATCCACCGTCCCGTTCGCGGCACGAGCTGCATCAGACCGACCGCTCCGGCACCCGAGCGCGCGGTCGGCATGAACCTCGACTCCGCCTGCACCACTGCCGCCACGAGCTCCGGCCTCACGTTGTTCTTCTTCGCTTCCTTGTAGATGATCGAGCCGAAGGGCACTTCCTTGTGGAAGAACTCCTCTCGCGCCTTCTCGGTCACGATCGTCAACTGTTTGGGCGCCTCGGCCATCGTCATCAGAGGCGCGTTCGCGAGGGATTCGACTCCCTTGGCCGCGGCCTCGACTCCACCCGCGACCTGGCTCGCGATCGACCGGGCGGCGGCCAGATCCCCGGCAAGCGCACGATCGAGCGCGTCTGACGGAGCCCACGCGGAAGTCGTCTGCTTCGCGGCACCCTTGGCCGATCCTTGTGCATTTTGCTGCACCATCTTTAGGGGCGCTCCAATGCCACCCAGCGCCAGAGAAGCGCCCAGCGCCAAGGTCGCGTATTTATTGCGGAAGCCCCGGCGAGGCTTCACCGCCTGCACTTCTCTGCGAAGGTCCGAGCGATCGAAGTTGTCGAGGAACCGCTCCCGGTACGGCCGTTTCATTTTCAGCTCATCAGGCATCGGTCGTTTCCCTCCGAACAGCTGGGTCTGACCATTTATTAGCAATGCATGAGCCACTTTAAATGGCTGAGCTGATGCAACTTACTGCTGAGGTTTGTTCCGTCGGCGAGAAGTGTGCTCCAATGCCCGGCGATGAGAGCCGCGGTGTTGATCGCGTTCGCAGCGCTCGCTGAGCCGGACGAGCTGCCGGTCCGCGAGCCGTTCAACTGCGAGAACGAGATCGTCGAGACAACCTGGGATTCGGCTCGGGATCCGCTCCTCGAGCGCATTCGCCGTTACGCCGAAGTGGCGCTCAAGCACCGCATCGTGGGACTGGCGAGCTACTACTCCTCATTCTTCGACGGCCGGAAAACCGCAAACGGGGAGATCTTCCGCAACCGGAAGTACTCCGCCGCGCACCTGACGCTGCCCCTCGGCACATGGATCGAAGTGACCTCACGCGCGACCGGACGCAAACTGCGGATGCGAGTCAACGACCGCGGACCGTACGCAAAGAAGTTTTGCCTCGATCTCTCCCAAGCCGCCGCGCGCGACCTCGGCGTCGATACGCATCCGGATCGGCACGTGGAGATCCGCATCATCGCGCTGCCGGGGGAAGAGCCGTTGCCCGATGTCGACGAGTCGACGAGTCTTCAAGTCGCCGCGACCGAAGATTGAAAGGCGCTTACGCCGGGAGCGTGAAACAGAACTTGCTGCCCTCTCCCAGCGTCGACTCCACGGTCAGCTCGCCGCGGTGGCTTTCGATCAGGCGTTTCGCGAGATAGAGCCCATAACCCGGACCTCCGCCGCGCGCTTTGTCGAGCTTACTCATCCCGCCGAGCTCAAACACCTGATTCACATAGCGCGGATCGATGCCGATCCCGTTGTCGCGCACGCAGAGGTGCACTCCCGCGCCGTTGCCACTGTCGCAGTCGATCACGATCCGCCGGTCGCCTTTTTCGCGATCGCTGAAAAAAAGCGCGTTCGCGATGATCGCGCCGATGGCCTCGCGGATCTTCTCCGGATCGACGTCGACCACCGGCAACTCCGGCGGCAGTTCCACGCGCACTCCGCCTTCCTCGATCTGGAAGTTGTACTTGAGGATGACTTCCTCGATCACTTCGCGGAGCGGCGTCGCCTTGCGCGCGCTCGGGCGCGCGATGAGCTTGACCATGTGCGACATCTCGTCGAGCACGCGCTTCATGTACTGCGCGCTCGAGCGGATGCGGCTGAGAAAGTCCTGCCCTTCCTCGTCCAGCTTGTCGGCATAGTCGGTCAGCAGCAGATCGCTGAAGCCGTCCACGGCGAAGATCGGCGACTTCAGGTCGTGCGACAACACGCCGAAAAAGCGGACCAGTTCCTCGTGTGTGACGGGCCTGTCCGCGGTAGGGGCCTGCTCTAGTGCGTCTATGGCCAACACCTCCACGGACGCGGCTCGCTGCAACGCTCGCACCAGAGGCTCTACTTTTTGCGAAACGCCGCGATCTGCCCCTCGCCGACGATCTCCCCCGCACCATCGGAGTCGATGACAACCGCCGTTTTCGGTGGGATTCCGATCCCGAGCTCGACATCGGCAAGCGACATCAGTCTGCGCAAGGTCACGTCGTTCAACGGATCGAATCCCGCGTCCACAACGGTGTTCGCGATCCAGCCGAGGGCCGGGAGCTCGCCGCCGCCGCGCATGTCGCGGGCGTGCGTCCCGAAACACGACGACGCCGCGCCGATTGCTGCGATCACCGCGCCGTTCGCGGCCGCGTCGCGCATGGCGATCTCGGTGGGCGACTCGCGGATCGTCGCGAGCAGGCTGTTCGTCACGCCGCCGCCGAGGTAGACCATCCCGGCGGCGAGGATCGCGTTGAGATTCTTCTGCCGGCGCGAATCGCGGCCGCGATAGACCGGAACGTTCACGACCTCGACACTCGGATCGAGCTCGCGAAAGTACTTGCCGATGTGCGCCGCGTATTCCGCGGACCCCGAGGCCGTCGGGAGGAACGCAATCGTGCGCCGGTCCGCGGGCATCTTCTGCAGCAGTAACTGATCGATCTCGCGCGTCTCGCCGAACGAGAACTCGCCTCCGCCGATCAGCACCAGCGTCCCGACGGGCACGGCAAGCTTCAGCTCGAGCTTCATCGCGCGCATCCTACAATGCTGCGATGAGCGTCGCGATCGTGACGGGTGGAACGAGCGGTCTCGGAGCCGCGATCGCGGAGAAATTGCGCGAGCGCGGCATGAGCGTGGTCACGGTCTCGCGACGCGAAGAAGCGGACATCCAGGGCGACGCGTCGCACGAAGACACCGTTGCGCGCGCCGTCACGCACGCAGAATCTCTCGGCGACATCACGCTCCTCGTGAACTGCGCCGGCGTCGGCATCTTCGGCGCCGCGGGCTCATATGACGAAGCGGACGTCCGGCGCATCATCGACGCGAACCTCGTCTCGATGATCCTCTTCTGCGACGAGCTCTTTCCCCGCTTCACGCGCGACGGCGGCACGATCGTGAACGTCCTCTCCACCGCGGCCCTGGTCGCGAAGGAAAACGAGAGCGTCTACTGCGCCGCGAAGTGGGGGGCACGCGGATACACCGACGTGCTGAAGGCCGAGGCGAAGGGCACCAACGCGCGCGTGATCTCCGTCGCGCCGGGCGGCATGCAGACGCCGTTCTGGAGCCACGAACGCGAAGGATTCATGGACCCGCAGGCGATCGCCGGCGTCATCATGAATGCGCTCGATGCACACGTGAACGTTAGTCACGTTGTCATCGACCGATGAGGGCCGCCTCAGCCCTGAGCGAGCGGAGCGAGTCGAAGGGCCAACTGAGCCCTCACGCTGCGCTTGCCGAGGCACCCTGCTTGTGCGGCGTCGATGGCAAGCGCAGCGTGGGGGCTCAGTTGGCCCTTCGACTCGCTTCGCTCGCTCAGGGCTGATTTGTGAACGTCGGCTGCGTCCATGCCATCCGCCCGTTCGAGTCGATCACCTTCGCACGCACATACCCTTCATCGCCGCGGATCTTGTACTCCGCGAACGATCCCTTGCTCTCCTGCAACAAGCGCCCGCCCCTGCCGATGAACTGGATGCGATAGCGCGCGCCGTTCTTCTCCTTCACTTTCAGCCTGGCGACGGACACTTCCTCGAGCTCCACGCCCGTCGACGCGTAGAAGTCGCCGCGCGTCAGCGCATCGACGATCGACGGCGCGTCGCGTTTCGCCGCGCGCACTACCACCCACGCCTTACCCGGCAGCGCGACATCCGTGTCCCAGGGGCGTTTCAGATGATGCGAGTCGTCGACGGCCACGCCCCACACACGCCGGCCCGCGGTCAGCAGCCGGTCCCACATTTCTTCATGCGACGGCGGTCCGAGCATGTTCACGTAGGGATGACCGCTCGCGATCTCGAGCAGCGTGAAATCGCGCAGGCGCAGGAGCTCCTCCGCGCCGAAGGCCCAGCCGAAGTTCGGATGATTCACGAGAGCGATCCCGCCGGCCTTGCGTACCGCGTCGATGTCCCGCTGCAACACGTCCACCGGAGTCGTTCCGCCTTGCGGCTTCACGACCGTCGTCAGTCCGATCGCGTTCACGTGCAGCGGTTTCTTCGGCAAACGGTCCGTGACCTCTTCGCCGAGGACCAGCACGAGACCTTCGGGGGCGTCGATGCGTGTGATCTTGTCGTGGTCGGTGATCGCGAGAAAGTCGTAGCCATGATCGCGATACCAGCGGGCCATCTCCTCCGGCGTCGAATCGCCGTCGCTCTCGAGCGTGTGCGTGTGCAGGTTGCCGCGCATCCAGTCGGCGTTTGACGACAGACACACGAAAGAGGCGAGAACGGCGACAATGACGCGCATCGTTTCGAAATCGTAAGGCAGGAGGCCCTTCATGCGCCGCGCTCTTTTCATCATCATCGCCATCCTCCTCGCTCTTCCCGCGATCGCGCAGGAGAGCATCACCCCCGATCAACTCTGGACCGCAATGTTGCAGGGCAATCAGCAGTTCGTGGCCGGGAAGATCACGTACAACAACCTGAAGGAAGAGCGCGTCCAGCTCCGTGATCATCAACTCCCGCCGATCACCGTGCTGGCCTGCTCCGACAGCCGCGTGCCGCCGGAGCTGATCTTCAACCAGTCCCTCGGCACGCTGTTCGTCATACGCACTGCCGGCAACGTCGCCGACGATTTCGGCCTGGCGTCGATCGAGTACGCGATCGCGAACGGCTACACGAAGCTGATCGTCGTCCTGGGACACGAGAACTGCGGCGCGGTACAGGCTTCTCTCGGCGGCGGCGATGCAGTCACACCCGCCCTGAAGGCGCTGGCCATGCGCATCCGCATGTCCTTCGTCGGCATCCCGTACGACCCAAAGGACGCGGCGAACGTGCGCAAGGCGGTGGAAGCGAACACGCGCGCATCCGCGGCGCAGTTACTGGCGGCCAGCTCGCTCATCCGCGAAGCCGCGGCGACCGAGAAGGTCAAAATCATGACCGCGTACTACGACCTCGTCGAAGGGACCGTGAAGAAGGTGGACTGACTCAGCGCTCCAGCCGGGCCGGCTACGCGCGCTCGCGCCACACTTTTTCGATCATCGCGCCCATGTCGCTGGGCGACTTCACGACGTGAATGCCGGCCGCCTCGAGCGCGGCCATCTTCTCCGCGGCGGTGCCTTTGCCGCCGCTGATGATCGCGCCGGCGTGGCCCATGCGCCGTCCGGGCGGCGCGGTCTGCCCGGCGATGAACGCGACGACGGGCTTGGTGACGTTCGTCTTCACGAACTCCGCCGCCTCTTCCTCCGCGCTGCCGCCGATCTCCCCGATCATGATGATCGCCTCGGTCGCGGGATCGGCCTGGAAGGCCGCGAGACAGTCGATGAAGTTCGTGCCCGGCAGCGGATCGCCGCCGATGCCGACCGCCGTCGACTGGCCGATGCTGCGGGTCTGGCCGACGGCTTCATACGTCAGCGTTCCCGAGCGCGACACGATCCCGATCGGACCGGCCTTGTGAATGTGTCCCGGCATGATCCCGATCTTGGCCTGGTCCGGCGTGATGATGCCCGGACAGTTCGGCCCGATGAGCCGTGACGGCGTACGTCCCTCGGCGACCGCGCGCACGTTGTTCTTTTTCAGAAAGTCGTGCGCCTTGATCATGTCGTTCACCGGAATGCCCTCGGTGATGCAGACGATCAGCTCGATCCCCGCGTCGGCCGACTCCATGATCGCGTCGGCCGCGAACGGCGGCGGCACGAAGATGAGCGAGCAGTTCGCGCCAGCCTGCTTCCGCGCGTCGACGACCGTGTTGAAGACCGGGAATCCCTCGTGCGTCGTCCCGCCCTTGCCCGGCGTCACGCCGCCGACGACCTGCGTTCCGTAGTCACGGCAACCGATCGCGTGGAACGTCCCCTCGCGGCCGGTGATGCCCTGAACGATGACCTTCGTGTTCTTGTCTGCCCAGATTGCCATTACGCCTGTCCCTTTGCCGCAGCAACCACCTTCGTGGCCGCATCCCACATGCCGTCGGCCGTGATCAGCGGGAGCCCGGAATCCTTGAGGATCTGCTTTCCGAGCTCCACGTTCGTGCCCTCGAGGCGCACGACCACAGGCACCGGCAACCCCACCTCTCTCGAAGCCGAGACCACGCCCTCGGCGATGCGATCGCCGCGCATGATGCCGCCGAAGATGTTGATGAGGATCGCCTTCACGTTCTTGTCGCTGAGGATGATGCGGAACGCGTTCTTGACCTGCTCCGCGCTGGCGCCGCCGCCGACGTCGAGAAAGTTCGCCGGCTCGCCGCCCGCGAGCTTCACGATGTCCATCGTGGCCATCGCCAGTCCCGCGCCGTTGACCATGCAGCCGACGTTTCCGTCGAGCTTGATGTAGTTCAGCCCGAACTTCGACGACTCGACTTCGAGCGGATCCTCTTCGTGAAGATCGCGCATCTCGACGACGTCCTTGTGCCGGAACAGCGCGTTGTCGTCGAAGTTCATCTTGCAGTCGAGGGCGAGGACGTTGCCTTCCTTCGTGATCAACAGCGGGTTGATCTCCAGAAGCGAAGCGTCGGTCTCGACGTATGCGCGCATCAGCTTCTGCACGAAGTCGACGCACTTCTTGAACGCGTCGCCGGTCAGGCCGAGCGCATAGGCGATCTGACGCGCCTGGAACGGCTGCACGCCGAGGACGCTGTCGATCGGCTCGCGGTGAATGGCGGTCGGATCGTGCGCGGCGACTTCCTCGATGTCCATGCCGCCCTGCGCGGATGCCATCACGACGTTCATCCCGGACGCGCGATCGAGTGTGACGGCAAGGTAGAGCTCCTTGTCGATGTTGAGCGCTTCCTCGATCAGCACTTTGTGCACGACGCGCCCCTCGGGGCCGGTCTGATGCGTGACCAGCGTCATGCCGAGCATCTTCTTCGTCAGCTCGGCCGCTTCGTCCGCGTCCTTCGCCAGCTTGACGCCGCCGCCTTTGCCGCGGCCGCCGGCGTGGATCTGCGCCTTGACCACCACGCGTCCGCCGAGCTCTTTCGCCGCCTGACGCGCTTCATCGGGATGATCGACCACCACTCCGCGCGGCGTCGGAACTCCGTAACGCCGCAGGATCTCTTTTGCCTGATATTCGTGGACCTTCATAGCGGCGCGGGTTGTATCACATGCCGCCGCCGAGCGCGTCCTCCAGCACTTTGCGCAACCTGAGACCGCCCCGGAGTAGTCGCTCGTAGATGATTCCGATGTTCTTTTTCGGGTATTCCGAGCCGAGAGTGCCGTTGCCGATGTCATACGCGTAGTGGACCGCGGCGTAGTGCGACTCATTGAACCAATCGACGATCGTGCCGCGCTGGAGCTCCTCGACGGAGCGTCCCCGCATCTCAGAGCTCAGGAGATGGTCGGCGTAGTCGTCGACGGTCGTCGGACCCCAGTCGACGAGGAGGCCGTCCCACGCGCTGTGCAGATTCGTTTCGACGCCCAGGAGACGGATCTTGACCAGGTTGCCGCCGCGGTCCAGGACCATCTGTCCGGTCGTATCGTCCTTGACCTGCCCGCCTGCGGAGTGCATCGGCTGATGCAGATCGCCCATGAAGTGGACGATGAAGATCAGCGCCTCGCGCCGCTTGTCGCGCGGCTGGGTCTTGTCCTTCAACACCGCCACGTACTTCTCGATCGCCGCGACGACGCATTGATCTTCCTTGCAGTCGCGCGCGCGATCGAACGGGGGCTGATCGTTCGGGACGTTGCTGTAGTGGAGCGCCCCCGTGTCGCCGGGACGGATCCCTTTCACCTCGTCCGCACGCCAGTCGTCCGGAAGCGACGCGATGTCACGCAATGGCGCGGCGAAATTCAGCGACCGCACCTGCGCGGCGACATTCGGCGAGAGCCCGCGCTCCGCGACCTCGGCCACGACCGCGTGACCTTTCGAGCCCCAGGCGAACAGCGAGGTCGGCACAAGCGAGAGAAGTGCGAGCAATCGGATGACGCGCATGAGGAGAAGTTTAGTCGTCGAGTCGTCGAGTCGTCGAGGGGGACACTTGTCGACTCGAAGACTCGTAGACTCGTAGACTCGTACGCGTGCAACCCGGCGACATCCTCACCATAGAACCCACGGAGCTCGTCGCCGGCGGCGATGCGCTCGCGAAGATCGACGGCTTTCCGGTCTTCGCGCCCAACATCTTTCCCGGCGACGTTGCACGCGTGCGGTTGCACGAGGTGAAGAAGGGGTTCGCGAAGGCGGACCTCGTGGAGTTGGTCACGCCGAGCTCGTGGCGGCGGGCGATGCCGTGCTCGGTCGCGGGCGAATGCGGCGGATGCGACTGGACGGCGCTGCGGCTCGACAAACAGCTCGAGGCCAAGCGGCGGATCCTCACCGAGTCGCTGCGGCGCATCGGCAAACTCGACGTCGGCACGTTGCCGGAGATCGCGATTCATCCGTCGCCGCTGAACTACCGGTTGCGCTCGCGACTGCATCGCGACGGCGATGCGGTGGGGTTCTATGCGATGCGTTCAAATCGCGTCGTACCGCTGGCGCGGGAGTGTGAGGTCGTGGGCCTGGCGACGGCAAAGACGCCAACCGAAGGAGAACAGTGGGAGCTCCGAGGCGACGTCATCACCGACGACCGCGACTTCACCCTCACCGTCGACTCCTATACCTACGTCCTCAACACCCACGCCTTCTTCCAGGTCAACCGCCACCTCCTCGGCGCGCTGTTGCGTCTCGTGACGAATCACGCGAAGCGCGTCCAGCACCGACAAACCGCGGTCGACCTCTACGGCGGCGTCGGGTTCTTCACCCTGCCGATCGCGCGGCTCTTCGAGCGCGTGACGATGATCGAAGGCTCGTCCGACTCCGTTCGCTACGCGCGGATGAACGTCCCGAAAAATGTGAAAGTCATCACTGCGCCGGTCGAGGAGCAGATACGCACTCTCCCGGAGGTGGACTTCGTCTTCCTCGATCCACCGCGTGCCGGGGCACGACCCAACGTCATCGAGGCGATCGGCGCGCAGACGAAAGAAATCATTGCGTATCTCTCCTGCGATCCCGTAACCTTTGCGCGGGACGCGAGCCGGCTGATCGCGTCGGGCTGGCGCCTCGCCTCGCTGGACCTCCTCGACCTCTTCCCCAATACCCATCACGTCGAAACGCTCTCCTCGTTCGAGCGTGCGCAATGACACACCTGCCGCATTCCCACTGATCGCATTGATCGCCGGACTGGCGATTCCGTTCGTCAACCCGTGGTTCGCCGTCGTCGGACTCGTCGTCGCGAGTTGCGGGTTCCGAGTTGTGAGGGCTTTGTTGTTCACCGCCCTCGGCATCGTTCTCTCGCTACACGTACAACAGCGCGACGCGCGCGAGCGCATCGCGTTCTCCCAACTTCATCCCGAGCGGTTCGTCACCATCGAGGCCCCGCTCGAGCGCGACTGGGCGCAGCGCGACGACTCGTTCCTGCTCCGCGCGTCGCGTTTCCGCGTGAACGGCACCGCGTTCGACCAACCGCTCGCGGTCTACGCGCGTTTCGCGCCACCGGAAATCGCGATGGAGGCGGAACTGCACGCGGAAGGTTTCCTCCGCGAGGGCGAGTTCGGCGGCTACACGCTGACCATCAAGTCGCCCGAGCTGATGTCGTACGCCGGCACGTTGCCGCGATGGTATCCCGCTGCCTGGAACCGCATCCTCGCAAACCGGCTCGAGCTCCACGCGCGCGAGCGCCCGGAAGAGGTCGCACTCGCGCATGCACTGATCCTCGGACGGGGCGAGCGCCTCACCGAATCGATGCGCGAGAGCTTCCGTCGCGGCGGGACGTATCACCTGCTCGTGTTCTCCGGACTGCAGATCGCGCTCGCGGCGGCGCTCCTCGCGGCGCTGCTTCGACGCTTCCACGCGCCGCGCGCCTCGGACTGGCTGCTCCTCGCATTCGCCGTGCTCGCGCCGCTCTTCATCGGCCCAACCGCGTCCGTCGCGCGCGCGAGTGTCGGCATCGGCCTGTACGCGCTCTCGCGACTGTTGAAGCGCCCGACGTCGATCGAGAACCTCTGGTGCGTAGCCGCGCTGGTGCGGCTCGTCCTCGAGCCTCGCGATCTCACCGACGCGTCGTTCCATCTCACGTACGCCGGCGCGGGCGCGCTGATCTTCATCGGCAAGCACTTCCGCAAACCGTTCGGGCATCTCCTCGCCGCGGAGACCGCGATCGCACCGCTGACGCTCTTCCACTTCCACCAGTACGCCCTCGGCGGATCGATCGTGACGCTGCTGATGTCGCCGGTCATCTTTGCGATGCTCGCCGTCTCCGCGCTCGCCTGCGTTCACCCGTGGTTCCTGCGTGCGATCGGCGTGCTGCACCGTCTCTGTACGCTGCTGAACGCCGCCGGTATCGCGGGCGTGTTCGCGGCGCCGTACCTCATCGCGATGATTGCCGGTGCCGCCGGCGCGCTGTTCGCCATCGCCGCACTCCGCGAGAGACAACGCGCGGTTGCGGTCACGCTCGCGCTGCTCATCCCAAGCGGCGCCGCAGTGTTTCGCTCGTTCTCGCAACGCAACGTCGACGTGCCGACGGTGACGTTCTTCGACGTCGGACAAGGCGACGCGATCGCGATCCGCTCGGGAACGAAGACGATTCTCGTCGACGGCGGACGCGGCCGGCGCATCCTCCCTCTCCTCGCCGACCGCGGTGTCCGCCGCATCGACACGGTCGTCCTCTCCCACGCGCATCCCGATCACTGCGAAGGTCTCGCGGCCGTGCTCGCACAATTCGACGTCGATACGATCCACATCACGCCGAGGCGCTTCCGCGGCGACTGCGCGGCGCAGATTCTCGAATCGGCGCGCGCTCCGATCCGCCTCGTGCGCGACGGCGACACGCTGCAAGTCGGCGACGTCCACCTCACCGCACACGTCGCCGAGGCGCGTTTCCGCCGTGCTCCGGAGAACAATGCCTCGATCGTGCTTCGCGTCGAAGCGGGCGAACGCACGTTCCTGCTCACCGGCGACATCGAGAAGGAAGCGGAGCTTTATCTCTCCGACGTCGATTTGAGCGCCGACGTCCTCAAAGTCGCGCACCACGGCAGCCAGAGCTCGACGTCCGGGGGATTTCTCGACAATGCGCGGCCGCGAGTGGCCGTCGTCTCCAGCGGCAGGCGCAACAACTTCGGACATCCGCACCCCGCCGTGCTCGACGCGCTTCGCGAGCGCGGGATCCGCACCTGGCGCACCGACCACAACGGCACGATCGACGTCGAGGTGCGGGACCGGCGGTTGTACGTCCGCACGGGATTGCACTAGAGTCATGGCACCTCTTTATGGGCACCACGCTGCTCCGCCTCGGGCTCTGGATTCTGATCCTCGTGCTGGCGCTCTACGTCCTCGAGTCGACGTACAGCGACGCGCCGTGGACGGAGCTGATTCCGTTGGCGATGCTGGTGCAGGCCATGGCGCTTGCAGGGATCCTCATCGCCGCCGGCATCGTCCTGCGCATCCTCGGCGTTGGCGCCAAGGTCGTGACGAAGAACCGCTGCCGCGTCTGCCGCACGGCCATCCCTCCCGGCGCGATGTACTGCCGCGCGCACCTCCGGACGATCCTCCATGAGGAGGAGGACAAGACGCACAGTTCGAGGATCCGGTGAGCTCAGTGCTGAGTGCTGGGTGCTGAGTCGTTGAATGAGTCCACTCACTCAGCACTCAGCACTCAGCACTCTTCCCATCGTTCTCCTCGGACCCACCGGCAGCGGCAAATCGACGCTCGCACTGCAGCTCGCGGAAAACATCGGCGGCGAGATCGTGAACTACGACTCGGTGCAGATCTACCGCGGATTCGACATCGGCAGCGCGAAGCCGACGGCCGAGGAGCGGGCGCGCGTGCGTCATCACCTCTTCGACATCCTCGATGCGGACGAGGAATTCAACGCCGCCGATTACGGACGCGTGGCGCGAGAAGTGTGCTCGCACATCGATAGGCCCATCCTCGTCGGCGGGACATTCTTCTATCTCCGCGCGTTTCTCTCCGGCCTGCCGGAGATGCCCGGCCGCGACGAAGCCGTACGCGAACGCCTACGCCGCATCGCCGGCCATCCACGCGGCGCCGCTCGGCTCCATCGCTGGCTGTCGAAAATCGATCCCCGAAGTGGTAGAAAGATCGCCCCCGCGGACCGCCACCGCGTCGAGCGGGCATTGGAGGTCTGGATCACGAGCGGCCGGCCGATCTCGAGCTGGGAACCCGAACCGGAAAACGAGTTGCCGTCGATCAAGATCGGCCTGCGCATCGACCGCGCTACGCTCGCTCCGGTCCTCGACGCCCGCGTGGAGAAGATGTACCGCGACGGACTCGTTGACGAGACGCGCACGCTTCTTGCGCGATTCCCTATGACGGCTCGGCCATTCGGGACGATCGGCTACAAGGAGGCCGCGGCGGTGGTGCGCGGCGAAATGACCGAGCCCGAAGCAATCGAAGAAACCAGACGCCGTACCCGGGCGTACGCAAAAAGGCAGATGACCTGGCTCCGCTCGGAGCGAAACGTGCAATGGGTCGACGCCGGAGCCGAAGCACTCGTAGCCGCGCTGCGAATCATCGAGGAAAACGCTTGAAATCGACGACAACTCTCCTGTTGGCGGCAGCGCTCATGCTTGCCGCGTGTGCGCCGACGGCACTGCCGCCGCCGATGGTCGCGCCGCAGGGCGACGACCGCTATCTCATCGACCCGCGCACGGGCTTCGCCGGGACGATGGCGCCCGCGATCGCGCAGAAGTTCGAAGCCGCATGGCGCTATGCGCTCGCGGGCAATGACGCCGAGGCGCAGCGGAACCTCGACGAGTTGCGACTACGCGCGCCGGGACTTCCGCCCGCGACGTTGCTCGAGGCATTTCTCGCGATCCGTGGCGGACAGTATGACGAGGCGCGCCGGCTGATCGAGCGCGTGCAGGAGCGCGATCCCGAAAACATCGTCGCGCGCGTGTACGAGGCCGAGATCGCGGTTCGCGAGCGGCAGACACGCATCGCGTATGACCTCTATCGCCAGATTGCCGAGCTGCCGGACGCACCCGCGACTTCGCGGGAGCGTCTGACGGAGCTTCAGGGAGGGGTGTTCAACGAGCTCTATGCCGCCGCGCAAAGCGCGTCTGACGTCGAGGCCGTTCGCCTGCTGCGCGAGGCGCTCACGTTCAATGCCGGCGCGATCGAGCCGCGCATCCTCCTCTCGCAGAAGCTCATCGCGCAACGGCAGTTCGACGAGGCGCGCCGCGAGCTCGAGCCGCTGCTCAACGTCGCGCCCGATCGCGCCGAGGTGCAGGAGATCCTCGCGGAAGTGGACGTCGGGCGCGGGCGCTATCAGGAAGCGATCGTTCGCTATGAAAGGCTCGCGCGCCGCACGAAAGAACCGCGTCACGCGCAGCGCCTCGAGGAAATCAAGAGCGAATGGAGTGCGGCCAACATGCCCGCGCACTTCCGCACGGCGCTCGACAGCACGGAGCTGACGCGCGTGGACTTCGCGGTGCTGCTGTATTGGACCGTCCCGTCCGTCCGTTTCGCGCAGAACCTCGGCTCGCCGCAGATCGCGGTCGACATCGAAGATTTAGCCGGACGCGAAGAGATCATCCGCGCCATCGCCATCGGTTTGTACGACGTCGATCCGGTGACGCGCCGCGTCGGCCCGTATCGCACGGTCAGCGCCGCGCGACTGTCGCATCACCTCGCGCGCGTGCTGACCCTGCGCGGCGCCGCCTGCGCACGCGGCATCCCCTCGGATCGCGTGCTCGCAACGTGCGGCGTGACGGACCCCCTCGCGACGTACTCCCCAGATGCGGCGGTGACCGGCCACGATGCGCGCAAATCCCTCGAACAGGTCACGAAACTTTTGTGACCTGTCGCCCGCTGTAGCGGGCGACAGGGCTCGTTTAAAACAACGACAATCGCGGGATCTCGAACCTCTCCCGCACCAGCCTGCGCACATGCGCGTCGAGTGAGCGAGCGCGCGTCTTCTCATCCGCGCCTGCCACCAGCGCCTCCGCTTCCGCGCGCAGCTCCGGCGCCCGAGGCAACAAATCCTCGATGAGCAAAGTCTCCAGCTCCATCAACTGCTCCTCGATGTGCGGAACGCTCCCGCGCAATGCGCGCACGCGATCCGCGTACGCACCGGCCGGCGTCGATTCCAGTGCAGCGGCAAGAGTCTCGAGCCGAGTAAACGGGTCTTCCTCCGGCGTCACCGACTCCGACCCGATCTGCAGTTCCCGCCGCTCGTCCCAAAGCTCTTTGACCGCATGCCGGCAATACCGGAGGCCATTCACCTTTTGGCCTTTCGCTTCCTTCTTGTCGAAGACCGAATCGATCGCTTCAATGACCACCGGCAGCGGAATTTCCGCGGCGCTCCACTCCTGCATCAGCGCCCAATCCTTCGCGCTCAGCACGAACGGCGTACCGCGCCTGCGGGCGAAGTGAGCCTCGATCTCCGTGAAATAGTCGGTTGACACGGTGCGCACCGTACGATCAGCTACAATCACGCGTCAACGTCCACGGACGGAGCCCCTGGCTATGGAATCGATCCCGCCGCGCGCGGAAGTGACCGTTTATTCGCCGCTCTTCTCCCCCTTCCGTCAGCCATTGCAGGGGGAAGCCGTCTCCATCGGCCGCGCGTCCGACTGCTCGATCCCCATCAAAGACCGCTACCTCTCGCGCAAACACGCCGAGATCATCGCCGTCGGCAACGGCTGGATGCTCAAGGATCTGGGCAGCGCGAACGGCACCTACCTCAACGGATCCCGCGTCGAACACGATGAAGTCCTGAAGACCGGCGATCGCATTCGCCTCGGCGACACCGAGATCGTCTTCGAGACCTCGGGCGCGAGCACGGACCGCTTCATCGCCGTCGCCGACAGCGGAGGCGCGGGCACGAACCCCACGATCGCGATTCCCGTCGGCGACATCTCCGATCGCCCCGAGGAGCAGGACGTCGCGCGGTTGCGGACGCTGACTCTGTTGGCGAGAGAGCTCATCGAAGACCGGCCGATGGACGAGCTGTTCGGCTTCATCACCGAGCGGATCATGGAGCACCTCCATCCGTCGCGCGTCGCGATCGCGCTCCTCGGCGGCCCCGACGGTCGCTCCTTCACGAAAGTCGAAGTGCGCCGCCAGGACGAGACCGACCAGAGCGAGTTGACCATCAGCCACACGCTCCTCAACGTGCTCGTCGAAGAGAAAAAGGCCCTCGCGTTCGTCGACGTCAACGTCGACGAGAAGCTCCGCCGCGCGCAGTCGATCATCATGCAGGGCATCCACTCGATCCTCTGCACGCCGCTGCTCATCGGCGAGGCGGTCGTCGGCGTGCTCTACGTCGACTACCTCTTCACACAGCGGGCGATCTCCGAGGAGGACGTGCGGCTCGTCGCTCAGATCGGGCGGTTCGCGGCGATCAAGCTCGAAACGACGCGCCTGCGCGAGGAAGCGATCCAGAAGCGGATCATGGACGAAGAGCTCAAGATGGCGTCCAGCATCCAGCGCCGGCTGCTTCCGCCTGCGCCGACGAGCATCCCCGGGTTTACGTTCAACGGACGCAACCAGCCCTGCCGCACCGTCAGCGGCGACTACTACGACTTCGCCGTCCGTCCCGACGGCCGCATCTACTTCGTCATCGGCGACGTGAGCGGCAAAGGCGTCACCGCCGGGCTGATGATGGCCGGCCTCCAGGTCGCGTTCCGCATCTTCTCGAAGAGCGATCCCGATCCGGCCGTGCTCGTGACGCAACTCAATGTCGCGCTGAAGGAAAATCTTCCGCAGTCGAAGTTCGTCACGCTGTTCCTGGGCCGCCTCGACACGAACACCGGCATGATCGAATACGTGAACGCGGGCCACACCCCGCCGCTCTGGCTGAGCAAGAACGGCGCGGTCGAGGTCACCGAGAGCGACATCCTCCTCGGCGTGGTCTCCCGCGCCGAGTTCACGACGCGCCAACTGCAGCTCGCGCCCGGCGACTCGCTGATCCTGTTCACGGACGGCGTGACCGAAGCACGCGACCTCGCCGGCGTCGACCTCGGCTCGACCGTCATCGCCGACGCACTCGCGAAACTGCACGGCGGCGACGCGAACGCGATCGCGTCATCGGTAAACGACACGGTCCTGCACCATGTCGGCCATGTCGAGAATCTCGACGACGACGTGACGCTGCTCGTCGTCAGCCGGGCGAGTTAAGTGCGGCAGACCCTCGTGTAGGATGCCCTGGTGATCTCGATTGACGAACTTCTGGGCATCGCTGCGGCGAGACTCGAAGACGCAAACGTCCTGTTCGAGAAAGACCGGCTCGATGGTGCCGCGTACCTCTGCGGCTACGCCGTTCTGTAAAACTTTGAATTGGACTGGGTTTCCGGAGAAGCGGAGCGAGTTTGAAAATTACGCCAGTTTCAAGACGCACAAGCTGGACGTTCTGTTGTCACTAGCAGGTCAGGAGCAACGCATCAAGACAGACCACTTCTCGGAATGGACGGCAGTTGTGACGTGGGATCCGGAAGCACGCTACCGCGCGGTTGGCCAAGCTGACACCGTCCAGGTTGCGCTGATGCTGGTTTCGGCAGAGACTCTTATGAAGGCGCTATGAATCAACTCACTGCAAAAGTTCGCCGTGTCGAGCGGGAGCTGTCCGAGAACAAGGGGCCGCTGAATCTATTTGCTTTGCTCGAACGCGAGGATCTCTCCGGCCGTTGGGATCTCGTCGTGTCGGCGTCCTGGGCGAAACATGATGATGCGACCCTTCGATATCTCGCAGAGACCATCAACCGTCATCTCACACCAGCAGAGATGACTCTCTTAGCGCGTGTCGTAGTTCTCGACGCCGCTGAAGATCCGGTTAAAGCAATCACGGAAAGCTATCAAGTCGAACACGGGCAGATTGAGTTGAACGACCCGGAAACCTTCGACTTGCCAGCTAAACACGGCTACATCATCACGGCTCGCAGCGCCGCCTGACGTGGTCGTCTGCACTCCTTCATAACTTCTTCACCCTCGTTCCCTACCGTGCGATCCATGAAGATCGCACGCACATTCATCGCACTCTTGATCGCCACCGGCGCCCTCGCGCAGGCGCCGGGCGAAGACCGCGTCCTCGCGTACTTTCGCGCCTTCAACAGCGGCAGCGCCGAGCAAGTCGAGTCCTTCGCACAGGCCAACTTCACCCCGCAAGCGTTGCAGCGCCGCAGCGCGGACGAGCGACGCGCGATGTTCGACCAGCTCCGCGGCGCGCACGGAAAGTTCACCGTCGCCGGCGTCCGCACCTCGAATGACGGACTGCACGTCGACGCGCGGGACGAGCACGGCGCAACGCTGCAGTTCCGATTCACCATCGAGCCCGCGCCGCCACACCGCATCGCGGGACTCGGCATCAACATCGGCGGCGGACGTGAAGAAGGCCCGCAACTCCCGCCGTTGAAACTGTCGAGCGATTTCTCCGCGCTGCTCGACGCTTACATCCGCCAGCTCCCCGATTTCTCCGGGACCGTGCTCGTCGCGAAGAACGGAGAAGTGCAGTTCGAGAAAGCGTACGGGCTCGCCAGCCGCCGTTTCGGAGTCCCGAACAAAACCACCACGCGTTACAACGTCGGGTCGATCACGAAGGACTTCACGAAAGTCGCGATCGGCCAGCTCGCGCAGGCCGGCAAGCTGAAGCTCGACGTCCCGATCGCCACCTACCTGCCGAACTATCCGAACAAAGACGTCGCGCAGAAGATCAACATCCAGCAGCTCGTCGATCACCGCTCGGGCCTCGGCGACATCTTCACGCCGCGCTTCTTCGAAACGAACAACATGCGCTACCGGACGCTGCAGAGCTACATCGACTTCTTCGCGTCCGACCCGCTGCAGTACGAGCCGGGCAAGGGCCAGCGCTATTCGAACTACGGCTATATCGTCCTCGGCGCAATCATCGAAGCGGTCTCGGGCGAGGACTACTTCGACTACATCCAGAAGCACGTCTTCGATCCCGCCGGCATGAGCGGCTCCGGCTTCTTCGACGTGCAGAAGATCGTCCCAGACCTCGCCATCGGCCACACGCGTAGAGAAAACGAGTGGCTCGAGAACACGCCCATCCGTCCCGGCCCGCGCGGCATCCCCGCCGGCGGTAGCTACTCGAGCGCGCGCGACCTCATGCTCTTCGACCGCGCGCTGCGTGCGAAGAAACTCCTCGACGAGCAGTGGACGCGCTGGATCTTCAAAGGCGATCCGCAAGCCACACACGTCTCCGCCGGCGGCTCGCCCGGCGTGAACGGCGCCGTCGCCAGCGATGGAATCTGGACCGTGGTCGTCCTCACGAACATCGATCCGCCGACCGGCGAGACCTTCGCGGAGCTGCTCGCCGAGGCGCTGCCGCGGTGATTACTCCAGCCCCTCTTCCGCCAACCAAGCCTCGATCGCCCGCGTCGCCTGGTCGTTCTTGAAGTTGAAGAACGACCGCTCGACGCGGCGATCCTCGGAGAGGATGCGGCGGAACTCGCCGTGATCGTCGACGGCGCGTGCGAGGTGGTCGCGCAGCACCGAGAAATCCATCTTCTCCACGAACAGCCGCCGGTCCTCGTTCTCCGACTCCGGCGTGCGCGTAGGGATGCGGCGGAAGCGTGAAGCCTCGCCCGGAGAGGGCGCATCGAGCGGCAAGTCGACGATGTCGCCGGTCTCGACGTCGAGATAGTGCGCCAGGGCCACGCCGAGGTAGGCGACTTGCAAGCCGTCGAGATCAACCATGCACGCAATGATATCGTCTGTGGAGGCAGCTCTTAGCTGTTGGCTCTTAGCTCTTAGCGTGAAAGACCGAAGCAGTGCCGCTAAGAGCTAAGAGCCAACAGCTAACAGCTAACAGCTGAATCACATGAGTCAGGACCGGCTCGACGCGAGCCTCGACATCGACCTCCGGCCGACACTCGAGATCGTTCGAATCATTCAGGAGCAGGACGCGCTCGTCGCGGGGGCAGTGGCGGCGCAGACCGTGCGCATCGCGCACGCCATCGATCAGATCGCCGATCGCCTGAGCCATGGCGGACGCCTCTTCTACGCCGGCGCCGGCACGAGCGGGCGCATCGCGATGCTCGACGCCTCCGAGATCCCGCCGACGTACGGCGTGAGTCCGGATCTCGTCCGCGTGCTCATGGCCGGCGGCGAGCGCGCGTACTTCTCCGCGGTCGAAGGTGCCGAGGACGACGAAGACGCTGCGATCGAAGCAGTGAATCGCGATGTGAAAGCGGAGGACGCGATCGTCGGCATCGCCGCATCGGGAACGACGCCGTACACCGTCGCCGCGGTCCGCCGCGCGAACATGCTCGGCGCGCTCACCGTCGGCGTCACGAATGTCGCCTTGTCGCCGCTCGCGCAACACGTCGACATCCCGATCGTCATCGACAGCGGCGCCGAGGTCATCATGGGCTCGACGCGGATGAAAAGCGGGACTGCGCAGAAGCTCGTCCTCAATCAGATCTCGACCGGCGTGATGATCCGCCTCGGCCACGTCTACTCCAACCTGATGATCGACATGCCCGCGACGAACGAGAAACTGCGCAACCGCGCCGTGCGGATGGTGGAGCTTGCGGCGGGAGTCACGCGTCCGATGGCTGTGCAGGCCATGCGCGAGGCGGACGGAATCGTGAAGCTGGCCACTGTGATCGCGCGGAACAGAGTGAGCGCGGACGAGGCGCGCGCGTTGCTGGAAGGGAAGACGTTGCGCGAGGTGCTGGAGTGAGTCGTCGAGTCGTCAAGTCGTCGAGTCATCGAGGAATGTCTGGCCGACACG
>DASYGV010000036.1:0-2769 GCA_035999335.1 Thermoanaerobaculia bacterium | reverse complement strand
CCGCCCTTCCCCGCCACCGCACTCCGAAGTGGGCGGGCCGAAGCCCGCCCCGAGTCCGCTCACTTCGTTCTGCGAGAGGTCATCTTCATGATCTGGGTCCACTTCCCGTCCGCTCCCTGCACATGCGAGGTCATGATTCGGCGGTCGTCGCCCTCGAACGTGATGGCATCCTTGTAGTGGGCGGTTTTGCCGTCGCCAGTCATGCTGGGACCGTCCGCGTCGAGCGTCAGCGTTTTCCCGGCCGCGTCCAGGGCACCGTCATAGAGCCAGAGGTTGGTCATCATCGAGCCGATAAACGTGCCCACGAATCGCTTCTTCTGCGGGTCATAGCCGAGCGTCATGATCGATGTCGAGGCCCCGCCGCCGGGCATCTCGCCCGTTCCCTCGGCCAGGAACCAGACGTCCCCGATCGACCGCACGCGCTCGGTTCCGCTGAACTTCTCAGTCGGCTTCCCGGGACCCATTTGTGCTTCACCTTCCACCGTCCACTCTCCGACGAGTTTCTTCAACCACAGGTGTTCCTTTTGCGGTTCAGGCTTCTTCATTGCGGACTGCTGTGTTTCGGTTGCTTCCATCGTCGTCATTGCATCAGCTCCTTTCGCGATCGAACGGTTCGGCGCGCTCAATCACGCAATATTCTGATGCACCACGTGCGCCATTGGACGTGCGCAATCGGACGCGGGTGCTATTGTGATTCATGCGCACCGTTCTCGTCACAGCCCTGCTCGTTCTAAGCGCTTTCCCCGCCTCGGCCTCGGAGCTCTACATCGTTCCCGCATACGCGAATCGCGTCTCCAACGGGACGATGTCGTGGTACTCGGAAGTGTTCGTGACGAATCCTCATCGGCACCTGGTCGAGCTCGAGCTGGAGACGATGATCGGCGAGAGCGAGCCGCATGGATGCAGGTTCCCCGAATACTCGCTGCTCTTCCCGACCACTCTCGCACCGGGCGAGACGCGCCGTCTCTGCATGCCGTTCCTCACCAGCGGCGCGTTCGCGTTCCGCGCGACGCATCCGCTGGTGGTGACGTCGGAGATGATCGCCGTGCGCGGGCGGGAAGCGTCGCTGGTCTTCACGCGCCAAACAATCGAGCCGGGCCGCCGCTGGATCGAGCCGGGCGAGCAGGGCGTGATCTTCAATGTCCGCGTAAACCCGCCGCAGGCTCGCGCGAATCTGGTCCTCATGAATCCCGGCGGCGATCCGATCACGGTGCGATACACGATGGTGCGCATCGGGAGCTCACCGCCGGTCAATCACGCCTATGAGCCGGTGGAAGGTTCGGTGGAGATGGCCGGACAGTCGGTGATGATCGTGCCGCTGCCGGACACTCCGCGGCACGACTGCCGCAGACTCTTTGCCTGCGGGAACGCGGAGGAGCACGAGGTGGTCGTCGAGGCGACGGGGCGCTTTTATGCCGCGACTTCCTCCGTCGAGAATGATCTCGATGGCTCGTTTCGGAGTCCGATCATCCGTTCGGCGGAGTCTCCACCGGACGGCGGCAATCGAAACCGCCACTGATGTCCGTCCCGATCTCGATTTCTCCAGCGATCAGACCTCTTTCGAACGTCAGCCGTGCCTCCCGCTGGCCCGATCGTGAGACAAAACGACTGCCGCCGGCCGGTTGCAGCGGAGAAAAATCCATCCGCTTCAGAACCTGATTGGCCTCGGCCACGGACATTCCGCACCGGAGGTCCGCCATCAGAGGACTGGGATCCGGCCACGGCGCAGGAGGCGGCGGGGTCGTGAGATCGACAGACTTCAGCTTCGCCGGCGGATACGCCGGGAGTGACGTCTCCATGCGCGCGCAGGCACCGGCGAGAATCACGATCGGGAGAAGGGCAAATCGAAGTGAACGGAGAATCGGCATCACCTGGTTGGACGCATGAGCCGGCGAAAGAACAACCGCGCGGAACGCCGGCGTCCTCGCCGGCTGGTCCGCAGGCGTCCCGCGCCTGCGTTCTGCGAGGGCGGCGAGGACGCCGCCCGGCCAGCCGCCGGGACGCCGGCGTTCCTTCAGCGATACCCGGTCACGTCGGCGGGCTTGCCGGCATCCTGCACTTCGACGACGTACCTCCACGCGTCGGGCTGACTGCCGTCAACGTCGGTGAAGCCGTAGATCTTCGCCAGTTGTCCGCTGGAGAGCGACTGTCCGTTCCAGCGCGACAGGTCGGCATCCTGCGCGAGCGCGACGACGGCGCGTCCCACGAACGCCGGCGTCTCGGAGATCGCGAAGTGTGGCTGGATCTTCGTCGCATCGCGCCAGTTCTCCTCCGTGACGCGATACGCGTCGAGCATCGCCTCGGAACGCAACCAACCCGGCGTGAGCGACACCGCGGTCGCGCCGCGCGAGCCCAGTTCGTGCGCCAGCGCGAACGCCATGCGATTCACAGCCGCCTTGGCGAGGTCGTAGAAGAACGAGACGCGGTAGTTCTTCGCGTTGTATTCATCGGTCCCGTCCGTGACTTCGACGACCAGACCACCGCGCGTCTCGAGGAGCAGCGGGATCGCGAAGTGGCTTGTGATCGCGTGGGTGTCGACGGACAGACGCAAAAGGTGCAGTCCGTATTCGAGATCGGACTCCCAGAGCGTCTTGTTCCACTCTATCTTCGTGAGGCCGAAGATGTCGTTGACGAGGATGTGCAGAGCGCCCTGTTCGTCGCGAATGCGATCGACCAGAGCGCGCACTTCATCGGGCACGAGATGGTCGACACGGACCGCGATCCCGCGGCCTCCGGCAGCGTCGACGAGACCCGCGGTCTCTTCGATCG
>DASYGV010000035.1:0-2389 GCA_035999335.1 Thermoanaerobaculia bacterium | reverse complement strand
AAGCACGAGCCAGGAATCGAACGGCGACAGGATCGCGCCGACCGCGTTCTGCAGAAACCCGATCTGTTCGCCGATGTCGTCGCGGTTCGAGATCACCGCACCGCCCACCGAATCCGAGTGCCCGTTGAGGAACTTCGTCGTCGAGTGCACGACGATGTCCGCGCCCAACTCGATCGGCTTCTGCAGCCACGGCGAGCAGAACGTGTTGTCGACGACCACCAGCGCGCCGCGCTCGTGCGCGACGTCCGCGCACGCCGCGAGGTCCGTCACCGTCATCATCGGATTCGTCGGCGTCTCGAGAAACACGAGGCGCGTATTCGACTTCAGCGCGCTGCGCACGTTGTCGACATTCGACGTGTCCACGTACGTGAACTCGAGTCCGAACTTCCCCAGCACACGGCTGAACAGGCGGTACGAGCCGCCGTACATGTTCTCGCCCGCGACGACGTGATCGCCCGACTTCAGCAGACGGAAGACCGTGTCCGTGGCCGACATCCCGGAGGCGAAGCAGTGCCCGTGCTTCCCTTTTTCCAGCGCGGCCAGGTTCGCCTCGAGTGCGGAGCGCGTCGGGTTCTGCGTCCGCGCGTATTCGTAGCCTTTGTGGCGGCCGAGCTCGGGCTGGACGTACGTCGAGGTCTGATAGATCGGAATCGTGACGGCGCCGGTGTGCGGCTCCGGCTCTTGTCCGGCGTGAATGCAGTCGGTGGAAAAACCCATGATCAGGACTCCTTGCGCCAGCGCGAGTAAACGCCTTTGGACATGTACCGCTCGCTGGCGTCGGGGATGAGGGTGACGACGCGCTTGCCGCGGCCGAGGCGGCGCGCGACTTCGAGTGCGGCGGTGACGTTCGCGCCGGCCGAGGAGGCGCCGAGGATGCCTTCTTCTTTCGCGAGACGCGCGACCATGTCGAATGCGGGATCGTCGTCGACGCGGATCACGTCCGTCGCCAGCGACATGTCGAGAACCGGAGGAACGAACGACGACGCGCCGATGCCTTCCACCTCGTGCGGACCTGCTTCGCCGCCCTTGAGGATCGATCCCTGCGGCTCGACGATGTAACACTCGACATTCGGCAGGCGTTCGCGCAGGTATCTCGCGACGCCGGTGAACGTACCGCCCGTGCCCGCACCCGCAACCCAGGCGTCGACACGGCCTTCCATCTGCTCGAAGACCTCCGGGCCGGTGGTCTCGTAGTGCGACTCGGTGTTGGACGGGTTCGCGAACTGCTGCGGGACGTACGCGCCTTCGATCGTGGACGCCAGCTCCTGCGCTTTCGCGATCGCGGCCTTCATGCCGAGGTCCTTCGGCGTGAGGACGACTTCGCCGCCCAGGGCCTTCATCACCTCGCGCTTCTCGATGGAGAAGTTCTCGGGGACGCAGAGGATGACGCGATAACCCTTCTGCACGCCGACGAGAGCGAGGCCGACGCCGGTGTTGCCCGCGGTCGGCTCGATGATCGTGCCGCCCGGTTTCAGCAGACCGTCGCGCTCTGCACGCTCGATCATGCCGATGCCGATGCGGTCCTTCACGGACAGACCGGGATTGAGAAACTCGAGCTTCACGAAGATCTCGGCGTCGTCAGGCTCGGGGATACGACGCAGGCGCACCATCGGCGTCTGGCCGATGAGATCGAGGACGGAATCGACAGCAGGAGGGGTGGGGCGAGTCAAGCGGCGCGGATGATAACGCAGGTTGGCGGTTGGCAGTTGGCGGTTGGCGGGAGACAAACGCAAACAAAAAGCCGGCGCGAAGCGCCGGCTTGGAAGGGTCGATTATCTTGGATGGAAGGGTTACGCCCAGCTCGAGGGGCGGCTGTTCGAGCGGCGTTGGTTGTAACAATCGCGGCAGTACACCGGTTTCCCGCTGACCGGTGTGAACGGCACCTCGGTCGGGATTCCGCAGCTGTCGCAGGTGACGCTCACCATCTGGCGGGAGCGGCCTTCGGACCCACCGTTGCCGTCGCGGGACGTCTTGCGTTTGTCGCGGCAGTTCTTGCAGCGCTTCGGCTCGTTCGTGAATCCGCGCTCCGCATAGAAAGCCTGTTCGTTGCGGCTGAAGATGAACTCCTGTCCGCAGTCGGCGCAGTTGAGGGACTTATCGTTGAAAGTGTCCATGAAACCTTGATCTCCTAACGGTTGTTGCCAGATGAACGACGACGTTTGCCGCAGCGGATGTCACGTGCGGGGGGCCGCGACCCTGCCCCCGCTTGATGGGTAGAAACTACGAAGTGCGTTGAGAATCGACCCCCTTCCGAGTCCGCGAGAACAACACGGTTCCCCCAACGAACGCGCTGTCCGACTGGAGGTCTTCATATTGATCCCGATGGCATCGCTTTTAGCATAGTTTTCTCAGCGAAGGCAACGCGCAAGGATGTACTCCAAATAAAAGC